>NZ_JBQWAS010000028.1:0-575221 GCF_052492075.1 Haloleucobacter albus
GCTTTCCACCAGCTTGCGGGTGGAGAGGGAGACGCCATAGAGGAAGAAGACAATGGCGATGCCCCAGCTGGCGGCCTTGTCCGCATGCAGAGGGCCACCGGAGACACCAAGCTGCGGCCACAGCAGGGCGAGAAGAACCACGGCGACAAGCGCCGGCAGGAACGGATCAATTTTCAGACGGGCAGACATCGGCTCAGACATATCGGCAGGAAGCAGGGCTCCGGACCATCACGCCGAAAATGGCCCCGGAAAATGTGCAGCCGGCCATCAGCCGGCTCGGGCCATGCCTCATGCCACCTTATGCGCATGCGACCCTGGCCCAATGCGCGGCAACCTGAGAAACGGGCCTCTGCAAGCTGCAACGCCACCATCTGTAATGGCTCGGCCACATTGCGCCAGGACCATCGCGCCGTCAACTGCGAAGCGTGCTTCGCATTGCCTTTCAAGCCCTGTACCCCGCATTTTTCACCCGCTCTTGCGCCGTGCGCAGGACATTGGCCTCATCAATGATTTCGGCCAGAACCGAGACGGCCAGCGTCCGCGGATCACGCGAGGAGGGAATAAGCCCGATGGGCCCACGGATGCGCGCCAGATCCACCTCCTCCACACCCGTTTCATACAGCCGCGCCAGCCGCGTGGCCTGCGTGGCACGGCTGCCTTGCGCACCAATATAGAAGGCCGGTGTAGAGAGCAGATATTTCAGGATCATCGGCTCATGGTCATGATCGTGATAAAATAGAACCGTGGCGCAATCGGCATCAATGTCCAACGCGTCCAGCTCGCTCACGCGCTGCAAGCGGCGCACATCGCAGCCCAACACCTGCGCCGCCTTCAGGCTGTCCTCCTCATGAGAAACCAGAAGATGTTCAAAGCCCAGACTGCGCACCAGACTCGCGAAGAGTGACGCCTCCGGCCCCGCCCCGAAAATGACGAAACGCACCGGAGGCCGGAAACCGATCGTGAAACCTTCCCCCTGCGGACCCGTCAACTGATACGCTTCCAGACTGAGCCGCCCCTCTGCCGAAACATGCAGCGCCACCGCCTTCCGGGCCCGGCGCGCCGCAACAAGGCGCGCGAGAATATCCGCATCTCGGATCAGGAACAGATGCACCTCAATGGCCCCGCCGCAAGGCAGGCGCATATCCAGAAAGGGCGAGCCCACGCCATAGCGCACATGCCGGCCCTTCCCCGTGCCGCGCACCTCCCGCGCCTGCAACACAAGATCGGCCTCGATACAGCCTGACGACAGCGCGCCGACATATTGTCCATCCGCAAAGATGGCCATGGCCTCACCCGCGCTGCGATAGGCCGGCCCATGGGTCGCTTCCAGCAATGCGATCACGACCCCATCGCCGCTGGCATGGGCCGCCTCCCACGGGTCCATCAGGGCCGGATGAACGCCGTCCATATTCATCTGCATAGGCTCAACCTGAAATTCGAATGTATACATTCAATATAACACGGAAAATACGCAGCCCGCCCTGGAATGAGGCGGGTTTGCCGGCCTCCTCCCGCCCTGCGAACCGTGCCATTCAGAACGCACCGCGCCACGCGCCCGGCACAGTCCACCCCGGAAAGATTCTAATATATACAAAGATAGAAACTGATTAGAATGATTCAAAACTGCAAATTACACGCCGATCTGCACATCAAAAACAGATTATAGACTTCACTTCCACTGAAGACACGCTACATTTCATGTGCATTTCAAACATTGTCCGGCAAAAACAGGGCTGCGACAACACAGCCCTGAGACACGCATGCCCCAGAGCACGCTTCCGCACCGGAACACAGATATGGAGCGCCCCATGAGGAAAAGCCTGCGCATGTCTTTGCTGGCCCTGACCAGCCTGGCCATCAGCCTGCCGGCCTTCAGCCAGATGGCTGCGGCCGATGAAATCACCATTTATTCCGGCCGTGGCGAAAGCTTCATGGCTCCGCTCATCAAGAGCTTCGAGGAACAGACGGGCATCACCGCCAAGACCCGCTACGGCTCCACGGCGGAACTCGCCGCGCTGCTGCGCGAGGAAGCCGACAAGAGCCCCGCCGATGTGTTCATTGCGCAGGATGCCGGCGCGCTGGGCTCCAACACAGATCTGCTGGTCGTACTGCCGGATGGCCTCTTCGAGGAGCAGTTGCCGGCCTTCCGCGCCGAGGACAAGAGCTGGGTTGGCACCTCTGCCCGCGCCCGCACTCTGGCCTATTCCTCCGAACGGCTGAAGGCCGACGCCCTGCCCGCCTCCGTGCATGATCTCGTCAAGCCGGAATGGAAGGGCAAGGTGGGCTTTGCCCCGCGCAACGCCTCTTTCCAGGCCTTCCTCACCGCCATGCGCGCCACCGAAGGTGAAGACAAGGCCCGCGCCTTCGTACAGGGCCTGAAGGATAATGGCGCGAAAACCTACGCCAACAATGTCTCGCTGATTCAGGCCATTGCCGATGGTGAAATCGACGCGGCACTCGTGAACAACTACTATCTGCCGCGCTTCAAGGCGCGTGATCGCAAGTTCCCCGTGGAGCAGATCTTCTTCGAGAAGGGCGATATTGGCAACCTGCTGTTTGTCGCCGGCGCCGGCGTGCTGAAGTCCTCCGGTGAAAAGGACGATGCGCAGAAGTTCGTTGAATTCCTGCTTTCGCCTGCGGCCCAGCAATATTTTGTCTCCACCGTGGGTGAATATCCGGTGGTGAAGGGGGTCATCCCCAACCCGGCTTTGGGCGCTGTGGCCAATCCCGAGGCCGCAGCCCCGGACGTGAAGCTGGATGTGCTTTCCGACACCGCCGGCACAAAGAAGCTTCTGACGGAGCTTGGCCTGCTGTAAGAGACAGGCATGATTGCCTCTCGCGCCACAAGCGGGGCCCGCCCCCCATTGTTTCTCACCCTTCCGGCCTTTCTGGCCGGAGGGGCCATGCTTGTGCCTCTCATCTATCTGCTGGTGCGCGCCTCCAATGTGGAATGGAGCGAGCTGGCCCTCTTATTGTGGCGGCCGGCCACGGCGCAGCTTCTGGCGAACACGCTGGCGCTGGTGGTGTGCGTGCTGGGGCTTTCCACCCTCATCGCCCTGCCTTTGGCGCTTCTTGTCACGCGCTATCGCATCCCGCTGCCGGGGCTGTTCAGCGCGCTGTTCACCCTGCCCCTCGCCATTCCCGGCTATGTCATGGCTTATGCGCTCATCGGCCTTTCTGGCTATTATGGGCCGCTGAACCAGTTTTTCGGCCTGCGCCTGCCGCGGCTGGAAGGGCTGACAGGCGCTTCTCTGGCGCTGGGGCTTTATGTCTTTCCCTATCTGTTCCTGAATTTGCGCACCGCACTGGCGGCGCTGGACCCGGCGCTGGAAGAAAGCGCCCGTAGCCTTGGGCGCTCACGCCTTTCCACTTTTTTCAGCGTGGTTCTGCCTCATCTCAAACCAGCCTTTCTCTCCGGCTGGCTGGTGATCGCGCTCTATACGGTGGGGGATTATGGGGCCATCGCGCTGATGCGCTATGATGTGTTCTCATCCGCCATCTACAATCAATATGCTGGCGCGTTTGAAGTCTATTATGCTGCCTGGCTCTCTTTGATGCTCATGGCGCTGGCCGCCTCCTTCCTGCTGCTGGAAGCCTGGGCGGTGCGCGGCACAAGGCTTGCGCGCAGCGGCACAGGAGCGGCCCGGCCCGTTCAGCGCCGTCCGCTGGGGCGCATGGCCATTCCCGCTGCCCTCTTTATCGGGCTGGTGCTTCTGGCTTCTCTGGGCGTGCCTTTTGGGGTCATCCTGTTCTGGCTGCTGCGCGCGCCGGTGGATCTGGACTGGGCCGGCATTGGCCATTCCGCCCTGCAAACCCTGGGTATTGCCGGGCCGGTTGCGCTCATCGCCATGGCTGGCGCACTGCCCGTCGCCCTGCTGGCGGCGCGCCATCCCGGCCGCATCTCCTTTCTGTGCGAGCGTCTGGTCTATCTGGGCTATACCGTGCCAGCCCTGCCTTTTGCGCTGGCCATGGCCTTTCTCTCGCTCTCGGCCCTGCCCTTCCTCTATCAGAGCATGGGCCTGCTCATTGCCACGCTGGCCCTGCACTTTCTTGCGCTGGCTATCGGGCCGGCCCGTGCGCGGCTGCTTCAGCTCGGCCCAAGGGTGGAGGAAGCGGCGCGCGCTTTGGGCTGCGGGCCGATGGAAGCCTTCTCCCGCGTGACACTGCCGCAGCTTGCGCGCGCGCTGATCGCCGGCGGGCTTCTGGCCTTCATGGTGGCCGCGAAAGAACTGCCCATCACCTTGCTGCTCTCACCCACCGGCACCCATACGCTGGCCATGAATGTCTTCTCGCATACCACTGAGGGTGCTCTTTATGATGCCGCCCCCTATGCCGCGCTGATGATTGTTTTTTCCGGCCTTTTCATCGGCCTTGTCCTCGCCCGCCCGGACAAGAACGCCAGCGGCGAAAGCCGCCTCAATGACTGACCCCGCCTCAGGCCCGATTCATGCTTCAAACCACGCCGCCCGCCGTCGCCCCCCTGCTCTCCCTTTCCGGCCTCACCAAATGTTTTGGTGATGTGCGCGCCGTGGATGGTGTGCACCTATCGCTGGCGCAGGGGGAAATTCATGCCCTTATCGGCCCTTCAGGTTGCGGAAAATCCACCCTTCTGCGGCTTGTCTCCGGCTTTGAGCGGGCCGATGCAGGGCGCATTGAAATGGCCCATGAAGCCATTGGCCATCTGCCGCCTGAGCGGCGGGATATCGGCATTGTCTTTCAGGATTATGCGCTCTTCCCGCATCTGACGGTAGCCGGCAATATCGGCTTCGGCCTCAACCATCTGCCGCGGGCCACGCGGGAGGCTCGCGTGGATGAGCATATGGCCATGCTGCATCTTCAGGGGCTGGAACAGCGTTATCCAGCAGAACTTTCCGGCGGGCAGCAACAGCGCGTGGCTCTGGCCCGCTCACTGGCGGCGCGCCCGGCCATGCTGCTGCTGGATGAGCCCTTCTCCAATCTGGATGCCTCGCTGCGCGAAGCGGCCCGGCGTGACATGCGGCTTCTGCTCAAAACCCATGGCATTTCGGTGCTGTTTGTCACCCATGACCGGGAAGAGGCGCTGTCTTTCGCAGACCGGGTGAGCGTTCTGCGTGCTGGCCGGCTGGAGCAGGCCGGCCCGCCGGAAGAGCTGTATGCCCGTCCGGCCAATGCCTTTGTCGCCAGCTTTCTGGGGCAGACCAATCTTCTCTCAGGCAAAGTGCCCGGCGCTGCACCCGGCCGACAGGCGCTCACTTTTCTGGGCCCACTGGAACTCGACCGCGATGAGCCCCCCGGCCCTGTCACCCTTTCCCTGCGGCCGGAAGCCCTGCACCTGGCCCCGCTTGCGCAGGATGCCCCGCGCTTCCGGGTGCGGGAGCGGATTTTCCGCGGCTTTGCGACAACCTATGTGCTGACCACAGCAGAGGGCCAGGAATTGCAGGCCCTGGCCCCCAGCCATGCCTCCGCCCTGGAGGGAGAAGAGGTTGGCCTGATCCAGATGGCTCCGGCAGTGGTGGTAGAACGCCCCTAGCGCAACAGAGCTGCGCTGGTCCTCTACAGAATATCCACCACCCGCCCGGACATATCGACAGCACGGACCCGGCATCCGGGATGATTGCGGGCTGTCTGCTGCATGGCCACCTGAATATTCGGCGTGAGATTCTGCACCATCATCACGGTGGTCCAGTTTCCGGTCTTGTTCAGATATTGCACCTGCACCTGATCCATCGCCGATCTCGCCCCCAATATTCAGAAACCACCAGCCATGCCGGCCTCGCGAAAAAAGTTGGCACAGGCGCCTGAACCTTCCACGCGTTGCTGGCGATAGCGATATCCGGCAACAGTGAAAATGTCTCGCCCATTTGTGACATTCTGCATGGCCCCTCTTATCGCATGCCTCATGACATGCCCGCACGGCTCAGCGCTTTGGGCCGACAAAAAAGGGGGGCCGCCCAAAGAGCTGCCCCCTCTCGCCCGAACATTGCGGGCAAGGATCGCACACAAAGACCGTCCGCGCCTTCAAACCCGGCAAATCGCGCGGCTCAGCATGAAAGCGTTTCAGAAAAAGCGATCAAACCGCACACGGCTGGCAGGTAACCCCTGCTGCCGCACCAGCCACTCTTCCAGGGCCTGCGTCATCGGCGGCGGGCCAGCACAGTAATAATCATAGGCGTCAATGTCTGCATGTAGATGATTTTGGGCCACCTCATGCAGAAAACCTCGGGTGAGCCCATCCACATCTTCCTCAGAAAGCGCCGGCCTATAGACAAGCCGCTCATCCAGCCCCGTCATGGCCCGAAGACGCGCCTCATCCAGAATATCCCTGCGGGTCCGCCCGCCATGGAAAAAGATGACCCGACGGCGATCCGCCGCATTCTGCGCCACGCCGCGCGCAATGGACACCATAGGCGCAAGCCCGGAACCGCCCGCAAGGCACACAATATCCCGCTCACCGGGTTGCAGGGTGGCCAGCCCGAAGGGGCCATCCAGCGTGACCTCTTGCGGAGGCGCATCAAACAAGGCGTTGCTCATGCGGCCCTCAGGCACGCGGCGCACCATCACCTCCCACTCGCCGACCTCATTGGGGCAATTGGCCAGAGAATAAGCCCGCTCCACGCCCGCCGCCCCGCTCACCATCACATACTGCCCAGGCATGAAATGCGCCGGCTCTGCGGTGTGAAAGCGAAAGCTGCGAATATCGTGCGTCACCTCCATCACGCCCACAAGGCGGGCGCGCAGACGGCGCGGCGACACCGGAGGAACACAGGCCGGGTCCAGCCGCAACTTCACGGTGCAATCACCCTGCGGACGACACTGGCAGGCCAGAACCCGCCCCTTGCGCCTGTCGCGATCAGAAAGAGCCGGCGCATCCGGCCACATATTCTCAACCGCCCCATCCACCACTTCCACCTTGCAGGTGCCGCACCCGCCTGCATTGCACTCATATGGCAAACCAAGACCCGCCCGCAGCCCGGCGCGCAACAAGGTGTCATCGGCGGCGCATTCATAACTTGCACCGCCCGCAATAGTGATCTGCGCCATGATTACTCCTTCAGAAACAGGCGGCCGTCACGCTCTTCAAAAGCGTGTACACGCAGGGCAACGGTGCAGGGCGCGCCACAGGGCTTTCCCGTGGCCAGCTCAAAAGCTCCGGCATGCCAGGGGCATTCCACAATGCCCTCTTCCACATCAATCTCCCCCTCGGCGAGAGATGCCTCGCCATGCGTGCAGGTATCATCGGTGACATGGAAACGGCCTCCCACGCGGAATACGGCCAAGGGCGGACGCCCCTCCAGCTCCACACGCAGCGCGCCATCTTCCGGCACCTCATCCATGCGACACAGGGCGATGTCCGCGGCCATCAGGCTGGTCTCTGTCATGTGCACCTCTCCCTTTTTCTGTTGTCTCACCGGCAGATCATGTCGCCGCGCCGGAGCGGCCCTCAGGGCCAAGTGCGAGATAACCGCCATCCACCGCCAGCGTGGTGCCCGTGATGAGGGACGCGCGCGAAGACAGCAGGAACCGAATGGCTTCAGCCACTTCGTCCGGGTTCCCAACCCGTCCAGTCATGTGGAAAGGAGCCGCAATGGCATTAGCTTTCGCCCGGTCTCCGCCAGCCATCGCGGCGATGGGCGCGGACCAGGTCCAGCCCAGAGCCACGGCATTCACGCGGATGCCTTCTCCGGCCAGATCCAGAGCGGCATTACGGGTAAGCTGTTCCAAGGCGGCCTTGGTGGCGGGGTAAACCCAGCGGCCGCCCTGAGCAACACTGGCGGAAACGCTGGTGACATTCACCACACTGCCACCACCTTGCGCCGCCATGTGCGGCCGGCAGGCCCGGATCATGCCCGCAGCACCAAACACATTCACATCAAAGCTGCGCGCCCAATCCGTCCGGGGAGAATCCGGCCCGTGATCGGCATAGCAGGCGGCCGCATTCACCAGATAATCAATGCGCCCGAACCGCTCCATCGTCACGCGGACCACATCCGCAATCCCCGCATCGCGGGTGACATCGGTGGGGTGGAACAGAGCCCGCCCCTCCAGCGAAGCGACACATCGCGCACCGCCGGCTTCATCAATATCAGCCACCATTGTCCGAGCGCCGGCGGCGACAAGCGCCTCCACAACCGCAGCGCCCAACAATGTGGCTCCGCCCGTTACAATGGCGACCTTGCCGGAAAGATCCTCCTCCATTCACGCCTCCACCGCAGCGGAAGCAGGCGCTGTCGTGGATGACGCCGCCATGCTCGCCAGAGCCATGGGCCAACTGCGCAACACGCCATTGCAGAAAACCAGCGCATCCGCGCCATCACCCTTGCGATGGCTCAGCACCCGTCCCAGCAGAATGATATGATCGCCAGCCTCCACGACCTGTTCCTGGGCACATTCGAAATGCGCCAGACAGCCGGGCAAAAGCGGGGCCTTGCCAGCCCCATGGGCCACATCAAGGCCCGCAAAACGATCCTCCACCGGACGGGAAAAGCGGGAGCACAACTCCTCCTGCTCTGCGGAAAGCACATTCACCGCAAAATGCGAGGCATTGCGGAACAGTTCCAGCCATGGCGAACTGCGCGCGAGGCTCCACAACACCAGAGGCGGATCAAGCGAGACGGAGGAGAAGGAGTTGATGGTCAACCCCACCCGTTCTCCAGAGGGCGCCGTTGTGGTGACCACACAGACGCCGGTGGCAAATAGCCCAAGAGCGCGGCGCAGGGTGCGGCGAGCCTCTGCGGCCGCCGCCTCCGGCGTGAGCTCATGTGACGCTGTTTCAGACGGCATGATTTCACGCGACATCAGCACACTCCCCGTGACCTGCCGCCCCCGTCTTTTCAGCAATGAGGGCGCGCGCGGCGTCCAGATCGCCAAGAGCCGGCCAAAAATCCGGAGGATTGTTGAAGTTGCGACAGAAACCATCCGCAATCGCCTGAACCTGCGAGGCCGCCCCGAGCAATTCCTGAATGGGCGGTGTCGGCGGCTTCAACAGAGCATTGGTAAAGGCTGTCGTATACTGGCCCGATGTTTCCCAGAAGCCATTGAACAGCTCTTCCATCCATTCCCGATCGAAGGGCTTGTCGCCATGCGCCACGATCGCTTCCAGATAGGCCTTCACCATGCGGTTGGTATTGTTGGCCCCCTGCCCGGCAATGGGGTCATTCAACACCACCGCATCGCCAATGCCGAAGACAAGCCGCCCAGAAGGCAATGTCCCCACCGGCTTGCGGATCGTCGGCGTAAAGCTGCCCTTGAGCCAGGCGTTGGCATCGGCCAGCTGCATGTCATCCGGCACATGCTCGGCCTGGTCGGGCGTCAGGCGCTTCACGCAGGTGCGCACGGCCTCCAGCATCTCGGCGCCATCCTTGGCCTGCTGGAAAATGTCCATGGGGCCACCGGGAACCGCCTCGAACAGATAGCTGCGACACTCGCCACGGGTGTGCGTGTAGAAAGGCAGGGAGAAATATTCACCCGCGCCGGCAATAAAGTTGAAGCGCAGGGGACGGAACGGGATCTCCCGCCATGGCCGGTCTCCCGTCAGGTTCGAGCCTGTCACCAGAACCGCGGCCAGAACGCGGGGCGGCGTTTCATGCGTCGAGCGCGCGGCATCCCGCTCAAACAGGCTGGAAATCGCCCCCTTGCCGGCCGCCACGATGGTGAGATCATTCTCCGCCGAAATTCTGTCCAGATCCGTCAGGGAAATGGACTGGATTTCCAGCCGCCCGCCCCGACGGGAAAATTCATTCATCCAGCGATGAAACTTGGTGCGCTGATCCAGCGCCTGCCCGCGATTGTCGCCCAGCCGCCCCTGTACACTGAGCGCCACGGAGCCATCCGGCCCACGGAAATCAACGTGCATCCCCTCACCATAGGGGCACAGATCTTCCCAGAAATTCAGGCACAGTTCGCGCTCAAGCTTCAAGGAGCTTTCGAACATGAAGGCCGTACTGGCCATACGGGCGTGTAAGACCTGCTCCGCCGTGCGGTCGGAGTAGAGGGTCACGTCATAACCCTTGTCGATCAGGCCGAAGCCGAGCAGCAGCCCGCCCTGGCCCCCACCGATGATGGCGATCTTGCGCATGGTCTCATCCTTGTATTTCTGAGGGGCATGGCCGGATGCGAAATCCGGGCATGTGAGGCGTGACGAGAGGCAGATCCAGCGTCACCTTCGCGAAGCGCCAGCCTTCCGGCGTCTGCCGCAAGCGCGCCTCATAGGTGCCGCCCAGAAAATGCGCCACGGGCTCCGCACCAGGCTGTTCGGTGATTTTCGACAGCTCCCACAACCACCAGCGGCAACTTGCGCCAGCCCCATCGGGATCAATCTCCACAATGGGGGAGGTCATGTAGTGCAAGGTCCACACAATGGTTTCGCGGGCGATGCGCGACAGCGCGTCCACAATCTCGTCCCGGCCCTGGAAGCGGCCGAAACCGGCCGCCTCCCATTCTGCATCTTCAGTGAACAGGCCCGTGAAGATCTCCGGATCATTCCGCCTGTCCGCCCCAAGGGCATAGCGGCCAACCAGATTACGAATGGCCTCGGCACTTTCCAGCCGCGCCAGCCGCTCTTCCAGCCGGCCCGGCCCACTCATGCCGGCACCTTGCCATGTTCGGCGACAAAGCGGCCTTCATCGAAGCTGTAGGGCACCTTCGGCGTTCCCCGATACAGCTCCACATGCGGCGCCACTTCTGCAAGAGAAAGCGCCATCCAGAAAATCGGCTTGGCTTCAGTCGGAATCTGCCCAAGCGGATACTGGTCCACATAGTCCAGAATTTCCGGCATCCGCGGCAGGATGGCATCGTAAAAGGCGCGCAGCTCCTGCGTGGTGGAGTGATAGCGCTTCTGCTGGCGCTCATCCTGCGTGGGCAGCACCCAGCCGGAGAAGGGAGCCAGTTCGGCGAAGGCCGCCGGAAGAGTCTTGTCGATCTGCGTGGTCATCTGTACCCCCTCACTCGGCAGCCATATATTCTTCGATGGCGTGGTAGCCGTGGCGGATCAGGATTTCGTCATCCTGTAGGTGCATCACCTTCTTGGCGCCGGATTCGAGCGCGGCCTGGGTGTCTTCCATGGTCGCGGTATCCTCCAGCCAGGCATTGCGCTGTAAAACCTGAGAGAATTCCTGCGCCCACACTTCCGAATTGGTCTTGGGTTGCGGCAGGTAATAACGCCCCTCCCAACGGGTGCGATTGTGCGAGAGTGGCCAGAACTGGTGCGTGAACCAGATGCCTTCAGACACATGCAGCAGCAGGTTGGGGAACAGCACCGAAAGCTCGAAGGAGAAATCCGGCCGGCGTTCGGGGTTGACGCTCGGCGGCAACATGGATGCACCGCGATTGGTCACCAGCGAGGCCCCGGTAATGTCATTGGCCAGCTTGGCCACCGGCTTTTGCTCGCCATTCATCGACAGGCAAACCGCCGTGGTCCGGTGGGGGCCAAACAGCTGCACATTCTCCAGCCCCGAAGAGAACACATTGGGGAAGGAGCCCGCATGAATGGTGGCGACGTGATACGCCTCCGCGAAGGCGTCATGCGCCACCTTCCAGTTGCATTCCAGATCTGTGTAGTAAGAGTAGCAGCGCGGCATCTGCTCATAGGGATAATCGCCCAGATGCACGCCCATGCCACCGAGGAAATCCGCCAGGCTCTGGGTGCCTTCCGCATCCAGATTGATGAAGACGAAACCGGCCCAAACATCGGTGCGCACTGCGGTCAGGCCATTTTCATGCCGGTTGAAGCAGGCGTGGAACTTCTCCTCCTCCGGCACGGAAACCAGATCGCCCTTCGCATCATAGACCCAGCCATGGAAGCGGCAGGTGACCACGGCCGCCTTACTGGAGCCGAAGGTTTCGTCGCCACTTTCCACGATCACCTTGTTGCCGCGATGCGAGCACACATTGTGAAAACTGCGGATTTCTCCATCCTTGCCCCGCATGAGGATGATGGAAGTATGGGCAAAGGCCAGCTTCTTCACCTTGAAGTCACCGGGCTTGGGCAATTCTTCCACCCGCGCCACCTTCAGCCAGGTTTTGCGGAACACCTTTTCCATCTCCGCATCAAAGAAGGAAGGCGAGATGCAAGGCTCGACCGGAATAGGTCCGGTACCGAGATCCGGATAAGCACTGGCCCACCTGGTCTTGTTTTCAGACACATTCGCAGACATTGGACGTCCTCCTCAAAGTTCGTATTGCGCACGTACGAGATGCGCGATGCCGAGCCGCTCCAGAATGGGCATCGGACACAGGAAGGTGACGCGCACGACACCCGGCAAACGGCTGATTTCAATGGAGCCAGTGATGGTTGCGCGGTTCAGGATCTCGTCATATGGAAGGCCGGTCACAGCAGCGGCGCGTTCCAGGCCATTCTTGGTGGCGTCATTGAGATTGGTGGCCGAGCCAATGAAGGTGATGGGCCCGTTTTCCTCAATCTCGATCTGGCCATAGCGCGCGCCCAGCGCCTTCACAGCCTGCTTCTGGGCGGCCGTCATCGGGCGCGCCATGGGGGGCAGGTCCTCAAGGCGTTGCAGCAGGATGGGCCCGTCAATGGCCAGTCCCTTGATGACCTCCACCTGAATTTCCGTTTCACCGGAAACATCCGTGGCATGGCCAGCTATCTCGCCATTGCCCTGCTGGGCGTGCATATCCCCCATATAGATGCCGGCCCCCTTCACCTTGACCGGGCAGATCAGAATGGCGCCCTCACGCACGGAGTTGGTGTCCATGTGCCCGTCCGTCTTGGCCGCAGCGAGGGCTTCGGCGGTCATGGCGTATTTGTGTGGGGCGTCGATCAGGAAGGCGCCAAAATCACCTGCATTGTGTGAATCCGGCAGATCGGCTGATGGCGTCGTGCCGATATTGCCCAGGAAGGGCTGCATGTGCGCCGCAAGGCCAGAAATATCAGCATGTGCCAGCGTGAGAATGGAATGCTGCTGGGCCTCATGCGGCAGCAGGGCAAATTCCTGCGCATGAGAGGCCAGTTCTTCGGCCACCTGCTTGTTCACCGTCAGGCTCACGCCCGCCTCGCGATCCAGGACAATGACATAGCCATTGGATACGCGAAACGCGTTCACTTCCGAGCCACACACATCACAGTGAATGGCATCATCTCCAATGCCTTCCACATGGCTCGGCGGGCTCATGGTGCCGCAGACCGGGCACAGCTTGGCCACGAAGGGATCGCCGCGATAACGCCCCTCCACAAATTCCATCACGCCAGATGAGGTCGCCAGGGAGGTCACCCGCATGCGGTTGATCTTGATGGCCACCGCATCCCCGACTTCCGCCCCCTCCACAGCCACAGGCTGGGTCACTTCATGGCCACCCTCGAATTTGGGAGTAATCATCGGCCCCCAGCAGCCCGGCGGGGTGCCTGTGCGAATGGTGCCGCCATCCGCCACCGGCCCAAGCATGGGAACGGACGGTCCTACAATACCGCCAGAATAAGAGAAAACCTCAATCACGGACGCAGCAGCCATGGTCTTCGCTCCAGATTGTTCAGAAATTTCAAAATGCGGCGATAATTTTCAGCCAGACTTTCTCGCCTTCCGGCCGGTTCTCAACCGCGAATTCTTTTTGATACTTCGCGATGGCTGTCAGATTGCCGGAGGTGTAGGAGATTTGCGGCCCAAGCGCGAAAGCCTGCCCTTCAAACCCGCCCAACACCGCGCCTGTTCCACGGTCTGGCGTGACCTGACGATACGCATAACCACCAAGACCCACGGCCAGCGGACCAAAATGCTTTGCAAGCGTGAAATCCGCATGCAACTCCTGGCCGGATAGATAGTCCGTCGCCATGTTTTTTGTATTGATGTCATACATAATCTTGGCGGAGACTTCGTATCCATCCTTATTCAGCCAGGTGAAGGCGAATACAGGCGTGAATGTCCAGTAATTCCGTCCGGGATTGGCCAGAGAGTTTGCATCATATCGCCCGGTTGGCAAAGTGATGTCGAAGCCCGTCACAATGTGCCAATCCCCGAAGTGCCACCCCAGAATGAAAGGATCAATAATGATATCGCCAATGCCGGTGGAGTTGTTCGTCATTCCACCCATGGTGACATCCACACTGGCGATGGGCAGAAAAGCATGCATGGCCCAGGTGCCACCAAGGATCTGCACATTACTCACATAAACGCCACGAAAAACAGTTGCCGCGACAGTCGCGTTAAAATCATTAAATGCCGGGAAGCTGTTCTGGAAATTATTGGCTGTGTAATACTGGTTATAGCTCATCAGGTAAAAGCCGGGCGGTGGCAATGCGCCGGCCATGAACCCTTCCGCGCCATTGGGGTAATTTCCACCACCGCTTTCCGTGGCCTGCGCCACATCGGGCACCCCACACGCAAGGACAGCCGCAATGCTGGCCCCGAGAAGATAACGCGCTGTGTAAGACATCGTACCCCCAGAAATCCGGCTGGCCATGATCTGGCCTATTCGCCTCGCCCGTCCTGTCTCCGGGCTTTCTGGAATTACGATAAGAAAAGCTTAGCCTCGCCCTCAATTGGGGGGAATCGCATATCTCTAGGGGTTTTCCCTAGGTCGTCTCAGGTTCTGTTTGGCCCTGAGAGCTGCACCCCAAAGACAAGCTGCACAATTTTGGCCAGACTATCCGCCCCCAGCTTCTGGCGAATATTGCTGCGGTGCACCTCAACTGTCTTGGAGCTGATGCCCAAATCATGTGCAATCTGCTTTGTTTGACGCCCTTCTATCAAAAGATCAAGCACATCCCGCTCTCGCGGAGAGAGCGACAAGAGGCGTTCAGCACGCCGGGAACTCTCTTGCGCCGCAGCAAAAACCCGGACACCTTCCGCCAGAGCGGCCTGAATCGTATCCAGCATGACCTGATAATTGAAGGGCTTCTGGATGAAATCAAATGCCCCGTTTTTCAGCGCCCGCACAGACATCGGCACATCCCCATGCCCTGTCATGAACACAATGGGCAAGGGCACGCCCTGCTCGGCAAGGTATTTTTGCAGGTCAAACCCGCCCATCATCGGCATTCGCACATCCAGAACCAGACATCCAGGACAAGTGCGATCATACATTTCCAGAAATTCCGCAGCACTGGCGCAGAGCTTCAGGTGACAACCCACGGATTCGAGAAGAAATCGCAAGGAGCTGCGCACAGCATCATCATCATCCACGATATAGACGACAGATTCCCGCGCCGCCCCGCGCGGCTTTTGAACATGAAGCGCGCTCATGCGTGGCCTCCCATTCTCTCCGCACCCTCCAGCTCCGCGATTGGCAGAGCAACATGAAATACCGTACCGCGATCCCCCGAGGTGGCCCACATATGCCCGCCATGGGAATCGACAATGGAACGGCACAGGCTGAGCCCAATGCCCAGCCCCGTTTTCTTGGTGGTGTAAAAAGCGTTGAAAATCTGATCCGGATTCATACGCGGCAAGCCATGCCCACGATCCGCAATGGAAATGCGCACCGCGAGAGGCAATCTGTCCGTGGAAATGCGCAAGCGCCGAAGGGGATGCGCCGTTTCCGCCATGGCTTCAATCCCGTTGAAACCAATATTCAGAAGCACTTGTTCTATAAGAATCTGATCCACCACCACCTCAAGCGGGGCAGATGAGAGCGCATACTCCATTTCCACATCAGCCCGCTCCGCTTTCAGGTCGATGAAAGGGGCCACGTCGCGGACAATCGTGTTCACGTCCGCCAACTGACGCTCCGGCACATTCCGGCGGGTGAAATTGACAATAGACCCCATGACCTTGCCCGCACGCTCGGCTTGCTGAGCGGCCTCCCGCAACACCTCCAGCATGGCGGCCTGATCGAAACAGCCACCTTCCAGCCGATGAATGCAGCCCCCCAGATAATTGCTGATGGCCGCAAAAGGCTGGTTCAGCTCATGCGCCAATGCGGAGGCCAGCTCCCCCATCGAACGACAACGCGCCACATGCTCCAGATCCCGTTCGCGTTCACGAGCCATGCGCTCGGCTTCAAGGCGCGCCGTCACATCCCTGAAATTCACGAGGATGCCGCCAATGTCCGGCGCATCCGTCAGATCCTTCACAGTGGCCTCATGATGCCGCCACGACCCATCACGATGCAGAATGCGGTAAGCGGCATTGCGCACCCCGCCCGGCCCATCTGCACGGGCATGGTCCAGCGCCAATCGCAAACGGGCCATATCAGCCGGGTGAATATAGCTCAGCGCATTGCGGCCCGTGGCCCGGCGCTCATCATACCCCAGCACAGTGGCGATTGAGGGCGAAACATAACGCACCTGCCCATCCTGCCGCAGAATGGCGATGCCATCAGAAGAATGTTCGATCAGCCGACGAAAGCGGGCTTCGCGAGAGATCAGCCGCTGCTCATAACGCTTGCGCTCCCGCACATCGCGAAACAACGCAAGAACAAGCTGCTGCCCCTCTACCCGGATCAGCCGCAGCGTCACTTCCACGGGAAAATCCTCACCCTTGCGGGGGCGAATGATCCATTCAAACGTGTAGGCACCCTCCTGTGCGGCGCGGTGCACGCAGGCCACCACCTGCCCCACATCAAAGCGGGCGTCATCCGGGCTGATACCCACCACCGTCATGCCCAGCAGCTCGGCCCGGCTGTAACCCGTGAGCGCCTGAGAGGTGCGATTGGCTTCCAGAATATGTCCATCCCGCGGATCATGCAGGAAGATCGCATCGCTCGCATGTTCAAAGGCCGCACGGTAATGGCTATCGGAGATCTGGTACATGGCCGGCTATTCCGATCGGGAACCGTTGCAGAAACACCTTTCTGCAACATCTGCGCCTGCAAGACGCCTGTTTTCAAGTCACAAATTCAGAATGCCTATAATTTAGGCCGCAGATCTCATGACAAAGACAGGCTCATCACCCGAGACGAACCGGGTGCGGAAGGCACATATCTATGCTGCACATGCCAGCCCGACAGCCGGCACC
Source organism: Haloleucobacter albus (assembly GCF_052492075.1). Classification (NCBI taxonomy): domain Bacteria; kingdom Pseudomonadati; phylum Pseudomonadota; class Alphaproteobacteria; order Hyphomicrobiales; family Xanthobacteraceae; genus Haloleucobacter; species Haloleucobacter albus. The sequence continues at coordinate 16,884 of NZ_JBQWAS010000028.1, forward strand.
ACCGCGCGCGGCCATGAAGCAGAACAGGCCCGAAAACCGGCCGGCACATCTGGTGAGGGGCCTGCGAAGCCCGCATTCATCCAGAGCCAGCCCTTTTGCGCCCCATTACGATGCCAGGTGATGCAACAGCCATCACCTCCGGCAAAAATATACGTTTTCATCTTGGCGTTCCCTTGCCCCGCTCATGTCCCACATGCTTCTGGCCTTCAGCCAACAGCCTGCGGGGTGCCTTGTTTTGGCGCGGAGTCTCATTCTTTATGCAATGGACCGGACAGGAAGAAAAGACAGTCTGCGTTCCTGACCACGCGCAGCCTGCTGGAAAGCCTGTAAAATCCATAAAAAAAGCCGGGCACAAGGCCCGGCTCTCCTGTTCATGTCACCACCCGTTACGCCCCCAGACGAGCCGCGTGCCAGAGCAGGTGATCCTCCATGAAGGTGGAGATGAAATTGTAGGAATGGTCATAGCCGGGGCGCATGCGCAACTCCAACTCGATCCCTGTTCCCGCACAGGCCTCCACCAGATGCTGGGGCATCAGGCCGGTCTTGAGGAAGGAGTCCGCATTGCCCTGATCCACCAATATGGCCGGCACATGCGCACCATCCTCAATCAGCAGGCAGGCATCATAATCACGCCATGCCGCCTCATCAGCCCCGAGATATTTCTCGAAAGCCGGGCGCGACCAATCCGCCACAGAGGGCTTCACGATCGGCGCGAAGGCCGAAACCGAGCAAAAGCGATCCGGGTTCTTCAGCGCAATGGTGAGCGCGCCATGCCCACCCATGGAATGGCCGAAAATGCCCTGCCGCTCCATATCCGCCGGGAAATGCGCGGCGATGATCTCCGGCAGTTCCTGTGTAACATAGCTGTACATGCGGTAGTTTTCGGCAAAGGGCGTTTGCGTGGCGTCCAGATAAAAGCCCGCACCGGAGCCGAACTGCCAGTTATCCTTCTCATCCGGTACGCCATCGCCGCGCGGAGAGGTATCCGGCAGCACGATAATGAGGCCCAGCTCGGACGCCAGCCGGCGATATTCACCCTTGTCCATGCAGTTGGCATGGCTACAGGTGAGGCCGGAAAGATACCACAGCACCGGCAGTTGAGCCCCCGTTTCATGCGGGGGCACATAGACGGCGAAGGTCATGGGGGTTTTCGTCTCCCGCGAAAGATGACGATAGACCCCCTGAATGCCGCCATGCGCCAGCGAGGTGGAGATGGTTTCCAGTTGCGTGGAAGCGTTATTCATCTCGGCCTCAGAACATCACGACAGAGCGAATGGATTTGCCTTCGTGCATCAGGTCGAAGGCGGTGTTGATCTCTTCCAGCGGCATGGTGTGGGTGATGAGATCATCAATATTGATCTTGCCCTCCATGTACCAGTCCACGATCTTCGGCACATCGGTACGGCCGCGCGCGCCGCCGAAGGCCGAGCCCTTCCACACCCGCCCGGTGACGAGCTGGAACGGCCGGGTTGCAATCTCCGCACCGGCCGGCGCAACGCCGATGACCACCGAGGTGCCCCAGCCGCGATGGCAGCATTCCAGCGCCTGACGCATCACATCCACATTGCCGGTGCAATCGAAGGAGAAATCCGCCCCGCCATCGGTGGCGTCAAGAATGGCGGCCACAACCTTGTCTGCCCCCACCTCGCGCGGGTTGATGAAATCGGTCATGCCGAACTTCTTCGCGATTTCGACCTTGGCCGGGTTGATGTCCACGCCGATGATCTTGTCCGCACCCACCATACGGGCGGCCTGAATGACATTGAGGCCGATGCCGCCGAGGCCAAACACCACCACATTCGCGCCCGGCCACACCTTGGCGGTGTAGATAACCGCACCCACGCCCGTGGTGACACCGCAGCCGATATAGCAGATCTTGTCGAAGGGGGCGTCCTCACGCACCTTCGCCAGCGCGATCTCCGGCAGAACGGTGAAGTTGGAGAAGGTGGAGCAGCCCATATAGTGGAACACTTCACCACCATCGCAGGAGAAGCGCGAGGTGCCATCCGGCATCAGGCCCTGGCCCTGGGTGGAGCGGATGGAGGTGCACAGGTTCGAGCGCTGCGACAGGCAGGTTTTGCACTGGCGGCACTCCGGCGTGTAGAGCGGAATCACATGATCGCCCGGCTTCAGCGTGGTGACGCCAGCGCCCACCTCGCGCACAATGCCTGCGCCCTCATGGCCAAGAATGGCGGGGAACTTGCCTTCCGAATCCAGCCCCGAAAGGGTGTAGGCGTCGGTGTGGCACACGCCGGTGGCCATGACTTCCACCAGCACTTCGCCGGCCTTGGGGCCGCCGATTTCCACGGTTTCGATGGTGAGGGGCTTGTTGGCCTCCCAGGCGACTGCGGCGCGAGACTTCATGGCCGGTGTCCTTCTTTCGGGAACGCTATTTCAGATAGGTGCGGATGATGCGCATGATCTGGTCGATCTCTCCGTGCACATCGGGCGGAGAGATATGCTCTTCGGCCGGCTCCGCTTTGCGCGCAGGGCAGCCGGTTTGCGCGAAGGTTTCACGCAGGTGACTTTCCAGCACCTCCGCCATCAGCCCGTTGGTGGCCCCGCGCAGGGCCGCAAGCTGTTGTAGCAAGGCCCCGCATTCCGTACCGGCCTCCACCGCGCGTTCCAGCGCGGCCGCCTGCCCGCGAATGCGCGAAAGGCGGGTGATGACCCGTTTCTTTTCCTCGGGGCTATGGGGCATCGGACCAGTCGGCTCACATACTGGGGGAGAGTATATTCACTCAGTGCTATATACTGGCCGGGAGTATGGCAAGGGAAATTTCCTCACCGTTTCCCCTCGCGTCTCACACCCTGTCAGGCTGGCTCTTCACGCTTGCGCGAGAAATGCCGCACGCCTGCAATCTGAACGCGAAAATGACGTAAAGTCTGATAAAATCCGACCGGAACAAGCGGCAGATCCGCCCATATGAAAGGGAACGCCACGGATGACCGGAACAACAGCACAGGCCCATGAAGGTTCCGCCACGCCCCCCAGCAATATCGCCCTGGCGGCGGTGGAATATGCGGTGGATGCTTGGCAACGCGCCATTCTCTATGCCGATGTGCGTCGCCAGCGGGGAGACCAGTATCAGGCCCATATGGCCGAAACTGTGCCCAATGTGCTGAACTTTCCGGCCGAGTTGGTGATGGATGGGCGCAACCTGCCCCGGCCAGTCAATTACGGGCTGGTGCGCATCCCCGCCCCGGAAGACACACCAACCGACCCGGCCAAACGCCCCTTCGTGATTGTGGACCCGCGTGCCGGCCATGGCCCCGGCATTGGCGGGTTCAAGCCCGATAGCGAGATTGGCGCGGCGCTCAAGGCAGGCCATCCGTGCTATTTCATCGGCTTCACGCCCTACCCCCAGCCCGGCCAGACCATTGAAGACGTGATGCACGCCGAGGCCGCCTTTCTGGAAAAGGTGATCGCCCTGCATCCAGATGCCGGCAAACCGGCCGTGATCGGCAATTGTCAGGCCGGCTGGCAGATCTTGATGACAGCGGCGATGCGCCCGGAACTGTTCGGCCCCATCATCGTGGCCGGCTCTCCGCTCTCCTACTGGGCCGGCTGGCCAGGCAAGAACCCGATGCGCTATTCCGGCGGCGTGCTGGGCGGAAGCTGGATGACCGCACTGGCGGGCGATCTGGGCCACGGCCTGTTTGATGGCGCATCCCTGGTGCAGAATTTTGAAAATCTGGACCCGGCCAATACGCTCTGGAAGAAAAACTACAATCTTTACGCCAATATTGACACTGAAGCCCCGCGCTATCTCGGGTTCGAAAAATACTGGGGCGGCCATGTCTTCCTGAATGCACAGGAAATGCAATATATTGTCGACAATCTCTTTGTCGGCAACCGGCTATCTTCCGGCGAAATTGTCACCTCGGATGGGGTCAGGCTGGATCTGCGCAACATCCGCTCCCCCATTGTGGTGTTCTGCTCCAGGGGCGACAATATCACCCCGCCTCCGCAGGCGCTGGGGTGGATCACGGATCTCTACCAGAGCGACGAAGAATTGCTGGGCCATAACCAGACCATCGTCTATGCCATGCATGACAGTATTGGCCATCTCGGCATCTTCGTTTCCGGCGCTGTCGGACGCAAGGAACATCGCAAATTCGCCAGCAATATCGAATTGATCAATCTCATGCCGGCGGGCGTCTATCAGGCCGTGATCGCGGAACAGGATGCCGGTCCACACGCGCCGGAAGACGATGCATATCTGATGACCATTGAGCGACGTCGGCTGGAAGATGTGCGCCAGGTGGTGCAGCCCGACCCGAAAAGTGACCGGCGCTTTGCCGCCGTCGCCCGTCTGTCGGAGATCAATCTCAGCCTCTATCGCAATTTCATGCAACCCTGGGTCCGCCTGATGGCGACCAGCCAATCTGCCGAAATGTTGCAGAAGCTGCACCCGCTGCGCATTTCCTATGAGTTGTGGTCCGGCCGCAATCTCATGGCCCCGGCTGTGGCGCGGGCGGCGGAACAGGTGCAGGCCCATCGCCAGCCTGCTCCGTCGGACAATCTCTTCCTCAAGATGCAGAATGACGCTTCAGAGCTCATCATCACCGCGCTCGATAACTGGCGCGATCTGCGCGATGCCGCCTGTGAGCGCTGGTTCGAGATGTTCTATGGCTCACCACTGATCTCCGCTCTGGCGGGGCTGGACGCCCGGCCCGGCATGGATGTGCGCCCGCATCTGGGGGTGGCGCCGGAATATCGCGCCATGCTGAACACGGAGCTGGAGACCCTGCGCGGCGAGGTGAATGAAGGTGGCTTGCTGGAAGCCGGCCTGCGCGCCTTGGGCTATGTGGGCAAGGACCACCCCGGATTGAATGAGCGTCAGTATAATCTGGCCATCGAACTGCGTCCCGGCCTGCGCACACTGCCGGCGGAACAGTTTCGGCGAATTGTACGTCGTCAGGCCGGGCTGATGCTGCTGGAGCCGGAGGCCACCATGGCCGCCCTGCCCCTGCTGCTCTCACGCGCGGCCCCGCAGGATATCCGCACCACCGCACAGGTGCTGGAGCAAGTGCGCAATCTCGGTGCGCCCCCCACGCAGGAGGAACAGAACCGGCTGAAGGAGATGCTGGATCTGTTTGAAACCGCCGCTCAGGCGCAGGAAAGCGGGAAAGCCCCGCAAAACAGCCCGGAGAGCCACCTGAAGCTGGTGTGAGGCCGGAAATGCCCCCTTTCCGGCCTCAGTATGGGCGGAAAGGGCTGGCACATGCAGAAAGCACCAACTACACGTACAGGTTGAATCTTCCGCTGCGTCGCGCTTCACGATTTATCCACGAAATTGAGGAAAACTGGGCGCACTGGTCTTGATCTTGTAACGAAAGTGATCGCCGTGAAACCCCTCGTGCTTCTTTCCGGGTGTCTGGCTCTTGGTGCCGCCGGCGTCGCTTTTGCCTTCGCCCCCGGCCTGACGGAGAAGACGCCCACCCAGGCTGAACTGGTGAAGGCCGCCCTTTCCGCTCCGGATGTGGTGCACAAGGCCCATGACACCTTCCGGCAGGAGGAGTTGAAGGCGCTGCCTGAAACGCCCTCCTCCATCGCCGCGCGCAAGGCGACAAAAACCGCGCTGGTATCTTACATGGAGGAGCGCGAAGCCGTGCGCGCCGCCGCAGAAACCGTGCGCACCGCCACGGTGGAAAGCGTAGCTGGCAAGCGACAGGTTGCCTATCGCTCCTTCAATGTGGACCAGCCCTATATCGCCCTCACCTTCGATGATGGCCCCAACCCGGAGACCACCCCCCGCCTGCTGGACATGCTGAAGGAGCGCGGCGTGAAGGCCACCTTCTTCGTGCTCGGCACCCGCGCCGCCAAGCACCCCGAAATTCTGCGCCGCATGGTGGAAGAAGGGCACGAAATCGGCAATCACAGCTGGAGCCACCCACAGCTCACCCGCATCAGCACCGCAGCCTCCGACAAGCAGATTACGGATGCCTCGCAGGCCATCTTCGACGCCACCGGCCAGCGCCCGGTCTATCTGCGTCCGCCCTATGGGGCCATGCGCGGCACCCTGCAAAACCACATCCACCAGAAGTTCGACATGAGCTTCCTGTATTGGAGCATCGACCCGCTCGACTGGAAATATCGGGACTCGAAGGTGGTTTACGAGAATATCATCTCGCAGGCCAAGCCCGGCGCCATTGTGCTGATGCATGATATTCACGCCACCACGGTGGATGCCATGCCGCAGGTGCTGGATGATCTGATCGCGAAGGGCTACCGCTTCGGCACCATCACCCAGATGGTGGCGCTGGACAAGACCGGAAAGCCGGCGGCCCGCCATGTGGCCAATGCCCGCCCCGCAGCCTCGCCTGAAACCACGGGCAGCATTTCCACGGCCCGCATCGCCTCCCCGCGCCCGGCTCCGGCCCCGCAACCGGCCATGCGCCCTGCGACCCGCCCCGCCGCGGCCCCGCCTCCGCTTTATGCGCCAGCGCCTGCCACCGCCGCAGCGCAAGGCCAGCAGAGAGTCACCACGGCATCATCCGAGCCACGGCCGGCACCTGCCACGGCCTATGCTCCGCCCGTAAGCGGGCTTTACTGAGAAACACAGGGGCGCTCCATTCCGGGCGCCCTTTGTTTTTTGCCCCTTCATGCCCTTGCCCGCAGATACACCGCGCGCCAGAGGCTGCCGGCCGAATTTGATCTGCGCAGAGCATTGCAAAAAATGCGCGCCTCCCCGCCACATTGACAAGCACCACAGAAGAGGCCCATGCCTGTGGTCAAATTATCCTGCGGAGGCTGCCCCGCCGATGAAGCGCATCTCTCTTGTTCTGCTCGCCACTTTCATCCTTCTGTGTGTAGCTGGCGTATATCTTTACTACAGCATGTATGCGCATGAACTGCCGCCGGGCATTGCTTCCGGCAATGGGCGCATTGAGGCGACAGAGGTGGATGTGGCCACCAAGGCCCCCGGCCGCGTGCTGGATGTGCTGGCCGAGGAAGGCGATTTCGTCAAGAAGGGGCAGATTGTCGGCCATATGGATGTGGCCGAAACAGAAGCCGCCCTGCGCGCCGCTGAGGCCCAGGCTGCACAGGCCCGCAAGGCCCGTGATGAAGCCAGCCATGTGATCGAGCAGCGCAAGGGTGAGCTGGAGTTGGCCACCAAGGAGCTGGAGCGCCAGGAAACGCTGGTCGCCAAGGGCTTCGCCACCCAGCAGAAGGTGGATCAGTATCGCACCACCCGCATCACCGCCATGGCCGCTCTGGCCGCGGGCGAGAGCAGCAAAGCCGCTGCGGAAGCCGCCATCCGCGCGGCCGATGCCGAAGTTGATCGCCTAAAACGCATGGTAGATGACGGCACGCTGGTCGCCACCGTTACCGGACGCGTGATCTATCGCCTTGCGGAACCGGGTGAGGTACTGGGCGCCGGCGGCAAGGTGCTGACCCTGCTGGATCTTTCCAATGTCTACATGACCATCTTCCTGCCTGCGGCCGATGCCGGCCTTCTGGCGCTGGGCAGCGAGGCCCGCCTGGTTCTGGAGCCCCTGCCCAACCGCGCTGTGCCGGCCAATGTTTCATTTGTTTCCGCCCGCGCCCAGTTCACCCCCAAGCAGGTAGAAACCCAGAACGAGCGCGACCGCATGATGTTCCGCGTGAAACTGCGCGTGCCCCAGATTCTGGTGGATCACTATCTGGAGCATGTGAAAACCGGCGTCACCGGCGTAGGCTATGTGCGCCTGAACCCGAATGTACAGTGGCCCTCCTGGCTCCAGTCCGATCTGGTGGAACAGGCCAAGGCTGGCAATAAGCCGGGCGAGCCGGGCCCCGCCGGCGGGGATGTGAAGCAGGATCGTGAGGTCGTGCAGTGACAGGCCCTTCCGGCCCGATGGCGGAGCCTGCGCTGCGCCTTTCCGGCATCCATCACCGTTATGGCGCGGAGCAGGCGGTGAAGAAGGTGGATCTGACTATCGCGCGCGGGGCTTCCGTAGCGCTGGTCGGGCCGGATGGGGTCGGTAAATCCACCCTGCTGGGGTTGATCTGCGGGGCCAAGCGCATTCAGGGCGGCACAGTCGAGGTGCTGGGGGCCGATATGGCCAAACGGCATTCGCGAGAGAGTGTACAGCCGCGCATCGCCTTCATGCCGCAGGGGCTGGGGCGCAATCTTTACCCCAACCTCACCGTGGCCGAGAATATCGCCTTTTTCGCCCGTCTGTTCGGTGAAAATGCCGATGCTGGCGGCGCGCGCGTCGCCCCGCTGCTGGAGGCCACCGGCCTCACCCCCTTCACTGACCGGCTGATGCGCAAGCTCTCCGGTGGCATGAAGCAGAAACTGGGCCTGTGCTGCGCGCTGGTGCATGACCCCGACCTGCTGGTGCTGGATGAGCCTACCACCGGGGTGGACCCGCTCTCGCGCCGCCAGTTCTGGGAATTCATTGACGCCATCCGTGCCGAACGGCCGGGCCTCACCCTGCTTGTCGCCACATCGGATATGGATGAGGCGACCCGCTTCGACCGGGTGGTGATGATGGATGACGGGGCGCTTCTGGCTGATGGCACCCCCGCCCAGTTGCTTCAGAAAACGGGCGAAGCCAATCTGGAACGCGCCTTCATTGCCCTGCTGCCTGAAGACCGGCGCGGCGAAACCTGCGCCGATATCGAAAGCGCCCCCATTCCGGCCGATGCCCCCATCGCCATCGCCTCCCGCGGGCTCACCCGGCGGTTCGGCAGTTTCGTGGCGGTAGATCATGTGAGCTTCGATATTCGCCGTGGCGAGATTTTCGGCTTTCTCGGCTCCAATGGCTGCGGCAAATCCACCACCATGAAGATGCTCACCGGCCTTCTGCCAGCGAGCGAGGGCGAGGCCCGGCTGTTCGGCGTGCCGGTGAACCCGAAGGATATCGAGACGCGCCGGCGCGTGGGCTACATGTCCCAGGCCTTCTCGCTTTATGGCGAGCTTACCGTGCGGCAAAATCTGGAACTGCACGCCCAACTCTTCAATCTGCAAGAGGCCGACGCGAAAGCCCGCATTGACGAGCTTCAGCGTGATTTTGACCTGTCCGCCCATATGGACGCCCGCTCTGAAGGGCTGCCCTTGGGCGTGCGCCAGCGCCTGTCTCTGGCGGTCGCCATTCTGCACCGGCCGGAAGTGCTCATTCTGGATGAGCCCACCTCCGGCGTGGACCCGGTGGCACGCGACAATTTCTGGGATCATCTCCAGCGTCTCTCGCGCGAGGAGCAGGTCACCATCTTCGTCTCCACCCATTTCATGGCCGAGGCCGAGCGATGTGATCGCATCTCCTTCATGCATGCTGGCAAGGTCATTGCGACCGGCACGCCGGATGAGCTGAAGCAGGCCCAGAACGCGCCCTCGCTGGAGGCGGCCTTCATCTCCTATATGGAGATGGGCGGGCGAGCGGCTGAAACCCACGCCAAGCCGCCGGCACCCGCCGCCCATGGCGCGCGCCGGCATACCGCCTTCTCCCTCACCCGGCTGGGTGCCTATGCCTGGCGTGAGACGCTGGAACTGCAACGCGACCCGGTGCGTCTCGCCTTCGCCCTGCTGGGCACAGCGCTGCTGATGATTATTTTCGGCTATGGCATCACGCTGGATGTAGACAAGGTGCGCTTCACTGTGCTGGACCGCGACCAGACACCGGAAAGCCGTGCCTATATCGACGAATTTGCCCATTCCTCCTATTTCGTCGTGCGCCCGCCCGCCACCAGCCCGCAGGAACTGGAACGCCGGCTGCAATCCAACGACATCGCCTTTTCCATTGAGCTTCCGCCGGATTTCGGGGCTGATCTGCGCTCCGGCCGACCCACGGAAGTGCTGGTGACTCTGGATGGGGCCATGCCCTTCCGGGCCGAAACCATCAAGGGCTATGTGCAGGCGATTCATCTGCAATTTCTGGAAAAGGCGGCGCAGGCCGCCGGCCAGAATGTGACCAGCCTGGCCACGCTGGAAACACGCTACCGCTATAACCAATCCTTCGAGAGTGTTGCGGCCATGGTGCCGGCGGTGATCGGCCTGCTTCTGGTCTTCATTCCCGCCATTCTCACAGCCCTCGGCGTGGTGACGGAGAAGGAGCTTGGCTCCATCACCAATCTCTATGTCACCCCGGTTACCAAGCTGGAATTTCTGCTGGGCAAGCAGGCGCCTTATGTGGCGGTGGCGCTGTTCAATTTCGTGGTGATGGTGCTGATGGCGCTGTTCCTGTTCGGCGTGCCGCTGAAGGGCTCACTGCTGGGGTTGACGCTGGGGGCCATCGCCTATGTGCTGGCCTCCACCGCCATCGGGCTGGTAGCCTCCACCCTCACCAACACACAGGTGGCCGCATTGTTCGGCACCGCCATTGGCACCATGATGCCGGCCACGCAATTTTCAGGCCTGTTGCAGCCGGTGGCGACCCTCACCGGCGCGGGCTGGGTAGTAGGCACCTTCTTTCCCACCACCTATTTCATGCGCATCAGTGTGGGGGCCTTCACCAAGGGGCTTTCCTTCTCGGAACTTGTGCCCTTCATTCTCTCCACGGCATTGTTCTGGCCGGCATTGCTGCTCATCGCGCATCTCATCTTGCGCAAACAGGAGACGTGAGATGACCTCTTCTTCCGTTCCTCCTGCGGCAACTCCTGTCCATCACGGGCTGGCCGCCAGCCTCGGCAATATCCGTCACCTGCTGGTGAAGGAAATCATCAGCCTGTGGCGGGACAGGGCCTTGCTGATCCTTGTCATCTATGCCTTCACGGCCGCCATTTATATCCAGGCCAACGGTATGGTGCATGACCTCAATCGCGCCACCATCGGCGTGGTGGATGAGGATAATTCGCCCCTCTCCCAAGCCCTTCAGGATGCCTTGCTGCCGCCGCGCTTCCAGCCACCTGTCGCCCTGACACCCGCTCAGGCCGATACGGAAATGGATGCGGCGCGCTACACCTTTGTGCTGAACTTCCCGCCGGAGTTCCAATCCGATGTGCTGGCGGGGCGCTCTCCCAAGGTGCAGCTTCTCATTGACGCCACGGCACTGATGCAGGCCGGCATCGGGGCGGCGAATCTGACCGCCATTTTCCAGCAGGAGGTTCAAACCTTCGTCGCCCGCAATGGCCGCAAAATCGCCACGCCGGCGGAACTCCAGATCCGCGCGGCCTTCAATCAGGGGCTGGAATCTTCCTGGTTCACGGGCACGATGGGGCTCATTTCAAACATCACCATGCTGTCCGTCCTGCTGGCCGGCGCGGCGCTCATTCGCGAGCGCGAGCATGGCACGCTGGAACATCTGCTGGTGTTGCCGGTGCGCCCCTCCCAGATCATGCTGGCGAAGATTTTCGCCAACGGCGCCTTCATTCTGGCCTGCACTCTTTTTGCGATTCTGGTCATTCTGCAACTCATCATGCAGATGCAGATTTCCGGCTCCATTCTGTTGTTCATGGCCGGCACCGCGCTTTATCTGTTCTTTACAGCCTCGCTCGGCATCTTTCTGGGCACGCTGGCCGGCTCCATGCCACAGTTCGGCCTGCTCTTCTTTCTCATCGTGCTGCCCATGAACATGCTCTCCGGCGGGTTCACCCCTCTGGAAAGCATGCCTCAATGGCTACAGATGGCGATGCAGGTTTCGCCCTCCACCCAGTTCGTGTCTTTCGCGCAGGCCATTCTCTATCGTGGGGCAGGGCTGGATATTGTCTGGCCGCGCTTTCTGGCAACCTTTGCGGTAGGTATGGTGTTCTATGGCATCGCGCTGGCGCGCTTCCGCTCCTTCCTCGCCTCGCAGCAATGAGGCGGGAGCAGAGCGCGCATATCACGGAGCCGCCACCGTCCGGGAATTTTCACCCCAGCCCATAGAGTGAAGGCCCGATATGATGACGACCAATCTGCTGGATGTATTCACCCATGGGCTGGGCGTTGCGATCAGCCCGCTTGTGATTATCGCCCTTGTCATGATCCTGCTTTCTCCACGCGCGAAAGAGAACGGGATCGCCTTTCTGGCAGGCTGGCTGTTCGGGTTGGGCGCGCTTGGCGGCGTCATCTTCATGATTGGCGGCTTGAGCGGCATGGGGCACAGGCCCGTCATCCACGGCGCGCTGGCCCTCACCTTCGGCCTGCTCTTGTTCGCTCTGGCCCTGCGCAGTTGGGGGCATCGCAAGGACAAGCAAGAGACCTCCCGATGGCTTTCCGCCGCAGATCATTTCACACCCCTCCAGGCCGGCGCGGCCGGGTGTTTTTTTGCAGCGATCTATCCGAAAAACCTGATCCTGACCGCCGCCATGGCCTCGAAACTGGCAGAGACGGCCAGCCCGCAGCGTATTGAGGATTACGGCCTGTTCATCGTGATTGGCAGCCTCACCATTGCCGGCCCGGTGGTGCTGTATCTTCTGGCCGGAAAAACCATTCAGCCCCGTCTCGATCGTAGCAAGGACTGGCTGGTGCAGCACAGCCGGCAGATACTGATCGCGCTGCTCTGCTTTTTTGGCGCCAGGCTCTCCATACGCGGGCTTCTTCTGCTCACCGGCGGCGGGTGAAGCTCAGATATAGTCCACGAAAGAGGCAAATTCTTCCTGCGAGAGATCGCGCATCTGGGCGAGAGTGTATTTGTCGAGCACCGTGCCAATCGCATCACGCACCCGCACCATCAGCAGGCGCACTTCACACCGGCTCACGTCACAATCCTCGCAGGGCTCATAGGCATTGCGGCTGGCGCAGGGGAAAGGCGCAAGCGGCCCATCCAGCGCGCGGATCATGTCGCCAACGATGATCTCTTCCGGCGGGCGGGCCAGCCGGTAGCCGCCCAGCTTGCCCTTCTTGCTGACCAGAAAACCGGCATTGCGCAATTCACCCAGAATCACATCCAGAAACTTTTTCGGAATCTGGTTGGTCTCGGCAATATCCGCCACCTGTGTGGAGGCCCCCGCAGGCAGGCGGGCCAGATGCACGGTGGCCTTGAGGCCGTATTTGCCCTTCTTTGTCAGCATTCAGAACCCCTTCAGATAAGGCTTATGGGGGCCCGCACCACGCACGTCAACTCAGGGGCGTGAGGCCCCCTCCTCTGCGGCGTCATCCTTCAGTTCATGACGCACCATCAGCGGGGCCTGCGCCATGACGAACACCACGGTCAGCGGCAGGAAGCCGAAGGATTTGAAAGTCACCCAGGTGTCCGTGGAAAAATTGCGCCACACCAGTTCATTCACCACCGCCATGACGAGGAAGAACAGCCCCCAGCGCAGGGTGAGAATACGCCAGCCCTCATCCGTCAGCCGCACCATGTCATCAAACACATAGGGCAGCAGCGGCCGGCGCACCGCCAGCCCACCCAGAAGCACCACGCCGAACAGCGCATAAATGATGGTGGACTTGATCTTGATGAAATGGTCATCCTGCAACCACAGGGTCAGGCCACCGAAAATCACCACCAGAAAGGCGGAGACCAGCGGCATCACGGCAATGCGGCGGGCCAGCACCCACATCACCCCCAGCGCCACAAGGGTGGCCACCATGAAGACGGCCGTGGCGGTGAAAATGCCGGCATAGCTGTTGGTGAGGAAGAACACGCCCAGCGGGCCCAGCTCCAGCGCCATCTTGAGAAGCGGGTTCATATGCCCACGGGCGGCGGGGGCTGGGCGCGGCGAAGTCATCGGATCAGACATAAAAACGGCTACCAGTCAGGTCACGCATGGGGAGACGCATGGGAGAAAAATCCTTCATCATCTGCCTTCATCTGGACCGTGCAGCGGGCCGGATCAAGGGTTGGGCATGAAAAGCCGCCCAAAGACAGGTTTCGCAGCTCAATAGATACAGGCTGCGATCTGCGGCCCCTCTTTCGGCACACGCGCCTGAAGGCGGGCCGCCAGCCGGCGCACACCCGGAGAAGGCGCACCGGCATGGCGGCGCTGCGGGTTGGGCAGCATCACCGCCAGCAAGGCTGCCTCGCGGGCGGAGAGTTTCGAGGGCCGCACACCAAAGGCGGCCTGAGAACCCGCCGCCACGCCGAATTGCCCATCCGGCCCCCATTCAGCGATATTGAGATAGATTTCCAGAATGCGCCGCTTGCTCATCACCAGATCGAGCCAGACAGCCAGCGGCATTTCAAACAGCTTGCGCAGAATTTCCGGCTTCTGCCACAGGAACAGGTTCTTCACCACCTGCATGGTGATGGTGGAAGTGCCGCGCAGATCATCCAGCCCCTGCGCCCGCGAGAGCATTCGCCCCATTTCAGTGATGTCGATACCGCCATGCCGGCAGAATCCAGCATCTTCCGAGGCGATAACCGTGCGCACCAGCGCCGGCGAGATGTCTTCTATCGGGGTCCACTGCCGCTCCACCGGCTGGGCTGTCACCCAGCGGGCCAGCATGAGGGTGGAGACCGGGTTCACCCAGTTATAGAAAATGGCCAGCACCATCGGCACCAGATAGAGAATGGCGACAATCTGGAGCAGCAGGCGCAATATCAGCCCTCCCTTTTCATCCGGCCGCGCAGGGTAAAGATTTCTGCCGGCGGTGGCGAGGGCCGAAGCGCGCCCATTCCCATCTTCTGCGAATGTCATGCCGGTTTATGCTCCAGGCATGACAGTCTCCCGCCTTTGCCATCTGCATGTGACCATCTTTTGGCAACGCCATGGGCCGCCCCTATGGGCAAGCTGGCAAGAGATGTGTAGGTACAGGCTGGGCTACGCCTGATCTGAAGCCGGATCACGGTTCATGCGCCACACACCTGTCTTTCGCTTGCCTGTCCCCTGACTGTCCCTTGCGTCTCTCTGTCTGATGAGGCTGTTCGTGACCCATTCCATCATCACCCGTCTGGAAGCTGCCGCCACCGCAACAGAGGCGCGCCTTGTCGCTGCGCTGAAGGATGTGCCCCTGCCCGGTGAAATCCTGCGACCGGAGCGGCTGATGGCGGCCATGCGCCATGGTGCGCTGGCTGGTGGCAAGCGGCTGCGGCCCTTTCTGGTGCTGGAAAGCGCCGCCCTGTTCGGCCTGCCCCGGCAACAGGCACTGACAGCGGCGGCAGCAGTGGAATGCGTGCACTGCTACTCGCTGGTGCATGATGATCTGCCCGCCATGGATAATGATGATCTGCGGCGCGGGCAGCCTACAGTGCACCGCGCCTATGATGAAGCCACAGCCATTCTGGCTGGTGATGGCCTGCTGACCCTCGCCTTCGATCTGATGTGCGATGACGCCACCCACCCTGATCCCAAGGTACGCCTTGCGCTCACACGCGGCCTGGCGCGGGCCTCCGGTGTGGGCGGCATGGTGGGCGGGCAGATGCTGGATCTGGCGGCGGAAGGCCGCTTTTCCGGCCCGGATGGCGCAGCCGGAACGCCACTCGCCCTTTCCGCAGATGAAATCATCACCCTTCAAAGCATGAAGACAGGGGCCTTGCTGGCCTTCGCTGTCGAGGCCGGCGGCCTTCTGGGGCAGGCAGATGCGCCCGCCCGCACTGCCTTGGCCAGCTATGGCCGGGCACTGGGCGCGGCCTTCCAGATTGCCGATGACATTCTGGATGTGGAAGGCTCCGCCGAGGCTATGGGCAAGAAGGTGGGCAAGGATGCTGCGGCCGGCAAGGGCACGCTGGTATCCACCTTGGGGCTGGATGGCGCACGAGCCCGCCTGGCCACCCTCGTCGAAGAGGCGCAACAGGCGCTCGCCCCCTTTGGCGCACAGGCGGAAACGCTGATCGAGGCCGCCTATTTCGTCGCCGCCCGCCAGAACTGAAACGCGCAGGCGCTGCGGCCCGAACCCAGCCGCAATGCCTGTTTGCAGCCCCTTCACCGTGCGCTCTCCACACCCTGCCCGGCCGTTCCACGGCCCTGTGCCCCCGGCTTGGGCAATATGCTATGGTGCCGCGGCCTTGCGTGCTTCGGCCGCCTTTATCATGGTTCGTGGCGGGCCGGCGCTTTCTGCCGGCACTGGCCCTGAGGGAGATTCACCCGAAATGTACCGCGCCACCACCCGGCAGATTCAGGTGACTGTCACGCCCCGCTACATGGCCGAGCGTTCCGAGCCGGACCACAGCCGCTATTTCTGGGCCTATACAATCGAGCTGGCCAATCTTGGCTCCGAGACCGTGCAGCTGAAGACCCGCCACTGGATCATCACCGACGCGCTGGGCCGCACCGAGCAAGTGCATGGCCCCGGTGTTGTGGGAGAAGAACCCGTGCTGCCCCCTGGCGGGCACTTCGAATATACCAGCGGCGTGCCGCTCTCCACGCCAACAGGCATCATGCACGGCAGCTATGACATGATCTGCGAAACCGGCGAGCGTTTCAGCGTGGAGGTTCCCGCCTTCTCGCTGGATCTGCCTGATGCCCACCGCATCCTGAACTGAAGCCGCCCACATGCACCTGCATTCCGCGCACCTGCCCGAGATCGAGACCCGCGCCGTCTCCATCCTCGATATTCGCCCGGTCGTGGCCATCCTTGGCATTCTGCTCTCCGTTCTGGGCGGCAGCATGCTGATCCCCGCAGCCGTGGATTATGCCTATCAGTCCGGCGGGCACTGGGCGTTCATCGGCTCTGCCGCCATCACCGTCTTTGTGGGCGTGTTGATGTGGATGGCCGGGCGCTCCACCGAAATCCGCAAATTCGATTTGCGACAGGCCTTCCTGCTCACCGGCAGCGTGTGGGTGGTGCTGACTGTTTTTGCCGCCCAGCCCTTCATCTGGGGGGGCGCGCATCTGTCCTTCACCGATGCCATGTTCGAGAGCATGTCCGGCATCACGGCCACCGGCGCGAGCGTCATGTCCGGGCTGGATGCCCAGCCGCGCGGCATTCTGCTGTGGCGGGTCATGCTGCACTGGTTCGGCGGCATCGGCATTATCGCCATTGCCATCGCCATTCTGCCCATGCTGGCCATTGGCGGCATGCAGCTGTTCCGCACAGAATCATCCGACCAGTCAGAAAAGCTCATGCCGCGCACCGGCTCTATCGCCAAGGGTCTTCTGGTCGCCTATTCCCTGCTCACCGTGCTGTGCATTACCGGCTATGCCATGGCCGGAATGAGCACATTCGATGCCGTGACCCTCGCCATGTCGACGGTCTCCAGCGGCGGCTTCGCTAATTCCGATTATTCAATGATGGTGTTTGACGAGCCGCGCGTGGAATATGTCGCCATCGTCTTCATGCTTCTGGCGGCCCTGCCCTTCACCCTTTATGTACGCGCGCTGAATGGCGATGTCCGCCGGCTTTTCCTGAATCCCGAGGTGCGGGTTTTCTTCCTGATCGTCGCCCTTTTTACCGCCCTGTCCTTCTCCCAGCAGGTGATGCAGGGCGTGGCCGATGGTGAGAAAGCCTTCAGGGGAGCGCTGTTCACCGTCTCCTCGGTGATCTCCACGACCGGGTTCATGGCGGTGGATTATACCAACTGGGGAGCCGCCTCGGACGCGATTTTCTTCGTGCTGTTGTTCTTCGGCGGGTGCACCGGCTCCACCTCCGGTGGGCTCAAGGCCATGCGTATCGCCATTACCGCAAAGGCCATTCGGCAGCATCTCAAGCGCATCTGTTTCCGGCGCGGCGTGTTTCCGCTGCGCTATGGCGGCGCCACGGTGGATGACAGCGTCGTCACCTCCGTGCTCAATTTTGTCTTTCTCTATCTGCTCACCTTCGTGGTGGTCGCGCTCATCCTCAACCTGATGGGGCTGGACCCGATGACAGCCGCCAGCGCGGCCATTGCCAGCGTGGCCAATGTGGGTCCGGCTCTGGGGCCGGTGGTGGGGCCTTCCAGCAATTATGCCGGCCTGCCAGACCACGCCATCTGGGTTCTCACCCTGGCGATGATGCTGGGCCGGCTGGAAATTCTCACCGCTCTTGTGCTGTTGCAGGCCCGGTTCTGGTCTCGCTGAAAACCGCAGACGGAATGGCCTCATCCATTCCGTCTGAAGCCGCCTGTTTCAGAAATGCGCGAGATAACCGCCATCCACCGCCAGCACATGCCCGGTGATGTAGGAGGCCGCTGGCGAAGCCAGAAAGACCGCTGCGCCAGCCACTTCCTCCGGCCGGCCCCAGCGGCCCAGTGACGTGCGCCGGGAGAGCCAGTCTCCAATCTCGCGATCATCCGCCCAGGGCAGGTTCGGCTCGGTCAGGAAATAGCCTGGCGCAATGGCGTTCACCGTTATGCCATGGGCCCCCAGATCCGCCGCAAGCGCGCGTGTGAAGGCGGTGATGGCACCTTTCGCCGTGGTATAGGCGGTGTCTCCCGCCCGTGAGATCAGCCCCGCAATGGACGCGATATTGACGATGCGTCCATACATGTCGCCGCCCGCGCGCGCCCGCGCAACCATGGCCCGCGCCACCAGTTGGGTCAGGTGAACCGGAGCCAGCAGATCCTCATCCACCAGCTTGCGGAAATCCGCCATCTCCATATCCAGCAAGGCCCGCCTATCACGCGAGCCGGCATTGTTCACGAGGATATGGATGGGCGGCGCACTGGCGAAATGCGCCTCAACGGCTTCCACATCGAACACATCCAGAATACAGGAACTGGCATCCCCGCCTTCTGCCCGCAAAACCTCCACCGCATGCGCCACGCGGCCTTCATTGCGCCCATTCACCAACACATGCGCCCCGGCCTGCGCCAGCCCTCGGGCAATCTCGAAACCAAGCCCGGAAACAGAGCCCGTCACCAGCGCCGTGCGGCCGGCGAGAGAAAAGGGCATGGGGAGCGCAACAGGGGTCACAGCACATCTCCAGCAGAACCAACCATTGCGGGGGCCTTCAGCAGTCTCAACCCCGCCTGAGCAGGCGCATCAGAACAGGACGCCGCCCAGTGCGGCCCCCACAATGGCGAAGGAAAACAGCGTGCCATCATGCAAGGCCAGCGCCAGCCGGCTAGGCGCGCCAGCACGATAGATCCAGCCCGTAGCGCCAACCGTGGCGACAGACCAGCCCGCCCCCACCAGAATGAGCGCTGCGGTAATCGTCTCCGGCGTGCCTTCATATTGCAGGGGCACGGCGGCGGCGACCAGCCCCAGCCCGCCCAGCGCCACCAGAATGGGTGAGATCCTGTCGCCCAGAAAGGCCAGTGGCACGGCCGGGGCATACATGGCCGCCACATGCAGGGCGATGAAGCCGAACACCGCCGCCTCTCCAATGCCGCAACCCACCAGCGCCAGCGGCGCGCCGGACATCACGGCATTCATGCCGAACCAGGCCAGAGCCCCCAGAATGGTGGGCCACACAATGGCGCTGAGCGGCGCGGTTTCCTTCGGGCGGAAGATGGCCGGCGGATCAGACGCCAGCGTCACCGCCACGCCGAGAGAACAGGCATGGGCCAGCGCAGCAAGCCCCGCAGCCCCGACAAGAAAGAAGGGTGAGACAAGATCTTCCGCAACGCCAGCAAGTGTCGGCCCGGCCAGTGCGGCCAGCACGCCACCGCCCAGCACGCCAGCTGTGGCCGCCGTGGGCCGCCCGCTCGCCGCAGCCGCCTCATGCCGATAAAAGAAGGAAAAGCCCTGCGCCATGCCCAGCCACAGCGCCCCCAGACAAGCCCAGCCAAACTGGCGCTGAATCAGCGCCACCACCAGCAGCGCCCCGCCGGCAATGCCCAAAGAGGCCCCCAGCGCAAAGCCCGTGCGCCGGCCAAAGGCATCACGCAGGAAAGAGGCGGGAAAAGAAGCCAGCGCCGCTCCCAGAAGCATGGCAGCGAAGGGCCATGTGGCCATATCCATGCTGGGAGCCAGTTGCGCACCGGCCAGCGGCAGGGCTGCGGAAGCCACCGTCTGCGCCAGCACGGCAAAGGCGAAACCCACCGCCAGCGCCAGCGTTGAAACCGCCTTGGGCCCGTTATCATTGGCGGGGGGGTCGAATTGCGGGTCGCAGATGCAGACCAGCATACCCGCCCGTGGCTCAGCCGCCGGCACCGGATTGTTCATTTCTGCGGCAGATCATCATCGGAAAGAACGCGCACCGACGCCCCGTCCAGATCATCAAACTGGCCGCTCTTCATGCTCCACAAAAAGCCCAGCAAGCCGACAAAGCCCAGAAACAGGGCCAGAGGAATAAGATAGACGAGGACGTTCACGCGACGACCTCCTTCATGGCTGTCACTTCGGAAAGAGCCTTATCCTTGCGCCCGGGCCGCGCTGCGCGCAAGGCATTGAGCGTGACAAGGATGGATGAACCTGACATGGCCAGCGCCGCCACCAGCGGGGTGACGAAGCCGAACACGGCCAGAGGCACGGCGATAATATTGTACAGGATGGCAAGGGCCAGATTCTGGCGCATCAGATGCGCGCCCTTGCGTGCACCATCCACCATCACCAGAACCGGGGCGAGATGACGGCCAAGGAACACCGCATCGGCATGAGCCTGCGTCACAGCCGCCCCTGTAGCCGGTGAAAGCGAGGCCGTGGCGGCGGCCAGAGCGGGGGCATCATTCAGCCCATCCCCCACCATCAGCACACGATGGCCCTCGGCCTTCAAGCTCTCCAGCATCTCAATTTTCTCGGCGGGCTTCAGGCCGCCAACCGCATGGACAATGCCCAGTTCCGCCGCCACTGGGGCCACGGCCTCCGGTCTGTCGCCGGAGAGCATCCACACCGTCAGACCGCGCGCCTTCAGCCCCTCCACCACAGCGTGCGCATCCGGGCGCAAGGCCTGCTCCACGCCCATCACAAGCGTGCAGGCACCACGGCGGAAGGCGATGAGAGATGCCGTATCCGGCATGTTTTCCGGCGCGCGCGCCTCACAGAAAGCGAGACTGCCAAGGCGCAGCTCCTCCCCCTTCCACATGGCGCTGACACCCGCACCTGTGGTTTCCCGCACGTCATCCAGCGCAACACCACCGGGCGCACTCTGCGCCACGGCGCGCGCCAGCGGGTGATGGCTGGACAGGGCCAGACGGGCGGCCAGCGCCACATCCGCCGGGTCCGCACCTTCGGGCAGGCGCAGGGTTGGTTCCGGCAGGGTGAGCGTGCCGGTCTTGTCAAACACCACCGTATCGACCGGAGCGAGGCGCTCCAGCACATCGCCGGCATTCACCAGAAGACCGGCCCGAAACATGCGCCCCATGGCGGTGACCTGCACCGTAGGCACCGCCAGCGCCAACGCACAGGGACAGGTGATAATGAGCACCGCCACCGCGATCAGCACCGCATGATGAAGCCCTGCCCCCAGCAGCAGCCAACCAATGGCCGAAAGCAGCGCGGTGAGGTGCACCATGGGCGAATAATAGCGCGAGACCCTGTCGGCCAGGCGCACATAGGCGCCCTTCTCGGCCAGTGCGCCATCCAGCAGGCGCTGCACATCATCCACCAGCGTGTTCTCGCCACCGGCTGTCACGCGGACATGCAGCGCGCCATCGCCATTCAGGCTACCGGCATAAACACTCCCGCCCGCATTCAGGGCGCGCGGCAGGGTTTCACCCGTTACCAGGCTTTCATCCACGCTGGAGGAGCCGGAAACCACCACGCCATCTGCACCGATACGCTCTCCCGGTGCGACGAGAAGAGTATCGCCGGGCTGAAGCGCCTGCACCGGCACCAGCACCGGCGTGCCCGCAGCATCCAGCCGGTGAGCCATCTCGCCCCGCAAGGCGGCGATATTGCCGGCCAGCGCGCGGGTGCGTCGGCGCGCTTCGTGATCGAAATAGCGACCCGCCAGCAGGAAAAAGAGCAGCATCACCGCGCTGTCGAAATAGGCGTCGGGCTGGCTCAACGCGGTTTCCACTACGCTCATGCCCAAGGCCAGCATGATGCCCACCGTAATGGGCACATCCATGTTCATGCTGCCATTGCGCAGGGCGCGAAAGGCGCTCTGATAGAAAGGCAGGCCCGCATAGGCTGCCGCCGGCAGCGCAATGAGCGCCGAGAGCCAGTGAAAGAAATCCCGCGTTTCCGGCGTAATATCGCTGACATTGCCGGACCAGACTGAAACTGACAGCAGCATGATGTTCATGGCGGCAAAACCCGCCACACCCAGGCAGCGCAACAGCCATTTGGCATAGCGCGCCTCGCTGTCCTCCGCCCGGCCGGCAAAGGGGTGGGCGCGATAGCCCAGTTGTTCCAGCCGCTCCACCACATTGGTGGCCGCGCCCCCCTCGCCCCATTCCACCGTGAGGCGATGGGTGGTGTAGTTCAGCCGCGCCCGCACCACGCCGGGCAGGTCTTTCACCCCATCCTCGATCTGCGAGATGCAGGCGGCGCAATCAATCCCGTCAATGGCCAGACTCATGCGCGACAGGCCATCGTCATCCTGTGTCACGAAAAGGGAGTAATCGACCGCTTCCGCCATGCTCTCATCCGGGGTTGAACCAGCATATGCCGGCAGCGCCAGCCACCTGAACCGGCCTATTATGGGGCCTGATTCCGGCATTCATCAGGCCACCCGGCCGGAAGAAGACAAGGCCCGGACCATGCCGGTGGGCCTTCAGGCTGGATTAGTGCGACGCTCCAGCCGCCGCCTGATCTGCCTGCGGCAGATAGATTCGGTTGCGCGAGCGGAACATCCGCTCATCGCCCTTGGTGAAATCAATCACCAGAACCCATTGGCCGGGGTTTGCCGTCACATCCGCCCGGTAGCGTCCATTGCCCAGAGGCTCCAGATCCAGCCGCACATCCTTGCGCGCATCGGTGGGGTGCGCCAGACGGCCTTCCGCCACCAGCCCGGTAAGGGGCTTGCCTGCGGCATCTTTCGCATTCACCGTAACTTCGCGCAGCCCGCTGGACAGTGTTTCAAGATCGACCTCCACCTGCCAGTGACGATTGTTCTGGCGGGCGGCGGCTTCCCGTTCCGCAGTGAATTCCAGACCGGCCTTGTAGGAGCTGGGTGTTTCCACGCCGGCAAAGGTGGAGATGGCGTAATGCGCCATCACGATGTTCACGGCCACGACAATCATGAAAAAGAACAAAATGCCGGCGAGCACCATGCGCCCGGAAATCTGCTTTCCGGAATGCACATCTGTGGAACTCTTCGCCATAAACGCACCTCCCTGTGCCCTGCCCGCGAAACAGATCCGCGGGCAGGAACATGCAAGCTTGCATCACCTCCACCGGCCTCAGGGGCCGATGAAGTGATCCTGCACGCTGGCTTCCACGCCAGTCGCCGCATCCCTGATACGGAAGGTGATAGGCAAGGATGCCTTCGGGGGCAACTTCTCATGGGTGGTCACAAGGACGCGGACTTCCTGAGTCTGGTCAGGACCAACCATTACGACACCACCACTCTCACCCACAACCTGAAGGGTTGCACCGGGCACACCAGTAATGGCCAGACCGAAGGCCCGCTCCTGCCGCTGCTTGTTGGTGAGGCGCAGCGTATAGGCATTGCGCACGCTGCCATCTGAAAGCTTCACGAACAACGGGTTACGGTCATGAATAGCCGCCACGCCCTCGGAAGAACGATTGATGAGCGTGGAGAGCATGAGCCCGCCCACAAACAGGATGAGCAGCGTATAGAGAACGGTTCGGGCCCGGATGATCCGCCGCACGAAGGGCTTACCCTCAACGCGTGCTTCCAGATTGGCCTCACTATCATACATGATGAGGTTACCGGGACGCCCCACCTTCTCCATCACCGTGTTGCAGGCATCAATGCACAGGCCGCACTGGATGCAGGACAACTGCATGCCCTGGCGAATATCCACGCCCGTGGGACACACATGCACACACTGTCCGCAATCAATGCAATCACCCGCAGCCTGCCCGGCTGCACGCGCTGCCTTGGCCTTTTTCATGGATGCGCGCGGCTCGCCCCGATCATAGCAATAGGTGACGTTGAGCGCATATTCATCGGTGAGCGAGGCCTGAATACGCGGCCAGGGGCACATATAGGTGCACACCTGCTCGCGCATGAGGCCCGCCAGCGCATAGGTGGTGAAGGTGAGAATACCCACCGTGGCATAGGCCGTGAACGGTGCCTGTAGGGTCAGCATCTCCCACAGGATGGTCGGCGCATCGGCGAAGTACAGCACAAAGGCCGCACCCGTAACCACGCCAATGAAGACCCACAAAATATGCGTCAGCGCCTTGCGGATGAACTTGTTGGCGCTCATGGGCGCAGCATCCAGCATCATGCGTGCACGCCGGTCACCCTGCACCAGCCGCTCAACCCACATGAACAGATCCGTCCAGATGGTCTGCGGGCACATATAGCCGCACCACACACGGCCAGCGACAGCCGTCATGAGAAACAGGATCAGCGCTGCCAGAATAAGCAGGCCAGCGACATAATAAAATTCCTGCGGCCAGATCTCGATGAAGAAGAAATAGAAGCGCCGCGCGGGGAAGTCGATCAGCACAGCCTGGCTGGGTGCATCCGGTCCGCGATCCCACCGCACGAAGGGCAGCAGATAATAGACAGCAAGCGCGAAGATCAGCATCGCCCATTTGATGGAGCGAAAGCGCCCGCGCACGCTCTGCGGATAGATCTGCTTGCGCGCCTCATACAGAGGGATGTCTTCTTCAGGCTCACCCAGATTTGGATCTGGTGCATGTGCTGTATTTGCTGCGGACTTCATAGATGGGCTGCCATGCTGTCGTCAGTGATTGAAAAGCGGCATCCTGTTCTGGTTGGAACAGGAATGTGGCGCCGGAACTGGTGGCCGAAAAAGCGTCTGCGGCATGTTGTGCCCCGGATGGCAGGATGACTGCGGCAATCCTTCTTCGGCACCTTTACGAACTTTAACCAGTTTGGAGCTGTTTAAATCATCAGGCCCCAGAATGTCACGTCCGGCAAGCCCCCTAAGGGGGACCCCAGACGTTTGGTCGCGGCTTCACGCCTCATTTGCCGGTGAAGACATAAAAAAACTCCCGGAAACGCTGTTTCCGGGAGTTCTGTTTGCGCTGGGTCGGGGGCCTTACTGGCCACCACCCAGAGAATGCACATAGACCGTCAGCGCCTTGATGGTCACCGGATCGAGGCGATCATGCCAAGCTGGCATGGTGTTGCCGCGACCATTGTAGATGCCATACTCAATCACCTTCTTATCCGAGCCGAAGAGCCAGATATCATCGGTGAGGTTCGGCGCACCCAGTTCCTGGCTGCCCTTGCCATTATCGCCATGACAGGACGCACAATTGGCGATGAACAGCTCCTTGCCCTGTTCAGTCTGGGCGTTGGGCTCGCTCCGGCCCGAGAGCGTGAGTACATAATCCGCCACCGCAGAAATTTCCTGACGGGAGAGAATGCCATCACGCCCGAAGGCCGGCATGTTGCCGACATGCGCCAGTTCGTGACCGGAACGTGCACCATAATTGATGGTCTGGAAGATCTGGTCGAGCGTGCCGCCCCAGAGCCAGGAGTCATCGTTCAGGTTGGGATAGCCCGGCGCACCACCGGCACCGGCGCCATGGCACGGTGCGCAGTTATCTGCAAAGGCCACACGCCCCTGAGCCCGCGCAAGCGTGAGCAGAGCCGGCGTATCCTCAATCTGCTGGAGAGAGGATTCCGCCAGCTGGGCGGTGGAGGCCTCACGCAGGGAGCGCAGCTCCTGCAATTCGATGGCCACGGCGCTGCGCGAGTTCCAGCCCGCAACACCTTGCGTGTTGGTGGTCAGAAGCGGCCAGGCCGGATACATGATGCAGTAGCCGATCGCCCAGACGATACAGGCATACCATACCCACAGCCACCAGCGCGGCAGCGGGTTGTTCAGTTCCTCAATACCATCCCATTCATGGCCAGTGGTCCGCACGCCGGTTACGGCATCGAGGCGACCGTGGGAATTATTGTCTGTCGAGCTCACGGGATCAGTCCTCTTTCAGCGGAATATTGGCCGCGTCTTCAAAGTCCTTCTTACGCTTGCGAGAAGGCCAGAACACATAGACCAGCACCAGCACAAAGGCGAAGACGAAGAGCAGAAGCCCCCAAGTCTGGGCCAATGAGGAGAAAAACGAGTAAGTCTCGTCCATGTTCACCTCACATTGGCCTGGTTGTCATAGAGCTTGAAGTCCACCAGCGTGCCCAGCATCTGAAGATAGGCGATCAGCGCGTCGGCTTCGGTGACCTTGTCACCATTGCCAGCGAAATCCCGAGCCACGGCCTTGGGGTAACGGCTGTCCAGCCCCTCGGTGTCGGCATCGGTGGTTGCCTGGGCCTTCAGATCCGCTTCCGCCGCCTCGATCATCTCTTCGGTGTAGGGCACCCCCATGATCGAGAGAACGCGCATGTCTTCAGCGATATGCTTGGTGTTCAGGCGGGTTTTCGCCAGCCAGGGATAAGCCGGCATGATGGACGCCGGAACCACCGCACGGGGGTTCTTCAGATGCTCCAGATGCCACTGGTCGGAATATTTCCCACCCACGCGGGCGAGATCCGGGCCAGTTCGCTTGGAGCCCCACTGGAACGGATGGTCATACATGCTCTCGGCGGCGAGAGAATAATGGCCATAACGCTCCACCTCGTCACGCAGTGGGCGGATCATCTGTGAGTGACAGTTGTAGCAACCTTCACGCACATAGATGTTTCGGCCGGCCAGCTCGAGAGGGGTGTAGGGCCGCATGCCCTCCACCTTCTCGATGGTGTTCTTCAGATAGAAGAGCGGAGCAATCTCGACGATGCCACCAATGGAGACCACGAAGAGAATGCCGATGGTCAGCCAATACGAGTGCTTCTCGAAGATGGCGTGCTTGGACCAGAAGGACGAACCTTGAGTTGCCATTTTCGCCCCCTCGTCATTCAGCCGCGGCGAGGGCGAGCTCACGCTCTTCCTCGGTCTGCGGGGTTCGGATGGTCATCCACACATTCCACGCCATGATAAGACCACCTGTGAGGAAGAGAATGCCGCCAACAGCACGGATCACATAGAGCGGGTGCACCGCTTCCACGGTTTCGATGAAGGAATACTCCAGGAAGCCGAGCGAGGTGTAGGCGCGCCACATCAGGCCCTGCAGGATACCGGCGACCCACATCGAAGAGATGTAGAGCACGATGCCCAGAGTGGAGACCCAGAAGTGCCAGGAAACGGCACGCAGGGAGTACATGTCCTTCTTGTGATACAGCCAGGGCACCATGGTGTAGATGGCGCCGAAGGAGATGTAGGCCACCCAGCCCAGAGCGCCGGAATGCACGTGACCAACAGTCCACTCGGTGTAGTGGCTCAGGGAGTTCACGGCCTTCACAGCCATCATCGGACCTTCAAAGGTGGACATGCCGTAGAAGGCCACGGCCACAACCATCATACGGATGACGGGGTCTGTCCGCAGCTTGTCCCACGCACCGGAAAGGGTCATCAGGCCGTTAATCATGCCACCCCAGGAGGGCATCCACAGAATGACCGAGAAGGTCATGCCGAGGGTCTGCGCCCAGTCCGGCAGAGCCGTATAGTGCAGGTGATGCGGGCCGGCCCAGATATAGATGAAGATCAGGGACCAGAAGTGCACGATGGACAGGCGGTAGGAATAGACCGGACGGTCCGCGCGCTTGGGGATGTAATAATACATCAAGGCGAGGAAGCCGGCGGTCAGGAAGAAGCCCACCGCATTATGGCCATACCACCACTGGAACATCGCATCCTGCACACCCGACCACAAAATGTAGGATTTGTGCGAGAAGATGGACACCGGGATCGAGAGATTATTCCCGATATGCAGCATCGCGATGGTGATGATGAAGGCGAAATAGAACCAGTTCGCCACATAGATATGCGGCTCCGTGCGCTTCAGGACCGTGCCGAGGAACACCAGAAAGTAGGTGACCCAGACAATGGTCAGCAGCAGATCCGCATACCATTCCGGCTCGGCATATTCCTTGGACTGGGTAATGCCCAGAAGGTAGCCCGTACCGGCGATGAGGATGAAGAAGTTATAGCCCCAGATCACGAACCAAGGCGCAAGATCACCCGCAAGACGCGCACGGGACGTACGCTGCACCACATAGAAGGATGTGGCGATCAGCACGTTGCCGCCGAACGCGAAAATCACGGCTGAAGTGTGCAGCGGGCGCAGGCGACCGAAGGAAATCCATTCGGTATCGAAATTGAAGGCGGGGAAGGCCAGCTGCAATGCAGCCCACACACCCAGCGTAAAGCCTGCAATACCCCAGAACACCGCGAAGATCGTACCGACCTTCACGACATCGAAATTGTAGTTTGGCTTGCCATTAATGGTCTGCGGCACAGGCTGTGCGTCGCGATCCATATAGCGGTTACCCACCGCAAACACCGCCGCAATGCTCGCTGCCGCGAACAGATAGGCATGAAATGCGTATTCCGGCGAGTAAGCCTTGGCGGCCACGATAACGGAAAAAAAGGCCATGGCGGCAAACGCCACCAGAAGCCCGGCCTCACCAAACCGCAGGGACTTCGCCGGGGTCTGGATTGGATCTTGAACAGTCGACATTGCAGAACCCCTTGCGCCGAGGCGTAAAGCTGCACCTAAGGAACCTTCAGCGCACCATGCGCGGGAGGCTCATTTTAGCCTTGATACATATCAAAGGTACAGAACGGGACGTGACTCATGACGAATGTGGCGAAATGTCGCAGCATGTGGACAATTCCCGCCGCATTTCCCTGCCGGGCCGCACGCAGCTTCAATTCCTCAAAGCCGCCGGCTCCTTTAGTTTCATGAAAACACACCTCCTTCTTCGCCGGTTTTGAAGGAACGTCCTCCAGGGGTCAAGGGTTCCCCCCGCCCCCATCTCGCCCACTTTCGGAATGTGAAATGTCATGGATGCCACATTTCAGTACCATTTCCGATTCGTGACAGCGCTGCGAATCCCCGTCTGGCCCCGCTCTCGCCAGACGCATCTGGTGCATCATAAAGAATGCACATGAATGCGTTTCCCCGCCTCGCAAACGCTTATGCTATGAAACCGGAAGCCGGGAATAAGGGCCGGGCGCGCGGGCTTAGAGGCACAAGCAAGCGTCTCTCATGGACAGGCCCGCATGAAGAGGGGATGCGCGTGAAGCAGCAGGCGCCGGAAAGAAGACAGGCCCATAACGCACCGCGACAGCGCCGGCCTTCCACATCAATAATGCCGCAAAAGCAGAATCGCGGCCGGATGGATGCGAGATCTTCTGGCGGGGGAAAGAATCCTATAAGCAATTGTGGCCTCTCCGGGGCATTCCCGGCTGTCGTCCCTTGCGGCGTTCAGCAAAGCCGCTCTTCCCTCTCTCCTGACTGGAGCCGGTCGTGACGACCCCGCGCGCCATTGCTCGCCTTGAACTGCACAAGGATTTCACACTGGAGGCAGCCCTGCCACTGGTGGAGCATTTTGCCGAGCTTGGCATCAGCCATCTGTGCGCCTCTCCCCTGTTGACGGCCCGCGCCGATATTCCCGCCGGCCTTGGCGTGACGGACCACACCGCCATAGACCCCGCTCTGGGTGGCGAGGCCGCGTTACGCCGGCTTGTCAGCGCGCTACGCCGCCATCATATGGGGCTGATTGTGGAGATCACGCCGGGCCATATGGCCACCGGCGGGGCGGACAACGCCGCCTGGAACGATCTGCTGGAATGGGGGCGCGACAGCACATATGCAAGCTGGTTCAATGTGGACTGGCACGCCGCAGATGGCCAGCTGCGTCACAAGCTTCTCACGCCTTTTCTGGATCGCCCCTATGGCATGGCGCTGGCGGAAGGGGCCATCACTCTGGCCTTCGAAACAGCCACAGGGCGCTTTGTCGTACGCCACCGTCACCATGCCTTTCCCATCTGCCCGCTGGATTATCCCCGCATTCTGGAGGCCGGAACACAGCCTGTTGCAACGGAGATGGCCGGGGCTTTTGCCTCCCTTTCCCGCATCCGCCTGAAAGGCGAAAGACTGAGGGCAGCCCACACGCAATTGCACGAACGCGCCTCCACGGGGGAAGGTCGCACCGCTATCAATACCGCCCTCTCCGCCTTCAACCGCCGGGATGAAAATGGGCGCACCCGCCTTCATACCCTGCTGGAGCGACAATCCTATCGTCTGGCCCATACAAGCATGGGCCGGGATGAAAACAACTGGCGCAGCCATCCCGATCACCCCGAACTGATCGGCCTGCGGGTGGAACGCCACGATGTATTCGACGCCACCCATACCCACCTGCTGGACCTTTACGCCGAGGGACTGGTGGACGGCTTCCGTATTGCGGGCTGGAATGATCTGGCAGACCCTGCCGCCTATGCCTCCCGCCTGCGGCTCAAGCTTTCCGGGCGCACCAGCCAACGGCCGGAAGGACTAAGTGCGGCCTATCTGGTTGCCGCTGCGGCCCTGCGCCCCGGCGCGCCCCTGCCCCATGGCGGCGAACTTGCCGGCACCACTGGCGCAGAGGCGCAGGAGGCCATCAGCGCCGTGCTGCATGATGCCCTCTCCACCGCCACCCTCACCGATATCTGGATGGGGCTGACAGGGGATCGCCTGCGGTATGATGATAAATATCTGCAAACCCGCCGGGATATCGTCACCCGCCAGTTCGAAGCGGATCTGCATGCAACAACCCGCACCCTTCAGGATGTGGCTGAAGCGGACCTGACAACGCGGGATTTCTCCTTCCCCGCCCTGCGCCGGGTCACGCTGGAACTGGCGCTGGCTTTCCGCGTGCCGCGCACCTGCGCCGACATGAACGGGCTGGGCGAATGGGATGCCCGCCAGTTTTCCGAAGCCCTCGGCCGGGCTCGCCGCCGCCTTCAGCCGCAAGATCTGCCCGTGCTGGAACAGGTGGCGGACTGGTTGGCCAGCCCGCCCTCCAGCGCCTTCGGCGATATAGAACAGAATGGCGCGCGCGCCAGCGCTCTGGCTCGGTTCGAACAATTCACGGCAGCCATTCATCAGGTGGCCGTGGATGAGGCCCTGTCCTTCCGCCATGGCCGTCTGCTTTCCCGCAGTGAAGCGGGAGCGGACCCGACATTGCTGGGGCTGCGCGCTCCCGGTTTTCATGAGCGTATGGCCGAGCGCGCCGTGCGCAGCCCACATGCCATCACCGCCACCAGCGGGCGCACAAGGCGGCTGGGGGAGGATGCCCGCGCGCGGCTGGCCGTGGTGAGTGAAACCCCGCGGGAATGGGAAACCCTGCTCCAGACCCTACAGCAGATCATGGCCCCCTTCCGCACCCGCCTTCTGGATGGGGTTGCGCCGGAACCTGCCGATGAAATCCTGCTGTATCAGGCACTGGTCGCCAGCTGGCCGCCCGCTGTCCGGCTGGACGATGCGCTGGCCCTGGGTGCCTTGCATGACAGGGTGACCCAATGGCTGCGTCTGGTCATCCGCTCTGCCGGGGTGCGCACCTCTCATCTGCTGCCCAACGCTGATTATGAAGAGGGATGTGCCAGGTTTCTCTCCACACTGATGGAAGGCGAGGCCGGCGCACCGGCCCGCAAGCTGCTCCATGCCTTTGTGGGGCGTATCGCGCGGGCCGGCACCTTGAATGCGCTCTCGCAATGCGTGCTCAAACATACAGTGCCCGGCGTGCCGGAACTGTATCAGGGCGGCAGCCTGTGGGATTACCGGCTGGAAACGACGGATCGCGCTCCAACGCCGGCCCTGCTGTCCACCGGCCGCCCTCCTGCGCTGCCCGCCGCCCTGCCAAACGCCCTGCTGGACAGCTGGCCGGATGGGCGGGTGAAGCAGGCTGTGACAGCCCGGCTGCTCGCCCTGCGCGCCCGGCACCCCGCCCTGTTTGCACAAGGGCGCTATGAACCGCTGATGATGGAAGGCCGACAGCAGGACCGCGCCCTCGCCTTCATGCGCCGCCATCGCGATCAGCTTCTGGTGGTACTGGTCAGCCGGCTGGCTTTTCCCCTGCTGGAAGATGGGCTGAATGCCCCGCGCGTGCCCGGCCTGCGCTGGGCGGATACCGCCCTTGTGCTGCCCCATGGGCTGCACGGCCCCTTCCGCGATATTCTGACAGAACGGGAGGTGGACAGCCGTCTGAGCCGGGTGGAATGCGCTGAAGCTCTGGCCACCTTCCCCGCCGCCGTACTGCTGAAGGAAAGCGCCGCCGGGCGGGCGGGCTGAAGGCCCTCTTCATCGCCCCCCTGTGTTTTTCTGTTTTCCGGCGGGAACCTTCCCCACCTCCCCACGTTGTTTGTGCAAGGAGGTGTGCAATGAACAGGCTTTCTGATCATCCACACGAGAAGGACCCGCACAAGGCCAGCGCGCCCGAGGAAGCAGGCGGAGAAGCCTGCCTCACACCGGCAGCCGCAAGCCAGATGCTGGATGAGGAACTGGACCAGAGCTTTCCGGCCAGTGACCCACCCTCCATGGTGCGCGCTCCGCACAATCTGTGTGGAGACCCGGCGCAGGAAGCCCGTGAACGCGAGGCGGAAGCCAGAGAACAGGCCCATGAATCCACCCTTCTGGATGAGGCTCTGGATGAAAGCTTCCCAGCCAGCGATCCACCGGCACCCGCCCAGCCCCATCCGCACCACAAGGATGCCACGCGAGGGGATGGGCCGCCCGGAAAGGCCTGACACACTGCGAATGTCCTCCATGGAGCGCGCTCCGGTACCTTGAGCCGGGGCGCGCTCCAACCTTAAGAGGAAACCCCAACCAACAAACTCCCCAGCCGGTCAGGCGCGGTTCAGATCATTCCACAGCGCGCGGCTTTTGCGCCCGCGGACGCCCCGGCCCATCTGATGGGGCGGGAATGAAGCTGTCATGATCCATTGGAATGGGCGGAAACCGGCGGGTGCGCCAATCCTGCGCAGCCGCCTTCAGCCGCTCCGGGTCGGACGAAACGAAATTCCACCAGATATGGCGAGGGCCATCCATGCTTGCTCCGCCCAAAAGCAGCAAGCGCGCCGGCGTGCGGGCGCGCACCTGTGTCGCCAACCCCTGACGCACCACAATCAACGTATTCGGCGCACAGCTGACGCCATCCACCTCAACCTCACCCTCAAACGGAAAGACGGCGCGCTCCTCCTCCCCAGTCTCCAGCGGCAGGCTTGCACCGGCCTCAAGCCAGGCTTCGACGAACAGGGTGGAAGAGGCCAGCGGCACCGGCGCGCGCACCCCAAAGGCCGCCCCAAGCACAACCCGCGCGAATAGCCCCTTCTCTTCCACCACAGGCAGATCTTCAGCGCTTGCATGATGGAAGGTTGGTGCGCTTTCTTCCCCACCGGCCTGTGTGCCGCGCGGCAAGGCCAGCCAGGTTTGCACCCCGGAAAGCCCCCCACCCTGCGCCCTCACCTGCCCGTCATGCCGCTCCGAATGCACAATGCCGCGCCCGGCAGACATGAGATTAACCGCGCCCGGCGCAATAACCTGCGCAGTACCGAGGCTGTCGCGATGGGTCATCCGGCCATCAAACAGATAGGTCACGGTCGCGAGGCCAATATGGGGGTGCGGCAGCACATCTTCCGCCTCACCGGGACCAAATAGCGTGGGGCCAAGACGATCCATGAAGATGAATGGCCCCACCATCTCTCCGCGCGCCGATGGCAGAATGCGCCCGACACGCATGCCACCAATATCGCGCGGACGCGGCTTCAGCACATGATCCACGCCGGGCTGTGAAGCGGGGAATGTCAGCTGGCTCATGGCAAAACTCCGACAGGGCGCAAGAAGAGGAGCAAGAAGGGCCGCAACACGGGGCAGCTTGCTTCCAGATGGCGGGCAGGTCAAAAAGGCGCACGGCCTGTAGCGGCAGCCTCTTTCATTCCCGGCCCGGCGCATGATGCCTGTCGCGACACTCCGCCTTCATTGCCGAATGACAGGCCCGCGCCGGCCTCCCCCCAGCCAGCAGGACGACAACATGCCTCGTGACCTTATCTCACTGGATATTCAGCAGAAAACCTATATCGAAGCCCGCCTGACCAATGAGGGGCCCAGTCTTGCGCTGGCCTACTTCTTCTGGCTGTTTCTCGGCATTTTCTCCGCCCATCGCTTTTATCTGGGCCGCACTCTCAGCGCCGTGTTGCAGGTGATTTCCTATCTGTTCGTGGTCGGCATCATCTGGTGGATCATAGATCTCTTCCTGCTGCCGGATATGGTGCGGGAACGACAGGATGAGGTGCGCCGCCGGATTGCCGAGCGCCTCTGAACCGCCCAAACAAAAAGGCTGCCCCGGATAAACAGGGCAGCCTTTTTCAATTGGAATGTGCTGCGGAGAATATGCCGGAGCAGGACGCTCCGGCCCTCTCCGGGCTCATCACGCGAGACCTTCAGCCTCGCGGCGGCGCTCTTCACGCTTGCGGTCATTCGGGTCCAGCAGGCGCTTGCGCAGACGGACGGACTTGGGCGTCACTTCCACCAGCTCGTCGTCCTGAATCCAGGCCAGAGCACGCTCCAGCGTCATGCGGATCGGCGGGGTGAGGCGCACGGCCTCATCCTTGGAGGTGGTGCGCACGTTGGAGAGCTTCTTGCCCTTCAGCACGTTGATTTCCAGGTCATTATCGCGGTTATGAATACCCACGATCATGCCCTGATACACCTTCCAGCCGGGCTCGATCATCATCGGGCCGCGATCTTCCAGGTTCCACAGCGCATAGGCCACGGCCTCACCCTGATCGTTGGAGATCAGAACGCCATTGATACGGCCCGCGATTTCACCCCGGTAGGGGGCATATTCATGGAACAGCCGGTTCATGATGGCAGTACCGCGCGTGTCAGTCATCAGTTCGGACTGATAGCCGATGAGGCCACGGGTGGGGGCGTAGAACACCAGACGCTGGCGGTTGCCGCCGGAGGGGCGCATCTCGACCATCTCGGCCTTGCGCTCACTCATCTTCTGCACGACGGTACCGGAATATTCCTCATCCACGTCGATGAGAACTTCCTCGATCGGCTCCAGAATGGTGCCATCCTCGTCCTTCTGGAACACCACGCGCGGACGGGAAACCGCCAGCTCGAAGCCTTCACGGCGCATGGTCTCGATCAGAACGGCAAGCTGCAATTCACCACGGCCGGAGACGAAGAAGGAATCCTTGTCGCTGGATTCCTCGATCTTCAGCGCCACGGAGCCTTCCGCTTCCTTCAGCAGACGATCGCGGATGACACGGCTCGTCACCTTGTCGCCCTCGGTGCCGGCCAGCGGCGAATCGTTGACGATGAAGGTCATGGTCACGGTCGGCGGATCAATCGGCTGGGCCACCATCGCCTCGGTCACTTCCGGGGCGCAGAAGGTATCGGCCACCGTGCCCTTGGTGAGGCCGGCAATGGCGACGATATCACCTGCCACACCTTCCTCGATGGGCTGGCGCTCAATGCCACGGAAGGCGAGGATCTTGGAAACGCGGCCCTGCTCCAGCAGCGAACCATCGCCAGCCAGCACCTTGATGCTCTGGTTCGGCTTCACCGAACCAGAGGTGATGCGCCCGGTCACGATACGGCCCAGGAAGGGGTTGGCTTCCAGAATGGTGCCGATCATGCGGAACGGCCCTTCCTCTACCTGCGGCGGCTGCACATGCTTCAGCACCAGATCGAACAGCGGGGCCATGCCCTGATCCATCGGGCCTTCGGGGCTCTCTGCCATCCAGCCGGAGCGGCCGGAACCATAGAGAATCGGGAAGTCGAGCTGCTCATCCGTGGCATCCAGCGCCGCGAACAGATCGAACACCTCATTGATGACTTCGGTGGGGCGGGCATCCGCGCGGTCCACCTTGTTGATGGCGACGATCGGCTTCAGGCCGATCTTCAGCGCCTTGCCGACCACAAACTTGGTCTGCGGCATGGGGCCTTCGGCGGCATCCACCAGCACGATGGCACCATCCACCATATTCAGGATACGCTCCACCTCACCGCCGAAGTCGGCGTGGCCGGGGGTGTCCACGATATTGATGCGCACATCCTTCCACACCACCGAGGTGGCCTTGGCGAGGATGGTGATGCCACGCTCCTTTTCGATATCGCCGGAGTCCATCACGCGTTCGGCGACGCGCTGGTTCTCACGAAACGCGCCCGACTGCTTGAGGAGTTCGTCAACCAGCGTGGTCTTGCCGTGGTCAACGTGAGCGATGATGGCGATATTGCGCAGCTGCATTAAGGGGTCCAACGCGGAAATGCGGGCATGGGCGCCACATGACGCCACGAAGGCCCGACGAAAGCTGAGATTGTGCGGCGCAAATTACACACACAGCGCGACAGATCAATGCACAGCCGGGCATTATGACGCAGAAACTGACGCGCTCCAGACGCGCAGCACCCATGCGCGGCCTGCCACTGGCCCTATATATAAGGTGTGAGCGCTTTTTATACCTCACCTCTTTTTCCTGATGGAGCAAGACCTTGGCCCCTGCCTTTGACCTCACTTTGTATCTTGTCACAGACCCGTGCCTCACGGCACAGCATGGGCTGGAGGCCACGGTGGAGGCTGCGGCAAAAAATGGCGTCACCCTGGTGCAATTGCGCGATCCCCAGGCCCATGGCCGGGCGCTGGTGCAGCAGGCGCGCGCCCTGAAGGCGCTTCTGGCCCCGCTCGGCATTCCCCTGCTCGTGAATGACAGGGTGGATGTCGCCATGGCCGCCGGGGCGGATGGCGTCCATCTGGGGCAGGATGACATGACCCCGCAGGATGCCCGCGCCCTTATGGGGCAGGAGGCCATTATCGGGCTTTCCGTGGGCAGCCCGGCCGAATTGGCCGGTTCTGATCTCACCGGCGTGGATTATCTCGGCACCGGCCCCATCCGCGCCACCGGCACCAAGGCCAATGCCGGCGCGGCCATTGGCCCGCAGGGGCTGGCGGCGGTGCGCGCCCTCACCCTGCTGCCCATTGTGGGCATTGGCGCGGTGACAGCCGACAATGCGGGCGATGTCATCCGCGCGGGCGCAGATGGCATCGCTGTCGTCTCAGCCATCTGCGCAGCGCAGGATGTTGGCGCAGCAACAGCCCATTTGCGCGCCCGGATTGAAGACGCACGCTGAAACCGGCACCACCCCTCTCCCACTATGCCGAAAAGGCGCAATCCAGAGGTGGAATGCCTTGCAACCGGGCGGCTTTTCCCTTAAGAGAAGCCGCACCGACGCTGCGCTCCCCTCAAAGGTGAGTGCCGCCAAGGCGGGCACGAGGTTTCCGCGGGATACGCGGCCTGGTTTGTGGAGGCAGCCCGCCACGGCTTTCGCTGAGTGCGCATCGGCCCGCCTGAAGGGCAATCCCCAAAGCTCGTTTCATCCGGCATTGCGCCGGCCTGCCGGTTAAACGGCGGCTGTTCTGCACCCATCCGCGTTGGGGGCTGAACATCCGGGTGATACGGGCATCTCAACACGAGATGCCGGCGCACAGATGTTTCGGAGCGTGAATGTCCGTAGAAACCACCCGTGAAGATTTCGCCGCCCTTCTCGACGAAAGCTTCGGCCGTGTCGACCTTCAGGAAGGCAGCGTTGTCAAGGGTATCGTCGTCGCCATCGAAAAGGATCTGGCGATCATCGATATCGGCCTGAAGACCGAAGGCCGCGTTGCCCTGCGCGAGTTTGCCGGCCCGAACCGCGAAAACACCATTCAGGTGGGTGACGAGGTCGAGGTCTATCTCGAGCGCGTCGAAAATGCGATGGGCGAAGCCGTTCTCTCGCGCGACAAGGCGCGCCGCGAAGAGAGCTGGGTGAAGCTGGAGAAGGCGTTCAACGCCAATGAGAAGGTCACCGGCGTGATCTTCAACCAGGTCAAGGGTGGCTTCACCGTTGATCTCGACGGCGCCGTGGCCTTCCTGCCGCGCTCGCAGGTCGACATCCGTCCGATCCGCGACGTCGCCCCGCTGATGCACACGCAGCAGCCCTTCCAGATCCTCAAGATGGATCGCCGCCGCGGCAACATCGTGGTCTCCCGCCGCACCGTGCTGGAAGAGACCCGCGCCGAGCAGCGCCACGAGCTGGTCCAGAACCTCGAAGAGGGTCAGGCCATCGAGGGCGTGGTCAAGAACATCACCGATTACGGTGCGTTCGTTGATCTGGGCGGCATTGACGGCCTGCTGCATGTCACCGACATCGCATGGCGCCGCGTGAACCACCCCACCGAAGTGCTGTCCATCGGCCAGACGGTGAAGGTGAAGATCATCAAGATCAACCACGAGACGCACCGCATCTCGCTTGGCATGAAGCAGCTCCTCGGCGATCCGTGGGAAGGCATCGAGGCCAAGTATCCGGTGCAGGCCCGCTTCAAGGGTCGCGTCACCAACATCACCGACTACGGCGCGTTCGTGGAACTGGAGCCGGGCATCGAAGGCCTGATCCACGTTTCCGAAATGTCGTGGACCAAGAAGAACGTGCACCCCGGCAAGATCGTTTCCACCTCTCAGGAAGTGGAAGTGCAGGTGCTGGAAGTGGACAGCGCCAAGCGCCGCATCTCTCTGGGCCTCAAGCAGACCCTTCAGAACCCCTGGGAAGCCTTCGCCGAGAAGTATGCTCCCGGCGCGGTTGTGGAAGGCGAAGTCAAGAACAAGACCGAGTTCGGTCTGTTCCTCGGCCTCGACGGCGATGTGGATGGCATGGTCCATCTCTCCGACCTCGACTGGAACCGTCCGGGCGAGCAGGTCATCGACGAATACCGCAAGGGCGACATGGTCAAGGCCGTGGTGCTTGACGTGGACGTCGAGAAGGAGCGCATCTCCCTCGGCATCAAGCAGCTTGCCGGCGACCCCTTCGCCGAAGCTGGCGATGTCCGCAAGGGCGCTGTCGTGACCTGCGAAGTGACCGACGTGAAGGATGGCGGCATCGAGGTGAAGCTCACCAGCTCCGACCTGTCCTCCTTCATCAAGCGTTCCGAGCTGGCCCGCGATCGTAACGACCAGCGCCCCGAGCGCTTCTCCGTTGGCGACAAGCTGGATGCCCGCGTCACCCTGTTCGACCGCAAGGCGCGCAAGGTGCAGGTTTCCATCAAGGCGATGGAAATCGCCGAGGAAAAGGAAGCCGTGGCGCAGTACGGTTCCCAGGATTCCGGCGCTTCGCTGGGCGATATCCTGGGCGCCGCTCTGAAGCAGCGCGAGGATGCCGACAAGGAAGACTGATCGTCTCCTTGAAGGATGTTTTCGGGAAGGGCCGGCGCAAGCCGGCCCTTTTCTTTTGGGCCAAGCTCTTCTGCCATTTCGCCCTTCCGCGGAAGGCGGGCACAAAAAACCCGCGCCGGGGAGGAAGCGGCGCGGGTTACAGGGAAGGATAACAGGCTATTGTCCCGGCCTTTGCCCGCCGCCAATGGGCGCGCGCCAAACCGGGCTGGACTGACGCCGCGGGACACGAGGAAGCGGGACACCCAGCCTCACACGGGCTTCACCAAAGGGACAGCCGATCAGTAGACGCTTTCATAAATGGCTTCGATATCGGCCCGGCTCATATCGCGCGGATTGCAGGCGATTAACCGGCGAATGCCAGTATCCACTTCATCCGCCATGGAAGGGATGGCTTCCCGCGGCACCCCCAGCTCCCGCATCTTCAGCTCCAGCCCCATGGCCGGCACCAGTTCCTCCACCTCGACCACCAGCGCTTCCGCAGCGGCGGCATCGGTGGCGAAGCTGCGTTCCGGCATCATCTGGCGGGCCAGTTCCGCATAAGCGGGGGCAGCCACCGGCAGGTTGAAGCGCATGATGGGGGCCATGACGATGGCGTTGCTGTGCCCATGAGGCACATGGTAGCGCGCCCCCAGCGGATAGGCCAGCGCATGAATGGCCGCCACGGAGGCATTCACGAAGGCCATGCCTGCCAGCAGCGAGCCTTGAAGCATGGCGGCCCGCGCCTCCACATTGGCGCCATCGGCCACCGCTGTGCGGATATTCCCGCCCAGAAGCTGCAACGCCTTCACCGCCAGCGCATCGGAAACCAGATTCTTCGCCGTGCGGCTGGTATAGGCTTCAATGGCATGCACCATGGCATCCAGCCCGGTGGCGGCGGTGATGCGTGGCGGCAGGCCCAGCGTCAGCATGGGGTCCAGCAGCGCCACATCCGGCAGAAGCTGGGGCGCATAGATGGCCTTCTTGCGCCCCTCATCATCTGTCACCACCGAAACCCAGGTGACTTCCGATCCGGTGCCCGCCGTGGTCGGCACCTGGATCAGCGGCACCCGCGTGCCGGTGGCCAGATTGGTACCATACATCTCCTCAATGGGCTGGCTACTGTCGATCATCAGCGCGACCAGCTTGGCGGTATCCAGCGAGCTGCCGCCGCCAATGCCAATCACCCCGTCAGCCTTGAAGGTCCGCGCCGCAGCCACTGCCTCCTGAACCATGGAGACCGGCGGATCAGCCGCCACCCGCGCATACACCTCCGCCGCAATACCGGCTTGCGTCAAAGACGCCACTGCGGTTTCGGAAAAGCCAAGGGTGACAATGCCGGGATCGCACACAATCAGCACACGGCTGGCGCCGAGGCCCTGCATGAGTCCCCCGACACGCGCTAGGCCGCCGCTTTCGCACAGGATCTGGCGCACGCTTCTGAAGCTGTAATCCATCATATGGCCCATTGAGAAAAGATGTTGCACTCAGGAGAACTTGCGCTTCAGCGAATACCGCCGAGGCACATATATTTAATCTCCACAAAATCATCGATTCCGTATTTGGAACCTTCCCGACCCATGCCGGATTCCTTCACACCGCCAAAGGGAGCAACCTCGGTGGAGATAATACCTTCATTGATGCCGAGAATGCCGTATTCCAGCGCCTCGCCCACGCGCCAGATGCGGCCGATATCGCGGGCATAGAAATAGGCGGCGAGGCCATATTGGGTATCATTGGCCATGCGGATGGCTTCTTCCTCGGTCTCGAACCGGAAGAGCGGGGCCACCGGGCCGAAGATTTCCTCGGAGAACAGTTCCATCTCCTTGGAGACATTGGTGAGAATGGTGGGCTCAAAGAAGTTGCCCCCCAGCGGCTTGCCACCCACCAGGGTCTTGGCACCCTTGGAAACGGCGTCCTGCACCAGACGCTCCACCTTGGAAACCGCCTTGCCATTGATGAGCGGCCCGGTGGTCACGCCATTCTCAAAGCCGGAACCGACTTTCATCTCCTTCACAGCCTGCGCCAGTTTCTCGGCGAAGGCGTCATAAACGCCAGCCTGCACCAGCAGGCGGTTGGCGCACACGCAGGTCTGCCCGGCATTGCGATATTTTGAGGCCATGGCCCCGGCCACGGCCGCATCCAGATCGGCATCATCGAACACGATGAAGGGGGCATTGCCGCCCAGCTCCAGGCTCACCTTCTTCACCGTGCCGGCGCATTCAGCCATCAGCTTCTTGCCCACGGCGGTGGAACCGGTGAAGGAAAGTTTGCGCACGGTGGGGTTGGAAGTCAGCTCTCCCCCCACAAGCGCCGCCTGATTGGTGGTGATGATATTGAACACACCGGCGGGAATGCCCGCCCGCTCTGCCAGTTCGGCCAAAGCAAGGGCCGAGAGAGGCGTATCCTCACCGGGCTTCACCACCACGGTGCAGCCTGCCGCCAGTGCCGGCGCCACCTTGCGGGTAATCATGGCATTGGGGAAATTCCACGGCGTAATGGCCGCCACCACGCCGATGGGCTGGCGGATGACCACAATGCGCTTGTCCGCGCCATGGCTGGGAATGACATCGCCATAGACGCGCTTGCCCTCTTCCGCGAACCACTCGATGAAGGAGGCCCCATAGGCCACCTCTCCGCGCGCCTCGGCCAGCGGCTTGCCCTGCTCGGCCGTCATGAGCTGGGCCAGATCTTCCTGCGCCGCCATGATGAGCTCGAACCAGCGCCGCAAAATCACGGCCCGCTCCTTGGCGATCTTCGCCCGCCAGGCCGGCAGGGCCTTGTCTGCGGCCTCAATGGCGCGGCGGGTTTCCTGTGCGCCCATATCCGGCACATCAGCCAGATGCGTACCATCCGCCGGGTTGGTGACGGCGAAGGTCTTGCCCGTATCGGCTGCGGCCCATGCGCCATCAATATAGGCTTTGTCACGCAGAAGGGCGGTATCGGAAAGGGTGGGAAGGGACATGAAATCAACCTCCAGAAACACGGCCGGAAAGCCGCCGGGCCGGTAAAACACGGCCCTGATGATCCAAACAGATAGCAGGGCGACAATAGCGACAGATGCCGGACAGGCCGCGAAAGAGCCGGTCGTCGGGCGCGACCTTACTCCGCTTCACGCCCGGCCATCAGGAAAGAGCTGGCACAGGAATGCCGCCTCACAGGACCGAGGCATAGATAGCGAAGGCGTCTTCCTTCGTCATGGCGCGCGGATTGTTCATCAGCAGGCGTTCCACCTTCATGGCGTCAGTGGCGAGCATGTCGAGATGCGTTTCTTCCACGCCGACCTCAGCCAGATGCTGGGCGAAGGGCATGCGCGCCACCATCTCCTTCATGAAGGTGATGAAGGCGTCCGCCGCCGCCGCATCGCTGGCGAAGCCCTGTTCGGGCAGCACCACGCCGGCCAGTTCCGCATAAAGACGCTCGGCCTCCGGCTTGTTGAACTGAAGCACGGGCACCAACACCAGCGCATTGCTCAGCCCGTGCGGTACATGGAAATGGCCTCCCAGCGGATAAGCCAGCGCATGAACCGCCGCCACCGGCGCATTGGCGAAAGCCATGCCCGCCAGCATGGAGCCCTGAAGCATCGCCGCCCGCGCCTCCAGATCCGCACCATTGGCGATCACCCGGTCCATATTACCGGCCAGAAGACGCAGGGCCTGTACCGCCAGCGCATCGGAGACCACATTCTTCTTGTGCTTGCTGGTATAGGCCTCAATGGCGTGCACCATGGCGTCAATGCCGGTGGCCGCCGTCACAGCTGCAGGCAGGCCCACGGTGAGAGAGGCATCCAGCAGCGCAATATCGGGATAGAGCAGCGGGCTCACCACCCCCTTTTTCTCATGGGTCGGCGTGGTGACAATGGAAATCGGCGTCACTTCAGAGCCGGTGCCAGCCGTGGTCGGCACCTGAATCAGCGGCAGGCGCGGGCCGCGCGCCAGACCGATGCCATAGATCTCCGGCAGAGCCTGCTGGGCCCCCAGCAGCAGGGCCACCAGCTTGGCCGTATCCATGGAGCTGCCGCCGCCAAGGCCGATGATGACATCCGCCCCGGCCTTGCGCGCCGCCTCGACAGTCGCCAGCACCACCTCTTCCGGCGGATCGGCCTGCACATCGGTGAAAAGGTGCACGCTCTGGTCTGCCGCAGCGAAGGCGTCCAGCACCGGAGCCAGAACACCGGCCTTGTACAGCCCCGCATCGGTCACGATCATGGGGCGCTGACCACCCAGCTCGGCCACAAGGGCGGGAAGCTGCGTGGCACCACCCGTCTGCTGGATCATGCGCGGGGTGGTTTCAAAGGTGAAGTTCAAAGACATCGCGATCACCATTTCTTCAGAAGGCAGGGCAGCAGACAGACTGGCGCGTCCTCACGCCGGCGTCACGACCCCACGCTCGATATGGAACACCCGGTCCACCAGATCGGCGGAATGGGTGGCGTCGGATTCGGAAAGCAGCACGCACAGGCCCTCGCTGCGCAGGCGGGCAATCACCTCGGTGAGACGACGTGAGAGCACCGGGGCCACCCCCTCGAAGGGCTCATCGAGCAGCAGCAGGCGACGGCCCGGCATGAGCGCACGGCCCAGCGCCACCAGCTTCTGCTGGCCGCCGGAAAGCTGCAAGGCCTTGCGATCGCGATACTGGGCGATTTCCGGCATCAGGGAATAGATCCACTCCAGCCGCTGCGGGGCATCCTTCAGCTTGTTGGCCCAAGCCGGCATGAGGATGTTTTCCTCCACCGTGAGGGTCGGGATCAGCCGGCGATCTTCCGGCAGATAGCTGATGCCCAGGCCACCACGGGTGTGGGCTTCCTTTTCGCTGATGGTGACGCCATCGAAATCAATGCGTCCTGA
The DNA here is from genome assembly GCF_052492075.1 of Haloleucobacter albus. Taxonomy (NCBI): domain Bacteria; kingdom Pseudomonadati; phylum Pseudomonadota; class Alphaproteobacteria; order Hyphomicrobiales; family Xanthobacteraceae; genus Haloleucobacter; species Haloleucobacter albus. Next base: position 60,440 of record NZ_JBQWAS010000028.1, read on the forward strand.
CACCGGAGTCAGGCCCATGATGGAGCGGATCAGCGTGGTCTTGCCCGCGCCATTGCGGCCGATCAGCCCCACCATGCTGCCGGTGGGCACATCCATATTCACATTGCGCAGAATGGGAATGCCGGCAATGGACACATCCAGATTGGAGACAGACAGGGTCATGCGCGTGCGCTCCCTTCCTGCGCCGCATCAGAAGCGGGAGCGGCAGGTTTGTGGTCAGAATGCCCGGTCACAAGTTCACGCACCTTCTCATCGGCCAGCACGTCATCGGGCGGGCCATCGGCGATGATCTCGCCACTGTAGAAGGCCAGAATGCGTGACACATAGCGGCGCACCACATCCATATCGTGCTCCACGAACAGCACCGTCAGGCCATGGTGGCGCACGGCGGCCATCACCGTGTCCATCAGGTCGCCCTTCTCGTCCACGCTCACGCCAGAGGTGGGCTCATCCAGCAGCAGCATTTTCGGCGTGCCGATCATCGCCATGGCGATGTCGATCAGCTTGCGTGACCCCTGCGGCACGGCGGTGACCAGCGCATCGCGATAGGCCGCAACCTTGAACTCCTCAAGGATCTCCTCCGCCTTCGCGATCCGCGCCTTTGTATGCAGCGGACGGAAGAAGGAAGGATGCGGGCTTTCTGCCGCCGCCAGCGCGATGACGAGATTGTCCAGCACCGTCAGTTCGGGAAAGAGCTGCGCCACCTGGAAGGAGCGCGCCAGCCCGGCGCGGGTGATGGCCCGTGGCGCCAGCCCGAGGATGGGGCGTCCATCCATGAAGATCTCGCCCGAGGTCGGCGGCAGATAGCCGGTGACCATATTGATGAAGGTGGTCTTGCCGGCGCCATTGGCGCCAATGACGCCAACAATCTCGCCCTGACCGATCTTCACATTCAGATCCTTGGCCGCGGTGACAGCGCCAAAGCTCTTGTTCAGCTTGCGGGTTTCCAGAATCGGGGTCATGCGCCGGCCTCTCCCGTGCTGGTTTTCGAGGGGGCGGGCGCAACAGCGCCAGCATTCTTGCGCGTGAACAGGCTCCACAGCCCCTTGGGCAGGAACACCACGATGGCCAGCAGCGTGAAGCCGAGGATCATCTGCCAGCCATTGGGCACGAACTCGATGGCATAGGTGCGCACCAGCGCAAACACGATAGCCGCCAGGAAGGGGGCGAACACATGGCCCGTACCACCCAGAAGGGCGATGAACACGAATTCACCGGATGTCGTCCAGTAGGCCATATCCGGGTCCACATGGCCGGCAGCCAGCGCGGTGAGCCCTCCGCCCAGAGCCGAAATGCCCGCAGCCATCACATAATTGGCATACTGTATCCAGCGCGGGGACAGGCCGAGATATTCCACCCGCACCTCATTCTCGCGAATGGCCTCGCAGGTCATGCCCACGGCCGAGCGCGCATAGCGGTTGAGGAACAGCGCCACCACGCCCGCGCACAGTACGGTGAGAATGAACACCGTCATGGTCGCCTGCGTGCCATCCTCCATGGCGGAGCCGAACAGGGTCCAGTTGTTGACGTTGAAGCCATCGGTGCTGCCCAGCTCCTGGCTCTTCACCAGCACACCGTACAGGATCATGGAAAAGGCCAGCGACAACATCGCAAAGAAGATTTCGCGGTAGCGCGTCAGCAGCAGGCCCAGCACCATGGCGATGATGATGGCCACCACCACGCCCAATGCCAGCAGCACCAGCGCGGCATTGATGCCGAGGAACTGGCCGCCCATGCCCACCGCATAGCCGCCCACGCAGTAGAAGAGCCCCTGGCCGAATGAGACCAGACCGGCCTTCATCTGCATCACCACGCCCTGCACCACCAGCGCCTTGGCCAGCGCCACAGTCATGAGGAACACCAGCCAGCCGGGGGCCGCCATGCCGCCCAGCACGAACACGACCACAAGGCCGATCAGGGCAAGTTCTGTCTTGTCGAGACGCATCTCAGATCTTCCTCGCAAGGGTGCGGCCGAACAGGCCCTCCGGGCGGATCGCCAGAACCAGCGACATCACGCCATAGATGACGAACAGCTCGAACTGCGGGGCAAAATGCACGGCGGCTGCACGCGAAAGCCCCAGAAGCAGCGCGCCGACGGCCGCGCCCTCGATGGAGCCAAGGCCGCCCACCACCACCACGGCGAAGGCGAGCACGATGACCTCGACACCGATACCGGGCACCACAGAGATGGAGGGGGCCGTGAGGCCGCCGGCCAGGGTGCCGAGCGTGGTGCCGATAAGGAAGGTGAGCAGGAACATGCGGCGCACATTCACGCCCATGGCGCTGGCCACTTCCCGATCATGGATCACCGCGCGCAGGATCTTGCCCAGATTGGTGCGCTCCAGCCACACCCACAGGGCCAGCCCCACCGCAATGGCGATACCGATCAGCGTCAGGTCATAATTGGAAACACGCAGCCCGGCGATGGTGCTGCGACCCAGCGCCGTATAGGGCTGGTAGGCGAAATACGGGTCCACACCCCAGACCAGCTTCATCGCATCTTCAAGGATGAGCAGCAGGGCATAGGTGATGATGACCATGAGGATTTCATCGCGCCCATACATGAAGCGCAGCAGGCCGCGTTCCACCAGCGTGCCCACCACGAGCCCGGCGATGAGCGCCGCCGCGATGAGCAGGATGAAGCTGACCCCGGCCGAGCCGCTGCCGCCGGCAAAATACCAGCCCACCGCCGATGCGCCGGCATAAGCGCCAATGGCGTAGAAGCTGCCATGCGCCATGTTGAGAATGCGCATGACGCCATAGATGACTGTCAGGCCGGCAGCGACCAGAAACAGCCATGAGGCATAAATGGTGCCGTCCACCAGCACGGCGAAGAAACTCAGCATGAAACCCATCCGTCATTGTGGGTACAGGTCGGCCGGCAGGGCCGGCGGCCCGCCACCGGGACCGGAATGCGCGCGCCACAGCCCCCGCATTCCGGCTCGCCGGGAGGAAAGAGCGGCTCAGCCGTGCGCTCCTGCGCGCACGTCTGAGCGCCTTATGCCCAGTTGTGGTGAACCGGCTCAGTCACACTTCGCGCCGGGAAAACCCGCTTCGATCCATTCCGCAGAAGGCGTGCCATCGGGCGGCGTCACGCACTCACCCGAGAAGGTCACGACATTTTCCACCACGCCCTTGCCGGTCGCCGGGTCATAGCGATAGGTGCCGTAGCCGATATCCTGCACGTTCTGGTGGCCACCGGCGCGGGCCATATTGGCCGTGCCGCTGACGGATTCGAAGGTCGCACCCTTGAAAGTGTCGGCAATAGCCTTGGGAGCCGGGATGGAGCCGTCACCGCCGCCGGCCTTGTCGGCCGCATGCTTCAGGCCCAGAATGGCATGCGCCATCTTGGTGGCGGGATAGGTCGGTGCCGTGCCATTCTGGGCCGCGCTGTAAGCCTTCGTGAACCAGCCATTCAGGGCATTATCAGGCGCGAAAGCGCCAAACGGACCGCGCGCACTGATGATGGTTCCGTCGGGGGCCTGATCCTTGAAGCGATCAATGCCGGATTCACCCGTTGTCAGCAGAGCCACGGAATCTTCCAGCAACCCGCGGGCATTGGCCTGCAACACGAAGGCTTCCATGTCGCCACCCCAGAAGCTGGAATGCACCACATCCGGCCGGCTCACGGAAAGGGCGGAGATTTCCGCGCCATACTGGCCCTGGAACACCTTGGGCATCTGGCTTTCCACCACCTTGGCGTTGGGCAGCGTGTGCGGCAGCGCCTTGGTGAAATCGTTCCAGCTGTCATGGCCCCAGGCATAATTCTGCTGGATGCCGGCAATGCGGGTGGCGTCCGGCTTGGCGGTGGCCAGATATTTGGCCGCGCCGATATTGTCCACCGCCGCATCAAGACCGGTGCGGAACACATATTCCGGCTTGCCATTCTCATCGAACAGACGCGAGGTGCCGCAATCATAGAAAACGGTCAGCGCCTTCAGCTCTTCAGCGACCGGGGCAATGGCCAGGCAATCGCCGGAAGAGATATAGCCAACCACGGCATCCACCTTCTGGCGCTGCACGAGATTGCGGAACTCCTCGACCTGCTTGGTCGCGCCGCCGGCCTCGTCAATCATCACCAGTTCAATTTCAGCGCCATTGATGCCCTTGGTGTTATAGGGCGCGGGCAGCTCGCCCTTGTTCAGTCCGTCCACAATCACCTTGGCGGCATTGGCGGAAGGAATGCCGAAGGGGCCGGCCGCCGGGCCGGAGAGGAAGGTGACGACGCCGAGGCGGAACTTGCCATTCTCGGCTGCAGCGGCATTACCCACCGCAAACGGGGCCAGCAGCGCAGCCGCAGCCACACCGAGGGTGAGATTGCGGGCCAGGTCCTTGATGGCCGTGCGGGCCGTCTTTTCGGAAGAGATGGTATTCACTTGAGCTTCTCCCAGTTGAACATGCTTTTGCTTATTGAGGGGCGACAGGGACTGAGGGGGTTGAAGAAGGTGAAGGGGGCGGTTCAGCCGGAGGCGATGCAGGCGCATCCAACCGGCTGCGACGGGCATGCACCAGCGCTGCGGGCGGCCGCAGATCTTCCGCGCCATAAGCGCGAATATTGCCGAGCATGATTTTCGCCGGAGGAAAATCCGTGCCAGGCACCGGCTCACCCACGGCCTGCGCCTGTAGCGCCTGATGGGTGAGCGGATCAATCACGGTTTCATAGCCTTCCGGGTCTTCCGGCAGGGCCAGCCGCATGCCTTCCAGCGCACGGATGAGGGCGGCATCCTCGGTGGCGTTGCCAACTGCGGCGACAGCCCGCGCAATGGCGATGACACCGCTGTAAGCGCCTTCCGCCGCATAGGTAGGGTAGCGCCCCGTCATATCGTGAAACGCCTGCACGAAACGACGATTGGCGGGCGTATCGGGCCAGTTGTTGAGATGACGGGCCGATCCGATCAGCCCCGGAGGCGGATTATCACCCAGCGCTACCAGCACATCATAATTTGCGCCGGTATCAAAATTCGCCACCCGCATATGCGAGAACAGCTCCGCCGCCCGCGCCTGCTTCAGAAAGGCGATATAATCACCACCCCACAGGGCTGTAACCACAAGATCCGGCTTCGCATCCTTCAGCGCCTGAATATAGCTGGAGTAATCCGGCTCATAGAGCTTGGGCCACAGTTCGGCGACCACCTCATAATCCAGCCCCAACTCATCCATGGCGGCGAGGAAATCATCCCGCGAGACATGGCCATAGTCATAATCCGGGTTGAGAATGGCGATGCGCTTCCAAGGGTGCTGCGCCCGCGTATCGCGCAGATAACGCGCACCGGCGGCATTGGAGGTCCAGCTGTCATTCGTCACCCGGAAATAATGCGGGTGTCCGGCCTCCATGGTCAGGCGTGAGGAGGCATGGTCCGTGCCAATGAGAATGATGCCGCGCTGGCCCGCCAGCTTGCTGACTTCCTGCGCCACACCGGAAGACACCATGCCACACAGGAAATTCACATGGTCCTTGTCGATAAAGTCTTCGGCCAGCCGCCGGCCATAGGAGCTTTTGGAGAGGGCGTCATCCACGATAACGCGCAGGCGTGGAAACACATAACCGGCCTCCCCCGCCTTTTCACGGCGGGGCAAACCCTTCACACGGCCTTCGGCAATATCCTTGAGCGCCAGACGAATGCCGACAATTCCATCTTCGCCATAAATGGCGGCACGGCCCGTCATGGGATAGATGCAGCCGACAGTTGCGTCAGCCTGTTGCGGGCTGGCGCCCAGCACGAGGCGCTCGGCCAGCGCTGCGGGAACCGGCCCGAAAACGGACAAGCCCAACATCAGCATACCAGCAGTCGCAACGCACCGCATGATGCGGCGCAGCCTCAATGCCTTCACGGCGTCCTCCCTGTGGGGGTTTGCTCCCCCGGCGGCGGTGTGCCCGCCATTCATTGTTGTCATATCTGTAGCAAATGGCGTGCCAGAAATGCGGATGCTGCATTTGCCGGATGTTTGCGCCCCCTGCCCGGATTTTTCCGCGCCCAAGCATCAAGAAAATGAGCGCAGCCCGCTCAATTGAGCGGGGTCCTTGAGCGGTTCCCGCTCATCCGGGGCTTTGAGCGCTCAGAAGATGCGCCCCAACCCGGCCCTCGCCTCAGCCTCTCTCACAAGCCCAGACGCTGCAATCTGCGCTTCAGCGCATGGCGGGAAATGCCCAGCGTTTCCGCCGCACGCCCCTTGTGACCGCTGGAGCGATCCAGCGCATCCAGCAGCAATTGCCGCTCGGTCTGGTCCAGATGGGCGTTGATCGAGGCTGCGTCCCCCGCTACCTCTCCTGAAGCCTCTCCTGCCGGCGGGGCCGGCATCTCCCTCAATTCCTGCGGCAGAAGATCCGGCGTGATCCGCGCGCCGGGATAGAGAATGGTGAGGCGCTCAATCAGGTTTTTCAGTTCGCGCACATTGCCCGGCCAGGCATAGTTACGAAACAGCTCCTCCGCCTCGGGCGAGAGGGAAATGGCCGCGCACCCTTCCTGCGCCGCATAGCGTGCAGCCAGATGCGCGCTCAGCAGCAGTGCATCATCCGCCCGCTCCCGCAGGGCCGGCACGGATACGCTGATGACATTGAGACGGTAATAAAGATCTTCCCGGAACCGGCCCTCCTTCACCAGCGCCGCCAGGTCACGATTGGTGGCCGCCACCACCCGCACATCGCCCACGCTCACCGCAGCGGCCCCAACCGCGCGATAGGTGCCGTCTTCCAGAAAATGCAACAGCTTGGCCTGAAGTGCGAGAGGCACCTCGCCAATCTCATCCAGAAATAGCGTGCCCCCCTCGGCCAGCGCCACGAGGCCGGCACGCTTCTGATGCGCGCCGGTATAGGCCCCCTTCTCCGCCCCGAACAATTCCGCCTCTATGAGCTGCTCCGGCAGGGCGGCGCAGTTTACCTCCACGAAAGGCTGGCCCGCCCGACGGCTGCCGGAATGAATGGCCCGCGCCACCAGCGCCTTTCCCGTGCCGCTCTCCCCATGCACCAGAATGCGCGATGTGCCGCTGGCGGCCACCTTCTCCACCTCATCGCGCAGCTGCACCATGGCCGGGCTTGCTCCGATGAGGCTGGCGATGGAGACTTCCCGGCTGCGATGATACTGGATCTCCTCCTGCATGCGCTGACGATCCAGTGCCTGATGCAGGCAATGCAGCAGATCATCCAGCTCGAACGGCTTGGTAAGATAATCCACCGCCCCGGCCTTCACCGCCTGCACCGCCGCGCGGGTGTCGCCATGGGCGGAAATCATGATGACAGGCAGATCCGGCGACACCCCGCGCAGGCGCGCCAGCGTTTCCATGCCATCCACCTCCGGCATGCGCAGATCCACCAGCGCGACATCCACCGCACCACCGCGCAACACCTCCAGAGCGGCCGCGCAGCTATTCACGCCTGTGGGCTTCAGCCCCTCCTTTTTCAGCGCATAGACGAGAGAGCGCACAAACGGCGCTTCATCATCCACGACCAGAACAGATGCCGGGCGCATGGCGGCCCTCCTCCCTTTCAACCGGCCTGCGCACGCTCAAGGCATGGCGACCTTTTCTTGTTGTTCTTCGCTCTTGTCCGGCCCTGCTGCCGGGAGGCTGAGACGGATCAGCGTGCCCACCCCCAGCATGCTGTCCATCGTCATGGTGCCGCCATTGGCTTCCACCATCTGTTGGCAGATGGTGAGGCCGAGGCCGGAGCCGGTGGATTTGGTGGTGAAGAAAGGCTCTGTCACCCGCGCCAGATCCTCCGGCGAAATCCCCACCCCGTCATCCGCGATCTCGATGAAGATGCGCGACCCTGCCCGGCCCGAGCGGAAACGCACCGTACCACCCCGTGCGCAGGCCTGAAGCGCGTTCAGGCCCAGATTGACCAGAATCTGCTGCATGTGGTCCTCATCGGCCAGCACGCTCACGCTTGAATCCCCGGTGGAAGCGATGTTGACCCCGCGCTCGACCGCAGCCGGCTTCAGCAGGCGCGTCACCCGGCGCAACAATGAGCGTACACCAACAGAAGCGCAGGCCGCCGGGTGCGGACGCCCATAGGTCAGCAGATCATTCACCACCCGGTTGAGGCGATCCACCTCGCTTTCCAGATCCAGCAGCAGTTCGCGCCGGTCCGGGTCGGGTTCATCGCGGCTCAGGGTTTGCACCGTGGTCTTCATGGTGGCGAGAGGGTTGCGTACCTCATGGGCAACGCCGGTGGCGAATTCTCCCAGCACGGCCATTTTCTCGGTCCGCACGGTGCGATCCAGCAGATCCTTCACCTGCTCGGCCATGGTGTTGAAGGCCAGCGACACCGCATTGATTTCATCGGCATCACGGGAAAGAGGCAGGCGATAGGTGAAATTGCCGCTGGCCACGGCATCCGCCCCCTCCACCAGCTGGTTCACCCTGCGCCGCATGCGCAGACCTAAATGCACGAACAGCGCCACCACCATGAACATGATGGCCGCCCCGCCCGCATAAAGGCCGGCGCGGGCCGAACGCAGCGAAGCCATCCATTCCGGCGCGCGCCATTCCCGCATCAATTGCCAGCCCGGCAGCACCTCCGGCCCCGGCGCCAGTTCATGGCCGACGCCAATGGGCCGGCCGGTGGCATCCAGTATCGCACCGGAAGGTGTGCCCAGCAGCATCCGCACGGCCGGGCTGGTGCTGGATTTTTCCAGTTGCTCGGTCAGCGAGGCCAGCCGCACATGCAGGCCGACGCTCCCCGCCGGGCCACTCTCACCACCACGCATGGGCCGGCGCATCACAATCCAGCCCGCACGCCCCGGCTGCGGCAAAGCCGGGCCGATAATTTCCACCCCATCCTTCAGCACCACCGGCAGCCCGTCCAGATTCCAGCCTGAAGCGCCGTGATAGGGCGGGCCAGAAGCCGCCTGCCCGGCAATGGTCTGCCGCAAACGGCCCTGCGCATCAAAAAAAAGCAGGCCATACAGATCCGGCACATCCGCTTCCAGCCGCAGCAGGGCGGCGATATCGGCATTTCCCCGCGCATCCGGGCTCGCCAGAAAGGCATTGAGGCCGGGATAGTTGGAAATCTTCGCCAGCAGGGTCTGCATGTTTTCAAGAAACACCACCATGCGATTGGCCGTGGCGGCCTCCTGCGCAGACTGGCGCTCGCCCACCAGCGTGGTTTCCAGCTCATTCGCGAAACGGTCATAGAGCATGCCCACGCTCACCAGGGCCAGCGCGAACACGGAAACAGTCACCACCACATAGCGCCCCACAATGGAGGACATGCGCGGGCGGCGCAGATGACGCACAGGGTTCCTGAAACTGGCCGGGGCAGAGCCAGACGACATGGCAATTCGCTTTTTGCTTCGCAGACAGGCCAGACGCTACAGGGCGCAGCCCGGCCCGGCAATGTTGCCGATAGGGTGATCTCTCATATCCGGCCCAGAACCGGCACTGTCCACCTCCTGCGCCAGCCAGCGCCGGAAAATCTCCAGTGGTGGATAATCCGCCCGCGCCACCGGCCAGACCAGCCAGTAGGCTCCCGTTCCCTCCACGGAACCGCCCAGCACCGGAACCAGCCGGCCGGCTTCCAGCTCCGGGCGGGCCAGATATTCCGGCAGCAGTGCCACCCCCAGCCCGGCAATGGCCGCCTGAATCATCGGGGCGAACTGGTCGAACAACATGCCGCCCCGTGCACCGCCCCGCGCCGGACGTGCGCCTGTCCGCCCCCCACCCTGCCCTGCACTCTGCCATGCGCCCTGCGCCCTGAACCATGTGGCCCAGGCGCTGGTGCGGGTTTCCAGTTGCAGCAGGGCCAGCCCCTCCATATCCGCCACGCATTCCACCGGATGCACGCGCAGCAGATCCGGCGCGATGCAAGCGGTGAGGCGCTCGTCGAACAGCTTCATATGGCCTGCGTCACGCCAGTCCGCCGCGCCAAAATGGATGGCGGCGTCAAACCCTTCCACCTCGAAATTGAAACGGCGCAGACGGGTGGCCAGATTGATGGAAATACCGGGGTTTCGCTCGGCGAAACGCCCCAGCCGCGGGGCCAGCCAGCGCGTGCCCAGCGCCGGCAATATGGCCAGAGACAGCGTTCCCCCGCCCGGATTCGCCACCAGTTCCATGCTGGCTCTCTGGATCAGATCCAGCGCGCGGGAAATATCCCGTCCATAAGCCTGCGCCGCAGCCGTAGGCACAAGGCGCTGGCGCTGGCGCAGAAACAGCACACAGCCCAACTGGCTTTCCAGATTCTGCACCAGCCGGCTCACCGCCCCCTGAGAAAGATCCAGCTCGCGCGCAGCCGCCGCCGTGGAGCCGGTACGCAACACTGCCTCGAAGGCGTTCAGCAGGCTGACAGAAGGCAGGAAGCGACGGGAACGGGACATGAAACTATGCCTAACATGCATGAACTTACGTTCAAACATTGTTATGGATCACCACAGGCTTTTGCTAAATCTCTTTTTCAAACGCCAAACATATCTGGAAGAGACATATGCCCCAGCAAGATCTGCCGCCCCTCGCCGGCCTGAAGGTTGTGGAACTGGCCCGCATTCTCGCCGGTCCGTGGATCGGCCAGACGCTGGCGGATCTGGGAGCCGAGGTCATCAAGGTGGAAAGCCCCGCAGGCGATGACACCCGCAGCTGGGGCCCGCCCTTCATTGAGCGGCCGGATGGCAAGGGCGGCACGGAGCGTGTGGCGGCCTATTTCCATGCCGCCAATCGCGGCAAAACCTCCATCACCTGCGATTTTTCCAGTGCGGAAGACCTGTCCCGCGTGAAGGATCTCATCCGTGAGGCGGATGTGGTGATCGAGAATTTCAAGCTGGGCGGACTCAGGAAGTTCGGGCTGGATTATGACAGCGTGGCCACCCTCAATCCCCGCGCGGTCTATGCCTCCGTCACCGGCTTCGGGCAAACTGGCCCGCGCGCCACAAGTCCGGGCTATGATTTTCTCATTCAGGGCATGTGCGGCATCATGGACCTGACCGGCGAGCCCGATGGCGAACCACAGAAGGTCGGCGTGGCCTGGATTGATATTTTCACAGGGCTTTACGGCGTTATCGGCATTCAGGCCGCGCTGGCGGAACGGGCGCGCTCCGGCCGGGGCCAGCATGTTGATCTCTCGCTTCTGGATACCGGCGTGGCTGTGCTGGCCAATCAGGCCATGAATTTTCTGGCCGGCGGCATGGTGCCCCACCGCATGGGCAATGCGCACCCCAATATTGTGCCCTACCAGCTTTTTCCCGCATCCGACGGGCATCTCATCATCGCCTGCGGCAATGACAGGCAGTTCAAGGCCCTGTGCCGGGTTCTGGATCTGCCCGGCATGGCGGAAGATGAAGCCTTCGCCACAAATCCTGCGCGGGTCAGCAACCGCACCCATCTGTGCGCGCATATTGCGGAAAAGACCGGCACGCGCACCCGCGCGGATCTGATCGCAGCTTTCGAGGCCGCCGGGGTACCGGCAGGGCCTATCAATACCGTCGCGGAGGCGATTGAAGACCCGCAAATTCAGGCCCGCAATCTTGTCATCCATCCCGAAGGCATGGCGGGCCTGCGCACGCCCATCGCCTTCTCCCGAAGCCCTCTGGTGCTGGAGAAGGCCGCGCCGGCTCTTGGCAATGGCGCGTGCGGCTTTACCGACCGGCCGGAAGACAACTCCTGACGCCAGTCAGAATGAAAAGGGCGCAGGCCCATACGGCCTGCGCCCCCGTTAACTCGATTTGCAGCCTCACTGCATCTGAAGCAGGAAGCGCCGGTTCATTGCCTGAAGCGGGCGCGCATTCATCGGGAAGATGGCGCGAAAGGCTTCAATATCCTGCGCATCCACACTCACCGGCGCAGCATAGATATTCCAGTCCACCACTTCGGCACAGGGCGGCGTGGTGAGCGAACCTTCATAACGATAAAGAGCCCGCTTCTTCGGCAGCAGGGCAGAAGGGTCCATAGGCTGCTTCAGGGCCTCGGACCCCTGTTTTTTCGGGGCGGCCGCCATGAGGGTGGAAAAGGCATCATTGGCCTCGCCCGGCACAAGAAACACCCCGATCACCAACAGCTTGCCGTCTTCGCCAACATGCACGAAATGCGCTTCCATGGCGGTGCGCTGGCCATCTATGGCATGCTCGCTGGGCGCGTGGAAATGGAACTGGCGCAGCGCATAAGGCTTGCCATTCATCAGCACGCCGCCAGCATCGCCCTCAACATCCAGCTGAATGGTGTGGCCATTATTGACCACCTTGAACGAGGCCGGCTTCCAGCCCAGTAACGGCCCGGTCGCCTCCGCCCGCACTGCTCCTTGCAGATTGACCGGGGATTGCTGAGCGCCAATGGCGCAGGCCTCATAGGCTTTTTCCAACGACCCCCAATGTTCAGGGCCGCCAGCCCCTTCATAACCCCAGGAAGGGCCCATAGGGGCATCCTGGGCCAGAGCCGTGCCGGCACAGATGGGGCAGAGCGCCAGGCCAGCCAGAAAACTGCGTCTTTTCATGATGGTGCCCTCTCAAAGAGGAGGCGTCTGAGCGAAAGACAGAAAAGCTGCTCCCGCAGACACGGACGATACGAGAATCTAATTCAGGCCCGCAATCAAGAGGGCAATGTGTGCGGCCGGCAGTTTTGCGCGCATCACATCTCCCATCACCGCCACACCCAATGCACCTGCCGCACGGCAAATGGAGACCCGTTCCACACCAATGCCCCCCAACGCCACCACCGGCACGGGAGAAGCCGTAACAAAATGCGCCAACCCTTCCGCACCCAGAGCCGGCCCATAGCCCGGCTTGGATGCTGAAAGAAACACCGGGCTGGCTGTCACATAATCAACGCTTCCGGCCGACAAGGCCCCGATCTCGGTCACATCATGAAGAGAAAGCCCGATGAGTGCCTCTGGCCCCAGCAATGCGCGGGCCGCACGGGCATCACTGCCGGCCGGCAAATGCACCCCATCCGCCCCTGCCGCCAGCGCGAGTTGCGCAGAACCATGCAGGGTCAGGGCCGCGCCGAAGGGCTGCGTCACCTCACGCAAGCGCACGAAAAGCGCCCGTTGCGCCTCCGGCGACAGATCCTTTTCGCGCAGGCTCACCCAACGGCAACCGGACGCGCAGGCCCCGGCCACTACCGCAACCACATCACCGCCCCGCACTTGCCGCCGATCCGTAATCAGCAGCAAGGGGGGATGGGGCAAGGATGACGACACGCGCGACCGGAAAGCCGGCATCTCAGCCGCCGATCAGGCCAAATTCCGGGCTGGAAGCTTCAGCATGAAGCTTTCTGGGAATACGCCCGGACAGGCGCGCCAGCCGCCCGCCTTCCACCGCGTAGCGAAAGGCCCGCGCCATGCGCACCGGGTCCAACGCCTTGGAAACGGCGGTGTTCAGCAGCACAGCCGAGCATCCCAGTTCCATGGCCAGCGCCGCATCGGAAGCCGTGCCCAGGCCCGCATCCAGTACCACCGGCACCGGCGAGCGCGAGCAGATCAGTTCGATCATGTGCGGATTGGCAATGCCGAGACCAGAGCCAATCATGGAGCCCAGCGGCATCACTGTGGCTGCGCCCAGATCCGCCAGCTTCTGGCAGGTCACCGGGTCATCATTACAATAGGGCAGCACCACAAAGCTGCGGTTCACCAGCTCTTCCGTGGCCTTCAGCAGCTCTTCCACATTGGGATAGAGCAATTCGCGATCACCGATGACCTCCAGCTTCACCCAATCCGTTTCCAGCGCCTCACGGGCGAGCTCGGCAGTGAGGATGGCGTCTTTCGCCGTCTGGCAACCGGCAGTATTGGGCAGAATATGCACCCGGTCGGTCAGCAGATCCGTCAGGCTTTCCTCATAGCCGGAAAGCGAGATACGCCGGATGGAGGCCGTGGCCATTTCCGAGCCGGAAGCCTCCAGCGAATCCAGAAACACCTGCTGGTTGGGATAACCCGCCGTGCCCAGAAACAGGCGCGAACGGAAACTGCGCCCTGCAATCACCAGCAGGTCATCCTGAGGGGCCGCCATGGACGGCACGCTGGAGGGGTGAGAGGTTGAAAGCGTGTTCACGTCACTCTTGCCTTATCTGATGGGGGCGGATCATCGGGGAAAGTAATGGGGCGCGGCGCCCTTCACCCCCCCTGCCGGGCGGTGATGATTTCCACCGTATCGCTATCGGCCAGAATGGTCTGCGCCCAGTTGCGACGCGGCACCACGGCTCCATTGAGCGCCACGGCGATGCCCTTGCGTTCCGGTTCGATCTGCTGCGACTGCAACAGATCAGCCACGGTCTTCACCGCGAGTTGGATCTCTTCGCCATTCACCTTCAGCGACAGCATCTTCTTCTCCTGCCCACTCATTCTGCTGCGACACGCGGATGGAAGCGCGCAGCGGCGAAGGGCGCGGCGACCTCATCCATCCGCCCTTCCAGAACCAGACGGGCAATGACCCGCGCTGTAACGGGCAACAGCAAAAGGCCATTGCGATGGTGGCCCGTGGCATAGATCAGCCCGTCCACCTCATCGCTCGACCCCAGAATGGGCGCATCATCCCGGCTGCCCGGCCGGAAGCCGACCCATTGCTCGATGATCGGCAGCTCCTCAATAGTGGGCAAAGCGCGCCAGGCATTGGTGAGCAGCGCCAACTGGCCACCGGCCGTGATCTGCGTATCGAAGCCCTTTTCCTCGGTGGTTGCCCCCAGAATGAGGCGGCCACTGCGGCGCGGCGCCAGGTAGATACCCGGCCCCCACAACACATGGTTCAGCAGCGGAGCGGCCGGGTCCATCTGCACGGCGGCCATCTGCCCCTTTACAGGGCGCACCGGCAACCGCTTTGCGGGCGTGATCTCCACGCCCCGGCTCCAAGCGCCAGCCGCCAGAATGACAATATCCGCCGGCACATGGCGTTCTCCGGCCTCCGCCGTGCCCGCCACCACGCCAGTGACACGCCCACCCACCGTTTCCACGCGGGAAACCGGGCAATGCTCATGCAGGGCGACACCGGCGCGGACAATGGCCAGCTTCAGCGCTTCCACCACCTTGCGATTGTCGACCTGATGATCCTCCGCCGTGAGAATCGCGCCCGAAAGCTGGGTGGCCAGATGCGGCTCCAGCCGGCGCGCCTGCGCCGGGCTCAGCCATTCCACCGGCAGGCCGAGAGATGTTTGCAGGGCGAAGAGATGGCGCAGCCGCGCCCCATCATCCGCCGTAATGCCGATGGTGATGGTGCCTTCCGTGCGCAGATCCACACTCTGGCCGGCATCCGCCTCCAGCTCGGCCGCGAAGGCCGGCCACAGCGCCTGGCTGGCCCGGTTGAGGCCGAGAAGCGCATCCTCCCCCGGCTCTGCCTCCGCACAGGCGGCCAGCATGCCGGCAGCAGCATGGCTGGCCCCAAGGCCGGCGATACCGGCATCGAACAGCTCCACCGCGCAACCGGCCTTCGCCAGCAACCAGCCAATGGAAAGCCCCATGACACCGGCACCCACCACCGCCACGCGCGGTTGCGCGCCAGCTACAGGCGATGCGGACGAAGAAGAATCAGATGTGGACGAGATGAAATTGGAAGACATGGAACCGGACGACAAGCCCTTGCTCATCGGCACCTCCCTACGCTGGCATGATCCAGACAGGTTCAATGGGTATGTTCTCAGCCGCATGGAGAGCGGCACCCCAGGCCAGCCTGTACTATCTCACGCACACAGGAAGGCGGCAAGAGGAGGTCGCAAGAGGAGGCGCAAGAGGAGGCGGCAAGAGGTGGGCACACGAGGAGCAAGGCGCACAGTGCCCAGCCGCGGTGTCCCCGCAAGCTCATCTGCGCCGGCGAGCCGCCTGCTGGGCCACCTGCAACACCACACGTTCACAGATGGAAGGGGCAAGCGGCGCATTGCGACGACCGGAAAGGATCGCCTCATCCACCGCCAGCATCAGCTTCGCGCAGCGGTCTGCGCTCAGCACGCGCAGGGCTTTCTCCAGTTTGGGCTTGCGGGAAAAATGCACCATGGGGCGGGCCTTTTCTACCGCCCGCTCCGGCGGCAGGCCGGCTTCCACCTGTAGGGCCATCTGATGCAAGCTGGAAAGACCACGCAGCAACGCACCCAGCACCGCATCCGGCCGGGTGGCGGCCCCAAACGCCTTGGCCAGCGCCTTCACCGCGCCGGCGGCATTCCCGGAAAGTGCGCAATCCACCACATCATCCAGCGCCAGCGCCGAAGCATCGCCCACAATGGTGCGCACATCCTCCACACTGACCCGGCCCGTGCCTGCCGCATAGAGAGTGAGTTTGGCGATTTCCCCACGCGAGGCCATCCGGTCCCCGCCGATCAGGGACACCAGCAGCTCCTTCGCATCCCGATCAATGGAAAGGCCGGCCTCGGCCATCATCGTATCGACAAGCCGGGCCAGATCGCGCTGGGTATCGGCATAGCAGGCAATGGCCAGCGCATTGGGAGAACCTTCGCACAGGCTGCGCAAGGCAGCTCCACGCTTGAGATCTCCGGCTTCCACCACCACCAGCGCCCCGGCCGGGCCTTCCAGCACCGGCTTGAGAGCCGGCACGATATTTCGGGAACCCGCGCGCACGCGAATGACACGCTCGCCCCCGAACAGGCCGATGGTGCTGGTTTCATCAATCAGGCGCTGGGGGTCGGCAGACAGCTCATCCCCCTCCAGCCGCACAAGGGCGAAGGGGTCGCTGGCATCCGGCACCGCCGCCTTCACCACGGCATCGGCGCGCTCACGCACCAGCCCGGTATCCGGGCCAAACAGCAAAATGACGCTCTTGCCCGGATCCCGCCGGGAGAGGGCCGTTTCGGCATCTCCCGGCCGCACCGCCACCATGGCTTATTTGCCCGGTGCCGCAGGCTGACCCGCTGAACGGATGAAATGCGCGAGCAGCTGTGTACGGATATCGGCGACGATTTCCTGAGAGGCCCGCCGTTCAGCATCCTTGGCAGCGCTGTAATTGGCGAAGCGCTGATAGCTGGTGTCGATCGTGGCGGAGCCCTTGGACTTGCCCTTCGCCACCTTCGTCTTTTTCGGATCGCCCTTGCGCACCAAGGTCCAGTCCGCTTCCACGCGGATGATCTCGTTATCCGGCAGGCCGGATTTCTTGTTCACCAGCGCCGTGCTTTTGCTCAGTTTGGTCTTGATGAGCAACTGATAGGCTGCATGCGCCGGATTACCCGCGCCGCCGTTGAAATCATAAATCAGATCATTGCGCAGCACATGGCCGAGGCTGCCATTGATGGGCATTACCTCCACGCTGCTCAGCTGCTCGCGCAGGCCCGGCCCGCCATCCGGCGTGCTGGCGGCATACATGGGCTGGAAACAACCGGCCAGCGCCGCCGAGGCGAGCCCGACAAAAGTCAGGCGCGCGGCGACCACCCACCCCGCCGCGTGCCGGGCACGCATGCGGGAAAAGGCACGGGGCGCCGGGCAGGCGGCGCCATTGGGGGCAGTGTCAGGCAACGACATTCACGATCCTCTGCGGCACCACGATGACCCGCTTGGGCGCACGCCCTTCCAGCACACGCTGCACGGCTTCCAGCTTCAGCACCGCGGCTTCGATCTCAGCCGGGGTCGCCTCACGCGGGACAACAATATCATCCCGCTTCTTACCATTGATCTGCACCGGAAGGGTCACGGAATCGTTCTGCAACAGCGCATCTTCCACTACGGGCCAGCCGGCTTCCGCCACCAGCCCCTCATGGCCAAGATGCTTCCAGCACTCCTCCGCCAGATGCGGGATCATCGGCGCCACCACACAGGTGAGCATTTCACCCGCCTCGCGCAGGGCAAAGGCGAGATCGGCGGGCACCGTGTCCACCTTGCGGGCCTGTGCGATGGCCGAGCCAAACACATTGGCAAATTCATGCACATGCGCCACGGCCACATTGAAGCGCAGGCGCTCCACATCCTCGGCCACGGTAGACACCAGCCCATGGGTGGCCCGGCGCAGGTTCAGCGCCACATCGCCGAACGCCTCGGGCTTTGCCGTGCCGGCAGACGCGCCATATTCGATGGCCTCATTCACCAGACGCCACACGCGCTGCACAAAGCGCCATGCACCCTCAATGCCGCTCTGGGTCCACTCACTGTCGCGCTCGGGCGGCGTATCAGAGAGCATGAACCAGCGGGCGCAATCCACGCCATAGGTATCGGCCACCACTTCCGGGGCCACCACATTGCGCTTGGACTTGGACATCTTCTCCGGCGGCAGAACCGTCACCGGCGTGCCATCGGCAATCTTCACCGCCCGGCCATCGGCCTCGCGCTTCACCTCTTCGGGGAAGAGCCAGCGGCCATCCTGATCCTTGTAGGATTCATGGACGATCATGCCCTGAGTGAACAGGCCGGCGAAGGGCTCCGCCACATCCACGCGCCCGCAGGCCTTCAGCGCACGGGTAAAGAAGCGCGAATAGAGCAGATGAAGAATGGCATGCTCAATGCCGCCAATATACTGATCCACCGGCAGCCAGTGGGCCACGGCCGCCTTGTCCAGCGGCTTTTCCACATTGTCCGATGCATAGCGCAGATAATACCAGGACGAATCCACGAAGGTATCCATCGTGTCCGTCTCGCGCCGGGCCGGCTTGCCGCATTTGGGGCAGGCCACATCGCGCCAGGCCGCCGCCCGGTCCAGCGGATTGCCGGGACGATCGAAGGTCACATCCTCCGGCAGCGTCACCGGCAGCTGATCGCGCGGCACACCCACCGGGCCACAGCTTTCGCAATGGATGATCGGAATCGGGCAGCCCCAATAGCGCTGGCGGGAGACACCCCAGTCACGCAGGCGGAAATTCACCTTGCGCGTGCCCTGCGGCTCACGCCCCACGCGGAAGCGCTCCAGCTGGCGCGCCACGGCTTCCTTCGCGTCCGGCACGCTCATGCCATCCATGAAGCCGGAATTGAACAACGCACCATCGCCATCATAGGCTTCATCGCCAATGGCGAAGGTCTCCGGGTCGGCATCCGGCGGCAGCACCACCGGCACCACCGGCAGCTTGTATTTGCGGGCGAAATCGAGGTCGCGCTGATCGTGGGCCGGGCAACCGAAGATAGCGCCGGTGCCGTAATCCATCAGCACGAAATTGGCGACATAAACCGGCACGGTGCGTTCGGCATCCAGCGGATGCACCACCTTCAGGCCGGTATAGAAGCCCAGCTTTTCCTGGGTCTCGATTTCCTCGGCGGAGGTCCCGCCCTTCTTGCATTCGGCAATGAAGGCGGCGAGTTCCTCATTATCCTGCGCCAGCTGGCGCGCCAGCGGATGATCCGGCGAAAGCGCCAGGAAGGATGCGCCGAACAGCGTATCGGGCCGCGTGGTGTAAACCTTGACCGCGCCAACGCCTTCCGGCGCACAACCGCGCACGAACTCGAACAGCACTTCCATGCCTTCCGAGCGGCCGATCCAGTTGCGCTGCATCAGGCGCACCTTTTCAGGCCAGCGCTCCAGCGTATCCAGCCCGTCAAGCAGTTCCTGAGCAAAATCGGTGATGCGCAGGAACCATTGCGAGAGCTTGCGCCGCTCCACCAGAGCGCCCGAGCGCCAGCCGCGCCCGTCAATCACCTGCTCATTGGCGAGCACGGTATTGTCGACCGGGTCCCAGTTGACCTCGCTTTCCTTGCGATAGGCCAGGCCATGATCGAGAAAATCGAGGAAGATACGCTGCTGCTCCACATAATAGCTGGGGTCGCAGGTCGCGATCTCGCGATTCCAGTCCAGCGAGAGGCCCAGAAGCTGGAGCTGCTCGCGCATGGAGGCGATGTTCTCATAGGTCCATTCGCGCGGATGGATGCCCCGTTCAATGGCGGCATTTTCCGCCGGCAGGCCAAAGGCGTCCCACCCCATGGGGTGCAACACATTGAAGCCCTTCATGCGCTTGTAGCGCGCCAGCACGTCGCCCATCACATAATTGCGGCCGTGCCCGATATGAATGCGCCCCGAAGGATAGGGGAACATTTCCATTACATAGAATTTCGGGCGCGGGTCATCATTGCGGGTGCGGAAGGTGCCCTTCTCTGCCCACGCTTTCTGCCAGCGCGGCTCGACTTCACGGGCGTTATAGCGGTCGGAGCCCTGCTCCACGGTGCGATCGTCTGTCATGGTGCCGTCAAAGGGTCGGAATGTGGCGGGGACTAGGGCAGAAACCGGCGCGCGGGTCAACCACCAGAGGGGCCAAGGTCTGGTTTTCCTTGCCTCATGCCATGCCATCGTCCATCAAACGGGGGCACAGCTAAACAGGGGAACCTCGATGGATGTACCACAGTGGAAGCACTCTGCTGCGACCGCGATGGCCAGCATAGTGCTTGCAACAACACTCTTTTTTCCTGCTGCCGCCTGGGCCGCAGATGGCGTGCCCGCACTGAGCGGGGCGACTCTTTCACCCCTGTGGGCCATTCCATTTGTTGGCATTCTTCTGTCCATCGCGCTGTTTCCACTGCTCGCCCCCCAGTTCTGGCACCATCATTATGGCAAGGTCGCGCTGTTCTGGGCCCTCGCCTTCGTGGTGCCCTTCGTGGCGCAATATGGTGCCGGAGCAACCACGCATGAAGTGATGCACACGGCATTGCTGGAATATATTCCCTTCATCATCCTGCTCTATGCGCTGTTCACCGTTTCTGGCGGCATTCTGGTATCCGGCAATCTGCATGGCAGCCCGGTCATGAATACGGGCCTTCTGGCGCTGGGCACGGTGCTGGCCAGCATTATCGGCACCACCGGCGCATCCATGGTGCTCATCCGCCCGCTGCTGCGCGCCAATGATAACCGGCGCTATAATGTGCACACGGTGGTGTTCTTCATCTTTCTGGTCTCGAATATTGGCGGCTCGCTGACCCCGCTGGGTGACCCACCACTGTTTCTGGGCTTCCTGAAGGGGGTCGACTTCTTCTGGACCACAACGAATCTGCTGCATGACACCTTGTTGGTGGCGGGCATTCTGCTCGTGTGCTTCTATCTTCTGGATCGGTATTTCTACGCGCGGGAAGAGGGCCTGAAGCCCGTGCCCGACCGCACCCCCGATACAGACAGCATCAGCGTGCGCGGCCTGCGCAACCTGCCGCTTCTGGGCGGCATTATTGGCGCCATTCTGCTCAGCGCCCTGTGGAAGCCCGGAATCAGCTTCAAGATTCTCGGCACCCATATGGAGATTCAATGGGTTGTGCGTGATGTGCTGTTGGTGGCGATGGCGCTGATCTCCCTGGCCATCACCCCCAAGATCATCCGCGAGCGGAACGGCTTTGACTGGGAGCCGATTCTCGAAGTCGCCAAGCTGTTCGCCGCCATTTTCCTCACCATCATTCCCGTCATTGCCATTTTGCGGGCCGGCTCGGAGGGCGCATTCTCCGGGCTGGTGCAACTGGTGACAGGGCCAAATGGCGAGCCGGTGAATGTGTGGTATTTCTGGCTGACAGGCACCCTTTCCGGCTTCCTCGACAATGCCCCCACCTATCTGGTCTTCTTCAATCTGGCCGGGGGTGACGCCCACCAGCTCATGAACCAGATGGCGGTGACGCTGGAGGCGATCTCGGCTGGCGCGGTGTTCATGGGCGCGCTGACCTATATCGGCAATGCGCCAAACTTCATGGTGCTGTCCATTGCCCGCCATCGCGGCGTGAAAATGCCGAGTTTCTTCGGGTACATGGCCTGGTCCGGCGTCTTCCTGCTGCCCTGTTTCGCGCTCATCACCTTCCTCTATTTCCTGTGAGGATGAGAGCGCACTGAAGCGCAGATAACCCAAAACCTGAAACGCCGCGCCCAGACGGGTGCGGCGTTTTCATTTACCGGATACGAACCATGGACGAGGCATGAAAAAGCCGGGCCAGAAACCGGGCCCGGCTCAATCTCAAATGAAGTCAGACGCTGCGATCAGGCATCAAAGCTGATCGCGCGGTCACCCTCTTCATCCTTGATGCGCGTGGGCAGGCCCATCACATTCAGCAGACCAAGGAAGGGATGCGCCGGCAGCTCTTCCACATTCGCCATGGTCTTCACATCCCACTTGCCATTGGCGACAAGAAGCGCCGCGGCAACCGGCGGCACGCCGGCGGTGTAGGAAATGCCCTGGCTGCCCACTTCGGCATAAGCCTCTGCGTGATCCGCCACATTGTAGATGAAGACTTCACGCGGCTTCCCGTCCTTCGTGCCCTTCACCACATCACCAATGCAGGTCTTGCCGGTGTAATCCGGCGCAAGCGAGGACGGGTCCGGCAGCAGGGCCTTCACCACCTTCAGCGGCACCACTTCCTGCCCATTGTGCAGGCGCACCGGCTGCTCGGACAGAAGGCCGAGATTGTTCAGCACGGTGAACACATTGATGTAATGATCGCCAAATCCCATCCAGAAACGGATGTCCGGCACATCGAGATTCTTCGAGAGCGAATGGATCTCGTCATGGCCGGTCATGTAGGCGGTTTGGGTGCCGACCACCGGCAGATCCCATTCCTTGCGGATTTCGAACATCTTGTTCTTGGTCCACTGGCTGTTCTGCCAGGACCAGACACGGCCGGTGAATTCGCGGAAATTGATCTCCGGGTCGAAATTGGTCGCAAAATAGCGACCATGACTGCCAGCATTGATATCCACGATATCAATGGATTCGATCTTGTCGAAATAATCATCCTTGGCGAGGCGCGCAAAGGCATTCACCACGCCGGGGTCGAAACCGGCCCCCAGAATGGCGGTGACGCCGGCCTTGGCGCACTCCTCACGGCGCGGCCACTCATAGTTGCCATACCATGGCGGATCTTCGCAGATCTTGAGCGGGTCTTCATGGATGGCGGTGTCGATATAGGCCGCGCCCGTAGTGATGCAGGCCGAGAGCACCGACATGTTGAGGAAGGCCGAGCCGACATTGATGACGATCTGACAGCCCGTCTCGCGGATAAGGGCGGAGGTGGCCTCCACATCCAGCGCATTCAGCGCATGGGCTTCCAGCTTGCCCTCAACCTTGAGGCTCCCCTTCTCCTGGATGGAGCGGATGATCTCCTCGCACTTCGCGAGGGTCCGCGAAGCGATATGGATATCGCCCAGCACATCATTGTGCTGCGCGCATTTATGGGCCACCACTTGACCCACGCCACCGGCGCCGATGATCAGGATATTCCTCTTCATTTGGGCCAGGGCCTCCTTTTCAGATGCAAGAGAGAGAAGGGTGAACCTCAGGAGAGGTTCGATGAAAAATCCTCATAGGTGAATTCGCGCACCAGGCGCTCTGTTCCATCCAGCTCGCGCACGGCGATGGAAGGCATTTTCACCCCGTTGAACCAGTTCTTCTTCACCATGGTGTAGCCGGCCGCATCCTGAATGGAGAGGCGGTCTCCGGTGCGCAGCTCATGGGGAAAGGCGAACTCGCCAAACACATCGCCCGCCAGGCAAGACTTGCCACAGATCATGTAATTGTGCGGGCCTACATTAGGCAGCATCTTCGCGCTTTCACGATAGATCAGAAGATCCAGCATGTGCGCCTCGACTGAGCTATCAACAATAGCCAGTTTCTTGCCATTATACAGCGTATCCAGCACCGTCACTTCCAGCGTGGTGCTTTTGGTGATGGCCGCCTCGCCGGGCTCCAGATAGATTTGCACGCCGTATTTTTCGGAGAAGGCTTTCAGCCGATCGCAGAAAGCGTCCAGATCATAGCCCTCTCCGGTGAAGTGAATGCCGCCGCCAAGGCTGATCCACTGCGCCTTGCCAAACAGCGCGCCGAACTTCTCCTCAATCTGGCCCAGCACCTCATCGAACAATTCGAAGCTGCTGTTCTCGCAATTATTATGGATCATATAGCCCGTGACCTGATCGGCCACCGCCGCCACTTTCTGAGCATCCCACTCCCCCAGCCGGGAGAAGGGGCGCGCCGGGTCCGCCAGATCGAAGCCCGATGTACTCACGCCGGGGTTCAGCCGCAGGCCGCGGGCAATCGCCCCGGTGCGATCAGCAAAACGCTCCAGTTGGCCAATGGAATTGAAGATGATCTTGTCGGCATGGCCGACCACTTCATCAATTTCGTGATCCGCATAGGCAACACTGTAGGCGTGGGTTTCCCCGCCGAACTTCTCGCGGCCCAGCCGCACCTCATAAAGCGAGGAAGACGTGGTGCCCGCCATATAATCGCGCATCAGATCGAACACGCACCAGGTGGCAAAGCATTTCAGCGCCAGCAGCGCCTTTGCGCCCGAGCGCTCCTGTACCTGGCGGATGATGTCCATGTTCCGCTGCAAGGCACTCTTGTCGATCAAATAGTAGGGCGTTTGCATCTTCGGGCGTTCCTGCTGTTCCCGCCATGCGACCACCCGTGTGGCCGGAACGGAAACACTGCCAGATGTTGAGAAAATTCATGTGACGCGCGCGGCAAACATGACGGCATGTTGCCAGCCACGCGCATGGCCCTGCGCTTCAGGGGCGCAAAGTGGCTAAAGCTGCCACAAGCTCTGCACCGGCGCGGCATGCTGCAATGGCAGACATGCGGCGCCCGGATCTATGCCTTGAAAGGGCTGGCCACCGGCCAGGCCGAAACGAAGCCGCGATGGAGGCCGGAACCCGCAGGTGCGGGCGCGGCGAAGGCGCGGTTCTTTCGTTCCAGAAAACAGAAACCTTCCGCCCACGCATTCAGCGCGCACGCAGCAAAAGTGTCTTCCGTTTGGGTGGCATCCAGTCTGACTGAGCCCATCCCCAATTGGAAGAGGGCGTCGCAAGACATGGCGTCCTCCCCAACCAGCAGATGTACCTGTAAAAGCGCGTCAGAACCCAAATGAGCCTGAGAGAATGCGCTGGCAGGTCAAGGCGCTCTTATATCAGCCTGTGGCCGGAATACAATATCACAAAGCTGCGTTTCGCCGGAAACATCGAACACAGCCCGCAATGACATGAAGGCGCACACGGCCGGGCCGGTGCGCCTTCAGGTTTTTCGTGTCATTCAGGCGGACGCAGAAGCGCGCCCATCCTTTCAGCTGACGAAGAAGTTCTGCGTGCCGTGAGCCTCAATGGCCTCGGCCAGGCGACCCAGCGCATGCACATAGGCGGCGGTGCGCATGGTCACATTTTTCTCACGAGAAACATCCCAGATGGCCCGCCCCTCACGCTCGGTGATGGTGCGCAGGCGATCATGAATTTCTTCCACGGACCAGTAATAGCCCTGACGGTTTTGCACCCACTCGAAATAGGAGACCGTCACGCCGCCGGCATTGGCCAGAATATCCGGCAGCACGACCACGCCCTTCTTGGCCAGAATTTCATCCGCCTCGGGGGTCACGGGGCCGTTGGCCAGCTCCAGCACCAGCTTGGCCTGCACGCTTTCGGCA
This sequence comes from Haloleucobacter albus, assembly GCF_052492075.1. NCBI lineage: Bacteria > Pseudomonadati > Pseudomonadota > Alphaproteobacteria > Hyphomicrobiales > Xanthobacteraceae > Haloleucobacter > Haloleucobacter albus. Next base: position 85,635 of record NZ_JBQWAS010000028.1, read on the forward strand.
TTCTTGGCGTGGATCATGTTTTCCAGCGCCGCCGGCACCAGCAGGTCGCAATCCACACTCACCAACTCGGAATGGGAGATCAGCTCATGGCCACCCTTGCCGGCCGTGCTGGTGACGGAAAGACCATTGGCCTTGGCCTCCAGCAGCATGTCAACATGCAACCCTTCAGGCGAATAGACCATGCCGGCGGAATCCGACACCGCGACGATCTTGTGGCCATCGCCCGCCAGCAGGCTGGCAATGTGCTGGCCGGCATTTCCGAAGCCCTGCACCGCCACGCGCATGGTCTTGCTCAGGCCCAGATCCTCGGCCAGATGGCGCACCAGATAGAAGCCACCGCGCGCCGTGGCATCGCCACGACCCAGAGAACCGCCCAAGGCAATGGGCTTGCCGGTGATAACGGCCGGCTCGGCGCGCCCGACAATCTGCGCATATTCATCGGCCATCCAGCCCATGATCATGGCGTTGGTATAGACATCCGGCGCGGGAATATCGCGATCCGGGCCAATGATGCGGGCGAAAGCCTGCATATAGGCGCGGGAAAGACGCTCCAGCTCAGCCTTGGAGAGCTGGCGGGGGTCCACCTGCACGGCGCCCTTGCCGCCGCCATACGGCAGGTTCATCACCGCGCACTTGAAGGTCATCCAGAAGGCCAGCGTCTCCACTTCATCATCCGTCGCATCGGGATGGAAGCGAATGCCGCCCTTGGTGGGGCCGCGGGTGTCATCATAGCGGCAGCGCCAGGCGAGGAACGATTTGCGAGACCCGTCATCCATGCGGATCATCAGCCGCACCTTGGTGGTCTCACGCGGGAATTTGAGCTTCTCGATCACATCCGGATCAATGGTGAGATGAGAGGCAGCCTCATCCAACCGGACGAGTGCGTTATCGAGAAGGCCGTCTTCCTGCATCATATCTCCGTCAGTTCCGCTATGGTGGAATTTGGGCAGAACAGAACGGGAAGGAAGTCTGGCGTCAAGATGGCGCCCCGTACGCAGAAGGTATCATGGAACCGCAAGCACCCAAGCACGGGCCTTATGGGAGATATTCCGCCGCGGCGCAAGACGCCCTTGTGTGCCCGGCTGAACTTGTTGCCTCCGCCCCCTCCGCAAAACATGACATACCGCAAGGGAAAGCAGGCAAACCCTTTGAAAAGGCTTGCAGGCTGTGCACAGCCCGGCGGTGCGATCCCCCCTTCAGCGGCCTCTTCAACACGAGGCCGCACGAGCCCCTACGAAGGTCCATACAGGCCGCGACGATATGCCCATTCATGGCGTGCAAAAAATGCGCAAAATATCGAAGATTTGCACATTTTATTCGCACCTTCCGATGCGGAAATGGCGACTCACCCCTCCTCAAGCGTGCCGACATGCCACTCATTTCAGCATCGTGCGCACATCACTGGCAGATGCAAAGCGCCCCGCCCCCTGCGCCAGATCTGTCAAAGGGCCCGGCAACAAAAAGGGAGGGCGAAGCCATGCTCCCCCTCCCGTTTCAGCGCATCCGCAACCATGAAGGCTCCTCTGGAAAACCGCAGTCCTACTCCCCCGCCAACCGCATGGGGGCCAGCGCCTTCTCCTCCATCGTACGCAAGCGCGTTTCCTCCCGCTCAATATAGTTGCGAGTCAGCGGAACAGCCTCCTGCCGGCGCGCCATCTGGATCTGGAAGACATTCAGCCCCTGATGGCGGAACCCCATCTCACTCCCGGCCAGATAAAACTCCCACATGCGGCAGAAGCGTTCGTCCATAATGTCTCTCGCTTCGTCCCAATGCGCCATGAAGCGTTCCCGCCAAGCTTTCAGCGTTTCCGCATAATGCAGGCGTAGCAATTCGATATCGGTCATCACCAGCCCCGCCCGCTCAATATGGGGCGTGACTTCCGAAAGGGCCGGAATATAGCCGCCTGGAAAAATATATTTGGCGATGAACGGGTTGGTAACGCCCGGCGGGTCCGAGCGACCGATGGAATGCAACACCATCACGCCCTTCTCATCCAGCAGATCATGGATCTTGCGAAAGAATGCGCCATAGTGATCCACGCCGACATGCTCGAACATGCCGACCGAGACGATCCGGTCAAACGGGCCTTTGATGTCGCGATAGTCCTGAAAACGGAAATCCGCCTGGTCGGACAGGCCACCATCCACGGCGCGTGATCTGGCGATAGCCAGTTGCTCCTTCGAGAGCGTGACACCGGTAACCTTCGCCTGTGCAATCCGCGCCAGATACAGCCCCAGCCCTCCCCAGCCGCACCCAATATCCAGCACGCTCATATCTTCACGCTCAAGCACCATCTTGGCTGCCAGATGGCGTTTCTTCGCCAGTTGCGCATCTTCCAGGCTCTGGCCCGGATATTCAAAATAAGCGCAGCTGTACTGGCGGTCTGGATCGAGGAAGAGATCATAGATCTTTCCATCAATATCATAATGATGCGCCACATTGCGCTGGGAGCGTCCACGCGGATTGAACTGATCCACCCGCCGCCAGGCATGGCGCGCCAGCCCCATCAGGCGCCCCATTGTCGATGCAGTGTTAACCCCCGGCTGAGACATCAGCAGGCTCAGCAAGTCCGTGATGGTTGAGCCTTCCTCCATCACCAGCGTGCCGTCCATATAGGCTTCGCCCAGCTTCAGCTCCGGGTCCAGACATATATTCTTTTGCGCGGCATCCGTCATAAAGCGCACGGCAACATGCGGTGCGTCACCATCTCCGACTGTGATCCTCCTGCCCGAAGCCATGGTCACGGTCAGTGATCCATGTTCCATGGCCCGACGCAGAACTTTCTCCAGCAACCGTTCCATCGGCCGCCTCCACAATGTGCAAGTCCGATATCCGGCTCCCGTCCGCCCCTGAGAACAGGCAGAAACCGGGCCCTGTCCATGTCTGGACATGCTTGCGAAAGAAATGGCCGCCTGCTCAGACAGTCGCAGCGCACACCAACCTCCGCAAATTGTATCAAAACACCATCATTGTGCAGCCGCAACAGCAGAAGAGCTTACAAAGGACATTCAGCGTCATAAAATTTCATATAAATACATATGAAATTTGGGAATATCCCGCCAGCCCCTCACAATGACGCAGGAGGGGCACAAACCCGCTTTGACTCCCGCACACACGCAGCTTAATCCGAAGCCATTGCCTCCAGACAAGAAACTCACAATGCTCCGCAAACTTTATGACCGGGTCATCGCCTATTCCGCGAAACCCTCTGCCCCTTGGGCGCTGGCCCTCGTCTCGTTTGCAGAAAGCTCCGTCTTTCCCATTCCGCCGGATGTGCTACAGGTGCCGATGACCCTGGCGCAGCCGCAAAAGGCTTGGCGTTATGCGCTCATCGCCACCATCGCCTCTGTTCTTGGCGGGGTGGTGGGCTATGCCATCGGCGCGCTGCTGTATGACAGTGTGGGCAAATTCCTGATTGATCTGTATGGCTACGGCCAGAAGGTTGGAGCCTTTCAGACCGCATATGACCATTATGGACACTGGGTCATTCTGCTGAAGGGCATCACCCCCATCCCCTACAAGCTGGTGACGATCACCTCCGGCTTCGCCCATTACAATATCTGGTGGTTCCTCGGCCTGTCGCTCATCACGCGCGGGGCGCGCTTCTTCCTGCTGGCCGGCATGCTGCACTATTTCGGCCCCATGGCGCGCGATTTCATCGAGCGGCGGCTGGGGCTGATGACCTTCGGCCTGCTGGGCGTGGTGGTGCTGGGCTTCCTTGCGGCCATCTATCTCATGTGAGAAAGGCGGGGGGCAGCAGAGGCACAGAGCCGCAGCCCTCTTGCTGCCAGCCGCATCTGCCATTAAGCGCAACATTATGGTTGCGCGCCGCATATCTGTTTCAGCCGGGAGAACGCCGGGCCATCAGGCCTCGGTGTTTCGCGCGCTGGCCCTGCGCCTTGCGCTGGCTTACATGCTGGTGGCACAGGGGCTTTTGGGCGGCTTCGCCTCCGGCGCGGCCGCAGCCCCCCTCATGGGAGAGGCTGGCTGGCCCCCGGCCCTGTGCCTTGGCGCAACGCAGGGCCCACCGGCTGACCCGGATGGCAAGCCCCTGCCACCCCACGACAATCGCTGTTGTCTGGCCGGCTGTATAAACGGGCACGCCCCCGCTCTGGCGCAAAGAGGGGCCGCCCCCCTGCCCCTGCCGGAAGCCAGCCTCACCCGACACACCCGCCCTGCGGCAGAAACACAGGCCCATCCGCGCCCGCCCGCAGCCGCCTTTCACCCCAGAGCACCTCCTTCCGCGTCCTGAACCGGCATTCATTCTTTCCATTCAGGAGCGTTCTCATGTTTCAGTTTTCTGTTTCCGGCACGGTCAAGGCCGTCGCCCTTTCCGCCGCCCTCATCCTCACGCCCGCCATTCTTGCACCCGACATTCTTGCACCCGCCATGGCGTCCGAGCACGAGGCCCATGGCCACTCCGGCAGCATGCAGCCTGCGGAACTGAAGATCGGCGATCTCACCCTCACCGCGCCCTGGAGCCGCGCCACGCCGGGCGGGGCCAAGGTGGCTGCCGGCTACATGCAGATCACCAATCACGGCAAGACTGCGGACTGGCTCACCGGCGGCACTTTCTCCCGTTCGGCGCGGGTTGAAATTCATGAAATGGCGATGAAGGACGGCATCATGACCATGCGCCCCCTGAAAGACGGGCTGGAAATTCCTCCGGGCAAAACCGTCACCCTCGCCCCCGGCGGCTATCACATCATGTTTATGGGGCTGCAAAACCCGCTGAAGGAAGGTGAGAATGTGGCCGGCACGCTGGATTTCAAGACCGCAGGCAAGCTGGATGTGACCTATCAGGTGCGCAGCATTGCGGCGGGCCACAAGCATTCCCGGCACTGATGCACGTACGGCCCCCATTCGAGCGGGCTGCCGGTGATGCGAACCATTGAAAACGAAAAGGGCCGGTCCATATGGACCGGCCCTTTTCAATATGCGCGAACCGGCCCGGTACCACGCGGCCAACAAAATGTTGGCCAACGGCAGGGCTCATTCCGCCTTCGGCGCTTCAGCAGGCTTGTCCGCCGTGCCGGAAGCGGCCAGAAGCGGCTCCAGTTCCTTGTCCCATGCCTCCATGCCAATGGCGCCATTCACGCGCTTGCCATTGACAAAGAAGGTGGGCGTGCCGCGCACTTCCAACTCCTTGCTGGCATAGGCGGAACCTGCCTGCACCTTGGCGGCCAGTTCATTATCCGTCAGGCATTTTTCAAAGGCGGCGTCATTCATGCCGGCCTGCTTGGCCACGGCACGCAGACCCGCAGCCGGATCATTGCTGAACGCCCAGCTGCGCTGGGTTTCAAACAGGGCGCTGACGGTAGGAAGATATTTGTCCTCCGGCATGCAGCGCGCCAGCATGAAGCCCGCTGTGGCAACCGGATCAAACGGCATTTCACGGAAGATGAAATACACCTTTCCGGTGTCGATATATTTCGCCTTCAGCTTGGGAAGCACCTCATTGTGAAAATCCGCACAATGGCTACAGGTGAGCGAGGCATATTCCACCACCGTCACCGGCGCCTCCGGGTTGCCCAGCGCGTGCATGCTCAGGGGCGTGGCCGCAGGGGCCATCAGCTTCTCCTGAGAGACGGTTTCGGCCGGGGCCGCCAGAAGCGGCGTGGCCGGCAGCGCAAGAGCTGCCGCAGCAAGGGCAAAAAAGGCGAACAGGCGAGTGCCGGTGCGAACACGGCGACGGATGATGGACATGCGTTTCTCCGAATGATCCCGACACATGAAGACGGATGCAGAAAGACCGGGCGATGAGCCCATGGCCGTTTCAAACGCGCCAGCCCGGTTCGCCTGAGTGCAAAGCGTTGGAACCAGAAGGCTAGAGCATTGTGGCGATTCAGCGAACTGGAAATCACCGCCCTGTGGATGATGCAGCCCGAGAACCTGTTGCTGTGATTTCAGAGCAGGCCCCCGCGCGCGACACTCTCCGGCAGTCCAGCTCAGTTGCTCCCGCCACGCCGTTCCCGCCGCACCAGAGCCCCAAGCCGCGCAAGCGAAGCCGCCAGTTCCTCATCCTCAAAGCGGCCAATCTCCTGGCGCACTTCCTGCACCATGGCCGGCTCCGGCGGGGGCGGCAGGCGGGGGCGCGTGTGGCGGGGTGGAACCGGCCCCTGACGCAGCAGAATGCGCCCCACGCAACGCCAGCCGAAATAGGTATTGATCCGCTCCAGAACCACTGGAATGGCATATTGCATTTCAATGGCATAGGCCCCTGTCACCCGTACCAGAAGGGTGGCGGCGTCACTGCCCTCATGGCGCGGCCATTGCAGCTTCAGCGGCATGGAATGGGGTGCGAGGTCCGGCCCCACAATCTCATCCCAGTGGGTCACCACTTCCACGACGGAAAAACCGGCCTTGCCACACACAGCAGCAATACCCGGCGTAACAAAATCCGCCAGAGGGCGCACGCCACGCCGGCGGCGCGGTGCGGATGAGGCTGATGTAAAGGGCTTGAAAGCGGTCATACGCGGATAAGACTTCCGGGAGAATCACTTGTTCTGGAAGAACAGGAGAAATTGGCGAAAAGGGGAACAGCCTTCTCTTTTCGTCGAATAAAGCGATATTTGGCTCAGGCAGCGCATAAACACCGCCTGCTCCCCCTTTGCTGGCTCACCCTTCTGCCGGCAAGGTGGCGGGGGCGGCATGCTCATGCGTACACAAGGCGTGGTTGCCCAGAACCTCGATCACCCGGCATTCGGCGATGGTACCATGGGCGCAATGCTGCACCATGCGGGCCAACTCATCGCGCAGCGCCGTGAGACGGGCAATGCGCGCCTCCACCTCAACCAGCTGGCGCTGAGCCAACGCATCCGCATCTGCACAGGAGCGAGACGGATCATCCGAGAGGCTGAGCAAATCGCGGATCGCCTCCAGCGGAAAGCCCAGCTCCCGTGCATGGCGTATGAAGCTCAACCTCTCGCGGGCCCTGGCATCATACAGACGCTGGTTGCCCTCGCTACGCTCTGGCGTCGCCAAAAGGCCGATCTGCTCATAATAGCGAATGGTGGGCACCTTCACCCCGGTGGCCCGAGAAAGCTTCCCGATCGTCCACACTGAAACACCCCTTGAACCTATAGTCGCTAGAGACATTAGATATGCTCCCGGTCATCGCAGGCAAGGCCCTGCGGGCGGTGGGAGTGGTGAGATGAACAGGCCGGTCGAAACCCGAGAGTGGACTGTGACAGGCATGGATTGCGGGTCCTGCGCGGAAAAAATCCGCACTGCGGTGGAACGCCTGCCGGGGGTGAGTGATGTGGAGGTCGCGATGATGAGCGAGCGCCTGCGCGCCACTCTGGCCAGCGATGCCGCCAGCCCCGACACCATTGAAAAGGCCGTGCGCAAGCTGGGTTACGATATTGTGCCGCGCAAGGCTGCATCTGTACCCGCCCCCGCTTCCAGCTCCTCCAGCAGCACCTCCTGCTGTGGCGGAGCTTGCGCCGGAAGCGCACCCGCCCATAACCATTCAGATCACGACCATCCCGATCATGCGCATGCGCACACCCACGCGCACAGCCATGATGACCCGGCCGAGCGCGGCCAGAACTGGTATCGCACCCGCAAGGGCACGCTGGTTCTGCTGACAGGCACGCTGCTGGTGGCGGCGTGGGCGGTGGAAGCCATTCTGCCCGGTTTCGGCCTGTGGCCGTTTGTCGCCGCCTGCCTCATCGGCCTTTACCCTGTGGCGCGCAACGCCCTGGCCCTGCTGCGCACCGGGCAACCCTTCTCCATCGAAAGCCTGATGACCATTGCCGCCATCGGCGCACTCTTCATCGGGGCGGCGGAAGAGGCAGCGCTGGTGGTGTTTCTGTTCGCCGTCGGCGAGGTGCTGGAAGGGGTTGCCGCCAACAAGGCGCGCGATGGCATTCGCGCCCTCTCCCGGCTGGTACCCAAGACGGCCCGGCTGGAAACCGCGCAAGGCGTCGAGGAGGTGCCGGCCGAAACACTGGCCATCAATCAGGTGGTGCGTATTGCACCCGGTGATCGCATCCCGGCCGATGGGGTGGTGCTGGATGGCATTTCCGGCGTTGATGAAAGCCCTGTCACGGGGGAGAGCGTGCCGGCGCTGAAGCAGGCGGGCGACACCGTCTTTGCCGGCTCCATCAACAGCGAGGCCCAGTTGCGTGTGCGGGTGACGAAAGCCGCCGCTGACAACACCATCGCCCGCATCATCCGGCTGGTGGAGGAGGCCGAGAGCGCCCGCGCCCCGACCGAGCGTTTCATTGATCGCTTCAGCCGCTGGTACATGCCCGCCGTGGTAGGCATTGCCCTGCTCACCGTGCTCATTCCCCCGCTGCTGTTCGGGCAGGCGTGGGATGTCTGGATCTATCGCGGCCTCGCTCTGCTGCTCATCGGTTGCCCCTGCGCGCTGGTGATCTCGGTTCCCGCCTCCATCGCCTCGGCTCTTTCCACCGGCGCGCGCCATGGCCTGCTGCTGAAGGGTGGCGCTGTGGTGGAAGCCGCCGCCCATGTGCGTCATGTCGCCTTCGACAAGACTGGCACCCTCACGCGCGGTCGCCCGGATGTGACTGATGTGGTGCCCCTTGAGGCAAACGAAGCCGAACTTCTGGCCATCGCCGCCGGTATCGAGGATGGCTCGCGGCACCCGTTGGCAGAGGCCATTTTGCGGCGGGCGCAGATGGACAATATCACCCCCACCCCCATGCACGGCGCGCGCGCCCTGCCCGGACAAGGGGCCGAAGCCCTGCTGGATGATGTGCCCCACTGGGTGGCCAGCCCCGCTTTTGCGGAGGAAAGCGGCGTGCTGGACAAGGAGGCCCTGGCCTGCGCCGAAGCACTGGAAGGACAAGGCAAAACCACGGTCGTGGTGTTTCGCCCCGGCCGCGCTCTCGGCCTTCTGGCGCTGCGTGATGAACCCCGCGATGATTCCGCCGAAGCAGTGCGCCAGCTCAGCAAAATGGGCGTGAGCGCCACCATGCTCACCGGCGATAATCCACGCACGGCGGCGGCCATCGCCGGCACGCTCGGCATGGATTATCGCGCCGGCATGATGCCGGAGGACAAGCTCGTCGCCATTCGCGAACTGGGCAGCCCTTCAGGAAAAGCCGGCGTGATGATGGTGGGGGATGGCATTAATGATGCCCCGGCCCTGCGGCAGGCCACTGTGGGTGTGGCCATGGGCTCCGGCACCGATGTAGCGCTGGAAACCGCGGATGCCGCCATTCTGCGCAACCGCGTGCTGGATGTGCCGGCCAAGATCCGGCTGGCCCGCAAGGCCATGCGCAATATTCACCAGAATGTGGCGCTGGCGCTGGGCTTGAAGGGGGTCTTTCTGGTCACGTCCATTCTCGGCATCACCGGGCTGTGGATCGCCATTCTGGCTGATACCGGCGCAACCGTTCTGGTAACGCTGAATGCCCTGCGCCTGCTGGGCTATAATCCCGGCCGGGAGAACTGAACGGATGTGGGCGCGCCATTGGGGGCGCCCACATCCGCCTTGTGGCCATCACCGGCCGAGAACCTAGCGGTGCTTTTTCCGGTCCTCATCGTCCGTCTCTGAAAGCGGCAGGCTGCCCCGCCCCAGCGCACAGCCGGAAGTTGCCGTGAGGCCATTGGGGGTGCCCCATTCATTTTGCGGCAGATCCGCATATGCGCCGGTGAAAACCTGCTTCTTCATCTCGAATTTCAGCGGCTTTCCCGTCTCCGGGTCCAGGTCTATGATCCAGAAATAATTGTAATTGCTGTCAGACCATGTCTCCGGCACGCCCTCAAGCGCATGAAGTCCGAGAAGATTGTAGAGAGTGACAGACATATCCGCGCTTTTATAATGCGGATGCTTCTCCTGAATGATGCGGGTATTGTCCCACACCACAATCACGGTCTTGCCCTTCCACGCGGCGGAATGGGTCATATCCTCCACGGCCTGTGTGGTGCGCGGACCAAAAGCGCCATACCAGTCTCGCGGGGAGACGCCCCGCACCACGCTGTAATTGATGACCGGCATGGGCCATGAAAGTGCTGTGGGCGAGCTGGTTTCCAGCGTATGCGGGGTAATGGCCAGAATAGCCGCCGGCTGCTCTCCCGGCTTGAACAGGGATTGCGAGGCCCCCTTGCCCAGATATTGCTGCGCCAGCGCATCCGAGCGCCGCTCACCTGTTTCGCACAGTCTGTAGGCGCTCGCTTTTTCTCCATGGCGCAGAAGAATGATGCGCGCAGGCATGGCCCAGGCCTGAAGCGCCGGAGCGACAAAAAACAGCGTCGCCAGCGCCCCCACAACGCTCGTGCGCTTCAGAAGGACGCCTTTCATGCCGCCCGGTTTCTCCCCGGCTCGTGTCTTGTCCTGCATCATTCTCTCCAGCCCCTGTCCTTCACCGGAAAATGAAAGACCCATATGCCACATGGTCACCGGCCGTAACCACCACCTATTGCCGCGCGCTTGTCATGCGGATGACGGGAAAGGGCAGCCCCTCATCATCCTTGTCCTGCCGCCCTGTTTCCACAAAGCCGAGCCGCGCATAAAAGGCCCGCGCGCCGGCATTGGCCTCATACACATTCAGGCTCAGCCCTCCCTTCAGCGCCTGCGCATGGCGCACCAGAGCCGCGCCAATTCCCTGCCCATAGCAGGAGGGATCAACAAACAGCCCTCCGATGAAGGCATCCAGCAGACCAACAAAGCCCAGCAAGACTGCGCCCCGCGCGGCCACAAAGGTTTCGGCCTGCGGCAAATAGACCTCGCCTACCAGCCTCTTCTGCGCCTCAAGCCGCTCTGCTCCAAGAAAAGGGTGCCCCAGCGCAGAGGCCGCATGCCAGATCTCCAGCAACCGCGGCTGATCCTCCGGCCGGTACGGGCGGATGAAGGGCCGCTGCGCAACCTGAAGCGTCACCGCGTCGAGCCTGAGATCGAAGCGCCGGGCGCATGGTCCTTCACATATGTGGTTATGGCCGGCACCAGCCTTGGATCAAGCGGCAGCTTCGGGTCAGTATAGGTGGCATAGGGTGCACCGGGCTGATCCGGTTTCAGCATATGGGTTGCACCGGGCAGAAGGCGGGTTTCGGCCTGCGGCATGGCTGCGCCCAGCATTTCGGCATCTTCCGTGCGCACCTGAATATCATGCGTGCCCTGAAGGATCAGCACCGGCCCTTTCCAGCCCTGCGCAACCCTTGCCGGATCACGGCTGAACAGGTCGATCATGTAACGTTGCAGGCCGGGTGAGAAGAGGCCCTGCAAGGGCGCGGGAATGGTATCCGGCGCGCGGGTTCGGCCAGCCTCCAGATCGGCCACAATGCTGCGCAGCACCGGCATCAGTTGCGTCATGGCCGGGTTGGCCTGCATCTGCTCCACCATCAACTGGCCAATGGGCCGGCCGGGCGCCGCCATGAGGATGAGGCCGCACACCTCACCCGGCGCACCCGTGGCCGCCTCCAGCGCCACCAGCGCCCCTTCCGAATGGCCCGCCAGCCACACGCACGGGGCCAGTTCCTTCGCCTTCCTCGCCCAGCCGCGCACATCATCCGCATAATTGGCGATTGTCACCTGATTGGGGTCGGCAATAGCCTTCTCGCTGCGGAAGAAACCACGCTTGTCGGTGCGCAAGGATGCAATGCCCTGCTGCGCCAGCCCTTCCGCCAGCAAAAGATAGGTGTTGGAAGCCATGCCCATGGCGGGGCTGTTGCCATTGCGGTCTGTCGGGCCGGAACCGGGGATGATGACAACCACATGCTCTGCCCCCGGCACAGTCAGCGCTTCGCCCCCCAGCGGCCCGGCGGGGCCGGAAATTTCAACCGGCAGCCCCTTCATGGCGGACGCATCCGCCCCGGATTGCGCAAAGGCCGGAACAGCCATACCGAAGGAGGCAGCCCCCAAAGAAGACACGCCAAATGCACCGATCAATGCCATGGCCATGAGCCATCTGCGCCCGGAACGGGTGAACACATGCCCGGTTTTCATCTTTCACACCTTCCCTCTCTTTACGGAAGGTGGTGGCACACCAGCACGCCGGTGGCCAGCGCCACCACCTGAAAAGAGATGTTTTTCATCTTCCGTGCCATGGCGCATTGGCGGATGCGCGCGCGGCGCTTATGTTTTCCGCGCCATGATCGAAATCACCAGCCGCATCGCCATCACCGAGCAGGAACTTGAGTTCAGCTTCATCCGCGCAGCCGGGCCGGGCGGGCAGAATGTCAACAAGGTTTCCAGCGCCGTGCAGATGCGCTTCAACATGGCGGCATCACCCCATTTGCCCGAAGGCGTGAAGATGCGCCTGGCCCGCCTCGCCGGCCAGCGGTTGACGCGTGACGGGGTGATCGTGATTCAGGCCCAGCGCTTCCGCAGCCAGGAGCGCAACCGGCAGGACGCCATTGAGCGGCTTGTGGAGCTGATCCGCGCCGCCACCGTGGTGGACCCGCCCCGCCGCCCCACACGGCCCACACGCGGCTCGAAGGAACGACGGCTGGCCGCCAAGAGCCGGCGCGGGCAGATCAAGAATCTGCGCCAGAACAAGCCTTCACTGGATTAGGTGGAAAGCCGCAGCCGCGTCGTGCCTCAATGTTCCGCATTCAAAAGCCGCTCGGCGGCGGCGCGGGCTTCATCAGTCACCGTTGCGCCGGCCAGCATGCGGGCAATCTCCTCCCGGCGGTGCTCCGGTGAAAGCGGGGCCACGCGGGTGACAGTACGCGGGGCGCCTGGATCGTCCACTGTCACGTTTTCCGCCGCGCCTGTGCTTTGCGTTCCCGAGCTCTCCTTGGCGATCAGCAGATGGTGACGCGCACGGGCCGCCACTTGCGGCGCATGGGTCACGCACAGCACCTGTACGGTGTGTGACAGGCGCGCGAGACGCTGGCCAATGGCGTCGGCCACTGCACCACCCACGCCCGTATCAATTTCATCAAAAATCAGCGTGGGTGCAGAACCCTTGTCCGCCAGCACCACCTTCAGCGCCAGCAGGAAGCGGGACAGCTCACCGCCCGATGCCACTTTCATCATCGGGCCGGGACGGCTGCCGGGATTGGTCTGCACCCAGAACTCCACCATATCGCACCCCTCGGCACCGGCCGTTTGCGGATCGGTCGTCACCTGGGTGATGAAGGTGGCATTGCCCAGCTTCAGCGGGCCCAGTTCCAGCGCCACGGCCTTGTCCAGCGCGGCAGCCGCACTGCGGCGAGCCTGGGAAAGATGGGCGGCGGCAGCGTGATAAGCAGCTTCGGCATCCGCAGCCGCCTTGTCCAGCTTCGCCAGCAGGCTCTCGCTCTGGTCCAGCTGCTCCAGTTGCTCACAGAAGCGGGCCGTCACCTTCGGCAGATCATCCACCGGCACGGCATATTTGCGACCAGCCGCGCGCAGGGCGAACAGGCGCTCTTCGATACGCTCCAGCTCTGCGGGCTCGAAGGCGGCCTCATCCAGCGCAGCTTCCAGATGGGCGCGCGCGCTTTCCAGCGCATCCAGCGCCTGATCTATCGCCTCCACCGCCGGACGAATCAGGTTCTGCCCCTCATCTCCCGCCCGGCGCTCCAGGCGGCGCACCGCTGCGGAAAGATTGGGAATGGGCGAAGACCCGCCCCCCACCGCATCCAGCGCCTCGGAAAGATCGCCGGCGATTTTTTCCGCATGCATCATGGCGGTGCGGCGAATGGCGAGATTTTCCTCCTCACCCTCCTCCGGGCCAAGAGCGGTCAGTTCCTCCACGGCATGGCGGATGAAATCAGCCTCGCGGGCGGCTTCTTCCAGCCGTCGCCGCTCACTGCGGGCGGTGTTGTGCGCGCTGCGCCAGGCCCGCCACAACCCTCCGAGCGCAACCACATCCGCATTCAGCCCGGCGAAGGCATCCAGCACGGCGCGATGGGTCGCCGGGTCTACCAGCGCCCGGTCGGCATGCTGGCCGTGAAGTTCGATCAGGCTGGCGCTGATGCGGCGCAGCGTCTGCACATTCACCGGCTGGTCATTGATGCTGGCGCGGGTGCGGCCATCTGCCATCTGCACCCGGCGCAGGATGAGTTCGCCTTCATCCGGCAGGTCTGCTTCGGCCAATGCGGCGTGGGCGGGATGGTCCGCAGCCAGATCGAAGCTCAGTGTCACCTGCCCACGCGGTGCGCCATGGCGCACCAGCCCGCCATCTCCCCGCCCGCCGAGGGCGAGGGAAACAGCGTCCAGCAGAATGGACTTACCCGCGCCCGTCTCGCCTGTCAGGACGGTCAAACCATCCGACAGGGCCAGATCGAGCTTCTCGATAAGGACGATGTCCCGGATCGAGAGCGAGGTCAGCATGTGGCCTCAGCTCCTGCCCCCGGAGAAAGCCTGGCTGATCCAGGAGGATTTGTTCTCCTGCGGCTCCAGCCCGCGGGACTGAACAATCTTGTGGGCTTCCTTGTACCACTTGCTGTCCGGGTAATTGTAACCCAGCACGGCGGCGGAGGTCTGCGCCTCGTTCACCACACCCAGCGCCATATAGGCTTCGGTCAGGCGCATCAGCGCCTCTTCCACCTGCCGCGTGGTCTGGTAGCGGGTCACCACCATCTTGAAGCGATTGATTGCGCCCGTATAGTTGCGCTGCTTCAGATAATAGCGGCCGATCATCATTTCCTTGCCGGCCAGCTGGTCCCGCGCCACCTCGATCTTCTTGCGCGCGGTCGCGGCATATTCCGAATCGGGATAGCGGTTCACCACTTCTTGCAGGGCGTTCAGCGCCTGCTGGGTCTTGCGCTGGTCGCGGGTGATGTCGGGAATGTTCTCGTAAAGGGAGGACGCGACGAGATACTGCGCATAGGCCGCATCTTTCGAGCCGGGATACATGGTGAGATAACGCCGGCCGGAGGTGATGGCCTCGTCGTAATTGCCCGCCTCGAAATTGGAATAGGTGGTCATGAGCAGCGCCTTGCGCGCCCATTCCGAATAGGGGTGGATACGGTCCACATCCTCGAAGCGCTTGGCGGCGGCCTGCGGATCATTCTTGTTCAGGAGGGTCAGGCCCTCATTATAGATCTTCTCGGCCGGCTCATCGGGGATGGCCATGTCGTCCTTGTCGTTGCTGGCACAGCCGCCCAGCATCATGCCGCCAACCAGCAGCACGGCCAACCCCGCCATCAGGCCGGTTCTGCGGCCCTTGCCGCTCCGCCCAGCAGAAGCCCCGTCTGTTCCGATCGCACGCATGTGCTCCGCCTCTTTCATGAATTGCATACCGTCCAGCTTCCATCCCCGCCAAGGCGGTGCAGTTCTAATGCAGGATCGCGAACAAGGGAACCATCAAGCCGCGCGTCCCCCTCCGCCTTTTTCATCCGGCAGGCAGGCGCAAGCCCGCCCTTTCGGGTGAAACCGGCTTTGCCATGGCACAAGCCCGGCTTCAGGCATAGCCGGAAAGTGCGGACAGGGCAGCTTTCCGGCAAGCTTTACCGCGCTATCGCCCCATTCCGTCCGCAATATGGCGCGCGAGCCTATGGGCGAAACATTTACAATTCTTCCGGCCCGCAAAAAATGGCGCGCGCCGCCCATGGCTTCACCCCGGCCCGCGTTCATGCCATAGCAGGGGCACGGGCTGAAGGTAGCCAGCATTTTCCAACCGGGTTCCAATGACGCAGCTTTCCTCCGATGAGTGGTTCGACATTCTCGCCTTCCATGCGGAAGCGGGGGTGGATGTCGCGCTCGCGGATGCGCCCATTGACCGTTTTGCGGAAAGCGCCGCTGAAGCCAGTGCACCCCGGCAGCCCGCAGGGGCTGGCTTGCGCCCGGACACGCCCCCGGCAGCACAAGCCGCCCGGCAAGCGGCAAGCGGAGCCGCTTCTTTTCATGGCGCCCCTGCACCCGCATCGGCGGCTCATTCCGCCGCGCCACATGCACCGGATGAAGCCGCACTGGCCGCCCGTGAAGCCGTGGGCGCAGCGATGGATCTTGATGCGCTGCGCGCCATCATGGAACAGTTCGAGGGCTGTGCGCTCAAACGCACCGCCAGCCGGCTGGTGTTTGCAGATGGCAACCCACAGGCGCGGGTGATGTTTGTGGGTGAAGCCCCCGGTCGCGAGGAAGACCAGCAGGGCCTGCCCTTTGTCGGGCGCGCCGGCCGCCTGCTGGATCTGATGCTGGCCTCCATCGGGCTTGACCGCACCAGCGCCTATATCGCCAATATCGTGCCCTGGCGTCCGCCGGGCAACCGAACCCCAACCCCGCAGGAAACCGCCATCTGTCTGCCCTTCATTCGCCGGCAGATCGAACTGGCCAACCCGGATATCGTGGTTTGCCTCGGCAAACCCTCCGCACAGGCGCTGATGAACAGCACCCAGAGCATCTCCCGCCTGCGCGGGCATTTTGTGGATTATGAAACCGGCACGCGCACCATTCGCGCCATCGCCACGTTCCACCCGGCCTATCTGCTGCGTGCACCTATTGGCAAGCGTCAGGCATGGCAGGATATGCTGGCCGTGGAAGCCGCGCTGAAACAAGGCGCAGAGTAAGCGCGGAACCGCAGGAGAGAATGGGCCTTGCGGCCCACATCAGCCCCCCAGAGGCGCACTCACCAACGCGGAATTACGGTAGCGCGGATCATCCGTCACTTCCTTGCCCACCCATGCCGGAAGAGCCACCTCTTCTTCGGGTGAGACCAGCTCCACCTCGGCCACCACAAGGCCGGTATTGGCGGCTTCAAACACATCCACCGTCCACAGCTTACCGGCATGATCCACGCTGTAACGTGTCTTCTCGATCAGCGGCTTGGCACACATGTCCAGCATGGCGAGGGCATCATCCAGCGGGATCGGATATTCAAACTCCGCGCGGGAAATGCCTTCCGTCTTGCTTTTCACGGTGAGAAAGGCCCGTTCTCCAGCCACGCGGATACGCACCGTCGCCCTGGCTTCACGGGCCAGATAGCCCTGCCGGATATGACAGGCCCGCGCCCCAATTCGCCATTCTTCCGAGATGACGAGAAATTTGCGTTCGACTTCGACAGCCATGGCCTCAACATGCTCTGTGAATTTGACAGTCCTTTTGTGGACCCGTCCAACCCCTCAGGTCCAGCGCCTGAAAGCCCCGTGACCTCGGATTGTTGCCAGAATGCTGAACCATTGTCGGCAAAACAAAAAGATTTGTTCATTCAAATAAAAATGAACACGCCCGCAACAGCGCCTCTGTTCACGAATGAAGAGCGCCTGGAGCGGGCTGGAAAATACAATCCCCATTCTGTCCACAAGCGCGGCAAACTTTAGCACCCGCAATATGATTTGCCGACTTCTCTCCCATTTATCCTCTCGGGAGAGCTTTATTTTGAGAGACTCAGCCGCCACATCATACCGCACGGCACAATTGAGACATGCCGGCGCTACAGGCCCAGGCGCGCCCACAAGGCACGCTCTTCCGCCGCCGCCAGCGCACCAGCAGCCCCCTGCTGCGCCAGATGCTGCGCCCAGCTCCCGGCCTTTCCGGCCACGGCCTCCGGCCGGCGCAGGAAGAAGCGGGAAGGCCCCTCGACCAAGGACAGCTCCACCTTCTCCCCATAGCGCTGGCGCAGCACGGCCCGCACATCTCCCAGCCCATCAACCAGACCCAGGCTGACAGCCTGCGTGCCCAGCCAGAAGGCGCCGGAGAACAGCTCTTCATCCTCCCCTTCCAGCGCATCATCCCGGCGGGCGCGCACCAGCTCGATGAAGACCCCGTGCAATTCCTTCAGCAGCGTATCCAGCCGCGCCACATCTTCCGGCTTCTGGGGGCTGAAAGGGTCCAGCGTGGCCTTGTTCTCCCCGGCCGTATACAGGCGACGCTCAATACCCAGCCGCGTCATCGCCTTGTCGAAGCCGAAGCTGGATGTGACCACACCAATGGAACCAACAATCGAGCAGGGATCAGCGAAGATTTCATCGGCGGCGCAGGCGATCATATAGCCGCCGGAGGCCGCAGCATCCTCGACAAAAGCGAAGACATGCTTCTGCTTTTCTTCTGCCAGCGCCCGGATGCGCCGGTAGATAAGATGGGATTGCACCGGCGAACCGCCCGGCGAGTTGATGAGCAGCGCCACGGCGGGCGCATCCTTCACGGCAAATGCCCTTTCCAGCGCCTTCGCTACGGCTGAAAGAGTGAGCCCCGGCGAGAAGGGCACGCCGACGCCGATGGTGCCAGCAAGACGCACCACCGGAATGGTAACATGCTCACCCCGCAGGCTACGGGGCAGAAGACGGCGCAACGGCCGGCGAAGGGAAGAGAAAAATCCGCTCATATTCCAGATGTAGCGGAAAGGCGCAGGCATTTCACGCACCCTTGCGGCTCACGCACAACTCTGCGTCTCCCGGTTGGAAACGGAGACGCCCATCGCACCTCAATCCGCCAGCCCCAGCCCGCCGCGCAACACCGCCTCTGCACGCGCGGTCTGGCCTCCCTGCTCATCCGCCAGCACAAGGCCCGGCAGAAAGACCGGCGCGGTGCGCCTCTCCTTGCGGGCACGCACCAGAAGGCGCATGGCCGGCGCATCCGCACGCGCATGGACCGGCAAAATCTCGATCGCGCCGAACCGGCCGGACAAGGCTTCGAGTATCATCCCGATAGCTGCGGGGCGATGGATAAGGCACAACATGCCCGCCGGACGCAGGCAACGGCTGGCCGCCGTCACCCACTCATGCAGGAGATTCGACGGAGCCATATGAGCCAGCGCCCGCCCGGCGTGGGGCGAGGTGCGATGGGCCGCCGCCATATTGTAGGGCGGGTTCATCAGCACCAGGTCGGCTTCAGCCGGCTCTGGCGTGGAAGGCCCGCCCGGCCGGGCCAGTTGCGCCACATCGGCGCAGACCACATGACAGCGCTCCGCCATGGCATTGAGCATCACATTGCGCCTGGCCAGGCGCGCCATATCCGGCTCCAGCTCCACCAGTGCCCCTCCGGCCTGCGGGCAGCGTGCAAGAAAGGCCAGCCCCGCACTGCCTACGCCAGCCCCCAGATCCACCATGCGCAGCGCATCAGCCGGTGCGATGGCCGCCAACAGAATCGCATCATGCCCCACACGATGCCCGCGCGCGGCTTGAAGCAGCTTCAGCCGGCCGCCCAGAACATGATCGAGCGTGGTTTCAAAGGGGAGAGGGAAATCGGGTTCCGCCATCACCGCGGCCCATCCCAGAAACCGCTCTTCTCCGCCAGAGGCGGCAGAGCCTCGCCAAAACCTGCCCCCATCAGCAGGCGGCGGGCGCGCACCATATCCTCATCCATCACCATCAGCCGGCGCGGCAGCACCCCGATAGACCCTTCCAGCGCACTGATATGCGCATCCAGCACCAGATGGCCAATGCCCGCCGAGCTCAGGAAAGCCTCGATCGCGCCCAGCAGGACCAGATCATTGGTTCGCAACAATTCGCGCATGCCGCCGTCTTTTCCCGTACAAGGCTATAAATTCCACCCTTCGGGCACCGTTGCCCTTGCGCGGAACCCATAGGCATCCCTATGGTGCGCCCCGAAGAATGACAAGCGGGAGCGTTTCTTGTCCCTCGTCCTTCCGTTCGAGCCCAAGGACCCCTCAATCGAGACGCTGGTGCGCCTCGTGAAGGGGGATATGGAGCGCGTCAATGCCGCCATCCTCGCCCGCACCGGGTCGGATGTGGCCATGATTCCAGAGGTGGCCAACCACCTCATCTCATCTGGCGGCAAGCGGCTGCGGCCCATGCTGACTCTCGCCAGCGCGAACCTGTGCGGCTATGCCGGCGAAGGGCATGTGACCCTCGCCGCCGCCGTGGAATTCATGCACACCGCCACATTGCTGCATGACGATGTGGTGGATGAGAGCGACATGCGGCGCGGCAAACTGGCCGCGCGCAAGCTCTGGGGCAATGAAGCCAGCGTGCTGGTGGGGGACTTCCTGCTGGGTCAGGCCTTCCGCATGATGGTGGAGGTGGGCTCTCTCACCTGTCTGGATATTCTCTCCGGCGCCGCCTGTGTCATCGCCGAGGGCGAAGTGATGCAGCTGGCCGCCGCCAAGAACATGAACACCACGGAAGAGCAGTATCTGGCCATCATCCGCGGCAAGACGGCGGAACTGTTCGCCGCAGCCTGCGAAGTGGGCGCGGTGCTCGCCGCCCGTCCACAGGCCGAGCAGCGGGCCTGCCGAGACTATGGCATGGATCTCGGCATCGCCTTCCAGCTGGTGGATGACGCGCTGGACTATGGCGGAAGTCAGGACAAGCTGGGCAAGAATCTCGGCGATGATTTCCGCGAAGGCAAAATCACCATGCCGGTGCTTCTGGCCTTCCAGCGCGGCGATGAGGTAGAGCAGGCATTCTGGCGCACATGCCTTGAAAAGGGCGAAGCCAGCGATGCCGATCTCGCCCGCGCAATCGCCCTGCTGCACAGCCGCAACGCCATTGCCGATACGGTGGAGCGCGCCCGCCACTATGGTGGCAGGGCCAAGGCCGCACTTGATATCTTCCCGGACAATCCCGCACGGGCGGCACTGGCCGAGGCGGTGGATTTCTGCCTCTCCCGCGCGCACTGAGCTACAAACGCCAGCCCAACAGATGAAAGCCCGGCTTCATGCCGGGCTTTGTCATATCCGGGTGGACCGGTGCGCCGGCATCACAGATCTCAGCGCAATATGGTAGGCCGCACCCACCATTCGGGCTGGGCCGCAGCAATGCGGCGCGCCAATACCGCCGCGGCGTGGCAATCCTTCACCAGAGCAAACGCGGTTGCACCAGAACCGGACATACGCACCAAAAGCGCCTCCGGCTGGGCGGCCAGCAGATCCATCACCCGGCCAATCTGCGGTGCGATGACCTTCGCCGGCGGCTCCAGATCGTTCGGCAAGGCTGAAAGCAGGGCAATCAGTTCGCCCATATGCTGCGGCATATCCGTGGGATGGGTCGGGCCGGGCAAGTCCTCACCCGCCCGCAAGGCCAGCGCCCGGAACACATCCGCCGTTGGCACCGGCACCCTGCAATTCACCAGAACGCCAGCCAGACGCGGCAGCTCCAGCGGCGCGGAAAGGCGCTCGCCCACCCCGCCCATCAGCCGGGCGCGCGGATCGACACAAACCGGCACATCTGCCCCGCAATGGGCCGCCGCAGAAAACAGACGCGGATCATCCCCCTCAAGCCCATTCAGCCGGGCCAGCAGGCGCAGCGCTGCGGCAGCATCGGCAGAACCGCCCCCAAGGCCAGCCGCCACCGGCAGGCGCTTCACCAGCCGAAAGCCGCCCATCCGAGCCCCCGGCACCAGCCGGGCAAAGGCCTGCGCCGCGCGCAGAACCAGATTATCCTCATCCGGGCCGGCAGCCTCGGCCATCGGGCCATCCACATGCAGGGCCAGGGGCTGATCGGGTTCAAGGCTCAGAAGATCTGCTGTACCAGCAAAAGCCACAAGGCTGACAAGCTCGTGAAAACCGTCCGTCCGCCGGGCGGTGACACGCAGGGTCAGGTTGATCTTCGCCGGAGCGCGGGCGACAAGCTTATCCATATCTTTTCTTATGCGCACGGTGGCGCACGGCACTAGTGCACCAACCCCACACCCGGCAGGAAACACCCTGGCACGATCGCCTGCGCCAGACCGTGCTTCTTCCTCACCACTCCATGCCCGAACAAGATTGCCTGCCGAAAATTACCTGCCAAAACTTGCAGGCGCGGCGGAAAATCGCCATCCTCCCGCCATCTCGCACCGCTTCAATGCCTTGCAAAATCCGTTTCTTCCGCTCTTGAAGCGTTTCAGGATTGTGTCCGTGAAGATCTCCCGCTCTCCATCCCTTGCGGTTCTTGCCACAGCGTTTGCCGTCACATTCCAGGCCGTCGGCCCCGCCATGGCGCGGACAGACCTGCGGGATGATGTCGAGCCCACGGTTTCGGGCAGCTATCTGGCAGCCCGTTTCGCCAGTTCCGAGCGCGATAATGACGCCGCCGTCACGCATCTGCGCAATCTGCTCAAGCTGGATGCCGACAATCCGGAAGTGGTGGAGCGCACCTTCATCGCCACCCTTGTGGACGGACAGATGAATGATGCCGTGGCGCTGGCGCGCCGGCTGGTGGAAATTGACAGCAATAACCGTCTGGCCCGCCTCACCCTTGGGGTGAACGCCATGCGCAAGAAGCATTACCGCACCGCCCGCTCCAATCTTGCGCTTTCGGTCAGCGGCCCGATCGGGGATCTTACCGCCACGCTTCTGGCTGGCTGGAGCTTTCTCGGCAGCGGCCAGCCCAAAAATGCCGTGACCGTGATCGAACGCCTCAAGGGGCCGGAATGGTATGCCGGCCTCAAGGCCCTGAATGCCGGGCTGATCCTGCAAGTGGCAGGCAAGGACAAGCAGGCCGGCAAGCTGTTGCGACAGGCCGCCGAGCTGGACCCCAACTCCCTGCGTGCGGTGGAAGCCTATGCGCGCTGGGTCTCCCGCAATGAGGCCCCGGAAGCCGCGCTCGCCATCTTCAATGCGCTGGATTCGCGTCTGCAACGTCACCCCATGGTGAAGCAGCAGAAAGCCACGCTGGAAAGCGGAAAGCCCCTGCCTGCACTGGTCAACACCCCGCAGGAGGGTGCCGCACAGGTGCTTTATGATCTGGGCACACTGCTGGCCCGGCAGGGTGGTGAGGATCTCGCACTGGTCTATCTTCAGCTCGCCACCTGGCTGAACCCGGATCACCCCTTCGGCTATCTCACGCTGGCCGAGCTGTATGAGCAGCTCAAGCAGCCGGAAAAGGCCATCGCGGCCTACCGGCTGGTGCCGGCCTCTTCGCCCATGAAGCGGGATGCCGAAATTCAGTTGGCCGTCAATCTGGATGCCACTGACAATTTTGACGAGGCTCAGGAGCACCTCAAGGCGCTGGTGACGACCCAGCAGAGCGAGCCGGATGCTCTCATTGCCCTGGGTCGCATCCAGCAGGGCCGCAAGAAATTCGCGGACTGCGCGCAGAGTTATGCCAGCGCCATCAAGCTCATCACAACGCCGGGCCAGAGCAACTGGCCGCTTTTCTATCTGCATGGCATCTGCAATGAGCGCGCGGAGAACTGGCCTATCGCCGAAACCAGCCTGAAAAAAGCGCTGGAACTGGAGCCGGACCAGCCTCATGTGCTGAATTATCTGGGTTATTCCTGGGTCGATCAGGGCATTCATCTGGATGAAGGGCTGGGCATGATCCGCAAGGCCGTGGCGCTGCGGCCGGATGACGGCCCTATCGTCGACAGTCTTGGCTGGGCCTATTACCGCCTTGGGCGCTATCAGGAGGCGGTGAAGGAGCTGGAACATGCGGTGGAGCTGATGCCGCAGGATCCGGTCATCAACGATCATCTGGGCGATGCCTACTGGAAGGTGGGCCGCAAGCTGGAGGCCGGCTTCCAGTGGAACCACGCACGGGATCTGAAGCCCGAACCGGATGATCTCGAAAAGATCGAGAAGAAGATCAGGCTCGGCCTTGATGCCGCGGAAGCCCCCGCCCCGATCAAGAAAGCCGAAGATGTGAAGAAGACGGACGACAGCAGCGCCCCCCAATAAAGGCCGGCTGTTTGCAAACGGGGCGCAGCCGCGAAAGCCGCGCCCCACTCATGCAGACATCACCGCATGGCGCTCTGGTCCGCCAGAGTTGGTGGCGTCTTGGCTGAGGCCCCTCATCGCCTCCGGCTCCAGCCAGAATGAAAGATATGCGGACGCTGGTGCCTGCCACAGGCTCTTCCGCTTTCCCCCGCAAATCGTGCTGTTCCGAAAAGCGCCATTACCGGAAAAACAGGAGCTCTCTCTTTCCCGGTGATACGGCCCAAGGTGATGTTGATGGATCAGGAACTTCTCTGGCTGGTGCTGTTGCTTCTGGCCTTCCCCTTCATCGCCATCATGGCGCTGGTCCTCAGCCTTCATCAGCGCAGCCGTCTGCAACATCTTGAAGCGCGACTGGATGGAACGGAAGCCGCGCTCTTCCGGCTCAGGCAGGAATATAAGGCGCTTGCCGAAGGCAGAGCCAGCCCCGCTTCATCCCCCCTTTCGGCAGAAACGCCGGATGAAACCGAGAGCGCTCAGCCTCCCCCACAGACAGGCAAGACGGAGCCGGAAACATCCGTGCCGGATCATGCCCTGCCTGTGCCACCGCCCCTGCCCCTGCCCTTCGGCCGGCGCAAGGGAGCAGACAGCGCTATCAGCTTCGGCGGTGGCGAGACGCCCCTCGGGACAGCCCCTCTCGCAGCCGCCAAGGCCGCTTTTGCAAAGGGCTTTGAAGAGAAGATCGGCGCACGCTGGAGCGTCTGGGTCGGCGGGCTGGCGCTGGCGCTGGGCGGGGTTTTTCTGGTGCGTTTTGCGGTGGAAGAAAACCTGCTTGGCCCGATTGGGCGGGTGATGCTGGGATTGCTGCTGGCCGCCATTCTGCTCGCCACCGGCGAAGTGCTGCGCCGGGCCGACAACCGACGAGTGGCGGAGCAGCCTGTCACGCCTGAGCCAGAAGGTGAGGAGGCGACATTCCCCGGCCCTGCCCGCAGCCGCCGCACCTTGCTGCCCTCCATTCCGGCCACCCTCACTGCGGCTGGCACGATGACAGCCTTTGGCAGCATTTATGCCGCGTATGAACTTTATGCCCTCATCTCCCCGGTCACCGCCTTCGTGCTGCTGGCGCTGACAGGCATCGCCACGGTCTTTGCCGCCCTGCTGCATGGCCCGGCCCTCGCGGCGCTGGGCTTTGTGGGTGCCGCACTTACCCCTTTCCTTATCATCACGAATAACCCCAACGCCTTTGGCGTGGCCATTCTCATCAGCGCAGTCGGGGCCAGCGCGCTTGTGGTGGCGCGGGCGCGCTATTGGCGCTGGCTGGCGCTGCTCTCTATCGCCGGCATGGGGGCATGGGGCTTCACCCTGTTGCTGGCTCTCGTTCCGCAGGCGGTGCCAGCCACAGGATTGCTCGGGCTGGTGCTGCTGGCCCTCACTGCGCTCTTGCTGTCGCCGGGCCTGTTCTACGGCCCTCCGGCGGATGGGCGGCGACTGGATGCGATCTCCTGCCTTGCGGCCACGATCACGCTGGCACTGGGCGCACTGGCGGCGGTGGATGATGGCACCATCCCCACCTCTGCCCTCGCCATTTTTCTGCTGCTGGGGTTGGGCGCTCTGGTGCTGTCCTGGCGAGCACCGGCCACAAGCCTGGTGGTGCCAGCTCTGGCGGTGATGGCACCGCTTCTCAGTGCACAATGGCCTCTGCCCCCACCCCCCGGCACGGCGCTGGCCGCCCCCGGCCCCATGGCCGGTGTGGTGGCGGAATTGCCCGGCCCCTCTCTGGCGTCCTTCCTGCTCTATAGCATCGGCGTCGGCGGTGTTCTGTTTCTGGCGGGGCTGGCTGGCGCATGGCGCAAGAACCGGCGCATGGCTCTGGTGTGGGCGGCTGCCGCCGCCATCGGCCCCGTGCTCATGATGATCGCGGCCTATGCCCGGCTGACAGGGCTTGAGGAAAGCCCGCCCTTCGCACTGGCCGGCCTTGTTCTGGCACTGCTGTTCACCTTCGCATCCGAAGCCCTGACGCGTCATGGACGCTTGGCGGCGGCCGCCATCTTTGCGGCCGGAGCTGTGGTCAACCTGGCGCTGGGGCTGGCCTTTGCGCTGGAAAAGGGCTGGCTCACTGTGGGGCTGGCGCTGGCGGCGCTGGGTGTGGCCTGGGTTTCCACCCTGCGCCCGCTGCCCGGCCTGCGCCAGCTTTCCGCCGCGCTGGGGCTGGTGGTGCTGGGTCGGGTCATGTGGATGCCCAGCATCGCCGGCGATATGCTGAGCACCACCCCCATCTTCAACTGGCTGTTGTGGGGCTATGGCGTGCCGACGCTGGCTTTCGCCGCCGCCGCCCGCCTGCTGGCCCGCAAGGGTGATGACTGGAGCCGAAGAGTTCTGGAAAGCCTCTCTCTCGTGTTCGCCATACTGCTGGCCGCGCTGGAAGCGCACCATTATGCCCATGGCGGCACCATATCCGTAGAAGAGGCCGGCACCGGCAACCAGCTGTTCCAGAGCGGCCTGCTCTCCACCCTTTATGGCGCTTATGCGCTGGGGCTCATCCGTCTGGCCCGGATCAGCGCGCGCCCCTTCTTCCGCCTGCTCGCCAGTGTGGTGGCGGCGCTGGCGGCGGTGCTGGCGCTGGGTAGCCTGCTCTGGGCCAATCCCTTCGCCACGGAACAGAATGTGGGCGGCCCCATCATCAATGATCTGCTCACCGGCTATGCCCTACCAGCCCTTCTGGCGCTGCTGATCGCCCGTGAGCTGCCGGAAAACCGCCCCCGCTTGCGACTGGGCGTGCTGGCCAGCGCGCTGGTGCTGGGGCTGGCATGGCTCACCTTCGAGATCAGCCGCCTGTTTCAGGGCCCGGTGCTACGGGTGGAGACCATATCCGCCATGGAATGGTATGCGTGGTCCGCCGCCTGGCTGGGAGTGGGCATCGCCCTGTTGCTGGCCGGGCTGGCGCTGCGCTCCCGCGGCTTGCGTCTGGCTTCGGCAGCTGTCACCGGCATTACGGTGGCCAAGGTTTTCCTCTCCGATATGGCGGATCTGGAAGGGGCGCTCCGCGCTTTCTCCTTCATTGGCCTTGGCGTGGTTCTGGTGGGTATGGGCTGGCTGTATCAGCGCCTTCTGACCTCACCCACCCAAACCGATGCCGACAGCCCCGGCTGAAGCCGCTGCGCAGCCGCCGGGCGAAACGGAATGAGCGGCGATGGCTTCCGCGCGAAAGCCCCCTCTCCCGCCAGCGCCACCACCACCGAGCTGGCGATGAGGAAGGCGGGGTATTCCCATCCGCCCCCGGCTGCGGAAAACACCCAGCCATTGGGAATATGCACGCTCATGGCCCCGGCCATCACCGGAATGAGCAGCACAGCGACCGGCGCGCATAAACACCGCCGATCAAGGCCAGACCGCCCAGACATTCGGCTAAAATCACCGGCACAGCCAGAATGCCCGGCAGGCCCTGACTTTCCAGAAAACCGGCAAACCCCGGAATGGTGAAGACAGACAGCTTCATGAGCGCATGAGACGCCCATATGAGGCCGAGAGACACCCGAAGAATGAACAGGCCATAGGGGCCGGTCCGCATATCCATGATAAACCCTTTCCGCACTGGAAAGGCGCTGATGAACAGCACCCGGAACCTGTCATCCGGCCTTGCTGTCATATCCCGGCCCAGCGCCCATTGATGCAGAGCTATTCCTTTCAATACCGCAATGCGATAAGCTGTTTTGCCCTAGAAATTTTGCGCAGGTGCAATGAAGCATGATTGCATGGGATGATTTCCGCCTCGTTCGCGCTATTGCACAAAGCGGCTCTCTGGCCGGTGCGGCGGAAATGCTGAGTGTCAACCATTCCACTGTGTTCCGCCGCCTTGGCGCGTTGGAGGAGCAACTGGGCACGCGGCTGTTCGAGCGTTCTCGCGCGGGCTATGCGGTTACCCCCACGGGCGAGGAAATGGTGCGGCTGGCCGAGCGCATGGCCGAAGATGTGGTGGCAGTGGAACGGCGCATCACCGGGCGGGATCTGCGCCCCTCAGGCGAATTGCGGATCACCACGAACGACATTCTGCTCACCCACATGCTCACACCCATATTGGCGAGCTTCCGCACTGCCTTCCCGGAAATCCGGCTGGATGTCGCCGTCTCCAACCAGTCTCTCAACCTGTCGAAGCGGGATGCGGATATCGCCATCCGCGCCAGCAATCATCCCGGCGATACGCTGGTGGGCCGACGCATCGCCAATATCGCCTGGGCGGTCTATGGCCGGCCGGACATGCTGGGCAGCATCCGGCTGGAACCGGGCGATCTGCGCCGTCATCACTGGATCGGCTTTTCCGAGGGGCTGGGGGGCATCAAGCCGGCAAAATGGCTGCGCGAGCGGGTGGGCGAAGACCAGCTTGTCTACCGTGTGAACACCGTTCTGGGGCTGGCGGAGGCGGCTGCGGCCGGAATCGGGCTGGCGGTTCTGCCCTGCTTCATCGGCGCAGGCATTCCCGGACTTGCCCGGCTGATGCCGCCGGACACCGAGATGGAAGCCGGGCTATGGCTGCTGACACACCCCGATATTCGCTCAACAGCACGGGTGCGCAGCTTCATGGAACATGCCGGGCGGGAGTTGGCCCGCTTGCGCCCGGTGATTGAAGGGCGCGAAAGCACCATGCCGCAGATTCTGCCGGCCATTGCCGCAGCCGCACCCCACAGATCGGATGCGCCAGTTTCCCCCTCTCAGGACTGATAGCT
This sequence comes from Haloleucobacter albus, assembly GCF_052492075.1. NCBI lineage: Bacteria > Pseudomonadati > Pseudomonadota > Alphaproteobacteria > Hyphomicrobiales > Xanthobacteraceae > Haloleucobacter > Haloleucobacter albus. The sequence continues at coordinate 113,726 of NZ_JBQWAS010000028.1, forward strand.
CAGTCGCGCCTGTGGCGAGAAGCCATGCGGGCGCGCTCACGCCCCACATGCTTGAAATCGCACCACATGGTGCTGACCCCGGCCAACGTGCCGCGAAAAGTGGAAGAGCCTGTACGCACCACATCAAAGCAGGGCTCAAACGCCATGCCCTTGAGATAGCCGCATACAGCGCCATCACGCACACGCAGCGTGTTGGCCGGCAGTTTCACATAGCGCAGGGGGCGTGCACGCAGCGAGATCGTGCCCGCTACGGAGCCATCGGCATGCACCTTGCCTTGCCCGCTGGACCCCTCAAAGCAGGAGAAGGAGAAGGTACGCCCCACCACAAAGGCGCGAGCCTTTTCGGGTGAGAGTTGCTCGGCGCTGGCAGGCGCTACGGCCAGCGTGGCCGAACCGAGCGCGGCGAAAATGGTCTTGCGCATGAGATCAGGTCGCGGCTGGCTGAATGATGAAATCGGAATCCGGATCGCTCAGGATTCGCAAGATGAAAACATGAAAAGGCTTTCCGTTTCCTTACCCCAAGCAAGAGCGAGCCGGCGCACATCAGGCCGTGGCCAACGCCGGCGCAGGGGCCGGACGCTCACGGATCGGCAGATTGATGACGGCCGAGGCGAAGGAGAGAGCCACAGCACCCCACCACACCCAATCATAAGAGCCAGTGCTCTCATAAAGCTCGCCACCCAGATAAACGCCGATGAAGCCCCCCACCTGATGCGAGAAAAAGGCAAAACCATACAACATGGCCATATAGCGGGTGCCGAACATCATCATCACCAGGCTGGAAGTGGGCGGCACGGTGGAAAGCCACAACAGGCCCAGCACAGCACCGAACAGATAGCAGCTCAGCGGGGAAACCGGCACCAGAAGGAAGGCGATGATCGCCACGCCGCGCGCCGCATAAATCCAGGCCAGAAGCCATTTGCGTGACATGCGCCCGCTCAGATATCCGGCCGAGAGCGAGCCCACAATATTGCACAGGCCAATCAGCGCCAGCGTGGTGGCCCCCACCTCAAGGCTCATGCCCGCATCCACCAGATAGGCCGGCAGATGCACGGTGACGAAGGCCAGTTGAAAGCCACAGGTGAAAAAACCCAGCACCAGAAAAATATAGCTGGGATAGCGCACCGCCTGCGCAAAGGCCGTGCCGGCACTCATCTCGGCAGCCGGCGCATTCCCCTCTCCTTGGTGCGGGTCATCCTGCGCAACGCCCCGTGTGGCCAGCGCGAAGGAGAGCGGAATCACCAGCAGCAGCACCAACCCGAAGCAGACAAGGGTGTCCTGCCAGCCCACCGTGTGGATGAGACCACTGGTCAGCGGGGGAAACAGGAATTGACCGAAAGAGCCGGCGGCGGTTGCAGCCCCAAAGCCCAAAGGCTTCCAGCGATGCGGCAACAGCTTGCCGAAGGCCGCCAGAACCAGATTGAAAGAGGCGGCGGAGAGGCCGAAGCCCACCAGAACACCTGCACTGAGATAGAGCATGCCCGGCGTCATCGACCAGGACATCAGCACCAGGCCGGCCCCATAGATCAGGGCCCCCACACACAAGACGCGCACAATGCCAAACCTGTCGGCAATTGCCCCGGCGAGGGGGGAGCCAATGCCCCAGAGCAGATTTTGCACCGCCACGGCAAGCCCGAACACGTCGCGCCCCCAGCCCAGCTCATTCGACATCGGCACCAGAAACAGGCCGAACACGGCGCGCGGGCCGAAGGTGAGCATGGCAATGGCGCAGCCTGCAAAAATGATGAGCAGTACCGCACGGCTGCCCCCCGAAGACGATGCTGAAGGCTGTGGAGGAGCGGGCGTACGCATTTGGGGCATGGGGCTTCTCTGTACGGCGCCCGATATGGGGCTTCCTTGCGCCCTTATATCAGCACGCCGCTTCTGTCATCCGACAACAGCTCCCTCACATGCAAATGGCGCGATCAGCCGGGCTGGTCGCGCCATTCAACTCTCAGAGCACGCGCCCTTTCAGCGCGCGCCCTGTCCCTCGCGGGGCACCATCACTCGGCGGTGTCGTCATCCCCCGAGGCGTCATCAGCCGGAGCCATCATGCCGGGACCGCCCATGCCCTGCCCCTTACCCATCATGCCGGGACCACGCATGCCAGGACCACCCTTGCCCATGCCGGGGCCGCCAGGGCCACGCATGCCGGGGCCATAACCATGAGCGCCGGGACCACCAAAGAAGCTGGCAAGCCCGCTGCGCATCAGCACGCTGAGGCGCTGCTTCTGGGCATCATCCAGGCTTTCATAAAGCGGGGCGGCGGCATCGGCCACCTTGCGCATGGAGGCCGCGCGCTCGTCCATGCGATCGGCGGCGGTCCGCATCCGGGTGATGGGATCGAAGGCCGGGCGTTCACCCTTTGCACGGGCTTCCTGCCGCGCCTCACGGTGGGCCTCACGCATCTGCTGGCGGGTTTCCATGCGCTCCTTGTTCACTTCGAGAAGGGTGGTCTCGAACTTGGTCCAGAGCTTGTCCTGATCTGCATTCAGCTTCAGAACATCCTTCACGGCGGCCAGGCGCGCCGACATCACAAGAGCCCGATCCTCAGCCGTCCAGCCACCGCGCGGGCCAGGGCCGCCCGGCCCACCCATGCCGCCCGGACCGGCATAAGCCGCAGTACCGGCAACAAGAAAAGCGGCGGTGGCAGCAATAACAGCTTTTTTCATGGAACATCCTCCTTAAAGGCTGAAGACATCATGCAAAGCTGAACCTTCGAACTCAACTTAAAGTTCCGTAATTATCTATGCGGCAATCTGTTACCTGCCAGCGAAAAAGGAAAGTCGCGAAACGATATCGTCGGCAAACTTTTGCCTCAACTCTAAACTCAGCGCATCCCATCCAATGCGGCGGCCCCCAGAATGAAGCTGCGCGACAGGCTCTGCACCCTGGGGGGCTGCCCTTCCACACCCGCTCCAAAGCCTCGCCGCTCAATTTCACAATGCCATGCGCCCAACTGGCCGGAAACGCGATACAGCGCATATCCTCCGGCTTTGGCGCTCGCGCGTGGTCCGGCCGAAGCCGATGGCACGCCCACCACCGGAATGCCCTCTTCGGTTTCGCCGGGCAGCAAGGAGACATGATCCAGAGTGGCCTTGTGCTCGTGCCCATGCAGCACCAGTTCCGCCCCGGCCTGCACCAGCACGCGCCGCACAGCAGCCGCATCCCGCAACCGGCGATGCCAGGCCTGTTGCCCAACCGGCGGGTGATGCAGCATCACCACCCGGAACAGCCCTTCCTGCCCCAATTCCTCCAGCACGCGCGACAGACGCTGCAACTGTCGGTGCCCCACCCGGCCAGAGGCCATGAAAGGCGCTGTCGGCACGGCTGTGGAAAGCCCCACCAGCGCCAGCGGCCCACGCCGGCGCACATAGGGAAACGTCTCCGCGCCTGTCGGCGCGCTGACGCCATCACCCGTCAGATAAGCCCCCCATTGTTCCAGATGCAGCTGACGGGTGGAGCGCACATAAACATCGTGATTACCGGGCACCATGCTCACCTGCTCCGGTGAACCCAGCGCCCTGAGGAAGGCCGCGCCGGTAACAAACTCCCCCGGCAAGCTCACATTGGCGAGATCTCCGGTGACACAGATATGATCCGGCGCCTGCGCTTTCAGATCCTCCAGCAGCAGATTGAGCGTGGAAGGCCCCAGATTGTGCCGGCGATGGCGCTTCCAGTTCATCACGCCCAGAATGCGCTTGCCCAGAAGTTGAGACAGGCGAGCCGACGGCAGCGGGCCAAGATGCGGGTCCGACAAATGAGCGAGCACGAACATGCACCTTGCCTCTTTTCACAGGCCGCCAGAATACGCGACAGCATCTCTTAGCTTATTTTGGCCGGAAAGAGAGGCCCGCAACCCCTCTCGCACAAGAGGAATATTTTCAGTAAAAATCATTCCAATGAATAGTCTTCTATATTTTTCACATGGTTTTTTGCATGAATTCAAACCAACACCCTTGCGCATGACGCGCTGGACCCGCAATTTCCAGCAACATGAAGCCCAGTGTCACAGGCTCTGGCATCATGCCTTCCACCTTGTTTGAGATCATAAATCAGGAAGCCCCCTCCTCCGTGTCTATTCCGCGTCTTTGCATCATGCCCATTGTGCCCAATTCCTCTGCTTTCAATACCCGCCGGCTGTGTGCTGTGGCGGCCCTGTGCGCACTTCTTGCACCCACGGCCCTGCACGCCGCGCAGCAGCCTCCCACAGCCTCGCCTGCCCTTCAGAAGCAGGATGCCAGCCATGATGATGTCACTGTGCGCGGCACCCATATTCTGGTGAATGGCCGGCCCTTCCTGGCCAATGGCGCAGGTGGGCGGGCCGGCTTTGAGGATCTGGCCCGGCTGGGAGCCACCACCGTGCGTACCTATGGGCAGGACCCCGGCCCGGTTCTGGATGCTGCGGAAAAAGCCGGGCTGAAGGTGATTGCCGGCTTGTGGCTGGAACATCCGCGCCACGGCTTCGATTACCTAGATACTGCGGCCCGCAAGGCCCAGCTTGAAAAGCTGCGCCCCATGGTGGAGCGCTACCGCAACCACCCCGCCCTGCTGATGTGGGGCGTTGGCAATGAAATGGAAGTCGCGGTGAGCGATGAGGAGGCCCGCCCTGTCTGGCCCGCCATCGAGGAAGCCGCGCAGTTCGTCAAGACGCTGGACCCGCACCACCCTGTCATGGCTGTCACAGCCGATACCGGGGCCGACAAGGTGGCGCAACTGGTGCGCCATGCCCCCTCCGTGGATGTGCTGGGCCTGAATGCCTATGGTGACAGCCTTCTGACCACCGCAGACCGGGCGCGGGCGCAAGGCTGGAAAGGCCCCATCATCTTCACCGAAATGGGGGCGGATGGGCACTGGAGCGTGCCGCGTGCACCATGGGGCGCACCGATCGAGCCCAACACCACCGCCAAGGCGGACAAGATGCGCCAATATCTGCAACGGGCGAAACAGCAGGGCATCGGGGCAATTCCCATCGTGTGGGGCGACAAGCAGGAGGTCACCCCCACCTGGTATTCTTTGCTGTTGCCATCGGGCGAATGGACCGAGACAGTTGGCGTGATGGCCGAGCTGTGGGGGGGCACCCCTCCCGGCGGCCCCAACCGCGCACCGCGCATTGAGGGGCTGAATTTTGAAGGCCCCATGAGCTTCCCCCCCGATGGCGAAACCCGCCTGAAGCTGACCGCCAGCGACCCCGATGGCGACCCGCTGGATGTGACCTGGCAGGTGATGGCGGAAACCACGGCCCACAGCGTGGGCGGCGCGCCGGAGCCCGTGCCCCCATCCTTCCCGCAGGCCGTCCATGAACCCACGCGGGACAGCGCACGCATCGCCGGCCTGCCGCCGGGCCGCTACCGGGTGTTCGCCACGGTGCGTGATGGCAGGGGCGCGGCCGCCAGCATCAATCTGCCGTTTGAGGTGAAGTAACCCGGCCTCCGAACGATTTCGGGCTCGCGCGGAATGAATTACGCGCTATGGTTGCAATTCATTCCGCCATGCCCTTTGCGGGCCTTTTCGGAGGTCAATCGTGTTCGGCAGACGCCATTCTCCACACCCACTGGCCCTGCAAATGGAGCAGGGCTTCGCCAGGCAGAATGAAAAACTGGATGAGATCCTGCATGCGCTCGCGGCGCGGGAGGAGCAGATCCGGCAATCAGAGAATGCAGACCCCCAACTGGCGATTTATGAACGCATGGGCCTGCGCCTCCTGCTCGACCCGACCTCCTATGTCGACCGCTACATGATCGACAATGGGCAGTGGGAGGAGGCCCAGATTTCCTATCTGTGCCACATCATCCAGCAACTCCAGCGCCATGGGCCCGTGACATTTCTGGATATTGGCTCCTATTGGGGGCTCTATAGCCTGCATGTCAGGAAACTGAATGTACGCGCCATTCACGCCTTTGAAGCAGACCTGCACAATTTCTCCCAGCTCCATGCCCAGATCTTCCTGAATGATGCAGCCGGATGGGTCCAGACCCATCAGGTCGCCATCTCCGACAAGAGGGAGATGGTCACCTTCATGGACAGCCGCGGGCACCCGGAGGGCAATCGCGGCGGTGTCGGCATTGTGGATGAGAAGGTGGCGGTGCGCAGTTTTTCCATTCAGGCAGAAACGATCGACCAGACCCTGCCGCTCTCCGGGGCCCTGATCGTGGCGAAGCTGGATCTGGAGGGCCATGAAAGCAAGGCGCTGGAAGGCATGCGCCAGACCATCAGCGCAAACCGCATGTTTCTTCAGGTCGAATGTTTTGAGGAAAACGCCATGAAAACAACCGGCATGCTGGACAAGCTGGGCTTGCGGCCGGTTCATGAAATCGGCCCGGACAGATACTATACGAACATGCCTGAAACCGCCTTTGAATCATGACATAAGAGCGGTGTGGAAGGGTGTCGATGCGCCATCCACATATCTCCCCCACAGGTGCGCCCCACTTGTTCCGCCCTTCTCATGATTGAGTGCACAGTGATGGCAGCCTTGTTTGATGTCACCTTCCGCCGTCCGCTGCTGATTGCGGGGTTTGACGCCCCGCAACGCATGGTCTCCTGGTCTCTCAACCGGCCCGGTTTCGTGACGGCGCAGCAGGTCGCCTGGCTGGAAGTTCGCGATGCCGACCTGACAGAAGAGATGGACCCGCTCGCCTGGTTCCGCGCCCGGCTGGAGGCGGAAGGGCTGGCGGATGCCGTGGGGCTCATGACCTCACGCAATGTCACCCATCATCACCTGGCCGTACGGCAGGTGGAGGGCATCACGGCCGCCAGCCTCGTCACGCTCGGCCTCAATAATGGGGAATGCGTGGGGGCGCGGTTTTCCGCTGCGGAGGCGGCGCGGATTCTGGGGGAGACCAAGCCCCAGCACGCCTTGCACCCCGGCACGGTGAATATTCTGTGCGCGGTGAATGTGCCCCTCACCAATGCCGCCCTTCTGGAAGCCTCCTCCATCGTGGTACAGGCGCGCACCCGCGCCATTCTGGAGGCCGATTTCCACCGGCCGGGAAATGACAGCGCCATTTCCGGCACCGGCACGGATTGCGTGGTGATGGCCACGCCTCTGGCGGAGCCGTGTGCACGCCAGCCCTATGCCGGCCTGCACACGGCAGCCGGTGAGGCCATAGGCTCTGCCACCCTCGCCGCCGTGCAAGAGGCCGCAACCGTGTGGCTGGACGATCCGGGGCGGCATGTGTTCTGAACCGATCCCGCCCCGCGCAGGAGCAGACCAGTTCTCAGGCGATGGTCAGACGAATATCGCCCACACCTTCCACGCCGCCCTCCAGCACATCCCCCATCTCCACCGGGCCGACACCGGATGGTGTGCCGCAATAGATCAGATCTCCCGGCACAAGGCGGAACAGGGTGGAGAGGGTGGCGATCATTTCCGGCACCTTCCAGATCATCTGGCCAAGGTCGCCCTGCTGCCGGATCTGGCCGTTGATCTTCAGGAAGATCCGCCCGGCCTGCGGATGGCCGCAGCTTTCCGCCGGCACCAGGGCCGAACAGGGTGCGGCATTCTCGAAGGCCTTGGCAACCTCCCATGAGCGCCCCAGCTTCTTCATCTCGGCTTGCAGATCGCGCCGGGTGAGATCAATGCCCACCCCATAGCCGAACACACAATCCAGCGCCTTTTCGGCCGGAATATTCTCTCCGCCCGCCTTCAGGCCCACCACCATCTCGATTTCATGGTGCAGATCACGGGTGCCGGAAGGGTAAGGCATGGTGGCCCCGGATGCGACCAGCGTATCCGGGTTCTTCTGGAAGAAGAAGGGTGGCTCGCGCGAAGGGTCGCCTCCCATTTCCATGGCGTGGTCGGCGAAATTGCGGCCGACACAATAGATGCGATGCACGGGAAACAGCGCTGTCTGCCCCTTTACGGGAAGGGCCGGCTGCGCAGGCGGAGCAAAGACATAAGACGCCATCTCATCCTCTTGAACTGGGGTGCAAAAACCGCCCGGAAAAGACCGTCAGTCACCCGGCCTGCCCGTCTTCTTTCTGTGGCGACAGCAAGCCCGCCGGGCAGGAAACGCCCGTGCCACCCAGCCCGCAATAGCCCGCCGGATTTTTCGCCAGATATTGCTGGTGATAGTCCTCGGCGAAATAAAAGGGGCCGGCCGCGGCGATTTCCGTAGTGACAGGGGAGAAACCTCGCACCTTCAGCGCCTGCCCATAAGCGGCCTTCACCTGCTCGGCAGCGGCGCGCTGTTCCGCCGTCATCACATAAATGCCGGAGCGATATTGGGTGCCGATATCATTGCCCTGCTGCATGCCCTGTGTCGGATCATGGGATTCGAAGAACAGCCGCAACAGTTCTTCATAGCTCACCACCGCCGGATCATGCACAACCAGAACGGCCTCGGTATGGCCGGTGAGGCCCGAACAGACTTCCTCATATGTCGGGTTGGGCGTGAAACCGTTCACATAGCCCACGGCCGTCACCCACACGCCCTTGATTTGCCAGAACCGCCGCTCCGCGCCCCAAAAGCACCCCAGCGCGAAAATGGCCTGCGCCATGCCTGCTGGATACGGCCCCTTGAGAGGATGGCCCGAAACCGCATGCGCAAGCGCTGTGGGCAGGGCCTCGGCCCGGCCCGGCAAAGCCTCCTGCGCCGTGGGCATGCGGGGTGCGCTTCTGTTCCAGAACATGGGGCCCTTCCTGCACGCCTGCGGCGCGCCATCATTTCTCAAAGCCGGTCTGGCCTGATTATCACAACAGGGCAAACCCTGCGCAGGTTCCACACGGCTCCATCGCCGGCCCCGTCATCAGCTCGTGGCGGATGTCACATGCCTATATCCGAAAGGGACGATGCGCCGGCCGCTGGCCCAGCGCCAGCAATAACAGCCCCAGCACGCCGGGCAGCAGAAAGGCCGGCAGCGAAAGCAGGGGCAACATCACCCAGTTCCAAAGCTCGGGCCAGCGGATCAGCACCATCATTTCCGCCTGCTCCAGCATATGGGGTGCCAGCGCATACAGGGCATCACCTGCCGAGGTGAGCCGCAAGCCCGAGGCCGCAATGGTGCGCGTGCCATCCACGATCAGCGCCGAACATGCGCCAACCAGCAGCCAGAACCCGATGAAACGCGCGACAAACCGCATGGCCTCTCCCATATGGCCTTCCACGCCGTGCTGATTCCCAACCGCGGCGCGGTGCATCTGCGGGGGCGTACGCATCATAAGATGCGAAACCTTTTGAAGCGACCTCCTGAATGGGCCGTATGGCACCCGGCAACATGAAGGGGGAAAGCCACGGGCTTTATCGGCCCGGCCCGATCAGGTCGTCGCCCCCGGACCGACGCCTGTTCAGCGTGGCCCGGCATGATCTTGCCCTGAATGGACCAAAAGGGGCGATGCTGTGGGCATTGGCCAAAAATTCAACCACCTCAGGCTTTTATGAGGCATCTGGCAACCACATCATGGCCCATACTACCGAAAAGTTCGGCACAAAAACGCTGGACAAGATCGCATTTGCTTGGCAGCGGTAGGGCCTCCGCGCAGGTTCTGCCTGCGCATAGCGTGGCTTGAAGCGAGAAAAACATGCGCATCGAAGCGATTCCGGTTGGCAAGAATCCCCCCAATGACGTGAATGTCATCATCGAGGTGCCCCTCGGTGGCGAGCCCATCAAGTATGAGATGGACAAGGAATCCGGCGCCCTGTTCGTGGACCGCTTCCTCTACACCTCCATGCGCTATCCGGGGAATTACGGCTTCATCCCCCACACCCTCTCCGGCGACGGCGACCCCTGCGACGTACTGATCGCAAACAGCCGTCCGCTTGCGCCGGGTTCCGTCATCAGCGCCCGCCCTGTGGGCGTGCTCATCATGGAAGATGAAGCCGGCCAGGACGAGAAGATCGTCGCCGTGCCCTCCTCCAAGCTCACCAAGCGTTATGATCGGGTCGACAATTACAATGATCTGCCCGAGATCACGCTGAAGCAGATCGAGCATTTCTTCGAGCACTACAAGGATCTGGAGCCCAACAAGTGGGTGAAGGTGGTGCGCTGGGGCGACAAGGAAGAAGCCCACCGCATGATTCAGGAAGGCCTTGAGCGCGCCAAGGCCGAAGGCTGAGCGCATCAAAGCGGCCCAAAAGGAAATGGCCGGGTGCAGACCCGGCCATTTTCATATGTAGATGTATCGGCGAGCCAGGCAACCGCCTGCACCGGAACAGCAGCTCAGCTTTCCCAGAAGGCCGGGCGCGCATCTTCCAGCCCGCCGCCAAGCCGCACCGGCCCCACCTTCTGCGCCAGCCCTGTGCGGTCACAGGTTTCCACCGCCACGCCACTCAGCGTACCGGGGCCGGAAACCGGCTCAAACCGCCCCGAGGCCACCTTGCGGGTGAAGCGACGAATAGGCTCTTCCTTGTCCATGCCGATCACCCCGTCATAGCAACCGCACATGCCAGCATCGGTGAGATAGGCGGTGCCATGGGGCAAAATGCGATGGTCAGCCGTGGGCACATGGGTGTGCGTCCCCACCACGAGGGAGGCCCGCCCATCGCAATAATGGCCGATAGCCTGCTTCTCACTGGTGGTTTCGGCGTGCACATCCACCACCACTGCATCCACCATCTCACCCAGAACGGCCCCGTCCAGTGCCGAATCAAGACCCGCGAAGGGGTCATCCAGCGGGTCCATGAAGATCCGGCCCATCACATTCATCACCAGAACGCGCGCGCCATTCTTCGCTTCCACAAGCGCCGCGCCCCGCCCCGGCGTGCCTCGCGGATAATTCAGCGGACGTACCAGCGCCGGCGCACGCTCGATGAACACCAGCGCCTCGCGCTGATCGAAGGCATGATTGCCCAGCGTGATGGCATCCGCGCCAGCTTCCAGCAGATCCTCATAGATGGCCTCGGTAATGCCGAATCCGCCGGCCGCATTCTCCGCGTTCACCACCACCAGATCCAGCGACCAGTCAGAGACCAGCCCCGGCAGGCGTGAGAGCACACACTCCCGGCCCGGACGGCCCACCACATCACCCAGAAACAGAATGCGCATCGTCTCGTTCCAATCGCTGTACCCGGCTCAGCCCACGGGGCGCGACAGGGGCGCGCCAGGGAGCACACAAGGGGATGCACAGGGCAGAACCCCGTTTTCGGTAATCATCATGTCCATCGGCTCGTCATGCGGCTCATGAGGCACCTGCTCCGTCTGCTGGCAGGCAAAGGCATACCCCATGGCGCGCAGCGGACCAATGGCCCGCAGCCCGGCCAGCGTGCGATCATAGAAACCGCCCCCATAGCCGATGCGGAACCCCTGCCCGTCAAAGACCGCCAGGGGCACCATCACCACATCAGGGCTCACCTCCGGCGCATCGGGCGCGGGGGTGGGAATGGCGTAACGGCCCTGCGGCGTCAGCGGATCATTTTCGGCCCAGTGGCGAAACAGCAACGGCATGTCGGCACCCACCACCACCGGAAGCGCCAGTTGCACCCCCTGCGCCCGCAGCAGGGCCGCCAGAGGACGCGGGTCGATTTCATCGCGAATGGATGCGAACAGGGCGACATGACGAGCCGGCCCCCGCAGGATTTCCCTACAGGCCAGATGCGCAGCTCTCTGCCCGGCCTCGGCCCGCGCCGCCTCACCCATGGCGCTGCGCCGCGCCAGCGCCACCTGACGCATCCGCCCCTTTTCCGCACGCATATATGCGGCGCTAACGGAAGAGCGCGGATCGGGAGAAAGGGAATCAGTCACGGCCAGCGGGCTCCCTGGCGTCGCCCCGACTGTGAAGACAGGCCCGGAACCGGCCATCAAGAACAGAAATGTGCGGAGCCGCAAAAGCCGTCGGAGTCGATCCCGGGAAACCTACAGCGTAGGTGGGCGCCGTATGTCCAAGCCCAAAGGCGAGGTCAGGGACTGCTCCCTTAAGGATCGATAAGGCCCCGGGGAATAGTTCCTAACGTACCCCGCAGCCCCGCATGTTCTATTTAGGAGCAGCGCCCCCTTCCCGCCAGCCCCTGCGGGCCGCCGCGCACAGCTATTGGCCGGGAAGCTGAGAAAAACCGGCGTCAGGCTCCAAAAGCAGGCAAGTGACCTTGCCCGCTCACCCCATGCCCACGGTCCCCTTTTCCGGCGGGGCCAGATCTGCGACCAGCTTTTCGATGCGCTCGGCAACATCCTCGATGGCGCGCGCCACTTCCTGCTCGCTCTCCTGAATGCGGGCAAGCGCGGAGGCGCGTGCATCGCGCTGGCCTTCAATATCGCTTTCCAGCCCGCGAATGCGCCCGCGCGCCTCGGCCAGCTCATCAGCGATGGTAATGGCAGCCATGACCACGAGGCGCTGATCGCCAATCTCGCCAAAGGCCGCGCGCAACTGGGCAATGCGCGTGTCGATATCATGGGCGAGGCGCATCAGATGGTCTTCCTGCCCTTCATCGCAGGCCATCCGATATTGCCGCCCGGCTATGGTGACGGAAACGTGCGGCACGGCTTCAGCCACCATGGGTGGCGAGCACATCGCGCACCGTGCTCATGGCCACATCAAGCCGACGCATGATTTCCTGCCCGGCTTCGGCCACCTCGCCGGAGCGCGCCTGCGCCTGATCCAGCTCCGAGGCCAGACGAGCCCTGTCATTGCTCAAAGCGTGGAGCTGGGCCATCAGCGCCTCCTGATGACGTTCTGCTTCCTTCCGGCGCTCCAGCGCGTCGGTCAGGGTGTCGAGAGCCGCATGCAGACGCCGCGTGGCGACCTGGATGGGCATCTCCTGCTGGGGCGGGTTTTGCTTGAGCGCATACATGATGTGATTTTATGCCGAGTCGATTTCAAACGCGCCATCTATTGAGGCGTTGTCAACGAGAAACGCCCGTGCGTGACACCCCGGACATTCTGAAAAAATACTTAACACGAAATGCAGGCCGACGCTCCAGACGGCTTTGCCTGCACGACAGGTTCCGAGCCTGCCCCATGGCCGGTTTTGCAGCATATCCCGCACTTTGCGGCCTGTCATGTCCGGGCCTTGAGCGGCAAAATAGGCATCCGGTAATGCTCTCGCGCACCCGCACAACATGGCCCATGCAACTATGTTGCTATTGACCTTTCGTGAAGATGTGCGTTTGACAGCCCCGAAGCATTGAGACAAAACCGCCGCAGGCGGCAGGCTGCCTTTGTGTGACGCCCCTGCGGGCTTTACCCCTTCAGAGGGTCACGCAACGGAACCTCCACCGCCTCCGACCACCGAATTGTCGGCCAGCACCGCGGGAGAAATAGGGTTTCATGTCAGACCGCACGCGCCATGACCGTATGGCCAACGCCATCCGTTTCCTCGCCATCGACGCCGTGGAAGCGGCAAACAGCGGGCATCCGGGCCTGCCAATGGGCGCGGCAGACATTGCCACCGTTCTGTTCACACGGGTTCTGAACTACGACCCGAGCCAGCCGAAATGGGCTGATCGCGACCGCTTCGTGCTCTCCGCCGGCCATGGCTCCATGCTGCTTTATGCGCTGCTGCATCTTGTCGGATACGAGAAGATGACGATCGACGAGATCAAGCGCTTCCGCCAGCTGGGTTCGCTGACACCGGGCCACCCTGAGAATTTCGTCACCGAAGGTGTGGAAACCACCACCGGCCCGCTGGGCCAGGGCATCGCCACCTCCATCGGCATGGCTATGGCCGAGCGTCTGCTCTCTGCCCGTTTCGGTGCGGATGTGGTGAACCATCGCACCTGGGTGCTCGCCTCCGACGGCGATCTGATGGAAGGCATCAGCCAGGAAGCGATCGACCTTGCCGGTCATCTCAAGCTCTCCAAGCTCACCGTGCTGTGGGATGACAACCGCATCTCCATTGACGGCCCCACCTCCATTTCCACCTCCACCAACCAGATCGCCCGTTTCGCCGCCTCCGGCTGGGCCACGATCGAGGTGGACGGGCATGATCCAGAAGCAATCTTCGCCGCCACCGAAGTGGCCCGCGCATCGGACAAGCCCACCCTGATTGCCTGCCGCACCACCATTGGCTATGGCTCGCCGAAGCACGCCAATACCGCCAAGGTGCATGGCGCGCCGCTGGGGGCGGAAGAAATCGTCGCCACCCGCGCGGCTCTGGGCTGGGATGCCGCGCCCTTCGAGATTCCCGCCGATGTGCTGGCGGACTGGCGCGCTGCCGGTAGCCGTGGCAAGGTTCTGCGCGAAGCGTGGGAAGCCCGCATGGCCACCCAGCCGGCCGCCGAGCGCGCCGAGTTCGAGCGTCGCATGGCCGGCATCCTGCCCGCGACCCTCACCGACGCCATCGTTTCCGCCAAGGCACAGGCCGTGGCTGATGGCAGCGCTGTCGCCACCCGCAAGTCGTCCGAGAAGGTTCTGGATGTCATCACCACGGTGGTGCCGGAAATGATTGGCGGCTCTGCGGACCTGACCGGCTCCAACAACACCAAGGCCAAGGGCGCGAAGTCCATCACGCCGGATGATTTCTCCGGCAGCTTCGTGCATTGGGGCATTCGTGAGCACGGCATGGCTGCGGCCATGAATGGCATGTCGCTGCATGGCGGCGTGGTGCCCTTCTCCGGCGGCTTCATGGTGTTCTCCGATTACTGCCGCCCCTCCATCCGCCTCGCCGCTCTCATGGGCCAGCGCGTCATCCATGTGCTGACGCATGATTCCATCGGCCTGGGCGAAGATGGCCCCACCCATCAGCCGGTGGAACATCTGGCCGCCCTGCGCGCCATTCCCAACCTCACTGTGCTGCGCCCCGCCGATACGGTGGAAACTGCGGAAGCCTGGCAGATCGCGCTGGAGAACGACAAGGGCCCGACCGCCCTCATCCTCTCCCGCCAGAACCTGCCGCTGGTGCGCAAGGATGCTGAGGCGAAGAACCGTTCCGCCGAAGGCGCTTACGAGCTTTCCCCGGCCAGCGGCAAGGCGCAGGTTTCCCTGTTCGCCACCGGCTCTGAAATCTCCATCGCGCTGGATGCCCAGAAGAAGCTGGAAGACGCTGGCGTGCCCACCCGCGTGGTGTCCGTGCCCTCCTTCGAGCTGTTCTTCGCCCGTCCGGCGGCCGAGCGCGCCGCAGTGGTTGGTGACGCCCCGGTGAAGGTGGCGGTTGAAGCCGCCATACGCATGGGATGGGATGGCATTATCGGCTCCGAAGCCGGCTTTGTGGGCATGGACAGCTTCGGCGCCAGCGCCCCCGCCAAGGCGCTCTATGCCCATTTCGGCATTACCGCCGACGCCGTGGCCGAAACCGCGCAGAATCTGCTGAAGCGGGCATAATTTCGACGATCTGCCCTGCCATGTCGCATCCCATTGCGACATGGCGCTGTTTCCCGGTGGGGCACTGACACCCGCCAGAGAGAAGACATATCCTGCCGGAGCGTTCCGCCAGCCCTTCCGGGGCGCGGCCTGCTCTACAAAACGCCCTCTGCGGCAAAACTGTTCAAGATGAGAGCTGCTGCGAGCGGCTCATGGAGGAAGTGACATGACGGTGAAGGTCGCCATCAATGGCTTCGGTCGTATTGGTCGTAACGTGCTGCGCGCCATCATCGAGTCGGGCCGGACCGACATCGAGGTGGTCGCCATCAACGATCTGGGCCCGGTGGAAACCAACGCCCACCTTCTCCGCTTCGACAGCGTGCATGGCCGCTTCCCGGCCGAGGTGAAGGTTGAAGGCGACACCATCAATGTCGGCCGCGGCCCCATCAAGGTCACCGCCGTGCGCAACCCGGCCGAGCTGCCCCACAAGGCGATGGGCGTGGATATCGCGCTGGAATGCACCGGCATCTTCACCTCCAAGGAGAAGGCCGCAGCCCATCTGGAAGCCGGTGCCAAGCGCGTTCTGGTATCCGCCCCCGCCACCGATGCCGACCTGACGGTGGTGTATGGCGTGAACCATGACAAGCTCTCCGCCGAGCATCGCGTGGTGTCCAACGCCTCCTGCACCACCAACTGCCTGGCCCCGGTGGCCAAGGTGCTCAATGAAGCCGTCGGCATCGAGAAGGGCTTCATGACCACCATTCACGCCTATACCGGCGACCAGCCCACGCTGGACACCATGCACAAGGATCTGTACCGCGCCCGCGCCGCAGCCATGTCCATGATCCCGACCTCCACCGGTGCGGCCAAGGCCGTGGGCCTGGTGCTGCCGGAGCTGAACGGCAAGCTGGATGGCACCTCCATCCGCGTGCCGACCCCGAATGTCTCCGTGGTGGATCTCAAGTTCATCGCCAAGCGCGCCACCACCCGTGAAGAGATCAACGAAGCCATCATCGCGGCCGCCAATGGCCCGCTGAAGGGCATTCTCGGCTTCACCGACCAGCCGAACGTCTCGATCGACTTCAACCACGACCCGCACTCCTCCACCTTCCACCTCGACCAGACCAAGGTCATGGAAGGCACGCTGGTGCGCGTTCTCTCCTGGTATGACAATGAATGGGGCTTCTCCAACCGCATGAGCGATACCGCTGTCGCCATGGGCAAGCTCGGCTGAACCGGGAGAGGTCGCAGTATATCATGGTTGCCTACCTCACCCTGGACGATGTGGACCTGACGGGCAAAGCTGTCGTGGTCCGCGTCGATCTGAACGTGCCCATGGACAATGGGCGCGTCACGGACGACACCCGGCTGAAAGCCATTCTCCCCACTATTCGTGACATCACGAAAGTGGGCGGCAAGGCCATTTTGATCTCCCATTTCGGCCGCCCCAAGGGCAAGCGCGACGACAGCCAGTCGCTTGCCCCGCTGGTGCAGCCCATGGCGGATCTGCTGGGGCATGAGGTGGCATTCGCGCCGGATTGCATCGGCCCGGCCACGGAAAAGACCGTGGCCGAGCTGCCGGCCGGTGGCGTCATCATTCTGGAGAACACCCGCTTTCATCCGGGTGAGGAAAAGAATGATGCCGATTTCATTGCGGCCATGGCACGCCATGGCGTGCTCTATGTGAATGACTCCTTCTCCACCGCCCATCGCGCCCATGCCTCCACCGAGGGGCTGGCCCATGTGCTGCCGGCCTGCGCCGGCCGCGCCATGCAGGGCGAGCTGGATGCGCTGACCCACGCGCTGGAAGAGCCCGAGCGGCCCGTTCTGGCCGTGGTGGGCGGGGCCAAGGTATCCACCAAGCTGGAACTGCTCGGCAATCTCGTTCACAAGGTGGATATTCTGGTCATTGCCGGTGGCATGGCCAACACCTTCCTTGCCGCGCAGGGCCACACGGTTGGCAAATCCCTGTGCGAGCGGGAGATGGGTGAGACCGCCCGCAACATCCTCGCCGAAGCCGAAAAGGCGAACTGCGAGATCGTGCTTCCGGTGGATGCTGTCGTGGCCAGGGAATTCAAGGCCAACGCCCCCCACCGCACGATTGATGTGGACCATGTGGCCGAAGATGAAATGATCCTCGACGCTGGTCCGCGCACGGTGGAACTGGTGAAGCAGAAAATGCAGGGCGTGAAGACGGTGGTCTGGAACGGCCCCTTCGGCGCTTTTGAGCTGAACCCCTTCGACGCCGCCACCGTGGCGGTGGCGCAGGAAGCCGGCGCACGCACCCTGGCGGGCAAGCTGCTCTCCGTAGCGGGCGGCGGCGATACGGTTGCCGCTCTCAACCACAGCAAGGCGGCGGACCATTTCTCCTACGTCTCCACCGCCGGCGGCGCCTTCCTGGAATGGCTGGAGGGCAAGTCCCTTCCCGGCGTGGAAGCCCTGCGCCCCAAAGGTGTGAGCCAGCAGGCTGCGGCTTCCGCCTGATCCCTTTCGGCGGAATGTCCCACATTCCGCCAGAACAACGTGACCCATAATTGCAGGGTATCTTTCACAACAGGAAAGGCCCCTGCCGCGCCGCAAAGCGGCCCAATCCAAGGATGAATGCACATGAGCGCTGAAATCGACGTGAATGCGCAGAAGATGGTTGCTGAAGGCAAGGGCATTCTGGCCGCCGACGAAAGCACCGGCACCATCAAGAAGCGTTTCGACGCCATCAATGTGGAATGCACAGAGACCAACCGCCGCGATTATCGCGAGCTGATGTTCCGCACCACCGAGGCGATGCAGAACTACATCTCCGGCGTCATCCTCTATGATGAAACCATCCGCCAGAAGGCCGCCGATGGCACGCCGCTGGTGCAGCTCATCGCCGAGAGCGGCGCGCTGCCGGGCATCAAGGTGGATATGGGCGCCAAGCCCCTGCCCTTCTGCCCCGGTGAGACCATCACCGAGGGTCTGGATGGCCTCGCCGGCCGCCTGAAGGAATATTATGATCTCGGCGCTCGCTTTGCGAAGTGGCGCGCGGTGATTGATATCGGCGCGGGTATCCCTTCCCGCACCGCCATCGAAACCAATGCCTCGGCACTCGCCCGCTATGCGGCCCTGTGTCAGGAAGCCAGCATCGTGCCGATCGTCGAGCCGGAAGTGCTGATGGATGGCGACCATACCATCGAGCGCTGCTATGAAGTGACCGAAGCGGTGCTGAAGGAAGTCTTCCAGCAGCTCTTCGCCCAGCGCGTGCGCCTTGAAGGCATGGTGCTGAAGCCCAACATGATCGTGCCGGGTAAGAAATCCGGCCAGAAGGCCTCCGTGCAGGAGGTGGCTGAGAAGACCGTGCGCGTGCTGAAGAACTGCGTGCCTTCCGCCGTGCCGGGCATCGCCTTCCTCTCCGGCGGCCAGTCTGACGAAGAAGCCACCGCGCATCTTGACGCCATGGTGAAGCTGGGCGGCCTGCCTTGGGCCCTCACCTATTCCTATGGCCGCGCTCTTCAGGCTGCGCCTCAGAAGGCGTGGGCGGGCCAGGTCGAGAATGTGGCGGCGGCGCAGGCAGCCTTCACCCATCGCGCCCGCATGAACTCTCTGGCCGCCCGCGGCCTGTGGTCTGCGGCGGAAGAAAAGGCGGCCTGATCCGCCATCTCCCATCAGGTTCAGGAAGGGCCGGCGCAAGCTGGCCCTTTTTCTTTTCTCCCTCCACACCCAAATTGAGGGTTCAAAACCCTTGCCGCCCGGCCTGCTGCGGTAGCAAGTTGGCGGCGCACCTGCTACCCGCCCCTTAAATTGCCCCTTTTCTGGCTGACTGATTCACACATGTCCGATTCCGAGCTGCCCCCCGCCCGCCTGATGTTGATTCTGCCCGCTGGCCCGGACCTTGAGCCGGCCCGGCTGGAAGCCGCCGTGAAGGCGGGAGATGTCGCGGCGCTGATTTTCACCATGGCTGCGCCAGCCCCATCCGGCACATCCAAACTGCTGCGCCGGCTGGCCGCGCCGCTTCAGGAGCAGGATGTTGCCGTGCTGGTGACAGACGCAGCCGAAGTGGTGGGCCCCGCAGGTCTGGATGGCCTGCATGTGAGCCTTGCCACGCCGGAGCCGCTGGAAGATGCCCTCTCGGCCATGAAGCCCGAGGGCATTGTGGGTGCGGGTGGCCTTACCACCCGCCACGAAACCATGGAAGCTGGTGAGAGCGGAGCCGATTATGTGATGTTCGGCCCGCTTGCGCCCGCGCCGGAAGATGCCGCCCATATTCGCGAGATGGTGAACTGGTGGGCAGAGCTGTGCGAGGTGCCCTGCATTGGCGTGGCCACATCTCTGGATGAGGTGGAAGCGCTGGCTCAGGAGGGCGCAGATTTCGTGGCGCTCACCGCCACGCTGCTCACCGCGCAGGAAGAGGCTGATATGGCACAGCTGGTCGCTGCCGCGCAGGCCCGGCTGGAAGCGGGCCACGCCACACGGCTTTCTCTTCTGCCTTCTGAAGAATCTTGAGGCCGGCATGATGCGCATTTCCCGACAGACGCCCCGGCGGGCTCGCCGCCTGCTGGCTGCATGGGGTACGGGCCTTGTGGCTGCCGCCCTGATGCAGCCGCTTCCGGCGCTGGCGGCCAAGGATACGGCCAAGGATACGGCCCAGAACACGGTCAAGGACAGCAAGGCGAAGAAAGAACGCCCGGCCACCTCGCGATACCCCCATAACGACCCCTTTGCCAATGCGCCGGCCGAAGGCGATACCGCCTATGGCGCGTATCAGCGCGGCTATTATCGCACCGCTTATGAGCTTGCCCTGAAGCAGGCGGAAGACAAGGGCGACGCCGCCGCCATGGTGCTGCTGGGAGAACTCTACCAGCACGGCTACCATGTGCCGCGGGATACGGAAAAAGCCCGCGACTGGTACCGCAAGGCCGCAGACAAGGGCTCGACCGACGCCATGTTCGCGCTCGGCATCATGCATCTTTCCGGCGAGGGCATGCCGGAAGACGAGCTGGGTGCTGCGAAACTGTTCCAGCAGGCGGCAGACAAGGGGCATGGGCCGGCGGCCTATAATCTGGGCCTGCTCTATCTTCAGGGTCGCAAGATCCCGGAGAATGTGGAAACCGCCGCCCGCTGGTTTCAGGTCGCGGCGGATCGTAATGTGGAAGATGCGCAATATGCCCTCGCCGTGCTGATGAAGGAAGGCAATGGCGTCCAGCAGGATCTGGCGGCCTCCGCCGGGATGATGCGCCGGGCGGCGGAGCGGGGGCATGATACGGCCCAGCTTGAACTTGCCATCATGCAGTTCAACGGCATTGGCATACCCAAGGATGAGCCAGCGGCCGCCATTCTGTTCCGCAAGTCTGCGCTGGCCGGTAACGCCATCGCCCAGAACCGCTATGCCCGCCTGCTTTATGCCGGGCGTGGCGTGCCACAGGATAAGGTGCAGTCTGCCGCCTGGCATCTGCTGACCAAGAGCCGCGGCCTTGGAGACCCCCTTCTGGATGAGATGATGGCCGCCATGTCTCCAGAAGACCGGACGAAAGCCGAGCTTCTGGCGCAGAAATGGGGGCTGGACCCGCAGCATATCCGCAAGGCCGAACCGCTGGCAAAGGCCCCCGAGCCTCCGCAAAAAGAGCCCCCTCAGAAGAAGTGAGACACCGGCTCCGCGCCGTCTCTTTCAAGATGATATGCCGGACTGCGGGCAACGAATATGCGCCCGTAGTCCAGCCTTGCCCCCAAGCCCTGCTTGCGACGCGCGCCGGCCCGGCCCTTTGCGGCCTTGACGGCGAAGCACAAGGCGGGCACACGTCTGCGCCAACACCCTTTCCAAGGAAACCATGTGCGTCGGGCGATTCGCGTCTCCCATGGACCGGGCTATCTGCCCGGCCCTGCTGCCGACGCCGCATTTTCGGGTAAGCCCCATGATCCGCACGCCCCTCATCACTGTCATGACACAGGCTGTCCGCAAGGCCGGCCGCGCCCTCATCCGCGATTTCGGAGAGGTGGAACAGCTCCAGGTTTCACGCAAGGGCCCTGCGGATTTCGTTTCCGCAGCAGACCGCAAGGCCGAGGATATCCTGTTCACCGAGCTTTCCCGCGCGCGCCCCAATTACAGCTTCAACATGGAAGAGCGCGGAAAGGTCGAGGGGACCGACCCCGAGAATGAATGGGTGGTGGACCCGCTGGATGGCACCACCAACTTCCTGCATGGCATTCCCATGTTCGCCATTTCGGTGGGGCTGGTGCGCAATGGCATGCCCTATGCCGGCGCCATCTATAACCCTATCGCCGATGAACTTTTCATCGCGGAACGTGGGCAGGGCGCATATCTGAATGATCGCCGGCTACGGGTTGCGGCCCGGCAGAAGCTGGCCGATTGCGTGGTGTGCTGTGGCCTGCCCCATATGGGCCGGGGCGACCATGCCCAGTTCAACCGCGAGCTGCGCGTGGTCCAGCGGCAGGTGGCGGGTCTGCGACGCACCGGCTCGGCCGCGCTGGATCTGGCCTGGGTCGCCGCCGGGCGCTTCGATGCCTTCTGGGAACGCGGCCTTGCACCCTGGGATATCGCCGCGGGCCTCACGGTGGTGCGTGAAGCCGGGGGCTTTTCCTCCGATATGAGCGGCCAGGAAAAAATGCTGAAGACCGGCGATGTGCTCTCCGCCAATGAGGTCATTCATCGCGATCTGCTGCGCCTGCTGAAGACCGCCGGTCCGGCCGAAGCCTGAGCCTTTTGCAAGAGCCTTTTGCAAGAGCCTTTTGCAAGCGCGCCCACACGGCGCTCTCTTGAAAAGCCGCCCTTTGGGGCGGCTTTTTGCTATGCGCCTCACCGCCGGGCGAAAAGCTTCTCCACATCCTTCAGGGAGAGTGTCACGAAGGTCGGCCGGCCATGGTTGCACTCGCCGGAATTGGGGGTCGCCTCCATTTCCCGCAGCAGGGCGTTCATCTCCTCCACCCGCAGGCGACGGCCCGCGCGCACAGAGCCATGGCAGGCCATGGTTGCCGCCACATGCAGCAGGCGCCGCTCCAAGGGCAAAGCATCATCCCATTCAGCGGCATGCTCGGCCAGATCACGCACCAGCCGGGTAACATCAGCATTCTTCAGCAAGGCGGGCACTTCGCGCACCAGCACCGCGCCGGGTCCGAAGCTCTCCAGCACCAGCCCCAGGGCCTCTAGGTCACTTGCCTTTTCCGCCAGCCGCTCGGCTTCCGCCGGGTCGAGATCCACCACGGCGGGAATGAGCAGCCCCTGCCGGGCCACGCCATCACGCCCGATCCCGGCCTTGAGCCGCTCATAAACGAGGCGCTCATGGGCGGCGTGCTGATCCACCAGAACCAACCCTTCACGGGTCTGGGCGACGATATAGGTTTCATGCAGCTGCGCGCGCGCTGCCCCCAAAGGCCGGTCCAGATCCGGCGCATGAATGGGCGCGGCGTCGGCGCGGGCATCAGCGGAAGGCGGGGCGATATCAAACGCCCCCTGCCCTTCTGCTCCGAACCGCACGGCAGATGCGTCCTGATCCGGTACAGGAGCAGATACGGCAGCCTCGGCAACTCCTTCCGGCTGGGTAAAGGGCCGTGCCGGAGAGGCCCGCCAGTCATATCCGCCAGCCGGCACCCGCTCGGCAGCCGGACGCTGCCAGAAGGGCGCGCCTGCACCACCCCCCAGCCCGCCACCGGCAACAGGCCCCCCCCCACCAAAGGGCGTGGCCGGCGCAGCGGATGAGGTGGGCGAGGCCAGCACATCCAGCTCCGGCGCGCGGGCCAAAGTCACGAGCCGTTCGGCGATGGTCGCGGCAGTGCGCGGTACGCGGGTGGCCAGCGTATCGCCGATGGTGCGCACCACCAGCGCCCGCACATTGCCGCCATCACGGAACCGCACTTCAGTCTTGGCCGGATGGACATTCACATCCACCTCACGCGGATCGAGGCTGAAGAACAGCGCCAGAACCGGAAAGCGATCAGAAGGCAGAAGATCAGAATAGGCTGCGCGCACAGCCCCCATCAGCAGCTTGTCACGCACGGGGCGGCCATTGACGAACAGATACTGGCTCAGCGAATTGGCCTTGGAGAAGCTGGGCAGGCCAGCCAGCCCTTCCAGCACCACCCCTTCGCGCTGGCCGCAAATCTCCACCACATTGCGCCCAGCCTCCGCACCCAGCACATCGGCAAGGCGCGCCTTGCGGCCTTCGGCATCACATGCGCGGGCCGGCCAGGTTACAGGAGCCTTGCTCTCGCTCACCAGAGTGAAGGCCACATCCGGCCGCGCCAGCGCCAGGCGACGCACCACATCCACCGCCGCCGTATTCTCCGCCCTGTCGGATTTCAGGAATTTCAGCCGTGCCGGCGTGGCGAAGAACAAATCCCGCACCTCCACCCGCGTGCCCTCGCCCAGTGCGGCAGGTCGCGGCGGGGTGATGACGCCGCCATCCACCCGCACCTCGAAGGCATGCTGCGCCCCCCCTGGCCGGCTGGTGATGGACAAATGCGACACCGCCCCGATGGACGGCAGAGCCTCCCCCCGGAATCCAAGGGTGGAAATCGCCAGCAAATCCTCATCCGGCAGCTTTGAAGTGGCGTGGCGCTCCACGCACAGGGCCAGATCATCCGGCCCCATGCCCTTGCCATTATCCGTGATCCGCACCAGACGCCGGCCGCCGCCATGGATCACCACCTCCAGCGTGGTGGCCCCGGCATCCAGCGCGTTTTCCACCAGCTCCTTCACCACCGCAGCCGGGCGCTCCACAACCTCACCGGCAGCGATGCGATCAACCAGAACAGGGGGCAGGCGGCGAATGGGCATGAAAGGGCAGCTCCGGCGACTCGGGACATGATGAACAGGATGTTAACGTGCTTCGCCCACCCCCGCAGCACGGCCGGCCACACCGGCCTGTGCATGAAGGCCGTGCAAGCCTAGCCCACCAGTGCCGACAGCACCCCATTGAGCACCGGAAAGCCCTGTTCCGTCGCCATCAGCCGGTCGCCTTCGCGGCGGACGAAGCCATCTTCCGCCAGCATGGCGATGCGCCCTTCATCCAGCACCGTGCCGGAGAGGCGCTCATAGCGGGCCAGATCCACACCTTCGCGCAGGCGCATACCCATCAGCAGCATTTCATCGGCCTGCTCGGCGGGGGTCAGCGGCTCATCGCTCACCAGTCCGTGCCCCTCCTGCGCCACACGCGCCAGCCAGGCATCCGGCATGCGCTCGATAAAAGTGGCGCGCCGGCCCAGATTATCGCCGGAGCGGCTGGAAAGAATGCGCCCATGCGCGCCCGGCCCAATGCCCACATAGCTGCCATAGCGCCAGTAGACGAGATTATGCCGCGCCTCCGCCCCCGGCCGCGCATGGTTGGAAATCTCATAGGCGGGAAGCCCGGCGGCACGGGTCACATCCTGTGTCACATCCCACAAGGCGCGGGAGAGATCGTCGTCCGGCAGAAGCAGCTTACCGGCGCCATAAAGCCGCTCGAAGGGCGTACCCGGCTCGATGGTGAGCTGGTAGGCGGACAAATGCTCGCAGCCTTCCTCCAGCGCGCGGGCCAATTCCGCCGCCCATTGCTCCGGGGTCTGGCGTGGGCGGGCATAAATGAGATCGAAGGAAACGCGCTGAAAGGCCCGGCGCGCCACGCCCACCGCCTCCAGCGCCTCAACCGCACTGTGCATGCGGCCCAGCGCCTGCAAATCGGCATCATTCAGCGCCTGCACACCCAGCGAGACGCGATTGACCCCCGCCGCACCATAGCCCATGAAATTGGCAGCCTCCACCGAAGTGGGGTTGGCCTCCAGCGTGATTTCAGCATCCGCAGCCAGGGGCCAGGCCGCATGGATGGCCTCCAATATGCCGCCCACCAGCGCCGGCTCCATCAGCGAGGGAGTACCACCACCAAAGAAGACCGTTTCCGCCTGCTGCGGGCCGGTCAGCTCCCGCATATGGGCGATTTCCCGCCGATAGGCCGCCAGATAGGCGTTCTGGTCGGGCGGATCACGCCGCACATGGCTGTTGAAGTCGCAATAGGGGCATTTGGCGCGGCAGAAGGGCCAGTGCACATACACACCAAAGCCACCTTCCGGTGCGCGCGAGAGCTGAGGCCGCGCGCTCATGCCGCCGAGACCCACATTGCCGCCCATACTGTGACGGGGCAGCGCCTTGCCTCAGCGCGCATAATCCAGAAGGGCATAATCTTCCGCATAAAACTCTTCCACCCGCGCCCGGTCGGCCGCAGAAATCCTGGGTTGCGACACATGAGCGCTTTTATTGTCATGCAGAAGCGGGATACGCACGCCAAGATCGGCGCAGAATACCGGCCAGTTCTGCGAGAGGGTTTCCAGCTTGTAGATCTGGTTGACCAGCATGCGCCCCTCTTCATCCCGAAGAAAGACATGATGTGGCGTCCACTGCACATGGGCCTTCGCGAAGATGGCATCAAGATAGGTGGAAAAATCAAAATGCTCCGGCAGGCCGACAAAATCCCGCAGATCCGGGCGTGACGCCATATATCTGTATTGCGAAATCAGCCGCGCCAGCGGATGGCGCACAATTGCGAAGCGGAAACAGGTTTCGAAAAGCTGAGACCCCACCTCGGTGCGGATCTGCTGCGCCGTGAGATGCTGCAAGCCACCGGTCTGGTACTTGTTGTACATGGGCCGCACAAAACCCATCCAGAGATTGGCCTCGGTGCGGTCCGCCTCATGCGGCCACAAGGCATTTTCTATGGATGTGCCCCCGCATTTGGGAATGTGCACAAAGATAATGTTCCGCTTTCTGCAAATCATGCGCCCCCGCCTGATTGTAACTGACCCGGCGGCACATAGTTGCAGAAAGCACACAACCTGAAAACCACCCGCCAAGGGCGGATGGTATATTTCAGGCTTTTTTCAGGCTTTTTTCAGGCGCTTTTCAGGCAGCCCTCAGCCAGTTTCAGAAAAGCGCGGGCGCGATGGGAGAGCCCCTCGCCCAGCGGGGGCAAGCCGTGCTTTTCCTCGGCGTTCATTTCGCCAAAGGTGCGGGTGTGGCCTTCCGGCTGAAAAACCGGATCATAGCCGAAGCCCTTCTCGCCGCGCGGGGGCCAGACGATCTCGCCCTTCACCTCGCCAAGAAACTCTTCCACATGCCCATCCGGCCAGGCCACGCACAGGGCCGAGACGAAGCGGGCCGCCCGCTCTGCCCCGCTTTTGGCGCCGGTGGCCTCCAGCGCATGATGCACCTTGGCCATGGCGGCGGCGAAATCCTTCTCCGGCCCGGCCCAACGGGCGCTGAAAATGCCGGGCGCACCGCCCAGACCTTCCACCGCAAGACCGGAATCATCGGCGAAAGCAGGAAGCTGCGCCGCCCGCGCCGCCGCTTCCGCCTTGATGCGAGCATTGCCGGCAAAGGTATTCTCGGTCTCTTCCGGCTCGGGCAGGTTCAGTTCCGCAGCAGACACCAGCTCAATGCCATAAGGCGCGAGCAGCTCGCGCATTTCCTTCAGCTTGCCAGCATTATGGGTGGCGATGACCACCTTGCCTTCGAGAATGCGACCCATCACTTGAGCGCCTGTTTCTGAAGCGCCACGAGATGGTCCACCCCTTCGCGCGCCAGACCAAGAAGCGAGAGCAATTCATCCTGGGTAAAGGGGGTCTTCTCGGCCGTGCCCTGAATTTCAACAATGCCGCCAGAGCCGGTCATCACGAAATTGGCGTCGGTCTCGGCGGTGGAATCCTCGGCATAATCCAGATCGAGCACCGGCGTGCCGTCATAAATACCGCAGGAGACGGCAGCGACATGATCCTTCAGCGGATTTTGGCGCACCATGGAGCGCGAATACATCCACTCGAAGCAATCATGCAGGGCTACCCACGCCCCGGTAATGGCCGCAGTGCGGGTGCCACCATCGGCCTGCAACACATCACAATCCACCGTGATCTGCTTTTCGCCCATACCGACGAGATCGGTGGCGGTGCGCAGGGAGCGGCCGATCAGGCGCTGGATTTCCTGCGTGCGGCCGGACACCTTGCCGACGGACGATTCGCGGCGGGTCCGGTCATGGGTGGCGCGCGGCAGCATGGAATATTCCGCCGTGACCCAGCCCTTGCCCTGGCCCTTCAACCATGGCGGCAGGCGCTCTTCCAGCGTGGCGGAAACCAGCACATGGGTATCGCCGAATTTCACGAGGCAGGAGCCTTCCGCGTGGCGCATCACGCCCCGCTCGAAGGAAACTGCGCGCATTTCATTGGCGGCGCGCTTGCTGGGGCGCATGGGAAACCTCATTCATCTTGAGCCGTGTGGCGCCCCTTTTAGGAGGATGGCGGCGCAAGCACAACGAAACTTGAAGCCATGAGTGCAAGTCGACACATATTAAGGGTGACGACACATATAAGGGTGATGTCACATATAGGGGTGATGTCACCGGAAAGGCTCGCCATGCGTGATCTGCTGTTCTCCACCACGGCCGGCGCTCTGGCGCAGATTGATGCCCGCTCCCGCGAGATCTTCCGGCAGATCGTGGAAAGCTATCTGGCCACGGGAGAGCCGGTGGGTTCGCGCAATGTGGCGCGCCTGCTGCCCATGCAGCTTTCCGCCGCCTCGGTGCGCAATGTGATGGCGGATCTGGAATCCGCCGGCCTCATCTATGCGCCACACACCAGCGCCGGGCGTCTGCCCACGGAGAGGGGCCTACGCTTCTTCGTGGATGCGTTGATGGAAATCGGCGATGTGAATGAGAGCGACCGCTCCAGCATCGAGGCGCAAATGGCCGCCGCCGCCCGCGCCAATACGGTGGAAGGCGTGCTGAAGGAGGCCACCAGCCTGCTTTCGGGCCTGACCCGCGGAGCCGGCGTGGTGACCGCTACCAAGACCGACCCGGCCTTGCGCCATGTGGAATTCGTTCCGCTGGATCCGGGGCGGGCGCTGGTCATTCTGGTTTCGGAAGACGGGCAGGTGGAAAACCGTATTCTAAGCCTGCCTCCCGGCCTGCCGACTGCGGCGCTGACCGAAGCCACCAATTTCCTCAACGCCCATATTCGCGGCCGCACCCTGGCGGAAGCCCGCGCCGAAATGGAACATTTACGAGCCGAATTGCAGAACGATCTGGATTCGCTGACCGCGCGTGTGGTGGAGGCCGGCCTCGCCTCCTGGTCGGATGGCGCGCCCCATGAGCGCAAGCTGATCGTGCGCGGACAGGCCAAGCTGCTGGAAGATCTGCATGCGCTGGAGGATCTGGAGCGCATCCGCCTGCTGTTTGATGATCTGGAAGCCAAGAGCGAAGTGGTGGATCTGCTGGGCCGGGCGGAGGAAGGCCAGGCCCTGCGCATCTTCATCGGCTCGGAGAACCGGCTGTTCTCGCTTTCCGGCTCATCCACCATTGTTGCGCCCTATCGCGACGGGCAGGGCCGCGTGCTGGGGGTTCTGGGCGTCATCGGCCCCACAAGGCTCAATTACGGGCGGATCGTGCCCATGGTGGATTTCACCGCCCGCATCGTCTCTCGCGTGCTGGGCGCGCCGGGTGACGAGGGCAGCTAAGCCAGCCTCTCATTTTCCGTCTGCCCCAGCAAAAGGAATGCGTCATGGATGTGATGGTTCTCAACAAACCCGGCGGCCGGCTGGAGATGGAGCATCGCCCCATGCCGGAACCCGGACCGGGCGAGGTGCGCATCAGGGTTCTGGCCTGTGGGGTCTGCCGCACGGATCTTCACGTGCTGGATGGCGAATTGCCGGAAACCCGCCTGCCCATCGTGCCCGGCCATGAAATTGTAGGCCGGGTAGACAAGCTGGGCGCGGGTGTCACCCATCTGAAAATGGGTGAGCGTGTGGGCGTGGGCTGGCTGGGCCATGCCTGCGGCACCTGCCCTTATTGCGCAGCGCATGAGGAAAATCTCTGCGACACGCCGGAGTTCACTGGCTGCACCCGCGATGGCGGCTTCGCCACCCACACCATTGCCGACGCCAGCTTCACCTATCCCATGGGAGAAGAGGGAGAGGATACCGCCCTTGCGCCACTGCTGTGTGCGGGGCTGATCGGCTGGCGCACGCTGAAGATGGCTGGCGACGGCAAGCGCATCGGGCTTTATGGCTTTGGCGCAGCGGCCCATATCATTGCGCAGGTGGCGCGCTGGCAAGGGCGCGAATTCTATGCTTTCACCCGCCCCGGCGATGAAGCCGCGCAGGCATTTGCCCGCAGCATGGGCGCGGCATGGGCCGGGCCTTCCGATGCACCCTGCCCGGTGGAACTGGATGCGGCGCTCATCTTCGCCCCGGCGGGTGAGCTGGTGCCACAGGCCCTGCGCGCCGTGCGCAAGGGCGGGCGCGTGGTGTGTGGCGGCATTCATATGAGCGATATTCCCGCCTTTCCCTATCGCTGGCTGTGGGAAGAGCGGAAGATTTTCTCGGTGGCCAACCTCACGCGTGAGGACGCCCATGAGTTTCTGGCGCTGGCTCCACAGGTGGGCCTCACCCCCCATGTCACCCCCTACCCGCTCGCCAAGGCCAACGAGGCGCTGGATGATCTGCGCCATGGCCGACTTCAGGGTGCGGCCGTTCTGGTGCCCTGAGCCTCCCTCAAGCACAAAAGGGCGGACCTTCCGGCCCGCCCCTGTCTTTTCAGCCTGTCAGCGCTGCATGATGTAAGTGCCCGGCGCGGGGCACAGCGGCTCATAGCCCGGCGCACCCATGGGAGGCAGGCTGAAGCGCCCGGACGAGGAATGCGCGGTGAGCCATTCCTCCCATGCCGGCCACCACGAACCCTCATGCGGGATATTGGCTTCCACCCACTGCTCAGCGCCCATATGCAGCTCCTGCGCCCGCGTGGTGTGGATGCGATAGCGTCGACGCGGATGGCCCGGCTCGCTCACAATGCCGGCATTGTGGCCGCCGGATGTGAGCACGAAGGTGATCTCCGAACTGGTAAGCTGGTGGATTTTGTAGACGGAGCGCCACGGCGCAACATGGTCCCGCTCCGTGCCCACGGCGAAGATCGGCGCGCGCACATTGAGCAGGGAGATCGGCCGTCCATTCACTTCATAACGCCCTGCCGCCAGCTCATTGTTGAGGAACAGCTTGCGCAAATAATCCGCATGCATCCGATAGGGCATGCGGGTGGCATCGGCATTCCAGGCCATCAGATCATTCATGGGCGCGCGCTCACCCATGAGATTCTCCTTCACCATGCGCGACCACACCAGATCATTGGAGCGCAGCATCTGGAAGGCCCCTGCCATCTGCCCGGCGGTGAGATAGCCCTGATCCCACATCATGCTTTCCAGCAGATAGAGTTCGGCCGGATCGACAAAGAGCTGAAGCTCTCCCGGCTCGGTGAAATCGGTCTGCGCAGCAAACAGGGAGATGGAGGCCAGCCGGTCATCGCCCGCCTGCGCCATGGCCGCCGCCGTAATCGACAGGATGGTGCCGCCCAGACAATAGCCGGTGGCGTGGATCTTGAAGCCCGGTGCAATCGCGCTCACGGCATCCAGAGCGGCCATTACGCCCTGCGTGCGGTAATCATCCAGCCCCAGATCGCGATCTGTCTCATCCACATTGCGCCAGGAAATGCAGAACACCGTGTGCCCCCTGGAAACCAGATAGCGCACCAGCGAATTGTGGGGAGACAGATCCAGAATATAGTATTTCATGATCCAGGCCGGCACGATCAGCACCGGCTCAGCCACCACATCATCGGTCTGCGGGCTGTACTGGATCAGCTCGATCAGCCGGTTGCGATAAACCACCTGTCCAGGTGTCACGGCCACATCACGCCCCGGCACGAAATTCTCGGTGCCCACCTGCGGACGCCCCGCCATTTTGCGGCTGAAATCCTCTGCCGCATTGCGCAGACCTTCGGCGAAGTTGGCGCCGCCCGTCTCCCGCGCCTTGCGGATCACCTCCGGGTTGGTGAAAGGGCTGTTGGTGGGCGAGAACATGTCCAGCATCTGACGCGTCAGGAAGGAGACGACCGCCTCATTGTGCGGCGAAACGCCGGGCACGCCATGGGTGGCGTTGTGCCACCACTGCTGGTTCAGCAAAAAAGACTGATACCACAGCCGATAGGGCCACTCCTGCCATTCCGGCGCACGGAAGCGATCATCACCGGCCAGAGGGTGGATGCAATCCTGCTTGCTCTTGTCGAGGCTGGCGGCGGCCAGATAGCCGGTGAAGCGCAGCATCTTGCGCCACGCCTTCACCATCAGTTCCGCGCGTTTGCCGGGTGCCACGGAAAGGTGCATGCCCCAATCCAGCCAGGCCAGCGCCAGCGCCGTGGGCGAGAAGCCGGAGGTCAGACGCCCCACCATCGCCGCCGTGCTGCGATCCAGCGCCCGCAACGCTTCCGGGCCGCGGCCTTCATCATAATCCGGATCATCCAGACAAGAGAGTGAGGCCAGAAGCTGTGCAATCGCCTCATAAGGGCGCGGCAGGGGCAATGAAGACAGAGAAGAATGCGCCGTGGCGGGAAGCGACCAGTTCGCCATGGGCCAGGACGGCATGGAAGGCACGCCGGCCAGCCCCTGCATCATGGGAATCGGCAAGGCCGGATCGGATTTGACCGGCACATTGGCCCCCGCCCACGGAGCCGGAAGCAGAGCCCCGGAAGGCGACACCTTCTCCACCGCGCCATCAGCCCCTTGCGGGTTGAGCACAGCCGGCAGGCCAGCCGTCAACTGTTCCAGCGGCGCCAGCATCTGCTCTGTCAGGGCGGAGCCCAGCGCCGTCCACGGTGTCATCCAGGCTGAAAGAAAAGCACCACCGGCTGTCGCCGGCACCTCGGGGGAAGCAAGAGAGGGGGCAGTTATGGGCAGCTTCGTCCCCCCCTTTCCATTTTCCTCAGACATCCGCTCTCCTTCCATTCCCGCCGCACGGTCGGCCCGCCGGATCTGGCGGCGCACCATACTGACCCCATCCTACCCCAATTCCTCGCGGCGATGAGAGCCTCGATCATGGGCAAGCTGACGCAACTTTGCCTGCATCCTGTTCAGCAGCTGCGCGCCCCCGCGCACAGCCGCCGGAATTGCAGGCATCCCCCGCGACTCAGCCGGCAAAAAATGCCGAAGACGGATGCACAGGGACTTTTGCGCACCGCAGCATCGCCATCACAAAAGGTTTCATTATGGTGAACGCGCGCGCCGCAAATTTCAGCCCACAGACATGGCGAAAATGATTTTTTTGATGATTTCCAAATAGCTAAGCCCCCATCGAGGAGGCTCCCCCCTGCATCAGGCTCTTCACTTTTTTGCCTGTTTCTGCTCGAAGCAGGGCGAGTTTGATGCACGGAAGAGCTTTACGCAGTTGATGGTTTTGCTCGTGCGAGCTAAAGCATCCGCGCATTGAATATGCCAGTAGCCCCCTCGACAAGGGATCTCTTAGATGACGAAATGGGTCTACACCTTCGGCGACGGCAAGGCCGAGGGCAAAGCCGACATGAAGAACCTGCTCGGTGGCAAGGGTGCGAACCTCGCCGAGATGTCCAATCTCGGCCTGCCCGTACCGCCCGGCTTCACCATTCCCACCGAGGTGTGCACCTATTATTACAAGAACGGGCACACCTATCCCCCGGAGCTGAAGGGGGATGTGGAGAAGGCGTTGGCCGAAGTCGGTCGCCTCACCGGAAAATCCTTCGGCGATGCCGAGAACCCGCTTCTGGTGTCCGTGCGCTCCGGCGCCCGCGCCTCCATGCCGGGCATGATGGACACCGTGCTGAACCTCGGTCTCAATGACCAGACGGTGGAAGCCGTGGCCTCGCTCGCCGGCGACCGGCGCTTCGCCTATGACAGCTATCGCCGTTTCATCACCATGTATTCCGACGTGGTGATGGGTGTGCCGCACCACCATTATGAAGAAATTCTCGAAGCCTATAAGGACGAGAAGGGCTTCACGCTCGACACCGAGCTGACTGCCGATGACTGGGCCTATCTGATTGGCAAGTACAAGGCCAAGTATGAGGCCGAGCTTGGCAAGCCCTTCCCCCAGCAGCCGGAAGAGCAGCTGTGGGGCGCCATCGGCGCCGTGTTCAGCTCCTGGATGAACAATCGCGCCATCACCTATCGCCGCCTGCACTCCATTCCGGAGAGCTGGGGCACGGCTGTGAATGTGCAGTCCATGGTGTTCGGCAATATGGGTGAAACCTCCGCCACCGGCGTGGCCTTCACCCGCAACCCCTCCACCGGCGAAAACGCCCTTTATGGCGAGTTCCTCGTGAACGCGCAGGGCGAAGACGTGGTGGCGGGCATCCGTACCCCGCAGAACCTCACCGAACAGGCCCGCATCGAGGCCGGTTCCGACAAGCCCTCCATGGAAACCGCCATGCCGGCGGCCTTCAAGGAATTCGAGAAGATCTCGCATATCCTTGAAAACCACTACCGTGACATGCAGGACATGGAATTCACGGTGGAGAAGGGCAAGCTGTGGATGCTCCAGACCCGCTCTGGCAAGCGCACCGGCAAGGCCGCCCTGCGTATCGCCGTCGAGCTGGCCAATGAGGGGCTCATCACCCAGGAAGAAGCCGTCAGCCGCGTCGATCCGGCCGCGCTCGATCAGCTTCTGCATCCGGCTATCGACCCCAAGGCCGCGCGCACCGTGCTCACCACCGGCCTGCCGGCCTCTCCGGGCGCAGCTTGCGGTTCCATCGTGTTCTCCGCCGACGAGGCCGAGGCCGCCAAGGAGAAGGGCCTGAAGGTCATTCTGGTGCGCGTCGAGACCAGCCCGGAAGACATTCACGGCATGCATGCCGCTGAAGGCATTCTCACCGCCCGCGGCGGCATGACCTCGCACGCCGCCGTGGTGGCGCGCGGCATGGGCAAGCCCTGCGTGTCCGGCGCGGGTGCGCTGCGCATCGACGGCGCCGCCCAGACGCTGACCGTGGGTGGCCAGACCTTCAAGAAGGGTGATCTCATCACCATTGACGGTGGCAACGGCCAGGTGCTGAAGGGCGAAGTGCCCATGCAGCAGCCGGAGCTTTCCGGTGAGTTCGCCACGCTCATGAACTGGGCTGACAAGGTCCGCCGCCTCAATGTGCGCGCCAATGCCGAAACCCCGGCTGACGCCCGCATGGCCCGCTCCTTCGGTGCGGAAGGCATCGGCCTGTGCCGGACCGAGCACATGTTCTTCGATCAGGGTCGCATTCTCGCCGTACGCGAGATGATTCTGGCCGAGGACGAAGCCGGCCGCCGCATGGCTCTCGCCAAGCTGCTGCCCATGCAGCGCGATGACTTCACCGAGCTCTTCAAGATCATGAAGGGCCTGCCGGTGACCATCCGCCTGCTGGATCCGCCGCTGCATGAGTTCCTGCCCCACACCGAGGCGGAAACCCTTGAGGTGGCCAAGAGCCTTGGCGTTGACCCGGAAAAGATCACCCGGCGCAACAAGGAGCTGCACGAGATGAACCCGATGCTCGGGTTCCGCGGCTGCCGTATCGCCATCGCCTATCCGGAAATTGCCGAGATGCAGGCCCGCGCCATCTTCGAGGCGGCCGTGGCTGCTGCCCGCGAAACCGGCGAGGCCGTGGTGCCGGAAGTGATGGTGCCGCTGATCGCCACCTCTGCCGAGTTCAAGATCGTGGAAACCGTGATCCGCAACACCGCCATGGCGGTGGAAGAGGAAACCGGTGCGAAGCTCACCTTCAAGGTGGGCACCATGATTGAGCTGCCGCGTGCCGCCCTTCAGGCTGGTGAAATCGCCAAGAGCGCCGAATTCTTCTCCTTCGGCACCAATGATCTCACCCAGACCACGCTCGGTATTTCTCGCGATGACGCCGGCAGCTTCCTGGGCGTTTATGTGCAGAAGGGCATCATGGAAATTGATCCCTTCGTCTCCATCGACGTCGATGGCGTGGGCGAACTGGTGAAGATCGGCGCAGAGCGTGGCCGCGCCACCCGCCCGGACATCAAGCTGGGCATTTGCGGCGAGCATGGCGGCAACCCCGCCTCCGTGGCTTTCTGCGAAAGCATCGGGCTGGATTATGTGTCCTGCTCGCCCTATCGCGTGCCAATTGCCCGCCTCGCCGCAGCGCAGGCCGCTCTGGTGAAAAAGAACGGATGATCCGAGAAGGGCCGGAAACGGCCCTTCTTTTTGCCGGCTGCGCCGTGCAAGGAAACACCCATAAAAAACGGGAGAGCAGGCCCCTGCTCTCCCGTTTCCTGTTTCAGGCCCCTGTGGCGACAGGCTCAGGCCCGGCAGCCCACAATGCCCTTGGTCTCCAGAAACTCCTCCAGCCCATACACGCTCCATTCACGGCCATTACCAGAGCGCTTGTAACCACCGAAGGGAGCGCTGATATCCGTGGCCGGGCTATTGATATAGACTGAACCCGCACGCATCTGCCGCGCCACCTCCTCGGCCTTCTCGACATTGGCGGAAGAGATATAGGCCGCCAGCCCATATTCAGTGTCATTGGCCATCTCGATAGCCTCTTCCTCACTGTCATAGGGCAGGATGGAAAGCACCGGACCGAAAATTTCCTCACGCGCAATGCGCATATCCGGGTGCACATCCGCAAAAATGGTGGGGCGTGCATAATAGCCCACCTCCAGCCCCTCCGGCCGCCCCGGTCCTCCAACCACAAGCCGGGCACCTTCCGCCACACCGGCTTCAATCAGCTTCTGCACCTTGTGGAACTGGGTTGCGCTGGAGAGCGGGCCCAGATTGGCATTCTCGCTGCGCGGATCTCCGGGAATGAACCCCTCCGCCGCCTGACGCGCCAGTTCGATCACTTCTTCCTGTCGGTCCCGCGGCACCAGCATCCGGGTGGGGGCGTTGCAGCTCTGACCGCTATTGCCGAAACAGCCCGCCACGCCCCGCGGCACGGCCTTTGCGAAATCAGCATCCGCCAGCAGAAGATTGGGGCTCTTGCCACCCAGCTCCTGATGGATACGCTTCACCGTCTCGGCACCCGCCTTCGCAATCAGAATGCCGGCGCGCGTGGAGCCGGTGAAGGACACCATGTCCACATCCGGATGCGCCGAAAGCGGTGCCCCAACCGAAGGGCCATCCCCGTTCACAAGGTTGAACACCCCCTTCGGCACACCGGCCGCCTCCATGATCTCCGCGAAGATCAGGGCATTGATGGGGGAAATCTCGCTCGGCTTCAGCACCATGGTGCAGCCGGCGGCAATGGCCGGGGCCACCTTGCAGGCAATCTGATTCAGCGGCCAGTTCCAAGGCGTAATCATGCCCACCACACCAACCGGCTCCTTCAACACCCGCAGATGCCCCTGCTGATGCTCGAACTGATAGGTCTCCAGTACCCGCAGCATCTCTTCCAGATGCGCCTGGCCAATCCATGTCTGTGCGGTGCCCGCCAGGCTCATGGGTGCACCCATCTCTCGGGAGAGGGCATCCGCCAGTTCATCATAACGCTTCTTGTATTCCGCCAGAATCGCGGCCAGCAATTCACGCCGCTCCGCCACCGTAGTGCGCGAGAAACTTCTGAACGCCCGGCGGGCGGCCGCCACGGCCCGGTCTACATCCGCTGCACTTCCGGCGGCAATGCGCGTGAACACCTTTTCCGTGGAGGGATCTTCCACGTCAATGAAGGCAGGCACTTCCGGCATCACCCATGCGCCGTCAATATAGAATTCGGTCTCATGCGCCATGGTGCGTTTCCTGTGTTCTGATTTGCACGAAAAGATGCCCGCCCGCACACCGCTGAAGCGTGGCCTTCTGATGCATCATATTGGGCCCTGCGGCTTCCCCTGCAAGGCATGCTGAGATGTGCAACAAAAATGAAGCGGGTTTGAACGCCGGAGAGTGGGAGCAGGCTCAACCACAAACACTGCCATGGGCCACCACAGGGCCTGGCTCTCGTCAAAAACATTCGCCCGCGGGCCTCAAGCCAGCGGGCGAATAAAAATTCTGAAATACCCCTGCCGCGCAACATCTCTGCCGCGCAGAGCGCATGCCGGATGAATCAATCCGCCGCGCTGTTGTGCGCCGTCACAGTCGCTGGCGCATCGCCGGGCTGGCTGGCATTCAGCGCCATTCCGGTAAATGCATAGCCGAGAACCAGAGCCGCAAAAACGGCAATCCGCTTGACCATTCTTTCCCCCAACCACAATCAGTCCGGGGCATGAACCCTGTCGTATGGCAGCACAGGACACCACACAGCCGAATCCCGACCCAAGCCGCTTTTTATAGAAAGGACTCCAAACAGACGATGAACGCCGCGCCACAAAATGCGCGACGTTCTGCCGCAGAACCGCCATAACAGCCGGGAAGTCCCCCTCCCGGCTGTTCGCGATCAGATTTCGCCTTCTTCTTCCTCAAGCTCGGCCGCCACTTCGGCGCGGGCTTCGGCCAGTTCGGCTTCGATTTCGGCATCTTCGTCACGGGCGGTGCGCACGTCTTCACCACGGGCCTGACGCTCG
The DNA here is from genome assembly GCF_052492075.1 of Haloleucobacter albus. Classification (NCBI taxonomy): domain Bacteria; kingdom Pseudomonadati; phylum Pseudomonadota; class Alphaproteobacteria; order Hyphomicrobiales; family Xanthobacteraceae; genus Haloleucobacter; species Haloleucobacter albus. Next base: position 151,182 of record NZ_JBQWAS010000028.1, read on the forward strand.
GCCTCGTCAGCGGTACGAGCCACATTCACCGTAACAGTGACTTCGACTTCCGGATGCAGGGTCACCGGCACCACATGCAGGCCCAGAACCTTGATCGGGTGGTTCAGCACCACCTGCAAACGATCCACGGTAAAGCCTTCAGCGGTGAGGCCATCGGCGATGTCACGGGTGGAGACGGAGCCATAGAGCTGCCCGCTGTCGCCGGCCTGACGCAGCATGGTGACGATCTGGCCTTCCATCTTCTCCGCAACGGCCTGAGCCTCCTGGCGACGCTCCAGGTTCCGGGCTTCCAGCTCGATCTTCATGTTGTCGAAGCGGACGCGGTTTTCGCGGGTGGCGCGCAGGGCCTTGCCGGTGGGCAGCAGGAAGTTGCGGGCGTAACCGTCACGCACCTTCACCACATCGCCCATCTGGCCCAGCTTCGCGACGCGCTCGAGAAGGATGATTTCCATGGTTCTGTCTCCGTTTGTTCGTATGTTCAATTCAGGCTGAAAAATCAGCGGTCATTGGCGGCCGGGGGCCGCCTGTTTGTTCCAAAGCGCGCGCGCAGGTCCAGCACGGCATCCGCGCAGCCCAATCCGGCCAGAATAATGGCCGGCCAGCCGAGCAGCAGCGTGGTCCCCCACACAACACCCAGAATGATGAAACGCGGCCCCATGCCCATGGTGATGGCGTGGACCACGGAAAACCCGGCCAGCATGAAAGCCAGCGCCAGCGTGGCCACCGCCACCGAAGCGCACAGCCCGACCATGCCCGGTACCATGGACAGCACCGCAACAGCGGCCAGGGATGGCAGGGCGTAGCCCGGCAGGCGCAGCGCTGCCAGCGAGGGCCAGGGCCTGTTCAGCCGGCCGGAAACCAGCGCCGCACGCCCGGCCAGATACAGACACACCAGCAGGGAAAGCATGCTGGCGACACCGGCCATGGGCGGCAGGACAAGAGCGACGAGATTCGCTGTTTCCACGATCTCCTGCTCCGGCGGCGCATTGGCCCGGCTTGTCGCCAGAGCGTCCACCAGATTGACGACCGTCGTGCGATAACTCTCATGATCCGCACCGGACATGCTCAAAATGGCGATGATGACGCCGATCGTGGCGAAAAGAGCGGACAGAAAAACAAGCCCGCCGACCGGGAACCAGAGCAGGCCATTTTCACCGGCAGGTTCCGCCCGCGCCAGAAGAGCCGCATAGGAAAGCCCCACGGCGGGCAAGCCCATGCCGACCACATAGGCCATGAGAAATGTACTGTCGAAGGAAAAGCCGAGCCCGATGGCCGCGAACAGGGCCGCCAGAAGGGCGGCCAGCGGCGAAAAGGCTACGCCCGCCACCATAACCGGCATGGGCGCGAGATAGAACAGCGGCACAGCCAGCACCGAGCCTGCCGCGACACCGGCGGCAAGAAGGGCTGAAGCTGCCCCGGCCAGAAGGGCTATGAAAAGAAGCAGAAGCATCTGAACAAGCTGTCCCGCGCGGTTCGCGGTTAGAGGCGGTTCACCCCAACTGACGCCCCGGACGATACCGCGGCGCATCTCTCACATCAGCCCATCACCGGATGAGCCGGACGCCACGGCCCCGAAAGCTGAAAGCATCGGGGCCGGGCAAATCGGATCAGTGGATCACGAACGGCAGCAGGCCGAGGAAGCGGGCGCGCTTGATGGCCTGGGCCAGTTCACGCTGCTTCTTGGCGGACACCGCAGTGATACGGGACGGAACGATCTTGCCGCGCTCGGAAATGTAGCGCTGAAGCAGACGCACGTCCTTGTAATCAATCTTCGGAGCATTCGCGCCGGAGAAGGGGCAGGTCTTGCGACGACGGAAGAACGGACGACGGGCGCCGGAGGGAGCGAATGCCATCACTTGTCTCCTTCGTTCTGCTGGGCAGAGTTGGCGTTGGACTCGGCCTGACGCGGGCCGCGACGCGGACGATCGCCGAAGCCGCGGTCATCGCGCTCACGCTTCTGCAGCATGGCGGAGGGGCCCTCTTCGAGAGCCTCCATGCGCAGGGTGAGGGCGCGCAGCACGTCTTCGTCGATACGCTGCTGACGCTCCAGCTCCTGCACCGCAGCCGCAGGGGCGTCGATGTTCATGAGCGTGAAGTGCGCCTTGCGGTTCTTGTTGATGCGATAGGTCAGGGACTTCACGCCCCAATACTCGGTCTTGCCGACCGAGCCGCCATTCGCCTCGATGATACCCTTGAACCGGGTGGTGAGTTCCTCGACCTGCTGCGCGGACACGTCCTGACGCGCGAGGAACACGTGCTCATAGAGCGCCATGTTTCTTTGCCTTTCGTTTCACCCCATTACACCGGCGCCGAGCCCTTCTTGCCTTTTCCGAAAGGCGCGAAGCGCGGAAGGCGGAGACACGGGACGCCGGGCCTGAGGCCCTGCCCTGTACAGCGCACCAATCCACTCAAGGATTCATGCGGCAATACAAAGCCGTCCGTTCAGCCCCCGGCCGGGTGCAACGGGAGCGGGGCATATAGCACGTTTGCCGACGAAAGCAAGTTCCACGCACGAATACAGCAGACAACCTCGCACGGCTTGCACGCGTGCCCTTCACGCGCGGCCTCACGCGGGAACGAGCCCATAAAGGCGGGCAAACGGCATTTTCAGGCACATTTCCCCGCCTCCGTCACATTGACATTGCGCGGGGCGGTTCATAAGTCTCCGCATGTTGCGTACACAGGGTGGAGACGCGCGCCGGCATGCTTCAGGCCGGCCCGTGCATATGAGCGGGCAGCGGAATCATCAAGGAAAATGCGCGCTCTGCGCTTTCTCCTGACGGGCCTTTCGCCCGGTGGCGCGCAACGGGATGAAGGCCATCTCACACGCAGACGGCGTTCGGACTTGCTGACGCCGCATTGCGGGTGTCGATAGGCACGCACATTGCCTGAAGGAGCCGGCGGCGCAGCCTCGCTCTCCCGAAGGCCTGACGGATCGGAACAGAGATTACCATGCTTGGTGGACTTGCCCGCAAGCTCTTCGGCTCGGCGAATGATCGCCGGGTGAAAGGGTATCGCTCCCGCGTTCAGGCGATCAACGCGCTGGAAAAGGAGCTGCAACCCCTTTCCGACGAGGCGCTGCGCGCCCGCACTGAGGATTTCCGCCGCCAGATCGCGGAAGGCGCCAGCCTGGACAGCCTGCTGGTGCCGGCTTTTGCCACCGTGCGCGAGGCTTCGCGACGCGCGCTGGGCATGCGCCCCTTCGATGTGCAGCTCATTGGCGGCATGGTGATTCATGAAGGCGCCATCGCCGAAATGAAGACCGGCGAAGGCAAGACGCTGGTGGCCACCCTGCCCGTCTACCTCAATGCGCTCGCCGGCAAGGGCGTGCATGTGGTGACGGTGAACGATTACCTGGCCCGGCGCGATGCCGAGACCATGAGCGTGCTCTATGGCTTCCTCGGCCTCACCACCGGCATCATCGTGCATGGCATGGATGATGAGGAACGCCGCCAAGCCTATGCCTGCGACATTACCTACGCCACCAATAACGAGCTGGGCTTCGATTATCTGCGCGATAACATGAAGTATGAGCGCGCGCACATGGTGCAGCGCCCCCATGCCTTCGCCATCGTCGATGAGGTGGACTCCATCCTCATTGATGAGGCCCGCACGCCGCTCATCATCTCCGGCCCGCTCGACGACCGCTCCGAGTTCTACAACACCATCGACGCCTATATTCCAAGACTCGACAAGTCGGATTACGAGGTCGATGAAAAACAGCGCGCCGTGACCATGACCGAAGCCGGCATGGAAAAGATGGAGCAAATGCTCTCGGAAGCCGAGCTGCTGAAATCCGAAAGCTTGTATGACATCGAGAATGTGTCTGTCGTTCACCATGTGAACCAGGCCCTGCGCGCCCACGCCCTGTTCCAGCGCGACAAGGACTATATCGTCCGCAATGGTGAAGTCGTCATCATCGACGAGTTCACCGGCCGCATGATGCCGGGCCGGCGCTATTCCGAAGGGCTGCATCAGGCACTGGAAGCCAAGGAGCATGTGAAGGTTCAGCCCGAGAACCAGACTCTGGCCTCCATCACCTTCCAGAATTATTTCCGCCTCTATGAGAAGCTGGCCGGCATGACCGGCACCGCCGATACCGAGGCCGCCGAATTCGCCGATATCTACAAGCTGGACGTGGTGGCCATTCCCACCAATGTGCCGGTGGCCCGTATTGACGATGACGACGAGGTTTATCGCACCGCCGGCGAGAAATATAACGCCATCATTGATCTCATCCGGGAATGCGAGGAGCGCGGCCAGCCGATTCTCGTCGGCACCACCTCCATTGAGAAATCCGAGATTCTGGCGGAGCTGCTCAAGAAGGCCGGCTTCAAACAGAAGGACTTTTCCGACCCGGAAGCCTTCACCGGCCGCAAGCGGATAGCCAAGAGCTTCGCCGTGCTGAATGCCCGTTATCACGAGCAGGAAGCCTTCATCGTCTCGCAAGCCGGTGTGCCGGGCGCGGTCACCATCGCCACCAACATGGCCGGCCGCGGAACGGACATCAAGCTGGGCGGCTCCGCTGAAATGCGCATCACCGTCGAGCTGAAGGATATGCCGGAAGGCGCTGAACGCGAGGCTGCCGAAGCCCGCATCCATGAGGAAGTGGAAGCGCTGAAACAGGAGGCGCTCAAAGCCGGTGGCCTCTATGTCATCGGCACCGAGCGCCATGAAAGCCGCCGCATCGACAACCAGTTGCGCGGCCGCTCCGGCCGTCAGGGCGATCCGGGGCACTCCAAATTCTTCCTCTCGCTCGATGATGACCTGATGCGCATCTTCGGCTCCGACCGTCTGGATGGCATGCTGCAAAAGCTGGGCCTGAAGGAAGGCGAAGCCATCATCCACCCCTGGATCAACCGGGCGCTGGCCAAGGCCCAGCAGAAGGTGGAAGCGCGCAACTACGACATGCGCAAGAACGTTCTGAAATATGATGACGTTCTGAACGACCAGCGCAAGGTGGTATTCGAGCAGCGCCTAGAACTCATGAATGATGAGGATATCGCCGAGACCGTGGTGGATATGCGCCACGCTCTGGTGAACGATATCGTCCTCAAATTCATTCCCGAAAACGCCTATCCCGAACAGTGGGATACGGAGGGCCTGCATGAGGCCCTGCTTCAGGGCCTGAACCTGGATCTGCCGGTGCAGGAATGGGCGCAGGAAGAGGGCATTGCCGGGCCCGAGGTGACAGAACGCATTCTCCAGAAGGCCGATGAGCACATGGCCGCCAAAGCCGCCCATTACGGGCCGGAACTGATGCGCTATGTGGAAAAATCCATCCTGCTCCAGACGCTGGATCATCTCTGGCGCGAGCATATCGCCATGCTGGATCATCTGCGCCAGGTGGTGGGGCTGCGCGGCTATGCCCAGCGTGATCCGCTGAACGAGTACAAGAGCGAGGCGTTCAATCTCTTCTCTGCCCTGCTCAACAATCTGCGTGAAGTGGTGACAAGCCAACTCATGCGGGTGGAAATCGTCACCGAGCCGCCGCCCATGATGGAACCGCCCATGATGGAAGCTCATCATGCCGATGCGATCACGGGCGAGGATGAAATGTCCATGGCCGGCGCGGCGCTCAGCTCCCGGCCGGACCCGATGCTGACAGGGGAAGTGCCCGCTGAGGAGCGTGATCCCAACAATCCTGAAAGCTGGGGCCGGGTGGGGCGCAACGAGTTGTGCCCGTGCGGTTCCGGCAAGAAATACAAGCACTGCCACGGCAGCCTGAACTGAGGGCGGCCACCACCAGATACGTTAAAATCACCCGGCCCCGTGCCGGGTGGTTTTTTTGTGCCTCTCCCCAACGGCCTCATAACCAGAAGAGATGACCAAACAAAAGGCCGGCCTCCAACGGGGCCGGCCTTCAACAAGGGCGTCACAAATCTGGAATCAGGCCCGCTCCACCTGATGAGCGCCGGCTATCCCGGCTGGTATCTGGCAGCGTCCGCCTATTGCGAAACGCTTCCGGTTTCCAGCGATGCGGGGGCAGCAGCTGCCGTACGTTCAGCCTCTGATGGCGGGCCAGACATGGGCGGAACCGGCTCGCTCAGCAGCGCCTCCATTCCACCGGGCGGGTTCACCACTTCCGGCACGGTTCCCGGCGCGGTGGGCGCAAAGGCGAAGCTGCCCTGCCCTTCCCGGCGCTTGATTTCAGCCTGAAACACAGGATGCATGCCACCATCCTTGCCCGTGCGCACCGGTGCGACTGGCGCATTACCGCTCAGCGCTGTTACGCGGGCATTGTCCTGTCTTGCCTTGCCGGCCACAGCCGAGGCGATAACCGGCGGCACCTGATAGCTGGGGCAAGGCGCGGCAGCATCAAACCGCCCCCCTGCGGACTGGGCGTCGAAAACATATTTGTAGCCGCACATATCCACCTTCGGCACCTGCCGGGTCACGGCGAAGTGGTCATACCCTTCCTTCAGATTTTTCCAGAATGGCATGTTGGGATTCTTGCGATGGCGGGCCAGATTTTTCGGCGTCATGCGGAACGGATAAGCCTGCACCTGAAAGGCGCGCTGCCCGCCGGCAAAGCTCTCTCGCGCCAGAGAAAAGATTTCGGAGATCTGCTCATCGGTCATGGCGTAGCAACCGGCGGACGAACAATCCCCATGCACCATGAGGAACTCGCCGGTGCGCCCCAGCGCCTTGTCATAGGCATTGGGGAAGCCGAGATTGAAGGACAGATAATAGCTGGAGCGCGGGTTCATCTGTCCGGGCGTGATGGTGTAGAAGCCTTCCGGCGCCTGACGATCACCGATTTTCTTCTTCGGCCCCAATTCGCCCGACCAACGGCAGATTGGATAGGTCTTCAGCCGCGCATAAGTGCCATCCGCCGTCTGCTTCCACACCTCCAGTTCGGATTCTTCCTTGAAGATCTGCACCAGAATGGGGCTGGCCGGGGCCATATCCTTCTGCGCCAGCAGAGAAAGCATCTGCGGAGAGAGCGGCTTGTTGGCCTTGCGGGAGGCAGAATCGGTCTGATTACAGGCGGCAAGGGCCAGCGCAGCCACACCCGCCAGCGCCACAAGACGCAGACGTGATGTGAATGTCTTCGGACGGCTCAACGCGAAACTCATCAATGCCGACTCCTGCTCAGCCCCACACGCGCACCCCTTCGGGCCGGATACCCATTCACCCTATTTTCCGCCACCGGACTTGACGAAGCGTTACCATTCGCAAGCCCTGCCGCGAACCGCGAGGCTCTGATGCCTTACGGCTTTACAGGCCAGCAAAGAGAGGGACGAAATACGGCCAAGATGAGATAAGCCGCCCGCTTTTTTGGCTCATATGGTTACCGCGCCGGGCCACCCGCTGGTGCCCCAAAGGTGGCAGATATGAAAACGGCGCCCTGTCTGGCGCCGCAATCACATCAGAAAGGCTGGCCCTGGCCTCAAAGCTTGCGGCCAATGGCGAGAAACTTCTCACGCCGGGCTTTGCGCAGGCTCTGGCCATCCTGCCCGGCCAGGCTTTCCAGAGATGCCTGAATGGCATCACCCACCGCTTCCACCGCCGCATGCGGATCGCGATGCGCGCCGCCCATGGGCTCCTTCACGATAGAATCAATCACGCCGAACCTCAGCAGGTCCTGCGCGGTGATCTTCATGTTGGTGGCCGCTTCCTGCGCCTTGGACGTGTCGCGCCACAGGATCGAGGCCGCCCCTTCCGGCGAGATGACCGAATAGATGGAATGCTCCATCATCAGCACCTTGTTGGCCGTGGCCAGCGCAATCGCGCCACCGGAGCCACCCTCGCCGATGATGACCGCCACATTCGGCACGCTCAGCCCCAGACAGACATCGGTGGACCGGGCGATGGCCTCGGCCTGCCCGCGCTCTTCCGCGCCAATGCCGGGATAGGCACCAGCCGTATCGACCAGCGAAATCACCGGCAGCTCGAAACGGTCCGCCAGTTCCATGATGCGCACGGCCTTGCGGTAGCCTTCAGGCCGGGCCATGCCGAAATTGTGCTTGATGCGGGTTTCCGTGGTGGAGCCCTTTTCGTGGCCCAGCACACAGACCGCCTCGCCACGAAAGCGGGCGAAACCACCAATGATGGCCTCATCCTCACCAAACTTGCGGTCACCCGCCAGCGGGGTGAAATCCTCAAAAAGGCCCTTCGCGAAAACCTCGAAATGCGGCCGCAGGGGATGGCGGGCCACCAGGGTCTTCTGCCAGGGCGTCAGATTGGCATAGAGGCTGGCGAGAGCATCGCGGGCCTTGGCTTCCAGGCGCTGGACTTCATCGCCAATCGCGACACCGTCACCGGAAGCGGAAAGGTTACGCAATTCCTCGACCTTGGCCTCGAGTTCGGCAACCGGCTTCTCGAAGTCCAGATAGCTGCGCATGCTTGTCCGTAAAAGTTGAACAGGGCGCACAAACGCCCTTCATATCAAGTGCCCGGAAGCTGCCCCCACACTGCCCTCAAGTCAAGGCCGGTGCACATCAACCCCTCGGGAGGGCGCGCATCCCCTGTATGCACGCCCTTTGCAAAGCCCTGCCTGTACGTCAGCCAAAGCCTGTTAACACTGGCAATTCTCATTTTGCGTCATCCACTGTGGCACAGACTCTTCTACCTGCCATTTTATCGCCCAACTCAACCTATGCTGCCTCTTCGCGCATAGACTCACCCCGGCTGCGTCCTTACAATTCGCGCAATGCAGCTTGAGGGCCGAGGGGCAACGAATGACACGGTTTGAAGGGGTTAAAGAGGGTCTCCGCCAAATCGGCGCGGCAGGTGCGGCCGGAGCCAGGCATGTGCGATGGGCCGCCCTTGCAGCCACCACCCTTCTTGTTGCAGCCTGCGGCGAGGAGAAAAACACTTATGTCCCGCCCCCGCCCCCGGAAGTAACGGTGGCCCCGGTGCTGAACCAGCCCGTGACCCGCTTTCTGGAATTTACCGGCAATACAGCGTCCATCAATGAGGTGGATCTGAACGCCCGTGTGCAGGGCTATCTGCGCTCCATCAACTATACCGATGGCCAGGCGGTGAAGAAGGGCACGGTGCTTTTCGTCATCGAGCAGGACAATTACAAGGCCAATGTGGAACAGGCCAAGGCCACGCTGGATGCCGCCCAGGCCCAGCAGGTGCAGGCCGAAGCCGAATTCAACCGGCAGAACCAGCTCGCCGCAAAAGACTTTGCCTCCCAGGCCGTGCTGGATGTGGCGCGCGCCAAGCGCGACGCGGCCATCGCCAATGTTGAAAATGCCAAAGCCTCGCTTGAGCTGTCGCAGATTCAGCTGGGCTATACGGAAGTGACCGCCCCGTTTGATGGCGTCGTCTCCGCCCATCTTCAGGATGTTGGCGCACTTGTGGGCTATGATGGCCCCACCAAGCTGGCCTCCATCGTGCAGCTGGACCCGATCTATGTCTGGTTCACCGTGAATGAACAGCAGGCCCTGCGCCTTCAGGAAGGGATGCAGCAGGCCGGCTCCGCCCTCTCCACCCTGCGCAAGGACCCCTCCATCGTGCCAGTCGAGATCGGGATGCAGACGGATCAGGGTTTCCCCTATTCCGGCCATCTGGATTACATCGCCCCGCAGATCGACCCCAATCTGGGCACACTGTCCATGCGCGGCCTGTTCGCCAACAAGAACATGCAGCTGCTTCCGGGCCTGTTCACCCGCGTGCGTGTGCCGCTTGGCAAGCCGACGGATACAATCCTGATTCCAGAAAGCGCCCTCAGTTCCAACCAGCAGGGCTTCTATGTGCTTTCCGTGAATGCGGAGAATGTCGTCGCCCAGACCTATGTCACCCTTGGCCAGTTGCAGCCTGATGGCCTGCGCGCCCTTGAAGGCGGCCTGAAAGCGGGCGACAGAATCATCATTGGCGGCCTGCAAAGGGCCGTGCCCGGCTCCAAGGTGACCCCGAAGGATAGCGTCATCAAGGGCGTGGAAGTCAAGAAAGCTCCGGCCGAAAAGACAATCACCATTGATGAGGCCGCATCTGCCGGCAAGCCCGCCGCCGACGCCCCGGCAGCGACGCCATCTTCGCCGGACGCCTCTGCGTCACAGAACTGACCGTCCCTCGAACGACAGGTAGCGGCCATGATTTCCCGCTTTTTCATCGAGCGACCGGTTCTCTCAAACGTTTTGGCCCTGGTCATCGTTCTGATTGGCCTGGTTTCGCTGATCCGTCTTCCGGTGGCCCAGTATCCCAATGTGGTGCCCCCAACCGTCTCCGTCACCACCTCCTATCCCGGAGCCTCGGCCACGACGATGGTCAACACCGTAGCCCTGCCGATCGAGCAGCAGGTGAACGGCGTGGAGGGCATGCTCTACATGCAGTCCTGGTCGGCGTCGGATGGCTCCTACACGCTGGTGGTGACCTTCGCCATCGGCACCGATCCGAACATGGCGCAAGTGCTGGTGCAGAACCGCGTGTCCATCGCCCTGGCCTCCCTGCCGCAAGCCGTGCAGGTGCAGGGCGTAACGGTGTTGCAGAAGGGCACATCCATTCTGGAATTCGTGTCGCTGACCTCGCCGGACAACCGCTTCGACAGCCTGTTCCTGAACAATTACGCCGTCATCAACATCCAGAATGAGCTGGCCCGTATTGAAGGCGTCGGCAATGTCATGGTGTTCGGCGCCGGTTCCTACGCCATGCGCGTGTGGATGGACCCCAACAAGATGCAGGCTGTGGGGCTGACCCCGCAGGATGTCATCAGCGCCATCAAGAACCAGAGCCAGGAAGTGACCGCCGGCCAGCTTGGCATTCCACCCGCCCCGGAAACAGCGAGCTTCCAGTATACGCTGAACATCAAGGGCCGGCTGAATGATGTGGCCGATTACGAGAATATCATCGTCAAGGTCGATAATGAAAATGGCGGCCGCATCGTCCGGGTGCGGGATGTCGCGCGGGTGGAGCTTGGCTCCCAGAGCTATTCACGCAGCTTCACCCAGATGAACAAGCCAGCGGCAGGCATCGGCCTCTACCTGCTGCCCGACGCCAATGCGCTGGATACAGCCGCACGGGTGAAGGCCAAGATGGAAGAGCTCTCCAAGAGCTTCCCCGAGGGCCTGGAATACAGCATCCCGTTCGACACCACGCTGTTCGTCACCGCCTCGGTCAACGAGGTCTATCACACCCTGTTTGAAGCCGCGATTCTGGTGCTGATCGTCATCATGCTGTTCCTCCAGGACTGGAGGGCCATGCTGGTGCCGGCCACCACCGTGCCCGTGACCATTATTGGCGCGTTCGCCGCCATGGACGCCATGGGGTTCACGGTCAACATCTCCACCCTGTTCGCCATCATTCTGGCCATCGGCATCGTGGTGGATGACGCCATCGTCATCGTGGAGGGCGTCTCCCGCCATGTCGAGGAAGGCATGCCACGACGCGCCGCCGCCGAGAAGGCGATGGATGAGTTGTTTGGCCCCGTTATCGGTATCACCCTGGTGCTGATGTCGGTGTTTCTACCCGCCGCCTTCATTCCGGGGCTGACAGGTGAGATGTTCCGCCAGTTCGCGCTGGTCATCGCCTCCACGGCGCTGATTTCCGCGGTGAACGCCATCACGCTGAAGCCCACACAGTGCGCCCTGTGGCTGCGCCCCCCCGTGCCGATGGAGAAGCGCAACATCATCTTCCGCGCCTTCAACGCCGGCTATGGCGCCGCCGAGCGCTGGTATGTACGCCTTGTGACCCACATGGTGAACCATGCCAAGCTGATGGTGCTTGTGGCCATCGCGATGATGGGCCTTTCCGTCTATGGCCTGACACGCGTGCCCACATCCTTCCTGCCCATCGAGGATCAGGGCTATGTGCTGATTGCAGCACAGTTGCCGGATGGCGCCAATCTCCAGCGCACGGAAGACGTGATCGCCCAGGTCACGGATATCGCCAAGGATGTGCCGGGGGTTGAAGTCGTGTTTGGCATCAGCGGCATTTCCGCGCTGGATAACAGCGCAACCCTGGCCAATGCCGGCGTGGTTTATGTCACGCTCAAACCATGGGATGAGCGCTATGCCACAACGGGACAGGGCCTTCGGGATATCTATGAAAACCTGAACAAGGCGCTACAGGTCGTTGAGAATGCCTCAACCTCGGTGCTGGTGCCGCCGGCCATTCAGGGCATCGGCAATGCCTCCGGCTTCACCATGCAGCCGCAGCTGCTCAACGGCAATTTTGATTATGGCCTGCTGTCACAGCTGACGGATTCAATCGTCGAGAAGGCGAACTCCCAGTCCTCTCTCCAGCATGTCTTCAGCTCCTTCCGTGCCGGAGCGCCACAGATTGATGTGGAGATCAACCGCACCATGGCGGAAACGCTGGGCGTGACGGTGGATCAGGTGTTCAGCACCATCTCCTCCTATCTGGGTTCGACTTACGTCACGCAGATCAACAAATACGGCAATGTGTTCCAGGTTTATGTTCAGGCGGAACCCCAGTTCCGTGTGACGCCGACCGACCTCATGGCCCTGAAGGTGCGCACGCCCGGCGGCACCATGGTGCCCCTTGGCAGCATGATTGATGTGCGCTTCGTACAGGGCCCGCCCCTGATCTCGCTGTACAATCTCTACCCCTCCTCCACGGTCATGGGCGGCCCGGCTCCCGGCTTCTCCTCCGGTCAGGCCATGGATCTGATGACGCAGATTGCCGATGCAACCCTGCCACCGGGCTCCAGCTTCGAGTGGTCGGCCATGTCCTATCAGGAAAAGATTGTCGGCAATCAGATCTACTATGTCTTCGCGCTGGCGATCCTTCTGGTCTACTTCGTTTTGGCGGGCCAGTATGAGAGCTGGATTCTGCCGCTGGCCGTCATTCTGGCGGTGCCGCTGGCGTTGCTGGGCACGGTGGTTGCGCTGCTGCTGCTGCAAAGCTCCGGCCTGTCCAACAATCTCTATACGCAGATCGGCCTTGTGCTGCTGATCGCGCTGGCGGCCAAGAACGCGATTCTCATCGTGGAATATGCGATTGAACAACATGAGCTCGGCAAACCGATACCAGAGGCGGCGGAAGAGGCTTCAAGGCTCCGTTTCCGCCCCATTCTGATGACATCCTTTGCCTTCATTCTCGGCATGTTGCCGCTGGTCTTCGCCACCGGCGCGGGGGCTTCATCGCAAATCTCCATCGGCGTCACGGTGGTGTCCGGCATGCTGGCCTCCACCTGCCTTGCGGTTCTGTTTGTGCCGTCTTTCTACACGGTGCTTCAGGAGCTGGATAACCGCCTGAGAAACAAAGACGACGAGCCTCCGCACATGGCCTCCGAAGGCGAGGCGACCCCGGTGTCGCCATCCTCTCCGGCCTCGGCCTGACCCGCGACGGTTCAATCAGAACAGGCGGGCTTTGCTCATCATTTGGGCAGAGCCCGCCTGAAAGACGTACTTCCGGCCCGGCTTCAGCTTGTTTACCTTCGAGACATCAGACTTGGGCCGCAGATGCAGCCCGAAGGATGGGGTGTCTGAATGTCGATCCTCGCCAGCCTGCGTCATATCACGCGATACAGCTATCCACGTCCGGTTTCCCTCGGCCCGCAGACTATTCGTCTGCGCCCGGCACCACACAGCCGCACCGAAATTCCGGCCTATGCGCTGAAGATCCGTCCCTCCGAACATTTCATCAACTGGCAGCAGGACCCGTTCGGGAACTGGCTGGCCCGGATCGTGTTTCCCGAGAAAGTTGAAGCGTTCGAGATTGATGTCGATTTGCTCGCGAAGCTTGATGTCATCAATCCGTTCGATTTCTTCGTCGAGGATTATGCCGAGCATTTCCCCTTCACCTATGCGCCGGAACTGAAGGCCGAGCTTGCCCCCTATCTGGAACTGGAGAAGGAAGGTCCGCTCTTCCACGCATTTCTCGCCTCCATTCCGCGGGACAAGACCCGCATCGTTGATTTTCTCGTGGCGCTGAACCAGCGTCTCCAGGAGGAAATCGGCTATGTCATTCGCATGGAACCGGGCGTGCAAACGCCGGACCAGACCCTTGAGAAACATCTCGGCTCCTGCCGCGACACCGGCTGGCTGCTGGTGCAGCTGCTGCGCCATCTGGGCCTCGCCGCGCGGTTCACATCCGGCTATCTCATCCAGCTCAAGCCCGATGTGGAAGCACTGGATGGCCCCTCCGGCACGGATGTCGATTTCTGCGATCTGCACGCCTGGTGCGAGGTGTTCGTGCCCGGCGCCGGCTGGATCGGGCTGGACCCGACCTCCGGCCTGCTATGCGGGGAAGGCCATATTCCGCTGGCCTCCACACCGCATTATCGCTCGGCGGCCCCCATCTCCGGCTATCTCAACGAGAAGGCCGAGGTGGAGTTCGATTTCCAGATGGAAGTCGCCCGCGTCGCCGAAGCGCCTCGCGTCACCTATCCCTTCTCGGATGAGACCTGGAACGCGCTGGATGAGCTGGGCCGCAAGGTGGATGAAGATCTCATCGCGGCCGATGTGCGCCTGACCATGGGCGGCGAACCCACCTTCGTCTCCATTGATGATTATCAGGCAGATGAGTGGAACACCGAGGCCATGGGCCCGCACAAGCGCGAGCGGGCGGATGACCTGATCCGCCGCCTGCGCAAGCGCTTCTCCACCGAGGGCGTGCTCCATTATGGCCAGGGCAAGTGGTATCCCGGCGAGACCCTGCCGCGCTGGTCGTTCGACCTGTTCTGGCGCAAGGATGGCCAGCCCATGTGGCAGCGCGAGGATCTTATCGCGCTGGAAAACGTGAACTACGGGGCCACTGCGGCCGACGCCGCGCGCTTCTGCACCGCAGTGGCCGAAAAACTGGAGGTCGGCAGCCAGTTTGTTCAGCCCGCATACGAGGACAATATCTACTATATGTGGAAGGAGCAGAGCCTTCCCGAGAATATCGCGCCGGGCGACAAGCGCATGGCCGATCAGGTCGAGCGACGCATGCTGGCGCGCACCTTCAATCAGGGGCTGGGCACACCCACCGGTTCGGTGCTGCCACTGCGCCGGGTGTGGACGCCAGAAGGCTCTGTGTGGCGCTCCGAAGCATGGAGCTATCGGCGTGAATTCCTCTTCCTCATCCCCGGCGAGAGCCCCATGGGCTATCGTCTGCCGCTGGAATCCCTCGCCTATCTCGCACCGACGCGTTACCCCTTCACCGAGCAGATGGACACGTTCGAGCCGCGTGGCCCGCTGCCGGATGCGGATGCGCTGGCCGAGCGTTATCGCGCCAGCGAACCGGCCCGCCAAAACCTCGCGCCACGCCGGGATGCCTATAGTGTGGGTGATCGCGCCCAGACCATGGCAAAAGACTATCTTCAGCACAACGATCAGCAGATAGACGCCACCGAGACCCGCACCGCCCTGTGCGTGGAACCACGCAATGGCCGGCTGTGCGTCTTCCTGCCCCCGGTGGAAACGCTGGAGGATTATGTGGATCTCATCGCCGCCATCGAGCAGGTGGCGATTGAGCAGAACATGCCTCTCCATCTGGAAGGCTATCCGCCGCCCTTCGATTACCGCCTCAACCTGATCCGCATTGCGCCCGATCCGGGTGTGCTGGAAGTGAATGTGCACCCTTCCAGCACATGGGAAGGCTGCGTGAACATCTCTCGCATTCTCTATGAGGAAGCGCGCCTGGCCCGGCTGGGCACCGAGAAGTTCATGGTGGATGGTCGCCACAGCGGCACCGGCGGTGGAAACCATGTAGTGGTGGGCGGCAGCACTCCGGCCGACAGCCCCTTTCTGCGGCGGCCGGATCTGCTGAAGAGCCTGCTGCTCTACTGGCAGCGCCACCCTTCGCTCTCCTACATGTTCTCCGGCCTGTTCATCGGCCCCACCTCACAGCATCCGCGCATTGATGAAGCCCGCCATGACAGCCTCTATGAGCTGGAAATCGCGCTGGGCATGATCCAGCCGCCCGGCGGTGCCTATACGCCGCCATGGCAGGTGGACCGCATGTTGCGCAATCTGCTGGTGGATGTGACGGGCAACACTCACCGCACGGAAATCTCCATCGACAAGCTCTATTCACCGGATGGCCCCACGGGCCGGCTGGGGCTGGTGGAGTTCCGCTGCTTCGAGATGCCGCCAGACTGGCGCATGAGCCTGGCCCAGCAGCTTCTGTTGCGCGCGCTCATCGTGCGGCTGTGGAACAACCCGGTGGAGGGCGATTGTTGCCGCTGGGGCACCACGCTGAATGACCGTTTCATGCTGCCGCACTATGTGTGGGCGGATTTCATGGATGTGCTCGAGGATCTGGGTGATGCGGGCTATGCCTTCGATCCCGAATGGTTCAAGGCGCAGTATGAGTTCCGCTTCCCCGCCTTCGGCAAGGTGCAGCATGCCGGGGTGGACCTTGAAATCCGTCAGGCGCTGGAATGCTGGAACGTGCTGGGCGAAGAAGGCGTGACAGGCGGCACCGCCCGTTATGTGGATTCCTCTGTCGAGCGGCTTCAGGTGAAGGTGGAAGGCTTCAACCCGGCCCGTCATATCGTCACCTGCAACGGGCGGGAGGTGCCGGTAGCTCCCACCGGGCGCAATGGCACGTTTGTGGCTGGCGTGCGCTACAAGGCCTGGCAACCCTGGTCCGGCCTGCACCCTAGCATTCCGGTCCACACGCCGCTGGTGTTTGATATTGTTGATGGCTGGAGCCAGCGCTCACGCGGGGGCTGCGTCTATCATGTGTCTCATCCCGGCGGACGCAGCTATGATACTTTCCCGGTGAATTCCTATGAGGCCGAGGCCCGCCGCCTTGCCCGCTTCCAGGATTACGGGCACACGCCGGGGCCGATGAATGTGGTGCGCGAGCATGGGCCAGACGAATTCCCCACCACGCTGGACCTGCGCCGCGGGGTTGGGCAGTAGGCCGGCGGCGACACCGCTCCATACATTCATGGGGTCACGCAACATATGAGATCATGACCAGATCATGGGATGAGGAGGGCTACCCGGCACCAACGGGTAGCCCTTCTCCTTTTAGCGGGCCTTTTTTCAGGCCGCATGCCCGCCACCGCCTATTCAACATTCAAATTTTGATATTATTTGTATTTACAAATTTTACATGACATGACGGGATAAAACGGGCATAAGGGCTTCTCGCTGTGTCTCAGGCTTTCCTGAAAGTTCCCAGTTCTGCCCATGCCCCGTACATGCACCGCCCCTGCCTTTCATGCTCCCTCCGCCCCCTCCTGCCGGCAGAAGCCTGCCGCCATGAGTGGCACACATACGCGCATGGATGAGAAGATGGGCCCGGCTCCGCGCGGTCGGTCGGGCCGGCGGCATGTTCTGCCCGGCTTCCGCCTGTCTCTGGGGCTGACACTGCTCTATCTTGGCATCATCGTGCTGCTGCCCATTGCGGCCCTGCTGCTGAAATCCGCCGATGTGGGACTGGTGCGCTATTTCGAGATCATCACCTCTCCGCGCACACTGGCAGCCTTCCGCGTCACCTTCAGCACGGCCGCTGTGGCCACGCTGTTCAACATGGCCTATGGGCTCGCCTTGGCCTGGGTGCTGGTGCGCTATGAGTTTCCCGGCAAACGCCTTCTGGATGGGTTGGTGGATGTGCCCTTCGCCCTGCCCACTGCGGTCGCCGGCCTCGCGCTGACAGCCCTGTTCGCCAAGAATGGCTGGTATGGCGCGCCACTCGCCCAGTGGGGCATCGAGGTGGCCTATGCCCCAGCCGGCATTGCCTGCGCCATGGCTTTCACCTCCATCCCCTTCATCGTGCGCACGGTGCAACCCGTGCTTGAGGATCTGGAGCCGGAGTTGGAGGAAGCCGCCGCCAGCCTTGGCGCTTCAGACCTCACCATCTTCCGCCGCGTGATCTTCCCGGCCCTGTTCCCGGCCTTTCTGGCTGGAGCCTCTCTGGCCTTTGCCCGTTCGCTCGGCGAATTCGGGGCCGTGGTCTTCATTGCCGGCAACCAGCCCTTCCGCACCGAGATCGTGGCCCTGCTCACCTATATCCGGCTGGAAGAATATGATTATGCCGCTGCGGCAGCCATTGCCGTGACCATGCTGGGCATCGCCTTCATCCTGCTGCTGGTGGTGAACCTCATTCAGGCGTGGCACCACCGCCGCTCTGGCCGGGAGGCCTGACCCATGGCGCATTCTTCACCTATGGCCCAGCCTTCCCCGCGAACCGGACACCAGGCCGGAAAACGCCTGCGTGTGGGTGACCAACCCGCCGCCCGCGCCATGATGCTTGGTCTTGTGATGCTGGTCACCGCGCTTGTTCTGCTGGCACCGCTTTCCGTCATCTTCGCGGAAGCTTTCCGGCAGGGCATTGGGGCCTATCTGGAGGCGCTCGCCCGGCCGGATACGCTGTACGCCACAGGACTCACCCTGTTTGTGGCGCTGCTGTGCGTGCCCATCAATGTGGCTTTCGGCATCGCCGCAGCCTGGACGGTGACGAAGTTCAGCTTCCCCGGTCGCAGCCTGCTGCTGGCCGTGGTTGAGTTGCCCTTCTCCATCTCCCCCATCGTGGCCGGCGTCGCCTATCTGTTCGTCTATGGCGCACAGGGGCTGCTCGGGCCGTTCCTGATGGAGCATGATATCAAGATCCTGTTCGCCATTCCGGCGATCGTGCTGGCCAGCCTTTTCGTGACAGCTCCTTTCGTCGTGCGCGAACTGGTGCCGCTGATGATGGCGCAGGGGCGCGATGCGGAAGAAGCTGCCGTGACGCTTGGGGCCAGTGGCTTTCAGGTACTGCGTTATGTCACGCTGCCCAATGTGAGCCTCGCCCTGCTCTATGGCGCGGCGCTGTGCAATGCACGGGTGATGGGCGAGTTCGGCGCGGTCTCCATCGTCTCCGGCAATATCCGGGGGCAGACCTCGACCCTGCCGTTACAGGTGGAGCTGCTCTATCAGGATAGCCAGGTCGTCGCCGCCTTTGCTGCCGCCACCCTTCTGGTGGGCGTGGCGTTGTTTACCCTGGTCGCGAAATTCCTCATCGAACGCGCACAGCACAAGCGTCAGGAGAGAGTGACGGTGGATACGCTGGACGGCTGATCCAGCACCCACCCTCAGCATCCGAGTGGCCCATCATGCAGAAAACCGCTCTGCGGAAACGAGGCGGATGGGCTTGCGGGCAACAAAATGAGAATCTTGAGCGAGCCAGCATGGAAGATGCTGATTTCGCCATTTGGGGGCAGGCACCCCCGGCCACATCAAGCCAGAGAAGAGGCGATGGGTACAGAAATAGCCCGTTGAAACATCAGCCCCATGAAAAGGCGGGTGATAACAGCACCCATCCGGCTCAGTGGCGGCACACCCAAACGCGCTCTCCACCAAACGCGCTCTCCATGAGAAGGCAGCGCTATTCATTTCCGGCACGCAAAAGGGCCAAGCCCCCTGACGCCACAGCCACAAAAAGAGCCGCGTTCAGAAGCGCAACTCTTTACAGTACGTCACTCAGGAAAAAGGCAATCTCAGCGCGGTGGCGTGGGCAGGGAAAGTGCAGCGACAGCCGCCGCATTGGCCTCGCGCTTTTCTTCAGCCTTGCGCACCTCTTCCTTGCGCGCTTCACGGCGGGCCTCGCGCGCTTCACGCCGATAACGGGACTGGCGCAGCCATGTCACCCCACCGCCCAGCACAACGCCGATGATGAGGGCCGCAAACACAACGGCGAACAACGGCACCTGCACCGCAAGCGAAGGGTCCGTGGCGGAGAAGGGGTCGAACGACACCGTCACCATCCGCCTGTTGGCCACGGCCAGCGCCAGAATGATGATGGACAGCGGCAGGCCGATGAGAATGGACAGAAAACGCGACACCAGTTTCACTTCCCGTCATTGAGACGCTCACGCATCTCCTTGCCCGTCTTGAAATAGGGCACGACCTTCTCTTCAACTTCAACCTGTTTGCCTGTGCGCGGATTACGCCCCACGCGGGCATCACGCTTCTTCACCGAAAAGGCACCGAAGCCACGCAACTCCACCCGGTCGCCCTTCTCCAGCGCGGAGACGATCTGTTCGAGGATGGCGTTGACGATGTTCTCCACATCCCTCTGGTAAAGATGGGGGTTAGCCTCCGCGATCTTCTGAACAAGTTCGGATTTGATCATGCTGGCCCCGCTCCTCTCACAAATGACCCTAAGGGTCTGAGGACATCTTCAAGTGAGGATGACTTGCACTGATATGATGACGTTTCCGCGCCGTTGACAATGACTTAAGACAAAAAAGATCACTTGTCCGCCTGAGGGTGCCAGAGGGCCAGAAGACCGTCAAGCTGGCTGCGTTCCAAAGCAGCCTTCGTGTGGCCACCCAGCATATCTCCCAGCTGAGGCAGCCCCACTGCGGAAAATGCGCCGCGTACGGCTGTGCTCATCCAGCCAAACTGGCTGTCGAACCGTTCCGTCCGCCAGGTCCGCACGCGCAGATCTTCTGAAACACCCTTGTTGGCGGCCAGCCAGGCGCGGGCGGTACGTTCATCGCCAATCTCGTCCACCAGCCGCAAGGCCAGCCCCTGATGGCCGGTGAAAACCCGCCCATCGGCGACAAATTCCAGTGCATCACCGGAAATATCACGCCGTTCTCCCACCAGATTGCGGAACCAGGCATAGCTGTCCTTCACCAGCGAATCGATCGCCTCACGCGCGCCCGGCGGCGTAATGGTGAAGGGGTTGGGCTCGGCCTTCAGCGGGGAGGATTTGATCTCTTCCACCGAGACGCCGACATTCTTCAACAGCTCGGTCACGTTGGGAAACTGGTAGAGCACCCCCACCGAGCCCACCAGGCCATTGCGACGGGCGACGATATGATCCGCCCCCAGCGCGGCGATATAAGCGCCCGAAGCCGCCATGCCTTCCACCACGGCCACCACCGGCTTTTTCTCCGCCAGACGGCGCAGCGCATCATAAAGCTGCTCAGAGCCGGTAATGGTGCCACCGGGGCTGTTAATGGAAAGAATGACAGCCTGTGCGTTGGATTCGCGGATGCGATCCAGCATTTCCACCCGCGCGCGATCATTGCGGATGAGGCCGCCAATCGGCACGCGGGCCACATGCTCCATGCGCGAGGGCAGAACCGTGCCTGAAAAGGACGCGACAGCCACGATCACTGCCGCGACCACAGCCAGCACCCCCAAAGCCCGCCAGAAGGTAAGCTTGCGCCGCAGCATACGGCGATCGACGATCTGGTCGGCATCAGGCGACATGGACGCGTTCCTCTCCCAAAACCGGGATCTCAGACGGAAACAGGTTGCAGGCAGATAAGCGGCACAGCCTCTGCTTGGCAAGTGCGCTGGTGAGCCTGCCCGCAAACACAGCCTACCACATCGGATCCGTCGAGAGGCCCTGTCGCCATTCGGCAAGACGACGGGCTGTGGCGGGTGTCACCCCTTCCGGCAAGGCGTCCAGCGGGAAGAACTCCGCCGCCCGGATTTCCAGATTGGGCTTCGGGCGCGGGCCAATCTTCACATGCGGGGCGTGGTAGCACACCACATGATCCCGCCCGGCCATGCGGGCATTGAAATAGACGCCAATCAGCCGCAACGGCCCGGTCACATCCACACCGGCTTCCTCGCGCAATTCCCGCCCGGCAGCCTGTTCGGCATTTTCACCCACATCCACACCACCGCCCGGCAAATGCCAGCCGCGCGTATAGCTGTGGCGCACCAGCAGGATGCGCCCGTCCTGATCCGTCACGATCACCCGCACGCCAAGGGTCAGGCCATGGCGGATGCGCCGCAGGAAAGACTGGAAAGGCACCATGAAAAGCCTCGCAAGGTGAAAGACGCATCAAATTGGGTAAGCTATGCCTTGTTCAAGCCCCTTTCCAAGGGTTATTGCCAAGGGCTATTGCTTGCCGCAAATCTTGCCCCGGGGATCTTGCCGATATGCGCGCGCTGCTGGATGTCGTTCTGGTTGTTCTGAATCTTTATGTGTGGCTGCTCATCGCGGCGGCCATCCTCTCCTGGCTGATGGCCTTCAATGTGGTGAACCCATACAACAAGTTCGTCAGCAATGTGGGAGAGTTCCTCTATCGCATCACGGAGCCGGTTCTGGCGCCGGTGCGCTCCATTCTGCCCAATCTGGGAGGGCTGGATCTCTCGCCTATGGCGGTGATCCTCATCATCTTCTTCCTTCAGCGGGTGATCTATCTCTACATCTACCCCAATGTGTTCTGAGAAGGCGGGCTTCTGCCGCCCCACGGCAACCGGGCTGGAGCTTTTCGTGCGCGCAACGCCAAAGGGCGGACGCGACGCGCTGGATGGCGTGGTGACGCTTTCAGACGGGCGGGATGTGCTGAAGGTTCGGGTGCGCGCCGCACCGGAAGATGGCGCGGCCACGGCTGCCGTAGGCAAGGTGCTGGCGCAGGCGACAGGTGTTCCGCCCTCCCGTGTGGTGCTGACAGCCGGTGCGACCGCCCGGCTGAAGACCTTTCACATCGAAGGAGACAGCGCCGCACTGGCGCAGGCCCTGGATGCCACCCTTGCCGGGAATGCGGGCAAAGGCGGCAAAGGTAACAAGGCCGGCGCAAAAGCGCGCAAAAAAGCCGGTTCATGAACTGGCGCAGAGCCGGAGCGGAAGCCGAACAGCCCCGCTCCGCCGCACTGCAAAGCGCAGCTCAGTCTGCCGGATCTTCGCAGCTATAGCCAACGAAACAGTGCGGATCATCCGGCGTTGCTGTCCAGGCTGGCTTCAGAACCTGCTCCTGTTTGCAGAAGCTTTGCTCCCGCACGAAGCGCATGTCATAGCCATCCGGCACGGTCACCAGCGCCTCACCCTGATTTTTCACCAGGGCGGAAAGTTCACCACAGCGATGCGCCACAGCGGGAATCGCCGTGGCCGGCGGGGGCACGTGATCGCCAATATCGGTGGTGTCATCCGGCACCGGCACATCCCCGGCGTCCAGATCCGCCGGCGGGGCGAGATCATCATTCATGGCCTGCGCCAGTGCAGATGTGGAAAACTGCGGCAGCATCAGCCCCATCGGCAGGGCCAATGCGCCAGCCAGCATCGCAAGCCTTATTGTCTGAGCCGGTACAATTCTTTTCATGGCTTTCCGCATTCCGTCATCTTCCATGCGAATCCTGCCGATAATGCAGCCTCGCAACTCCTTTACAACTATTGCAACGCAGCAATGAAAAGATGGCAAACGGACCTGCCCCAAGGGCCGAATACAGCCCCTGTGACACGCGACGGTTAAGCACGTCGTGCAAAAACCCGCAGATATGTGCAGTTCGCTTTGAAATTAAGCAACAAGACGGTAAAAGAAGTATGAGTATGTGGTTCTGCTCAGGTGTCGGAAGGCGCGTGTCAAAAGCAGAATCGCTGTGATTTTTGTTCCCCGAAGAGGGTGGAGTTGCGTGATGGCGAATCCGCGCGTGTATGTTTATCAGTTCGCCACCGGGGCCCAGTGGGCTGCTGGTGACAGCGTGGAGACCTATCTCCGCCGGTTGATGGATGTGGATTTTACCCAGTCGCTGCGGGCTGATCGCCTCGCCGCGCTGACGGGCTTTCTGGATGAAGCCTTCCAGCTGGCCCATTCCCTCGGCTGGATCGGCACCTCGCGCGAATCTCCGCAGATGTTCTCCTTCCCCGGCATGCCTGTGGATGAGGAAATCTACATGATCGCCTGGGAGCAGGAAGACGGCGTTGCCTATATCGCCTCGCCCTTCCCCCTGCCGTGGCTGGACGCCAAGGCCTCCCGCACCACGGATTCCAGCCGCGCCGTTCCCGTGGAAGAGGGCCTGCCCCCCGCCACGCCGGTGAACCGCCCCCAGCCGCTGGAAGTGGCCCCCGCCGCCAGCCGGGAAGACAATCGCGACCCTTTCACGGATTTCATGCGCCGTGACGACGCCACGCGCATGACCCGTGAACCGGGTGCCATTTCCGAAGAGGAAAGCGGCCGTCGGTTCTTCTGAGGCGTCCAGAGCAGATACAGGCCTACAGCCTGCAAGCGGAATGCGCGCCCTGTGGCGCGCATTTTCATTTTGCCCGCACCTTTTCCACCTCTCAGGCGCAGGCCGGCCTTGCATTCCCGCATCTTCATTCTCGCGGCAAATACACCTAAAGCACCTTGGCCGGGTGAGCTGCCGTTCCCGGCATGGCGACACAGCCCATATGATCCGGCCCAGACAGGATGCCCCGGTGCCCCGTCTTCTTCTGCCCCCGCATATTCTCATTCCGCTGATCGTGGCGTGCGCCCTGTTCATGGAGCAGGTCGATGCAACGGTGCTTTCCACCGCCTTGCCCGCCATCGCCGCAGATCTGAATGAAGACCCGGTGGCCCTGAAACTGGCACTGACCTCCTATCTTCTCTCCCTGGCCGTGTTCATTCCCGCCAGCGGCTGGGCCGCGGACAGGTTTGGGGCGCGCACCATATTTCGCGCGGCCATTGTGGTGTTCACGCTGGGCTCCGTTCTGTGCGGGCTCTCCACCTCTCTGCTGGATTTTGTGCTCTATCGCATCATTCAGGGCATGGGCGGAGCCATGATGGTGCCGGTGGGGCGGCTCGTCATCCTGCGGGCGGTGCCGAAATCCGAACTGGTGTCCGCGCTGGCCTGGCTCACCATTCCCGCCCTGCTGGGGCCCGTGTTCGGCCCGCCTCTGGGGGGCTTCATCACCACCTATTTTGACTGGCGCTTCATCTTCTTCATCAATGTGCCCATCGGGCTTCTGGGTGTGGTTCTGGCCTCCCGCTTTATCGAGAATATCCGGGAGGAGAATCCGCCGCCGCTGGATCTGCGCGGCCTCATCCTCTCCGGCATCGGGCTGGCCGGGCTGGTGTTCGGCTTTGCCGTTTTGGGCCAGCCCTTCGTGCCACTGTGGGTGGCTATCACCTCAGCTGGCGTGGGGGCGGCGGCGCTGGGGCTTTATGTGCGCCATGCGCATGTGACGCCCCATGCCATTCTGGATCTGAAGCTGCTGCGCTACCCCACATTCCGCGCCGGCGTTGTGGGCGGCGCCCTGTTTCGCATCGGCGTGGGGGCAACCCCGTTCCTGCTGCCACTGATGCTGCAACTCTCCTTCGGCCTCTCCGCCTTCGCCTCCGGGCTGCTGACCTTCGCCTCCGCAGCTGGCGCCATTGTAATGAAGGTGACTGCGGCCCCCATTCTGCGCACACTGGGCTACAAGCCCGTGCTGGTGGTGAACGCCCTTCTGGCCGCGGGCTTTCTGGCCGTCAACGCCGCTTTCACCCCCTTTACGCCGCACTGGCTCATCCTCACCCTTCTGCTGGTGGGCGGTTTCCTGCGCTCTCTGCAATTCACCGCGCTGAATGCGCTGAGTTATGAAGAGGTGCAGCCACAGGAAATGAGCCACGCCACATCTTTTGCCAGCGTCATGCAGCAGGTCTCGCTTTCCATGGGGGTGGCCCTTGCCGGGCTGGTTCTGGAAATCATGCGCGGCGGGCGAGGAGAAACGGCCGTTTCACAGGCCGATTTCATCGTCGCCTTTCTGGTGGTCGCCGCAGTCGGAGCCAGTAGCTTTTTCTTCTTTATCCGCCTGCCGGCCAATGCCGGAGCTCAGCTGAATGGACGCAAGCCCAAATCGGCTCCCGCTCACAAGAGCCCCCACGAAGCTGCGGCGGAAGGCTGACGGGGCGAACTGGTCACCCCTCCTGCGTGTCGTCTTCAGGCGTCTTCTGCCGGCCCCGGAACCCGGTCGCCAACACATAAAGCTCTGCCGAATCGGCCCGGCTGGCGGCCGGCTTCATATGCTTGACCACGGCAAAATCCCGCTTGAGATTGGCCAGCAACTCGCCTTCCGTTCCGCCCTGAAAGACCTTGGCCAGAAAGCTGCCGCCGGGCGCCAGCACCTGCCGGGCGAAATCCACCGCCATTTCCACCAGCGCGACAATGCGCAGATGGTCTGTCTTCTTGTGGCCGGTGGTGTTGGCCGCCATGTCCGACATGACGAAATCCGCAGGCCCGTTCATCATCGCCATCAGCCGCTCGGGGGCATCGGGCTCCAGAAAGTCCATCTGCGCGAACAGCACGCCGGGAATGGGCTCAATTTCCAGAAGATCAATGGCCACCACACGCCCATGGCCTTCCGCGAGCCCGATCTTCTTGGCCGCCACCTGGCACCACCCGCCGGGGGCCGCACCCAGATCGAGAACCCGCATGCCGCGCTTCAGCAGATGGGCTTTTTCGTCCATCTCCAGCAGCTTGTAAGCCGCGCGGGAACGCCAGCCATCCCGCTTCGCCTTGGCGACATAGGGATCATTCAACTGGCGCTGCAACCATTTCTGCGATGAGGTAGAGCGTTTGCGCGCGTTTTTCACACGCACTTTCAAGGGGCGGCTATCCTTGCTGCCCTTGCCCCCTTCGGGGTTGCCACGCCCCGGTGTCCGACCCGGCGTGCTCATGCGCGCGCTCCCTGCCCTGCTGTCTGCCCGCCAGAGGGGGCGGAAGAGCCGCCCTTGCCTGCCGAGCCACCCTTGCCTGTACCATCGCCCCGGAAAGCAGCCGGTTTTGCACCTGCCGCCGCTGGGCCCTTGCCATTCCAGCCCGGCCCCTGTCCGCCAAAGGCCGGCTTATCCTGAACGCTCTTGTGCGGGGCCGCCTTGTTTTCAGCACCCGCAGCAACATCACGGGGCCGGGCATCCCTGCCGGCAGAACCATGGGCGGGCTTGCCGGAGCCATTGGCCGCAGCCCGGCTTTGCCCCGAATTATGCCCCACACGCGTGGCCTGTCCATGCGGTTCGGCCCTTGCGGCTTCCTTGTCCCGGCGTTGCCCGGACGGGGCATTGCCATTCATCCGCCCCCGCCGCCAGGCCCCGTCAGCCCGCATCAATTGCACCAGCATACCTTCGCGCAGGCCCCTGTCGGCCACGCGCAGACGCTCCGCTGGAAAGACAGCACGAATGGCTTCCATGATGGCGCAACCCGCCAGCACCAGATCCGCCCGCTGCGCCCCGATGCAGGGATTGGAAACCCGCTCGTCAAACGACATATCCATCAACTGGCCCACGACGCCTTCCACATCATGGGTGCGCAGCCATGCGCCATCCACCCGCATGCGGTCATAGCGCTCCAGCCCCAGATGGATGCCAGCCACCGTGGTGACGGTGCCAGACGTGCCGAGAAGATGGATGCGATCACACCGGCGCACGCCCCAGCTTTCACGTACACCTTCCAGCATGGTGCGCACTTCACGCACCATGGAGCGGAAAATATCCCGCGAAACCCGGTTGCCGCCATAACGCTCGGAAAGAGACACCACCCCCACCGGCAGCGAAACCCAGGAACGGACACGGGCGCGCGGCGGG
Source organism: Haloleucobacter albus (assembly GCF_052492075.1). Lineage (NCBI taxonomy): Bacteria > Pseudomonadati > Pseudomonadota > Alphaproteobacteria > Hyphomicrobiales > Xanthobacteraceae > Haloleucobacter > Haloleucobacter albus. The sequence goes on from NZ_JBQWAS010000028.1 coordinate 178,297, forward strand.
CCATCATCCCCGGCCCCGCGCCGGCCCAGCCACACCACCTCGGTGGAACCACCGCCAATATCGAACAACACCGCGCCTTCGCTGTGCGGGTCCACCAGCGGGGCGCAGCCCGCAGCAGCCAGCCCGGCTTCGGTGCGCCGGTCCACCACCTCCAGAACAAGGCCGGTATTTTCACGCACACGGGAGCAGAATTCATCGCCATTGCCGGCCGAGCGACACGCTTCCGTCGCGATGATGCGTGCCCGCGTCACTCCCCGCAGCGACATCTTGCTGGCGCAGACATCCAGCGCAGCCGTGGCGCGGTTCATGGCGTCCTCACCGAGCTTTCCTGTCGAGGTGAGGCCTTCTCCCAAACGTACGATACGCGAAAAGGCATCCACCACGCGAAACCCGCGGGAGGTGGGGCGCGCCACCAGCAGGCGGCAATTGTTTGTACCCAGATCTATGGCAGCATAAACAGGGCAGGCATTGGCCTGCGCGGAAAAGGCGGGCCTGCTGCGCCGCCCTTTTGGTCGTGTCGGCCCGCGCTCCGCTTCGGCGGCATCCCGCCCGGTTTGCGCAGGGCGCGACGGCTCCGGGTCCGGCTGGGGCCCGTGCGCCTCGTCCCTCATCTGCATCCCCTCGCCGCAAGGCGAATCACGCGCTCAAACCTGTTGCGAGTGTCACGAACAGGCTGCGCCTTGAGGAGAAGTCTAACAGGCTCCCGCAGGGGTGCAATGCCGCATCTTCACCTTCCGCGCGGAAGCTTTGGGCAACTGCCTCAAAAGGCTGTGCCAAGCCATTTATCAGGTGGCCGGGCCCGTGCCCGGCCACCTGATAACATCATGAAACAGGAATACCGCTCTCAGCTGCGCGCAGCGGTCTCCAGCGTGAGGCCGGCGGCGATTGCATCGGCGCGGAAAGCCTTCACTGCATCCAGAGACAACTCCGCCGCCGTGCGTGAACCCAGCGCGGGCAGCTTCTTCAGCACATCAGCCGGTGCGGTGATGATGTGGCAGCCCATGCGGTCAGCCTCGATCACATTCCACACCTCACGGGTGGAGGCCCAGATGACTTCGACATTGTCTGTCGCGCGGGAGAGCTCCACTGCACGCGTCACGGCCGGCACATAATCAATGCCGGTATCGGCCAGACGGCCCGCGAACACCGAGATGCAGGAGGGCGCGCCACCGGCCAGCGCCTTCACGCCCTCTTCCACCTGCGCCACATCGAAAATGGCGGTGAGGTTCACCCGCACCCCATCCTGCACCAGCTCACGCACCAGCCCATAGAGCGTCTCGCCTTTGGTATTGGTGACGGGCAGCTTCACATGCACATTCTCGCCCCAGGTGGCGATGATGCGGGCCTGGGCGCGCATCTCGTCAATCTCGTCGGAGAACACCTCGAAGGAGATGTGCCTGTCGGGCACGGCAGCCACGAGATCACGGGCATAGGCCTCATAATCGGAGACGCCGGCCTTGCGCAGCAAAGAAGGGTTGGTGGTGAAACCGGCAATATGGCCATGGGCCGCCATTTCCACGATCTGCGCCTTGTCGGCGCCATCGGTGAACAGCTTCACATTCAGATCTTCGAGCTTCACGGACACGGCGAACCCTCTCCCCACATATGATTTGCCAGCACGCTACAATAATGCGGGGCAGATGTCGCGCCCGTTACAACCAGAGAGGCAACGGGCGCGATCTCAGGGTTCTCCACAGCTGTGATGCAGAGCCCGTTCAGAAAGTGACCTTGGCGAAGCCGCGGATATTGCGGCCCGGCAGCAGGACTTCCGCACTCTTGAAGGAGGCCGAGTTGCGGATATCCTCATTCAGCAGGTTGGAGCCGGTCACCCCCACCAGAAGCTGGACGGGATTGGCCCCCGCCATACCGAGATCGCGCCGGTAGGTGATTTCCGCATTCAGCAGATTGTAACCGGGCGTCTCATCTTCATAAATGGCCACTTCATCCTGCGCGAAGGCGTGCAGCAGGTTCAGCCGGGCCGCCCATGTGCCATCGCCCCAATACACCCCGCCTCCCAGACGATGCGGCGGCATGCGCGGCACATAGGAGCCATCGGCGAAGGTGGCGTGCACGAAATCATACTGGCCTTCCACGCCGAAAATACCGCCGGCCATCTCCGCCACATCATATTGCGCCTTGATCTCCACCCCATAGAAGGTGGCATCGCGCTGGGCATAGATGATCTGGTCGAACTCGCCTGCCGCGCCCCCGCAGGAGCCGAAGCTTTCATTACAGGTCACACCCGTGAGTTGCTTGTAGATGAAGCCGCTGAAGCGGGTGTAATAGGCGCTGGCGTCAAAGCGGAAATCCCCTTGCGCGCGGGACAGGCCAATCTCGAAACTGGCCGCGCCCTCCTTCTCCAGATCCGCATTGCCGATATCGAAGGTGCCCGTGGCATGGTGCGGCCCCTTGGAATACAGCTCCAGCGCGGAAGGCGCGCGCTCCACATATTGCGCGGACAGGCGCCCGCTCATACCCCAGGCCAGATCCTGCAACAGACCCACCGAAATATTCATGGGCGCGAAGCTGGCGCTGGCCGGCATGGTGGTGAGCTCATCCGGCGGCGGCAGATAATCGGCCGGAATATTGGCCGCCTCGCCGTGAATGTTCACCGCCTCGATGCGGGCGGCCGCCTGTAGGCGGGTGGAGGGTGTCAGCTCCACTTCCTCAAACAGATAGGCCGCAACATTGGAGGTGCGGGCCGGAGCAAGAAACTCACGGGCCTCGCCAAAGGTTTCAAGGTCATCATAGTTCACCTGCACGCCCAGCGCACCGCGGGCCACGCCGAAGGGCAGGCTGAACGGAACATGCTGAAATTCCAGCCGCCCTTCAAAGGCATGGCTGCGGAAGGTGCCGTGCACATATTCAAGCTGATCCAGCACATCCGAGCCATCCTCATGATCGTGATCGTCATGATCGTGCGCATGGTCCTCATCATGGTCATGGTCATGGTCATGGTCATGATCGTGATCGTGATCGTGATCGTGATCGTCTTCATGCTCATGGTCATGCATGTGGGGCAAGCCGCGCTCATCGTGCCGGTAACGCGACAAGCCGGCCCAGAAGCGGATGGTCTCAATGGGCCCGCTCTCAAGGTTGAACTCACCCTTGCTCAGCCATTTGAGTTGCTCCATCTCGATATTCGTCTTCAACTCAGCCTCTTCCCCACCGGGAATGCCATAATTAGAGGCGAAACGTTCAATGGCGCTGCCGATATAGCCACCGTCGAAATTATAGGTGAGGCCAAGGGCCTGCCCATTGCTGCGCACATAAGAATTGTCCTGCACGCCACCGGGAATGTCATAATCTTCCGCATCACGGCCGAACGCGTCAAAATGGAAGGCGAAGGCATCCTTGCGGGCATCCAGCCGCACCGCCCCTTCCAGCCCCGTATCCACCGTGGCACCGGAGCCTTCCACACTGATGCGATAGCCATTTTCCGTCAGCTCGGTGGGAATGCGGTTATTGATGGCATTCACCACACCACCAATGGCCTGCGAGCCGTAACGCAGCGTGGCCGGGCCACGAATAACCTCGATCTGCTGGGTGGAAAGCGGATCAATCGGCACCGCATGGTCTTCACCCAGAGTGGAGACATCCAGCGCATCAATGCCATCCTGCGCCATCTTCACACGGAAACTGTCGAGGCCACGAATGATGGGCCGGCTGGCTCCAGGCGCAAAGGTGCTGGAGGTGATGCCCGGCTGGGTGAAAAGCACATCACCCAGCGTATAGGTGGGGTTCAGCTCAATCTGGGTCTGGCCCACCACTGTCACCGGCACGAAGGCCCCGGTGACAAAGGCGAAGGAGCCCATGTTCCAGAAGGCTGCCGCGTTATCATCGCTGGAAACCGGGCTGGCTGAGGTCACCGTCAGCGCCGGCAGGGCAATGCTTTCCTGCCCGCCGGCATTTTGTTCTTCCGCACCCACCCCCGTGAGGGCGACGCCCTGCTGCTGCACCGCCTGAGCCCAGACAGGGGCACACAGGCTGGTTGCAGGCACAATGACCCCGAGAGACAGGCACAGGCGAAGGGTGGCAGACACGGCACGGCTCCTAATTGATACTTTATATCAATTAATCGAGAAGAATGCGCCGACGCAATATAAGATATATTATATCCTACAGCTCTTGCAGTACCCGTTGCAGAAAGGACACATTTCGTATCAACCGACTGCAAGATCGTGTGGAAATGGAGGTCTCGGCATCACGGGTACAAAGAGCGATGCGCCCCTGCCTCACAAAATTACCTCCCGGATTCAGCCTGCGTTTACCATGCTGGCAAGGCTCCTCTGGCTGACAACTTTCAGGAAACCCTCACGCGGGCACAGTGGCTCCACATTCAGGATTTCACCCAGTTTCGCCGAACGAGGGGCGCATGATCTCGACAGACATGGTGGAGCGCATGGCGCAGGCAATGCACAGCTTCTCGCAGAGCCGCTATCCCCTGCTGGAGCAGTGGGAGCAGCTCACGCCGGAGCGACGCGCCTATCAGCGCCAGATGGCGGCCCATGCGCTTCAGGCGCTGACCGCCCATGACATCATTGAAATCAGCTCGCACAATGCGCCGGAAATCGTGGCCCTGCCGGTGGAGCCCAACCCCTGGGCGCTGGCCGAGCTTCAGGAAGCCGCCATTTGCGACAATGGCACCGCCATGGATGCGCGCCGGCGCTACCATTCCTTCCTCGTCACGGCCTCCCTGCCTTTGGGCACACGCCATGCGCACGGTGAAGAGGCGGCTGCGGAAAGCGCCGTCTGATCTTTCCGAAGGCCAGCATCAATAGAATTTCAGAACGGGGCTTCGGCCCCGTTTTTTGTGCGCGCCCACACCCTGAAGACTCGTTTTTCACCGCCTGCTTGGTCGGGCCATAAAAAAGCGGGCGAAACGGGCCGGGCCTCAACCCCGCCTGTTTCACCCGCCAGAACCGGCCCCGCACGCAAGGCACGGGGCCAACCGGAACAACCCGGTTCAGACTCAGTTCTTGGACTTGTCGACCAGAGCCTTTTCCTTGATCCACGGCATCATGCCGCGCAGCTTCTCGCCCACGTCCTCAATCGGATGAGCGTTGTTGCGGGCGCGGGTCGCCTTGAAGGAGGCCTGGTTCACCTTGTTCTCCAGCATCCAGTTGCGGGCAAAGGTGCCAGACTGGATATCCTCGAGCACGCGCTTCATCTCGGCCTTGGTTTCCGAGGTGACGATGCGCGGGCCGGTGACATATTCACCATACTCGGCGGTGTTGGAGATGGAGTAGTTCATGTTGGCGATGCCGCCCTCATAGATGAGGTCGACGATCAGCTTCAGCTCGTGCAGGCACTCGAAATAGGCCATTTCGGGCGCATAGCCGGCTTCCACCAGCGTTTCGAAACCGGCGCGGATCAGTTCCACGGCGCCACCGCACAGCACTGCCTGCTCGCCGAACAGATCGGTCTCGCACTCTTCCTTGAAGGTGGTCTCGATGATGCCGGCGCGGCCGCCGCCAATGGCGGAGGCATAGGAGAGCGCCAGATCATGCGCATTGCCGGTGGCGTCCTGCGCGATGGCGATGAGGGTGGGCACACCGCCGCCACGCAGATATTCGGAGCGCACGGTGTGGCCGGGGCCCTTCGGGGCGGCCATCAGCACGTCGAGATCCTTGCGGGCCTCGATGAGGTTGAAGTGCACATTGAAGCCATGGGCGAAGAAAAGCGCAGCGCCTTCCTTCATGTTCTCGGCCAGGCTCTCATTGTAGATGTCGGCCTGCAACTCATCGGGGGTGAGCATCATCACCACGTCGGCCCACTTGGCGGCCTCGGCGGGGGTGAGCACCTTGAAACCTTCGGCCTCGGCCTTCTTGGCGGTGGCGGAACCGGGACGCAGCGCGATCACCACTTCCTTCACGCCGGAATCGCGCATGTTCAGCGCATGGGCGTGACCCTGGCTGCCATAGCCGATGACAGCGACTTTCTTCCCCTTGATGAGGTTCAGATCCGCGTCGCGGTCGTAATATACACGCATCATAATCTCCTGATGGACGTCATCTCGAAACGTTATGTTTATGGGCGGGCCACCGCGCTGGCCTTTTGCACTGGATTCCAGCGAAAGTGAACCGCTTTCATACGCAAGTCATGAACTTTGGGCGTAGAAGAACCGAACTCTTCCACCCACCTGACATGATCCGCCTCACTGATCCGCCTCACATGGCCTCCGGCCCGCGGGAAATCGCCACCACGCCGGTGCGCGCCACTTCCACAAGGCCCAGCGGCTCCATGAGATAGGCGAACTGGTCGATCTTGTCGGACTTGCCAGTGATCTCGAACACGAAACTCTCGCGCGTGGCGTCAATCACGCGGGCGCGGAAGGCATCGGCAAGGCGCAGGGCCTCCACCCGGTTCTCGCCCACGCCGCGCACCTTCACCATGGCCAGCTCGCGATCAAGACAGGCGGCCTCCACCGTCAGATCCAGCACCCGATGCACTGGCACCAGCCGGTCCAGCTGATTGCGGATCTGCTCGATAACCATGGGCGTGCCGGTGGTGACGATGGTGATGCGCGACAGATGCACCTCCTGGCTCACCTCGGACACGGTCAGGCTGTCAATATTGTAGCCGCGGCCGGAGAACAGGCCGATGACGCGCGCCAGCACGCCGGGCTCATTGTCCACCAGCACCGAAAGGGTATGGCGTTCGATGGTCGCAGATTGCGTAGGCATGGAAAATCCTGAGGGGCAATCGGAAGGGAAGACCCGCCGGCCGGCCCCTGCCGGGGCGACAGACTGGCGGGCGGAGTGAGTTTGCAAGAAAAATGGGCGGCGCCTGCAACCGGAAGGCCCGGCCGAGGCCGCCCGCGCCGGCATCACACCAGCATCTTGCCCTCGTCGGTGATGGCGGTGTCGAGATCGACAGCCATATCGCCAAGGATCATTTCATTATGGGCGCGGCCCGACGGGATCATCGGGAAGCAGTTTTCCTGCTGGTCCACGATGCAATCGAAGATGACCGGGCGCTTCACATTGATCATCTCCTGGATCGCACCATCCAGATCCCCCGGCTTGTCACAGCGAATGCCGACGCCGCCAAAGGCTTCGGCCAGCTTCACGAAGTCCGGCAGGGCCTCGGAATAGGAGTGCGAATAGCGCCCGCCATGCAGCAGTTCCTGCCACTGGCGCACCATGCCCATATATTTGTTGTTCAGGATGAACACCTTCACCGGCAGGTTGAACTGCATGGCGGTGGACATTTCCTGCATATTCATCTGGATGGAGGCTTCACCGGCAATATCAACCACCAGCGCATCGGGATGCGCCTTCTGCGCGCCGATGGCTGCCGGCAGGCCATACCCCATGGTGCCGAGCCCGCCCGAGGTGAGCCAACGATTGGGCTCTTCGAAATGCATGAACTGGGCGGCCCACATCTGGTGCTGACCCACTTCGGTGGAGATGTAGACATCCTTCTCCTTCACCGCCTCATAGAGACGCTGAAGTGCATATTGCGGCTTGATGATCTCATCGGAAGGCCGATAGGCGAGGCAGTTGCGGGCCCGCCACAGATTGATCTGCGACCACCAGCTCTCCATCGCGGCGCTGTCCATGGAAAGCCCCTTCGCCTTCCATGCGGAAATCAGCCCCTCCAGCACCCGCGCGCAATCCCCGATAATCGGCAGATCCACCTTCACATTCTTGTTGATGGAGGACGGATCAATGTCGATGTGGATCTTCTTCGAGCCGGGCGAGAAGGCGTCCAGACGGCCGGTGATGCGATCATCAAAGCGTGCGCCAATGCACACCATCACATCGCAATCATGCATGGCCATATTGGCCTCATAGGTGCCGTGCATGCCCAGCATGCCCAGCCACTGCTTGCCGGAGGCCGGGAAAGCGCCAAGCCCCATGAGGGTGGAGGTGACGGGCACGCCGGTGATGCGGGCCAGCTCGCGCAGCAGCAGGCTGGCCTGCGGGCCGGAATTGATGACGCCGCCGCCCGTATAGAAGATAGGCTTCTTTGCCGAGGCGATCAGCTCGGCCGCAGCGGCCAGCTGATTATCCTCCGCCACCAGCTTGGGCCGGTAGGTCTTGTGCTGGATGTTCTCGCGGCCGACATAAGTGCCGGCAGCGAACTGCACATCCTTCGGAATATCGACGACGACCGGGCCGGGACGGCCATTCTGGGCCACATAGAATGCCTCATGCAGCACGCGCGCGAGGTCGTTCACGTCCCGCACCAGATAATTGTGCTTGGTGCATGGGCGGGTAATGCCCACCGTATCGCATTCCTGGAAGGCGTCGGAACCGATGAGCTGGGTGGCCACCTGCCCGGAGATGCAGACGATCGGGATGGAATCCAGCATGGCGTCGGCAAGGCCGGTCACGGCATTGGTCGCGCCGGGGCCGGAGGTAACGAGCACCACGCCCACCTTGCCGGAGGACCGGGCATAGCCTTCCGCCGCATGCACGGCCGCTTGCTCGTGGCGCACCAGAATGTGCTCCAGCGCATTGTGGCTGAACAGCGCATCATAGATGGGCAGCACCGCACCCCCCGGATAACCGAAGATGTGCTCGACGCCCTGATCGATGAAGGCCTGGATCACCATTTCAGCGCCGGACATCTCCTTGGTCGTCATCTCCTTGGTCATGGCCTTGCACTCCCGCGGCGCCCTTGCGCCGGACATATTCTGTTTCAAACCTTCAGGCCCTGCCCGGCCTGAAGACCTGTGGCGAAAGCCGCTCAGAAACGACGAAGGGGCCCGATGGGCCCCTCGTCACGCGCCACGTCAGTGTTCGTCACGGCCATCAGGCCGCACCGACAGTGGCGCCCTTACGTACGATAAGATTAATGAAATTGCGCCTCACAACGCAGCTCCTTCCAAAAGTTGCGCGAAAGCTAGCTGTGACGACGCGATCCGTCAAGCGCCTTCCACCCGCGCGAGGCGATCAAATCACGTTCCCGCATGGCTGAACAGCCCGGATGAAGCTGAAAAGAACAGAAAAAGCAGTCATGCTGGAACCATGGCGCCCCACACCCACCACCGGACCGGCCCAGAAGATGACGCGGTATCAGAAGATGACGCCGTTATGGGCTATATGCCCGCGCCTTCCTGCATCATTTCCTTGCTGCCCCAAGGTTGCCCCATCTGCCTGCTGTATATATCTGCATGTCATGCCCCTCGGGGCGATCAGAACAAGGCTGGGCTCCCACATGAGGAAACTGACTTGGGTGATGGCGGCTGCGTGCCTCTCCGGCGTGCTCTCCATCTCCACCGCATATGCCGACTGCCAGACCGACGCCATGTCGCTGAGGCAGGATCTGGAAGCCAAGGGCAAGGCGTTGCAGGCCGCGATGAAGGAAGGCGCACAGCCCGACCCGCGCGAGCTGTGTCCCCTGTTCCGCTCCTTCGCCACGGCGGAAGCCAAGTGGGCCAAGTTCCTCACTGAGAACAAGGAATGGTGCCAGATCCCGGATGAGGCCATCACCCAGGCCAACAAATCCCACAAGCAGACGCTCACCATGCGCAACCGCGTGTGTCAGGCCGCAGAGGCCGGCATGGGCGCTGGCGGACCGGCTCCGGCTCCGGCCCAGGGCTCCATCTCCAGCGCGCTTGGTATCACCACGGGCTACAACATCACGCCGGAAGTCAGCCGGCGGGGTGGCGTTTTCGATACATTGCAGGGCAATGCGCTGCTGAACAAATAGGCCGTGAATCGTGAATATGCGTGAAGGGGCCATGGACAGCACGGTTTCCGATGCCCCGCAGGGCAACTGGGTGGATCGCCACGCGCCCGCAGCGTTGCGCCCTTATCTGCGCGTCGCCCGGCTGGACCGCCCCATCGGCTCCTGGCTGTTGTTGCTGCCCTGCTGGTGGTCCACCGCACTGGCGGCCATGGCCGCAGGGCAGCCCTGGCCGGATGTGCGACTGCTGGTTCTGTTCGCCATTGGTGCCGTGGCCATGCGCGGGGCGGGCTGCACCTGGAATGACATTCTCGATCGCAAGATCGACCGGGCCGTCGCCCGCACCCGCAACAGGCCGGTGGCCAGCGGGGCGCTGAACGTGCCCATGGCCTTCGCGTTTCTGGCCCTGCAATGCGCCATTGGCCTTGCTGTACTGCTGAGCCTGCCCCGTTTCGCGGTGGTGACAGGGCTGGCTTCCATGGGCGTGGTGGCCATCTATCCGCTCATGAAGCGCATCACCTCCGTGCCCCAACTGGTGCTGGGCATTGCCTTTTCATGGGGTGCGCTGATGGGCTGGGCCTCTGTGTTCCACACCATCTCGGACCCCGCCCTGTTGCTGTTCGCCGGTTCCGTGGCATGGGTTTTCGCCTATGACACCATCTATGCGCACCAGGACAAGGAAGATGACGCAGTGGTGGGCGTGCGTTCCACGGCCCTGCTGTTCGGGCGCAAGACTCGCCTTGCCGTCGGGCTGTGCTACGCGCTGGTTGTAGTGCTGTTTACCCTCTCGATCCTCTCCGTCTCTCCCGGCCTGTTCGCCCTGCTGGGGCTGGCCGGTTTTGCACTGCATCTGCTCTGGCAGGTGCGCACGCTCGATATTGATGATGGGGACCGCTGTCTGGCCCTGTTCCGCTCCAACCGGGATGCCGGGCTGATTCTGTTTGCCGGGCTGGCGCTGGATTCGCTGGTGCCCACCCTGCTGCACTGGCTGTTGCCCTGAGCTGATGCCATACCCGGATGACACGCCCCCACCTCGCCTTTCCGGCCCGGAGGGGGCATTGTCCGCGCTGGCGGGGGTGCGAAATTTTGACGCAGGCATTTTGAGCATGCCCATACGTATCGGCATATCTCTCTCATCGCCCGGCGCTCAAGGCCCAAGAATATACGGGTTCCGCACAGGCCGTCGCACAGGCCCCGGCGGGCAGAACGGCCCCTCTTCCCTGCCACCCGCATTGCTCATCCGACGCAATGTGAATTGCCTTCCCCAGCGTCCGCTTCTACATGGCGTGGCATGACAGCCGAGACCACCAGCATGTCCCCCCAGAATGTGGGCATCTCCCCGGCGGACCAAAGCGTCGCACGCCAGCTCGCCGAGGCTGTTTCAGCCGCCGGTGCGCTGGCTCTCGACATGAATCGCGCCGGCATCAAATCCTGGACCAAGAATGACAGCTCCCCTGTCACCGAGGCCGATCTGGCGGTGGACCGCTTCCTGCGGGACGCCTTGAGCGCCATCGCGCCCGGCTGGGGCTGGCTTTCCGAAGAAACCGCAGACAATGCCGAGCGCCTCTCCGCCTCCCGCATCTGGGTGGTGGACCCGATTGACGGCACGCGCGGCTTCATGCGCGGTGCGCCGGATTGGGCTGTTTCCGCCGCTGTTGTGGAAAATGGTCGCCCGGTGATCGCGGCGCTGTTTGCGCCGGTGACAGGCGAGATGTTCACCGCCCTGCGTGGGCAGGGCGCATGGCGCAATGGCATGGCGCTCAAGGCCGGGGACCGCAATGCCCTGGCGGGCGCAACCGTTGCCGGCCCAAATGATGCACTGGATGCACTGGAACGCGCTGCGCCCATCACCCGTGTGCCCCGCGGCCATTCACTGGCCCTGCGGCTGGCGCGCGTCGCCACGGGAGAGGTGGATATCGCCCTCTCCCGCGCCAACAGCCATGATTGGGATCTGGCCGCCGCAGACCTGCTTGTTCAGGAAGCGCAAGGCCGATTAACCACCTATGATGATGCGCTGATCCGTTATAATGAAGTCGTGCCGCGTCACGCCCCGCTTGTCTGCGCCGGCCCGGCGCTGCACGGTCCGGCCCGGCATGCGGCCAGTGCCGTTTCCCCTTCCGTTTGAGCCCCCCAGCCAAGGCATCCCCATGACCGACACGTCCACCAAGCAGCTGCCCCACCTCGTCTTTGGCGGCGAACTCACCGATCTGGAAAACAACGAGTTCAAGGATCTCTCGAAGGTCGATATCGTTGGCATCTTCCCCAATTACGCCAGTGCTGTCGCCGCATGGCGGGCCAAATCCCAGCAGACGGTGGACAACGCCATGATGCGCTACTTTGTGGTACATCTGCACCGCTTGCTGGACCCGGAAACCGGGGAAGTGAAGGGCAACTGAGCTTCTTCCTCTTCAGAGGGCTTGATCGGGGCGCATCAACGGCTATTCATGTGCACACAGCGTGGCACCCGAAAGGGCCGCGCCCCGATGAAGGCGAGCATTCAGACATATGTGGCGGAGATTGAGGACCAACCGTGCCTTTCAGCTGGCAGCGGGAACGACGTTTGCTTACTATTTCAAGCTGGTGGCGAAGACCTCCCGCTTTGTTGTCGAGCCGGAAAATATTTTCGACACCATTGATGAGCAAATGCCTGTCATTCTGACCTTCTGGCATGGGCAGCATTTTCTGACACCCTTCGCCATGAAGCCGCACCACAAGGCCAAGGTGCTCATTTCCCGCCATGCCGATGCGCAGATCAACGCCATCGCCGCAGAAAAGCTGGGCGTGGGCACCATTCGCGGTTCCGGCTCCACCTCGAACCGCGATTTTCACCGCAAGGGCGGCGTCTCTGCGACATATGAAATGCTGAACACGCTCGCGGAAGGCGTGAATGTCGCCATGACGGCGGATGTGCCCAAAATCGCCCGTCGCGTTGGCCTTGGTGTCGTCACCGTGGCCCGCTATTCAGGGCGTCCGATTATTCCGGTCGCCATGGCAACCCGCAATCGCATCACCCTGAACAGCTGGGATCGCGCCAGCCTCAACCTGCCCTTCGGGCGGGGTGCGGCTGTAGTGGGCGAACCCATCTTCGTGGCCCGCGATGTGGACGATGCCGGGCTTCAGGCCGCGCGCGATCAGGTGCAGGCCAGCCTTGAGGCTGTCACGGCCCGCGCAGAGGCCCTTGCCTGTGGCGAAGCCACCACCCTTCCCCGCACCTCGGGACTTCCCAAAGGATGAAAGCGCCCGCCCTGCCCCTCACCCTGCGCCTGTATCGTGGCGCCAGCACTGTCGCCTCACTTCTGGCCCCGGCCTGGCTCGGCTATCGCATCCGCAAGGGCAAGGAAAACCCCGCCCGTATTGGAGAGAGGCGTGGCCTCGCCAGTGAAAACCGGCCTGAAGGCCCTCTGGTGTGGGTCCATGGGGCCAGTGTGGGTGAAGTGAACTGCGTGCTGCCTCTGGTGGGGGAGTTGCGGGCGCGCGGCTATGCCGTGCTGCTGACCTCCGGCACGCTCACCTCCAGCCGGGTGGCCGAACGGCGCGCGCCGGAAGGGGTCATTCACCAGTTCTGCCCGCTGGACGCCGCCGGTTTTGTCTCCCGTTTCCTGAAGCACTGGTCCCCGGATCTCGTGCTCCTGGCCGAATCAGAGTTATGGCCCAATCTGCTCACCGAGCTGAACCGCCGCAAAACCCCGGTTGTACTGGTGAACGGGCGGCTCTCGCCTCGCAGCACCCGGCGCTGGAAGCGCATGCCCAAAAGCGCCCGCGCCCTGCTCAGCCGCATTGATCTGTGCCTCGCCCAGAGTGAGGATGATGGCGCCCGCTTCCGAATGCTGGGCACCGAGCGGGTGGATGTCTCCGGCAATCTCAAATTCGATGTACCCCCGCCGGGCGCGGCCCCCGATGCCCTGGAAGAACTGCGCGCCGCCATTGATGAGCGCCCCCTTCTTCTGGCGGCCTCCACCCATCCCGGCGAGGATGAAATGGTGATCGCGGCCCATGCCCGCCTGCGCGCGCAGGTGCCGAACCTTCTCACCATCATCGCCCCGCGCCACCCCGAGCGCGGGCCGGATATTGTGGATCTCGGGCGCACAGCCGGTTTCGCCACCCTGCGCAGGACGGAATCCGGTCTGCCCACTCAGAATACCGAGCTTTATGTGGCCGATACGATTGGCGAGCTGGGGCTGTTCTACCGTCTGGCTCCAGTGTCCTTCATTGGCGGCTCGCTGGTGGCCCGCGGAGGGCAGAACCCGATTGAAGCCCTGAAACTCGGAACGGTTGTGCTGCACGGGCCGCACACCTATAATTTCCAGGATATTTACGGTCGCCTTGATGCTCACAATGGCGCAGTGATGGTGGAAGACGCTCCGGCCCTGGCCGAAGCCGCCCACAAGCTGCTTGAAGATTCCAGCCTGCGAGGGCAAAGGGGCTCTGCCGCAACGGAGATACTGGATAGCATGAGTGGCGCCCTAGACCGCACCTTGCGGGCCATTGAGCCCTATCTCCTTCATATTCGCCTACAGCATCATTGACCATGCGCGCACCATCCTTCTGGTGGCGACGCGGAGTTCTCTCCCGCCTGCTGGCATTTCCGCTCTGGCCCATTGGGGCGCTCATTGGGCGCATCACCCTGCGGCGCATGAAAAAACCGGGGCAGAGCGTACCCGTGCCCGTTATCTGCATTGGCAACCCCACCGTCGGTGGCGCCGGCAAAACCCCCACGGCCATTGCCTGCATCAATCATCTGCTGCATCAGGGCGCGCATCCCTTCGCCCTCTCCCGAGGGCATGGCGGCTCTGCAAGAGCCCCCCTTCTGGTTGAATCCAACCAGCATGGGCCGGAACGGGTGGGGGATGAAGCCCTGCTCCTGGCACGTCATGCCCCCACTCTCATTTCCGGCGGTTCAAACCGCCACGCCGCCGCACAAATGGCGCAGGCTCAGGGCGCGACCCATATCATCATGGATGATGGCTTCCAGAATCCCAGCCTTGTGAAGGATGTATCCATTCTGGTGGTGGATAGCGTGGTGGGCGTCGGCAACAACCACATATTGCCCGCCGGCCCCCTGCGCGCGCCACTGGCACCCCAGCTTGAGCAGGCCGATGCGGTTCTGCTGATTGGCCTCAAGGGAATGGAAGAAGGCGAGCCCGGCTACGACGTGGCGCAACTGGCCCGGCAACATGGCTGTGCGGTTCTGCGTGGCCATCTGGAAGCCGACCCGGCCACGGTCACCGCCTTGCAGGGCATGAAGCTGCATGCTTTCGCCGGTATTGGCCGCCCTGAAAAGTTTTTCAATACGCTGCGCCGAGTGGGGCTGGATGTCGCCTCAACCCGCGCCTTTCCCGATCACCACCCCTTCACGCCCGAGGAAGTGGAAGTCATGGTGCAGAATGCAGCGCGGCAGCGCGCGCTTCTGGTCACGACGGAAAAGGATATGGCGCGGCTCTCCGGCCAGACATTCCGCCTGCTGCGCCAGCGTATCGCCTGCCTGCCGGTGCATCTGGTTCTGGATGATCCAGCCGAGCTTGACACCCTGCTGGAAACAGCCGCGCAACGCGCCGCAGCCCGCATGGCGGTTTCAGCCTCGCGCGCTGCATCCTGACGAGGCGTAATCCTCAGTGACGATCCTCAGGCACCGGGCGTCCGGTTTCCTGCACACGCGCCATCACGGCTTCGGGGCTGGCATAAGCCTCCTGAAGATCGACGCTCCAATAATGCAGCTCATCCAGCGGAATTACCTGCCCCGTCACCGCGCAACGCACGAAACGACCGGGGCGGACGATGCGAAAATCGCCGTCCATATATTGGAGCTGCGCTTCGCCATTGGCATCGGAGAAGGGTTCAAAACGGTTCATGAAAGCACGCAAAATCCCAAATTGACCGAATAAAGATAGTGCCTCGCGCAAGCGGGCGAAAGGGGTTGCAGGCTCTTTCATGGCTGCCCTTCCTGCCCGGACAACCTTGCCGGCCCATATCCACGAGACAGGCGGCGCAGTTCAATGATCGCGCCTGGAAGGCGGGGCCTGTTCAATAGGGTCATCATGCCATCTCAGAGATCAAACAGGGTCGGCCCTTCATTCACCGGCTTGCGACGGCGCGCCGAACGAGCAGCCGGGCGCGGCCCCTGCGGTTGATCCCGCGCCGCCACCTCCCCAGAGGCGGAAGGTGGCACATCTCCCGCCCCATCCAGCGCCAGCACCGGGCGGCGCCCATCGGCAAACTGAAGCTCCACCCGTGCACCGGGAGCCAGCGCGGCGGCGCGGCGCACAGCCGCCCCCGTTTCATCGCGCACCAGAACAAAGCCGCGATCCAGCACTCCCTGATAGGACAATGCCTTGAGCAACTGGGCAAGCCCGGCCAGATGACGCGCGCGATCATCCATCTGCCGCGCCAGCGTACGGCGAGCGCGCTGCATATCGGTGGCGATCTTCTCCCGCTGGCGACGCCAGTCACGCCGCTGCACCTGTCCGGCAGCGGCAAATCGGGCCTCGCGGGCATTGAGCCGATCCCGCGCCCGGTCCAGCCGGCCCCGCAGCGCCTCTGGCGAAAGCCGGGCCGACGCACGGGTGAGGCGCAGGCGATGCGCGCCTGCATTGGCTTTCAACGCGCGCGGCAGCCGATCCGCCACCTGATCGAAACGCTGGCGCGGAATGGCCAGAAGATCCTCGGCCCGCGGCAGCAGACGCACCAGCGCCCTCATGTCGGCCCGTCGCCGCTCCAGCAGGCGCACCGGGGCAGCCCGCAGCCGCGCCCCCAGCCCCTCCACCGTCGCGATCAGATCGGAACGCACCGGCACCACCATTTCAGCGGCGGCCGTAGGCGTAGGCGCGCGCACATCGGCGGCGAAATCAATCAGGGTTACATCGGTTTCATGGCCAACGGCTGAAATGAGCGGAATGGCGCTTTCCGCCGCCGCACGCACCACTTCCTCATCGGAAAAACCCAGCAGATCCTCCAGAGAGCCACCGCCACGGGCCACCACCAGCACATCCGGCCGGGGAATCGCGCCCCCTGCCGGCAAGGCATTGAAACCGCGAATGGCCTCTGCCACTTCCGCGCCGCAGGTCTCCCCCTGAACCCGCACTGGCCACACCAGCACATGACGGGGGAAACGATCCGCCAGACGATGCAGAATATCCCGGATTACCGCACCCGTCGGCGATGTGACCACGCCGATCACCCGTGGCAGGAAGGGCAACTCCACCTTACGGGCGGGGGCGAACAGGCCCTCGGCCGCCAGCCGGCGCTTGCGCTCTTCCAGCATGGCCATGATGGCCCCTGCTCCGGCGAATTCGAGCGATTCGATCACAATCTGGTAGCTGGATTTGCCGGGATAGGTGGTAAGCCGGCCAATCGCCACCACTTCCAGCCCCTCTTCCGGGCGCACGCGAAGGCGATTGAAGACACCTTTCCACACCACCGCATCCATGCGCGCGCCGGCGTCCTTGAGCGAGAAATAGGCGTGCCCGGAGGAATGCGGACCACGATACCCGGAGATTTCGCCCCGCACCCGCACATGGCCAAATGCATCTTCCACCGTGCGTTTCAGCGCCGAAGACAGCTCCGACACGCTCCATTCCGGAGCATTGGCCCGTCCGTCTCCTGCCTGCGTCATCGAATCAACCTGCCCTGTGTGAACCCATGAGAGAGCATAGCCCCAGCCCGGCCCATGCGGCGAGCGCAGAACCGGGGACTTGTTTGGAAGGCTCCAAGCCGATAGCCAGAACAACGAGATCAGGGAGCCAAGGCAAGGGGAAGGCAACGCATGAACATTCTGCTGCTCGGTTCGGGGGGGCGTGAACACGCCCTCGCATGGAAACTGGCCCAAAGTCCCTCCATGGGGCAGTTCTATGCCCTTCCGGGCAATCCGGGCATTGGCCAACATGCAGAGCTGATAGAGGGCATTCCCCTCTCGGCCCATGATACGCTGGTGACCTGGTGCAAGGATCACGGCATCGAAATGGTGGTGGTGGGCCCCGAGGCCCCGCTGGTCGCCGGCCTGGTGGACCGTCTGGAAGCTGAAGGCATTGCGGCTTTCGGCCCGCGCGCGGCTGCCGCTCGGCTGGAAGGCTCCAAGCTGTTCACCAAGGAGCTGTGCAAGGCCAACAACATTCCCACCGCCGGCTTTGCCCGCTGCACCAGCCTTGAAGAGGCCGAAGCCTATATCCGCAAGGAAGGCGCGCCCATCGTGGTGAAGGCCGACGGGCTGATGGCCGGCAAGGGCGTGGTGGTGGCGATGACGCCAGAAGAAGCCATCACCGCCGTGGAACAGGTGTTTACCGGCGGCGGCACGGAAGTGCTGATCGAGGAATTCATGGAAGGCGAGGAGGCCAGCCTCTTCTGTCTGGTGGATGGCGAAACCGTTCTGCCCTTCGGCAGCGCACAAGATCACAAGCGCGCCTTTGACGGCGATCTGGGCCCCAATACCGGCGGCATGGGCGCTTATTCCCCCGCCCCGGTGCTGACGCCCGAGCTGGAACAGCGCGCCATTGAAGAGATCATCCGCCCCACCGCAAAGGCCATGGCCGCAGCCGGCACCCCTTACCGCGGCGTGCTCTATGCCGGGCTGATGCTGACCCAGCATGGCCCCAAGCTGGTGGAATACAACTGCCGCTTCGGCGACCCGGAATGTCAGGTGTTGATGCTGCGCTTTACCGGCGATCTGGTGGATGTGCTGCATGCGACAGCCACCGGCCGCCTCGCCGAGATCACGCCCTCATGGTCTGATGAACACGCCATGACCGTGGTCTATGCTTCGCGCGGCTATCCCGGCCCGCATCAGATCGGCAGCGAGATCCGGGAACTGGATGCGGCGGAAGCCGAACCCGGTGTACGGGTGTTCCAGGCCGGCACCAGAATGAAGGGCACCGCACTTGTTTCCAATGGCGGGCGCGTGCTGAATGTGACCGCCACCGGCGCAACCCTCGGCGAAGCGCAAACACGAGCCTATGAAGCCATTGCCCGCATTGACTGGCCCGATGGCTTCTACCGTACGGATATTGGCTGGCGCGCTCTGGGCCAGCCGGCCAAGGCTGCCGACTGACAACACAACAGACGGCACAAGCCGCCCCGATCTCCTCGACCAGATCTCATGGCGCAGGCCATGCCGGCTTTTGTCGGCATGGCCTGTATCAGCACGGAGGAAACGCCATGTCCCAGGATGCACTCCCCAAGGACACTCTCCCCAACGCCGCATCAGCATCCGCAAACGCAAAGCCTGATGCAGCACCGGCCCGCCGTCCGCGCGCGCCCTTGCCCCGCCTTGAGGATTTTCCGGGCCGGGCCTTCGATACGATTCGCTTTGGCGATACCGACAAGTTCGGCCATGTGAACAATGCCGTCTTTTCCACCTTTCTGGAAACCGGACGCGCCATGCTGCTGATGAACAAGGAAGCCCCCATTGGCCCGGAAGGCGCTTCATTTGTCATCGTAAGGCTGGCCATGGATTTCCGGGCGGAATTGATGTGGCCGGGCGAAGTACAGATCGGCACCCGCGTGTGCAACATTGGCCGCAGCTCTTTCGGCATGGATCAGGCCATCTTTCAGGGTGAGCGGTGCGTGGCCACGGCGGAAACCGTGATGGTGATGTTCGACACCACCCAGCGCAAACCCATGCCGTTGGAGGAAGACACCATCGCCGCCCTCAACCGTTTCTGCTGAAATCACATCTATTGCAGAGTCGGATAGCCCGGCAGGGTCCAGCTCCCCAGTTGCGGAGCCGGGCCCCCAGCCCCCGGCCGGATCTGCCCCGGCACCCCATAGCGCCGATACAGCGCCTGCGCCCGCCTGTGGTTGCCGGCAATGAGGCACAGCGCCCGCCGCTCAAAATTGCCAATGCCCCGCGGGCCTTCAAAGGGGGCCACGCTCTGGCAATCATAATTGCGAAACATCACGAAACGATGTTGCGCCTCTTCCAGAAGATTGCGCCAGGCATTGCGCTGGACAGCGGCCAGATCCTCCCGCCGGGAGATAACCGTGAGCGCATTGGTGAGCGCAACGTCCAGCGCCTTCTCACTGGTCTGGGTCGCATCAAACAGGCAGCGGTTGTAGGCGCGCGGGGAAATCTCATCACGCGGGCACAGCGCTTCACCCATCCCGGCCGCGCTGCCCTTCTCTTCCCCATCTTCCGCAGCCTCTGAAGCGGGCACACGGCCGGGCGGGCGCGAAGACATGCCAGAGGCCCGCAGAACATCCGCCATGCTTCGACCGGAACCGGCATGTGTCACAGGCCCATTTGCGGCCAGAGTGAGCCCTTCCTCAGCTCCGGCTGGGAAGGCTGCAAAACCGACGCAGAACAACAGGCACAATCCGGCCAGCCTCTTCACACGGCCCCATATCCGCCGGCGCGGCCTCACGCAGCCTCGGCAAAGGCGCGGATACGCTCCACCATGGATCGCAAGCCATTGGAACGCTGCGGGGTCAGGTGCCCTTCCAGCCCGATTTGCCGGAAGATGCCCAGAATATCCATATCCAGAATCTCTTGCGGCGTGCGCCCGGAAACCAGCAGCAGCAGCACCGCCACCAGGCCGCGCACGATATGGGCGTCAGAATCACCCAGAAATTCCAGAACCACGCCATCCGGGGTCTGCTTGCGCGCGCACACCAGCCATACCTGGCTGGTGCAGCCCTGCACCTTGTTGGCCTCGGTCCGCTCCTCTTCCGGGAAAGGTGTCAGAGATTTGCCCAGCTCGATCACATAGCGGTAGCGGTCTTCCCAATCGTCGAGAAATTCGAAATCCGCGACGAGATCGTCAATATTCATCACAATGGTCCTTTTGCGCAGCCATCCCGCCTTGCCAAACCCTGCAAGACCTGCCGCGCCATCCCTGCCATTTCTGCATGGATATGGCGCATTTTCAAGCGAAGTGAAGCACGGTCCGCGTGAAGAAAATGCGATCACTCAATGTGTTAGAGCGTTTCATCGCAATTGGGGCCATCCCGCTGCGGCAAGCCCCTTTCGCCACACAAAAAGGGCCGGCGCAGCGCCAGCCCGTTTCGCAAAGCAGCCCTGCAAGCCACTCGCCCGGCGTCAGCTTGGGCTGTAACCGCCCGGCGCAACACGCGCCGCACCTTCGCGCGGGGCTGGCTGATAGGGTGAGGACGCCCCCGCCCCCTGAGGAACGGCCTGCGGAACCACATGCGGGGCCGGCCCCACAGGCTGCGCCTTGTCTCCCCCGCCCCATTCGGGAGCAAGGTCATGCTGGGTCAGGCCCGCGCCATCCTGCGCCAGATTGGTGGGGGCAGCGGCCTGCTCGCTCAGGGTTTCGGCCAGCCACTGGGCTCCGGCCTGCGCCTTTTCCGTAAGATGGGCCACCATCTGCCCCCCTACGGCACACGCTTCCGGCTGGCGCTCACAGAAACCGCCGGCATCGGCAACCACAGCCTGAACGGCACCGAAGGCATCGAACATGCTGACATCTTTGCCGGTGGTGCCCTTCAGGCCCAGAGGCAGCAGCAGAAGCAGCAAGCCAATCCAGAAGGTCATACGCAACAGGAAGAACATCACACACTCTCGCATGGTGCGCTGCGCATGTTCCGCAGCGGCGTCATCATAACAGCCCGCCGCTGCGACATGGGGAAGGCCGCGGCCTCTTTCGCAAGACATCGTTAACGCTGGGGCCAGCCCATTGGCCCGCCTTAGCAATCGCTTAAAGGCCCCGTGGCACGGTTCCCCCATGGCCGGAAAGATACGGGGCGTTTCGCGCCGCCCTCTCCGGCCCACAAGAAGAACGGCGGCGGGCCTGCCCGCCGGAACGGATCTCCAGGAAGGGGGCGTGGTGGCTGAGTTCGGCATGAACGATTTGCGTAGTGCGCTCGGCCCCGCCGGCACGAATGCAGGCAGCAGCATGAATGCAAGCGCGATGAAGACTGGCGAAAATGCCGGCTCCGGCCTGGCCTTTCCCCGGCTGGCGACACTGGGGCGGCTGATGGCGCTCATTCTCGGCGGGCTGGGGGTGCTGGCGCTTCTCAGTTCCGGGGCGGTGCTGCTGGGGCAGGCTTCCGGCCTTCTGGTGGGCGACCCGATTGATTCCTTCTTCCTGCTGGGCGTCGGCCTGCTGTGCGGAGCATTGGCCGTGCTTTCCACCGGGCTCAGCCTTGCCGCCAAAGGCGCCAGCGAGGCAGAACTCGTCTCCGGCTCCACACTTGTCACCCTTCATGATGCCCAGGGCACAGCCATTGTGGTGGAGCGCCATGATGGCCCCTTCGCACAAAGCGCAGAAGCCACATTGCTGGGGATGCCCCTGTTCGAGCGCGTTCAGGTGGCCGACAGGCCGGCCTTCATGGCGGCGGTACGCAGCGCGGCGGCAGGCTCCATGGCTGTGAGCTGTGATGTGCGCCTGCGGAAAGACAGCGCATCCGGGCTGGTGCATTTTCTGCCGCTGACCATCCGCGCCATTCCGCTTGCAGAACCTGCCGCTTCCGGTGCGCAGGTGCGCGTGGTGTGGCGTGAGGCCAGCGTCCCGCTGCATCAGGTGGAAGCGGAAGTGCGCGCCCGCGCCGATGCGGAAGAGGCCAATGCCGCCAAGAGCCGCTTTCTCGCCGCCATGAGCCATGAGTTGCGCACGCCGCTCAATGCCATTCTGGGTTTTTCCGAACTGCTTTCCACAGAGGCCGGCGCCGCGCTGGAAGATGAACGCAAGGCGGAATATGCCCGCATCATTCATGAAAGCGGCCAGCATCTGCTGGGGCTGGTGAATGATATTCTCGATCTTTCCCGCGTGGAGGCCGGGGCCTATCTGCTGGAGCCGGAACCGCTCGATATGGCCGAGCTGGTGGAAAGCTGTACCCGCATGCTCAAGATGGATGCCGAGCGCGCCGGCGTGCGTCTTCAGACCGCGCTGGATGGCCGCCTGCCCCCTCTGACCGCAGACAAGCGCGCTTTGCGCCAGATTGTGCTCAACCTCATTTCCAATGCGCTGAAATTCACGCCGGAGGGCGGCCGGGTGCGGGTGAGCATACATCGCACAGCAGACCAGATGATGTTGCGCGTGCGCGACAGCGGCCCTGGTATGCAGCCGGATGAGGTCGCCCGGCTTGGTGAACCCTTCTTCCAGGCCGGAGACCGCGCCCAGCAAGCCCGTGGCAGCGGGTTGGGGCTGGCTGTGGTGAAGGGGCTGGTGAAGCTTCATCAGGGTGAATTCCGGGTCGACAGCTCGCCCGGTCGCGGCACCTGCGTCACCATCATGCTCCCGCGCACGCAAGCCGCCGGCGCAGCAGCCACCAGGGCCGTTTCCGCAGCCGAGGCCACAAACAGGGTGGCTGGGGCCGCCATTCTGGCTTCTCCCGTCGCCGCGCAACTGGCCCAGAGCCTTTCACACACATCATCTCAGGAAGACGGGCCACTGGAAAATGGCGCGCCGCCGGCCGGGCTGGATGGGAAGAGCGTGATCTCCCCCTTCCCCACCCAGAAGGGCGCGGAAGCCACCTCCGCTGAACCCCGCACGAGGAAAATGGCATGAGGCTCCATCACGCTGCCGAACCGGATATCCAGCTTGCCGCGGATGAAGAGCGAGACCCCCACCATGGTGCCGGGCGCGGACTGCGCTTTCTGGATCTGTGCGCCAGCGCCATTCTGGTGGCCGGTGCACTGGCCGTTCTGGGCAATGCCCTGCTGCTGCAAACCCCGCGCACAAGCCTGGCGACAGCTGGCACGACAGGGGGCGAAGCCACCTCCATTCCCCTACCCCGCGCCACGCCGGAACAAGCCCATGGCGGGCAGAAAGATCTGGGCTACCTGGTCTCCAGCACACCGGTGGTCGACATGTCCTCCGTCATGGTGCCGGTCAAGCCGGATGAAACAGATGTGAAGGGGCTGACAACGCCCCGTCGCATGTCCACACAGCGCATCTCCGCACCCACCACCTCGCGCCAGCAGGTGAACGGGCAGGGCTGGACCGCCCGTGGCGCATCTCCTGCCATTTCCGGCCCGGTGGACCCCATTCCGCGCCCGCCAGCCAATGTGGGGCCAGCCAGAGCCGGTTCCGGCGTCACGCTTCCGCCGCAGGCCCTTCCCACCTCGCCCCGCACCTATGCCGTACAACGCGCCCTGGCCCGGCTGGGCTATGGCCCGCTGAAGGTGGATGGCGTGGAAGGCGCGCAGACCCGGCAGGCTATCCAGCGTTTCCAGAGCGATCGCCGCCTGCCGGTGACCGGGGAAGTTGACGCCCGTCTGTTGCAGGAGCTCTCCGCCGTTTCCGGCATGAGGCTACAATAATCCCCGGCCACACCGCGCCGGAAGGAGGAAGCCATGCGGCTCAAGAGCGAAATTTTTGTCTCGGCCCTGTTGCGCCGCGCCCAGGTAGAAGGTGCCTATGGGCTTGTGGCGCGGCGCGGTTCGGAAGAGGCCGGCGCCATTTTCGTGAAAGTGAATGCGCTGGATGGCACCGCCGCCCTCTATGGCCCTGCTCTGCAAGGCGCCTTCGGGGAAGACCATCCGGCAGATCGCAAATTCTCCATTCTCGTGCCCCCCGGCCAGCCGGAGGCAGAGGCTGATGCGCGCCTACAGAAGGAAATCCGCTTCGATCCCGATCTGTGGGTGGTGGAGCTGGAAGACAGGCAGGGCCGCCACTTTCTGGATCTTGCGCACGATTGAACCCGGCTGGGCCAAACACCCCATCTTGTGATGAAACCATTCCGGCCTGCCAGCGTTGAGCCCATGAGAGCCCTGCCGCATGGCCGGGGGCAATGGCAGGTTGCGTTTCTTCCCGAAGCTGAAGCCCGCACATGAAGAACCGCCCTGCCCCACAAATGGGAGCAGCAGATGGGTACGGTTCTTTTCTTCCCCGCCTCAGGCACCCCCACATGCGGCACAGCCATGCCAACGGCACCACCAAAGCCGCGCCCGGCCTCCCGCTCCATGGCCATGGAAGGACCGCGCGTGGTCATCCTGCCTGTGGTGCGGATCGAACGCCACATACAGGGCAAGACACCCGCAAATATCCTCTCTCCCCACTTCAGCCCGCCCGGCCATGCAGGCGGAAGCGCCGGCCAACCGGACAGGGAGCCGCCCGTTCCGGCCTGAGATTCAGCACAGGACAGAACGAAGGGGAAAGATCAATCGGCCGGTGCCAGATCCGTGGACGGAGCCATGGATCTGGGAGATGGCGTACAGCTTGCCCGCTCCAGCATGTGGCGGATCTGCCCATGCAGGCTCGGGCTGCTGACAAAGGCCCGTACCGCAATGATGCCACGCGGCACCGGCGCAACAATGATGAGCCGGTCCGCAGCCGTGATGGTTTCATCCTCTGGCAACACCGCCTTCTGCTCCGCCGTCATCAGATCGAGCTCAATTTCCTCTTCTTCCCGGACGGCGTCGGGAGGGGCAGCCAGTTCCGGCGCGCGCGCGGCAGCCTTGTCCGTCAGCGCATAAAAGGCCAGCCCCTTGTCCGTATAGAAGGAGACGGAGACATAATCGGAGGTCGCCGGCACCTGCACTTTCAGCGGCTGGGAGGCAATATCGAACAGGCAAATGGCAGTGATGAAGGCCGGGTCCATCATGGGCAGCGCCATATGCTGGGGCGTGGGGTCGGCCAGTAGCACCATCTCATTCTGTCCAGCCAGACCGGAAAGCCGCGCATAGGCTCCGCGCTCCGCCACAGTGGGCATCAGCAAAATCGAGACGATATGCGTGATGCCCGCCAGCACCACGGCAAAGGCCAGCGGCAGAAGCAGCCAGCCCGGTTGCAGCAGGTGCCAGAACCGCGCGGCGATAGCGGAAGCCGATGCGCGCCAGCTCGCCAGCCCGCGCCGCTTGCGACCTCTGCTCCTGTGCGTTTGAGCAGCATCATATGAGGACGGCAGATGCAGCTTCACGGGCAATGTTCCTGCACGATTGCGGGCAAGGCGCTGCCACCCTCCGCCTCTGAAAGGAAGGCGAAAGGCGCATCATGCAGCCGCAAGGCCAGTTGCAGCCGGGTGCGCGCCCCGGTGGGCAGCCAGTTGCCCGGCCGGGCGCGCGGAGACAGCACCATTTCCACCGCGCCATCCGGGCGATAAACCACTTCGGAGCTGGTGAAGCCATAACGCCGGGCATCATTCGCGATAAGCCGGCCTTCATGATCCATCACCGTCAGCGTCCACAGCCGCGCGGAGGGCAGCGTTCCACGAATGCGGATCTCGCAGCGTCCATCCAGCGCTGCGCCATCATCATCGGCTGTGGCGAAAAACATCAGCCCATCCGCCAGCTCCAGCGGCAAATCCCCGGAATGGGCAATGGCGGCACGGGCATAAGGGTCGGCATTCACGGTGCCGGCCCGTGGCCAGCTCTGCCAAGGGCCAATGCTCACCCTGTCCAGCCCGCGCGAGCTGGCCACCATGTACCAGGTGCCCCCCAGCCCCAGAAGGATGGCGGCAAGCAATGTGAAGAGCAAAGGCAGCAAACGCACGGCAAGGCCCGAAAACACGCCTCCTCCCCGGAGGCGACCGTATGCTACACGAGCCGCGCCCGGCACGCAGCCTCACCATGAAAAAGGCCACGCGTACATGCCGCGTGGCCTTGATCCACCCCAAGAACCGGGCGCGCGAAAAACCTCCGGCCTCAGCCAGCCAGATCGCGCTTGTCGGCCACGGTGGAATCCGCATTCAGGCGATAGATAATGGGTGCACCCGTGCCCAGCTCGCGCTTGATGATGCTTTCCGGCGTGTGCTTCTCCAGCACCATGATGAGCGCGCGCAGCGAATTGCCATGCGCAGCCACCAGCGTGCGCTCACCGCGCAGCACTGCCGGCAAAATCTCCTGCACATAATAAGGCAGCGTGCGGGCCACCGTATCGCGCAGGCTTTCGCCGCCGGGCGGGGGCACATCGAAGGAACGGCGCCAGATATGCACCTGCTCCTCACCCCATTTCTCGCGGGCGTCATCCTTGTTGAGGCCGGAAAGGTCGCCATAATCGCGCTCGTTCAGGGCGATGCTCTGTTGCGGCTTCAGATCGGACTGGCCCATCGTATCCAGAATGAGCCCGCAGGTACGCTGCGCCCGACCCAGACAGGACGTGAAAACAGTATCAAAGCGGAGACCTTCAGCCTTCAGCTTCTCACCCGCCCGGATGGCTTCCGCCACGCCCTTCTCGGTCAGATCCGGGTCGCGCCAGCCGGTGAAAAGATTCTGTAGGTTCCATTCGCTCTGCCCATGGCGAACGAGAACAAGAATACGATCGGACATTGAAAACTCCCGGCGTCTTTTCAGAAATCGGCAAGGCCGAGCACATCGGCCATGGTGTAGAGGCCCGGTGCGCGCCCCTTCGCCCAGCGCGCGGCTGCCAGCGCGCCACGGGCGAAGATCATGCGATCCTCGGCCTTGTGGGTCAGTTCGATCCGCTCGGCCGGGCCTGCAAACATCACCGTATGTTCGCCCACCACCGTGCCGCCGCGCAGGGCCGCAAAGCCAATATCGCCGCGCTTGCGCGCCCCGGTGATGCCGTCACGCCCGCGATCAGAGCAGGCTTCCAGATCCACCCCGCGGCCTGCCGCCGCCGCCTCGCCCAGCAACAGGGCCGTGCCGGAGGGTGCATCCACCTTGCGATTGTGGTGCATCTCGACGATCTCGATATCGAAATCCTCATCCAGCGTGGCCGCAACCCGGCGAGTGAGCGCGGCCAGAAGGTTGACCCCCAGGCTCATATTGCCGGACTTGACGATCGCCACCTGAGCCGCAGCCGCCGTGATGGCGGCATTTTCCTCAGCGGAAAAGCCCGTGGTGCCGATAATATGGGCGATGCCCGTACCGGCGAGGCGCTGCGCCATGGCTACGGTGGCGGCCGGCGAGGTGAAATCAATCACCACATCCACATTCGCCAGCACGGCACTGTCCTGCATCTCAACCTGGACGCCCAATGCGCCGACACCGGCCAGAAGGCCCGCATCCTCGCCCAGATGGCTGCTGCCGGCATGCTCCAGCGCACCCGCCAAAGTGAGATTTTCATCATCATGAATGGCGCGGATCAGCGTGCGGCCCATGCGGCCACCGGCCCCGGCAATAATGATGCGCAGCTTCGACATGCGTTCTGCTCCCTGTGCCCCGCGTTTCGGCTCGCGCATGCAAGCGCCTCACATGGCGGCACATTTGCGGAAAAATCAGGCCCGCAGCCGGCAATGATTCGCCAGCCCGGAAGTTGCTGCGAGCGATAGCACGGGCGACGGGCCATCACACCCCCACATGGCATGGGCCTGCAAGATGGCGCGTGCAAGATGCCCCCGAAAGAAAGCCTCAGGCCCCTTCCAGCTCCGCCACGATCTGTTCCACCGCCGCACGCGGGTCTGCCGCCGCAGTGATGGGGCGGCCGATCACCAGATAATCCGCACCGGATTTCACTGCCTCGTGCGGGGTGGCGATACGCTTCTGGTCGCCCACCGCCGCTCCGGCCGGGCGCACGCCCGGTGTCACCACCAGCCGGTCCGGCCCCAGAATGGTGCGGACCATGGTGGCGTCAGTAGGGGCGCAGACCACGCCGGCAATACCGCTTTCACGGGCCTGCGCCGCGCGCAGACGCACCGTTTCCGTCACCCCGGCTGCATAGCCGGCGGAGGAGAGATCCGCATTGTCATAAGAGGTGAGCACGGTCACGCCCAGCACCTGAAGCCCGGAGCCCGCCGCGCCACGCGCAGCCGCCGCCATGGTCTGCGGATAGGCATGCACGGTCAGCAGGCTCACACCGCGCGCTGCCGCAGCAGCCGTGGCCTTTTCCACCGTATTGCCGATATCATGCAGCTTGAGATCGAGAAAAACCTTGCGGCCAGCCTGTACCAGCTCATCCACCAGCTCCAGCCCGCCGGCGATGGTGAGTTCGAGCCCCACCTTGTAGAAATCCACCGTATCGCCCAGCATGCGCACCAGCGCGCGGGCCTCATCGGGGTGCGGATAATCGAGCGCGACGATGATGCGCTCACGCGCCGCCAGCCTGTTATGCTTCTCGCTCATGCCCATTTCCTCACATCCGGCCGCAGGTTGCCCGCGCGTCACCTTATGAAAAAGCGGGCACGGCTGACCGTACCCGCCCGCAACATTCAGGATCATCCCATCCCGGCAGAACAGCTCAGGGACGGTGATAAACCCACACCCGCGCCGGGGGAACATTCATCCACACGCGCGGAGAAACCTTGCCCTCGATCTTGCCCGGCACCAGCGGCACCGGCGTCACCACCGCATAGGTGAACTGCACGAAGGGTGCACCCGGATGGCACAGATCAAACGCCTCATTCACCATGCGATGGCGCTCCTCCACCGGCATGGTGAAGAGCGGCAGCGAGGAAATAACGCCAGCAGCCCGACTGGGCAGGCAGCCATTCAGCGTCTTGTCCATCGCATAGGCATCGCCCTGAATGACCGTGACGCCGGGATAGCGCTGGCGCAGCAGGGTGCAGAATTCGGGATTATATTCAATGAGGAACAGCCGCTCGGGCGCAAAGCCCCGCTCCAGCAGCGCCTTTGTCACCGGCCCGGTGCCCGGCCCCAGCTCGATGACTGGTCCTTCGGAATGCGGGTCGAGATAGCTCGCCATCATGCGGGCCAGCCCCGGACTGGAGGGCGACACCGCGCCGGTCTTCAGAGGGTTGGTGATCCAGGAATGCAGAAAACGAACATGATCGCTGATGCGCGGCTTCTTGCTGGAGCTGCGCGGTTCCTGGGCATTCAACATCAGGGGCACCTCGATCGCCCGGTCATGGCCGGGGTAGCTGGGCGATAGACGGGAATGCAGGCCCGGTCAAGGATTTCCCGCATTCCGATAGGACAGGCAGCGGCCCTTTCCGGGCAACCCTTCCTGCGTGTCACATGGGGATACACCCATCCGTCACACCGTGTTGTGACAGCAGGGCATGGCAGATGCGCACATTATAGATATGCACATGACTTGCGCCTTCACTGGCGCAGCCAGCCCGAAAGCGCACAAGCGTGCGCCCCCGGCGGCTTGTGCGGCAATAGACTAGACGCCCTCGCCCGCCCCCTGGAAGAACTCCTTCACCTTGCCGAAGAAGCCGCTTGATTCAGGGTGCGTCTCGCCCGAACATTCCTTGTCGAACTCGGCCAGCAATTCCTTCTGGCGCTTGGTGAGCTTTTGTGGGGTTTCCACCACCACCTGCACATACATATCGCCAAAAGAATGGCTGCGCAGAATGGGCATGCCCTTGCCAGCCAGACGGAAGCGCTTCTGGGACTGGGTGCCCTCCGGGATCTTCACCCTGGATTTCTCACCGCTGATGGTGGGCACTTCCACGGAACCGCCAAGTGCCGCCGTGACCATGGAAATGGGCACACGGCAATACAGGTCCGCCCCTTCACGCTGGAAGAAGGGGTGAGGCTCGATGGAGAGGAAGATATACAGATCTCCCGCAGGCCCGCCCCGCACACCGGCCTCGCCCTCGCCGCTGAGGCGAATGCGGGTGCCATCTTCCACGCCTGAGGGTATCTGCACCGAGAGCGTGCGCTCCTTGGTGACACGGCCCGCGCCGCCGCAATCCGGGCACGGATCTTCAATGACACTGCCGCGCCCCTGACATGAAGGGCAGGTGCGTTCCAGCGTGAAGAAGCCCTGAGCATGGCGAATCTTGCCCGCGCCACCACAGGTGCGGCAAGGCTTGGGCTGGGTGCCGGCCTTGGCCCCGGTGCCATTGCAGGTTTCGCAGGAGACGGAGGCGGGAATCTTGATCTGCGCCGTCTTGCCGGCGAAGGCTTCTTCCAGCGTAATATCCATGTTGTAGCGCAGGTCCGCCCCACGCCCGCGGCCACCGCCGCCGGCTGCGCCACCGCGCCCGCGACCCATTGTACCGCCGAACAGATCATCAAAGATATCAGCGAATGAGGAGGCAAAATCATTGCCGAAGCCGGGGCCGCCCGGCCCGCCTGCGCCGCCATTCTCGAAGGCCGAATGACCGAAACGATCATAGGCCGCGCGCTTTTGTGGGTCTTTGAGAACCTCATAGGCCTCATTGACTTCCTTGAAGCGGATTTCGGCCTCGGGGTTGTCCTGGTTCCTGTCCGGGTGCCACTTCATGGCCAGCTTGCGGTAGGAGGATTTCAGCACCACCTCATCCGCGCCGCGGTCGCACCCGAGAACTTCGTAATAATCACGCTTGGACATGGTTGCTCTTCATCCGTCGCCACCAGCCCGGCCTGCACACCGGCCCGGTCTCTGCCGCCCATTACGCATTCTGCCTGATGCACCTTGAGGCATGGCCCCGGAGCAGCACACAGAACAGGCCCGGCAGTTGGGTTTCAAACAGCAGCCTGATCCGGTCCGAAAATGGCACCCGACGCCATATCGCCCGAAAGGACCTTGTGACCTGCGCACATTGCCGGCCTCATCCCCGTCATCTTTCTGCGGCGCACGCCTGAAGCAATCAGGGCGAAGGCAGAAACAGGAGCGGGCGTATTTCCGGGCCCTTGGCAATGTGACCCGAACGGCTGCGAATCACTCATATACAGAAGCTCTCCGGGCCGTAGCCCGGAGAGACAATGCGTTTTGCGCTGCAAGACAGCAGACGTCAATCAGGAAGACTTCTTCTTGTCGTCGTCAACTTCGGTGAACTCAGCGTCCACCACGTCATCTTCCGCCTTCTTGCCGGCATCCGCAGAGGGCTCATCACCATCCTGCTGAGCCGCATACATGGCTTCACCCAGCTTGAGCGAGGCCTGAGCCAGCGCCTGGGTCTTGGCCTCGATGGCTTCGGCGTCATCGCCTTCCACCGCGGTCTTCAGCTCGGCCAGAGCCGCCTCAATGGCGCCCTTGTCAGCCTCGCCCACCTTGTCACCGTGCTCGGACAGCGCCTTCTCGGTGGAGTGGATCAGCGCCTCGGCGTGGTTCTTCGCCTCGACAGCCGCCTTGCGCTTCTTGTCCTCTTCGGCGTGGGATTCGGCATCCTGCACCATCTTCTCGATGTCGGCGTCAGAGAGGCCGCCGGAAGCCTGAATGCGGATCTGCTGCTCCTTGCCGGTGCCCTTGTCCTTGGCGGAAACCTGCACGATGCCGTTGGCGTCGATATCGAAGGTCACTTCCACCTGCGGCACGCCGCGGGGCGCCGGCGGGATGCCGACGAGATCAAACTGGCCGAGGATCTTGTTGTCCGCAGCCATTTCACGCTCACCCTGGAAGACGCGGATGGTCACCGCCGTCTGGCCATCTTCCGCCGTGGAGAACACCTGGCTCTTCTTGGTGGGGATGGTGGTGTTGCGGTCGATCAGGCGGGTGAACACACCGCCCAGCGTCTCAATACCCAGCGAAAGCGGGGTCACGTCGAGCAGCAGCACATCCTTCACGTCGCCCTGAAGCACGCCACCCTGGATCGCGGCGCCGATGGCCACCACTTCATCCGGGTTGACGCCCTTGTGGGGTTCCTTGCCGAAGAACTGCTTCACAACTTCCTGCACCTTGGGCATGCGGGTCATGCCGCCGACGAGAACCACCTCGTCGATCTGCCCGGCGGTGAGGCCGGCATCCTTCAGCGCCTTCTTGCAGGGCTCGATAGTGCGCTGAACCAGATCTTCCACCAGCGCCTCGAACTTGGCGCGGGTCAGCTTCATGGTCAGATGCTTCGGGCCGGAAGAATCGGCGGTGATGAAGGGCAGGTTGATTTCGGTCTGAGCCGCAGACGACAGCTCGATCTTGGCCTTTTCCGCAGCTTCCTTCAGGCGCTGCAAGGCCAGCTTGTCGTTGCGCAGGTCAATGCCCTGCTCCTTCTTGAACTCGTCCGCCAGATAGGAGACGAGCCGCATGTCGAAGTCTTCACCACCGAGGAAGGTGTCACCATTGGTGGACTTCACCTCGAACACGCCGTCACCGATCTCGAGGATGGAGACGTCGAAGGTGCCGCCGCCAAGGTCATACACGGCGATGGTGCCGGCCGACTTCTTGTCGAGGCCATAAGCCAGGGCGGCCGCAGTCGGCTCATTGATGATGCGCAGCACCTCAAGACCGGCGATCTTGCCAGCGTCCTTGGTGGCCTGACGCTGGGCGTCATTGAAGTAGGCCGGAACCGTGATGACGGCCTTTTCCACCGTC
This sequence comes from Haloleucobacter albus, assembly GCF_052492075.1. NCBI lineage: Bacteria > Pseudomonadati > Pseudomonadota > Alphaproteobacteria > Hyphomicrobiales > Xanthobacteraceae > Haloleucobacter > Haloleucobacter albus. The sequence goes on from NZ_JBQWAS010000028.1 coordinate 210,921, forward strand.
TCGCCGAGGAAGGCTTCCGCGGTTTCCTTCATCTTCTGAAGGGTGAAGGCGGAAATCTGCGAGGGCGAATATTTCTTGCTGTCCGCTTCCACCCAGGCATCGCCATTGTCGGCGCGCACAATGTGGTACGGAACGAGATCCTTGTCCTTCGCCACGGTCGGATCATCAAAGCGACGACCGATCAGGCGCTTCACCGCGAAGATGGTGCGTTCGGGATTGGTGACGCTCTGGCGCTTTGCGGGCTGGCCCACGAGACGCTCGCCATCTTCCGTGAAGGCGACGATGGACGGCGTGGTGCGCGCACCTTCAGCGTTTTCGATAACCTTGGGGGAGGTTCCCTCCATCACCGCAACGCAGCTGTTGGTGGTGCCCAGGTCGATACCAATGATCTTGGCCATTCAGTTTCTCCTTGCCGGCAGACCGACCGGGCCATGTCAGCACCCGTTGAAGACGACAGCGGGCCCCACCCGCTGCACGCCTGCCGGCCCCCTTGCCAAAAATTGGGGTTCGTCGTGTGCACGACGATCGAGGCGGATATAGGGGGGGTGATATGGCGCTGCAAGGCATGCTAGCTGGCAGTTCTGTGCTTTTTCATTCTCGCGCGAGGGCATTTTTCATGGCCACACCCGAAACCAACGGCACAACGGCCACCTCCATCCCCGGCATGGGGCAGGTGGTCCAGATGCAAAAAACCCGCAACCATGCCGTTCTGCTGATTGTGGATCTGCAAGTGGACTTCCTGCCCGGCGGCACGCTGGCTGTGCCAAACGGCCATGAGGTTGTGGGCGTTGCAAATTATGCCGCGCGCTTTTTCCCCAATGTTGTTCTCACACAGGACTGGCACCCGGAGGGCCACATCTCCTTCGCCAGCAGCCATACCGGCAAGGCCCCGTTTGAAACCATCACCCTGCCCTATGGCGAACAGGTGCTGTGGCCAGAGCATTGCGTGCAGGACAGCCCCGGTGCGCGCCTGTCCTCCCGGCTGGATGTGCCCCATGCCCAGCTTGTTTTGCGCAAGGGCCACCATGCCGGCATTGACAGCTATTCCGCCTTTTTCGAGGCGGATCGCACCACGCCCACGGGCCTGGCCGGATATCTGCGCGAGCGCGGCATCACGGATGTTTACATCATGGGACTGGCGACGGATTTCTGCGTCTGCTGGTCGGCGGAAGATGCGGCACGGCACGGCTTTTCCACCCATGTGGTGGAAGATGGCTGCCGCGGACTGGATGTGAACGGCTCGCTGGAACAGGCATGGGCCCGCATGGAGGCGGCCGGAGTGAAGCGCGTAAGCCTTGACGATATTGCCGCGTGAGATACCCGGTGATGTGAATGCAAAGCGGGCCCTTCCGGGCCCGCTGCACAAGAGGCGTCTTTTCAGAGAACCGGCACGGCAAATCGCCCGCCAGTGAAGGCCGAGCCCTCAGTCCTCGTCTTCATCCTCATCGCCCTCTTCGGCGGTCATCCAGCCCATGGATGCACCTGTGGCATCCGCCACAATGGCGATGCGCCCAATGCCCGGCACATCGAAGGGCTCACGCAGAACCTGCCCGCCGGCAGCCACCAGCTTTTCCAGCCGGGCGTCAATATCATCCACATTGATGTAGCTGAACCAGTGCGGCGGCACGGAAGGCGGCACCATGCCGGTCTTGTCCATCAGGCCGGCCACGGGTTCATCATCCATCATGGCGACGAAATAGGAGCCCTCTTCGCCTTCCATGGGCATTTCCTGAAAGGTCCAGCCCAGCGTTTCCGCGTAGAAGGCCAGCGCCTTCTCCACATCGTCGGTCAGAAGTTCATTCCAGTAGAATTTGCCATGATAAGACATCACGCCCTCGTCAGACATGGACCTCTCCCCCAGTTGGCCGGGCGCATCTCAAGACCGCGCGGCTCATGCTCACGCTGCGTTTAGAGCATCTTTGTGTTGCGCTGTCCTGAAAATATGTTCCGATATCCAGAAGGCCTGTGACATGGCGCGCCCGTTCTACGACACGGGCGAAATGCAGGCTGCCGGAGACCGCGCCCCGACGCCCCGCAGATGGAGCCCAGCATGACGCGCCTTGTTCCCGCTCCCGGTGCTTTCTGGTTTCCCGGCGCACTGGACCGGACGGCGCAGGAAGCGCTTCTGGGAGAGATCCGGGCGATTCTGGCCGAGGCTCCGCTTTTCACCCCCACCATGCCGCGCACCGGCAAGAGCTTCTCCGTCCGCATGAGCAATTGCGGGCCACTGGGCTGGGTTTCAGATACGGCCGGTTATCGCTACCAGAGCTTTCATCCCCAGACCCGCCAATCCTGGCCTCTTATGCCGGCCACATTGCTGGAAATCTGGGCACGCTTCACCGCGCCGGAAACCCGCCCGCCGGAAGCCTGCCTCATCAATTACTACAGCCCGGATGCCCGCATGAGTCTGCATCAGGATCGCGATGAAGATGATCTCACCGCCCCGGTGCTCTCCATCTCGCTGGGGGATACCGCCCTGTTCCGTCTGGGCGGAGAGGAGCGGCACGCACCAACCCAATCCTTCCGGCTGGAATCGGGAGATGTTTTCGTGCTGTCCGGCCCCAGCCGGCTGGCTTTTCACGGAGTAGACCGGATTTTTCCGTCCTCATCCACCCTGCTGGCCGAAGGCGGGCGCTTCAATCTCACCTTGCGACGGGTTCATGTGGACTGAAACAGTCTGAAAATGTCCTGAACTGTCATGTCGCATCAGATAAAAGCGAAATATTCAGCTTTCAGGCCCTCACAAAACGGCCCCGCCCTGTTTTTGCAACAATACTGCCATTGTTTATCTGGTGATTTGATATTGTCGGGTTGCGCGCAGCCCGGCCCTGACCCGGAGTTGCCCATGTTTTCTGGCGCCACTGTGCCCGGTACCGCCTCTTCAGCTTCCGCAGCACCCTGCACCACCCGCTCCGGCCTCATCCGTCTCGGCCTTTCCCGGCTGGCGATGGTGGCGCTTGGCGCCTGTTTGCTGTGGAACAGCCCGGCCCTGGCGGAAGACATCACCTATCCACGCGGCTCGGTGGTGGGCATGGTGCCACCGGCCGGCATGGTGGAAAGCAACAAGTTCAGCGGCTTCGAAAGTGAGAAGCTCAAGGCTTCCATTCTCATCGTCGACCTGCCGCCTGAAGCCTATCCGCAGGTCGAGGCCGGCTTTACCGATACCGCGCTGGCCGCCAAGGGCATCCGCGTCACCTCCCGCACGCCCTTCAAGCTGAAGAACCTGCCAGATGCGAAGGCCGTGCTCATCAGCGGCACCCAGACAGCCGGCCCGCTGACCGCGCATAAATGGATACTGCTGGTGGGCACGGACATGCTCACCTCTCTGGTAACGGTGCAATCAGCCAATGGAGAAGGCGACAAGCTGAGTGATGCGGATGTGCGGGCGGCGCTCTCCACCCTCTCCTTCCGCTCCCCTCAGGATCAGGTCGCCGCCCTGCCCTTCACCATGAAGGATCTGGCCGGCTTCCGGGTGCTGCGCACGCTGGGCGGCACCACAGCCATTCTCACTGAGGGGCCGGATAATATTCTGGAGGGCGCCAAGCAGCCCTATTTCGTGATTTCCGTCGCCCCCGGCGCACCGCGAGAAGATGAACGCCGGCAATTCTCCATCCGCGCCCTGGCCACAGTTCCGGGCCTGAAGGATGTACGCATCGAGCGGGCCGAGCCGCTGCGCATCAATCAGGTGCGCAGCTTCGAGATCATGGCCAATGCGGTGGACGCCAAGACCGGAGAGCCGGTGAAGGTGGTGCAGTGGATTCGCTTCGGCCAGACCGGCCATCTGCGCATGGTCGCCATCACCCGGAAAGATGATTTCCCGGATCTGTATCCGCGCCTGCGCGCCATCCGTGACGGGGTGGACGGGCGCTGAAATCCGAAGGTCGGCGGAAGGGAGCCCCCTTCCGCACAGGCCGCATTCTTTCCGCAGGGCATCCGGGGGGCGTTTCCAATGTCACGTCCGGGGATTATGTTAGGCACATGAGCACCTCCGCATCGTCGCATGCCCCCTCCCGGCATTCTGCCTCTTCCACCTCCACAGATGACGGCCAGAACAGCTTTCTGCTGGCTGGCACGCAGGTGAAGGCCCCGGCCCTTTCACCCGGCCTGCATGTGGTGGCCACCCCCATTGGCAATCTGGGAGACATCACCATTCGCGCGCTGGAAACACTGGCCGGCGCGGATGTGATCGCCTGCGAAGACACACGCATGTCGCGCCGCCTGCTGGAACGCTATGGCATTTCCACCCCTCTGGTGCCCTATCACGATCATAATGGAGCCAGCGCCCGCCCGCGCCTGCTGGCGAAGCTGGAGGCCGGGGAGCGCGTGGCGCTGATCTCCGACGCCGGAACGCCGCTGGTGTCGGATCCCGGTTACAAGCTGGTGGTGGAAGCCGCCCGCGCCGGCCACAAGGTACACCCTCTGCCGGGCGCATCGGCCCTGCTGGCAGCTCTAGTGGCCGCTGGCCTGCCAACCGATTGCTTCCTGTTCGATGGGTTTCTGCCCCCCAAGGCCGGGCAGCGACGCAATCGCATCACGGCGCTCGCCAATGTGCCGGCAACGCTGGTGTTTTATGAAAGCGGGCCGCGACTGGCCGAAAGCCTGTCAGATCTGGCGGCGAAGCTGGGCCCCCGCCCCGCCGCTGTCTGCCGTGAACTCACAAAGACCTTCGAGGAGGTTCGGCGCGAGACACTGGATACACTCGCCGCCCATTATGCCGGAGCCGATGCGCCGAAGGGTGAAATCGTGCTGGTGGTCGGCCCGCCACTGGAAGAAGCAGCGGGTGACGCCGATGTGGATGCGGCCCTGACCCGCGCTTTGGCGCAATCTTCCCTCAAGGATGCGGTGGCGGCCGTCACCGCCATGACAGGACGCCCCAAGCGGGATGTTTACGCCCGCGCCCTAGCCCTGACCGAGGGGCGCAAGGCCACCTCCGCCCCGGCAGAGCCCGAGAATGGCTGAAGCCGCCACACCGCCCGGCCAACCCGGAATCTCACCGGATACGCCCGAGGCGCGGCAGGCGCGGAACAGGCGTGCTGCCCGTCGCGCCGCCAATGCCCGCGGTCTGGCCGGAGAAGAGCAGGCCGGCACATTTCTCGCCGCGCAAGGCTTCAGTCTTCTGGCCCGCCGCCTGCGCACACCCGCCGGGGAAATCGACCTGATCGCCCGCAAGGGTGATCTGCTCATCTTCTGCGAGGTGAAGCAGCGCACCAGCGTGGATGCGGCGGCCGCATCCCTCAGCCAACGCCAGCGTGGCCGCATTGTCGCGGCAGCAGAATGTTTCCTCGCCAGCCAGCCGGAACTGTCCGGGCTCGATATGCGCTTTGACGCCATACTGATCGCCCGCAATGGTGCCTTGCGCCACCTGCCCGGTGCATTCGACTGTACGGGCTGAACACCCTACCCCTTTCCATTATTGCCCCGATCCGCCCGGAGAGAGAGATGAAGCTTCAGGTCGCCGTCCAGATGGACCATATCGCCGCCATCAACATTGCCGGCGATTCCTCATTCGCCCTGATGCTGGAAGCACAGGCCCGCGGCCACAGCCTGTTCCACTACACGCCAGACCGCCTCGCCATGCGTGATGGCAAGGTGTTCGCCACGCTGGAACCGCTGGCCGTGAGGGATGAAGCCGGCGCGCATTTCCAGCTCGGCGAAAAGCAGCGCATGGCGCTGGATGAGATGGACGTGGTGCTGATGCGACAAGACCCGCCCTTCGATCTCGCCTATATCACCGCCACCCATCTACTGGAGCGCATCCACCCGAAAACGCTGGTGGTGAATGACCCCGCCCATGTGCGCAATGCCCCGGAAAAGATTTTCGTCACTGAATTTCCAGACCTGATGCCGCCCACGCTGATTACCCGCGATCTGGATGAGATCAAGGCCTTCCGGGCCGAGTTCGGCGATGTGGTGATGAAGCCGCTTTATGGCAATGGCGGCGCGGCGGTGTTCCGGCTCACCGCAGATGACCTCAATTTCGGCTCGCTCTATGACCTGTTCGCCACCACCTTCCGCGAACAATGGGTGGTGCAGCGCTTTTTGCCGGAGGTAAAGCATGGCGACAAACGCATCATTCTGGTGGATGGCGAGGCCGCCGGCGCGGTGAACCGTGTACCCGGCGAGGGCGATTTGCGCTCCAACATGGTGCGCGGCGGGGCGGCCCACCCCACCGACCTCACCGATCGGGAAAAGGAAATCTGCGCCCGCATCGGCCCGGCCCTGCGCGAGATGGGGCAGATTTTCGTCGGGATTGATGTGATTGACGGCTATCTCACAGAGATCAATGTCACCTCTCCCACGGGGCTGCGCGCCATCAAGCGCCTGGGCGGCCCCGATATTGCCGCGCAGATCTGGGATCGTATCGAGGACAAGCGCCGCAGTTGAAACTGCGGTGATTGAAACCGGCGGCGCGGCCCTTTCGAGACCGCGCCGCCGCCCCCATATCTTCCGGGTCTGCCTGCTTTCGCGCCCGTCGTGAGACGGAAGGTGACCCACTGAAGCTGAGGAGCCGCACCGTGAACATTTCTGCGATCCACCCCCGCCGCACCTTCTGCATGGCTCTGGCACTTTCGGCGGCATTGTGCGCGCCGGCGCTGGCCCAGCCCGCCATGGCACCCGCAGAAAAAGCCGCAGGAGAGGTTCAGAACTGGCGCTCCCTGTCCGACATCGCCACCCATCTCGCAGAAAACGGTTTTCGCGTTCTGGAGATCGAAGTGGAGCGTGACCGCTATGAGGCAGAGCTGGTGGATCGCGACGGCAATATTCTGGATGTCCGGGTAAATCCTACCACCGGCGAACTGCTCCGCAGCCGCACCAAGGGCCGCGCCAACCAGCCCGCTGATCCAAAATGGAAAACCGTGGCGCAGATTGCCGGCCAGCTGGAAAAGCAGGGCTATATCGTCCGCAAGGTGGAAACCGAGCAGAATGGTTATGAGGTGGAGCTGACAGACCGCACTGGCCGCCATCTGGACGCGAAGGTAAACCCCGAGACTGGCGACATCACCCGCTCCAAGCCGGACTGATCCCGCATCCCTCTCCCGGCGGGCCGTGAACATGGCGGCCCGCCCTTCCCGTTCCGCATATCTACGGTTCCGAAATGGCCAGCCCTTTCAAGGTTTCCCTCCCTCACCGCCTCGGACAGGCGGAAGCCACCCGGCGCATTCAGACCGGACTTTCCACCGTGCGCGCCCGCTTCGGCAGCTACATCACCATTGCCGAGGAACAGTGGGACGCTTCCCATCTGGATTTCCGCATTATCGCTCTGGGCAAAACCGCAACCGGCACACTGGATGTGACGGAAGACACCATACATCTGAGCATGGAACTGCCCACACTGCTCAACATGCTGGCCCGCAAGGCCGAGCCCATGTTGCGCAAGGAAGGCCAGTTGATGCTGGAGAAAAAATAAGGCCGGCTAGACCGCCCGCAGTTCAAGGCTGAGCGTATCCACGGTGAAGGTGCCATCAGGCTGGATCGCGAAATGGCGCACCACCTCATCACTGGCCGCCTGTTGCAGAGCGCGTATGGCCTCCACATGAAGGGCCGGCGTGCGGATGCGCGCCACCCAGCTTGAAAATTCCAGCGTCAGACGGCGCGGCGTCACCGACTTGATCTGGAAGCTGGCGTTCTGTGCGTGTCTTTCCCATTCCGTACGGCTGTAATCACGGGCATGGGAGGGGTCTCGCAGCAATTCCACGGCTTGCAAGAAAGTGTCTGCCACGGCCATTTCCGGTGCAACTACATCCATGAAAATGGCCGCACCACCGCACCTGAGCACCCGTCTGGCCTCTCGCAGGCCCGCAGCCACATCGCGCCAGTGATGGGCGCTGTAGCGCGAGGCCAGCATGTCGAAGGACTCATCGGCAAAAGGCAGGGCTTCGGCCACACCCTGTTGCGTGGACACATGGCCCAGCCCGCGCCGGAGAGCTTCCGAGGCAACGGCTTGCAGCATCTGCATTGACAGATCATAAGCCACCACGCTCCCCGCATGAGGCGCAGCCGCAAAACTGACATGGCCGCCGCCGCACCCCAGATCCAGAAAACGGACCGGGCGCATCTGCTCCAGAAGAATGCCGAGCGCTTCCAGATCCTCCCCCTTCGCATGCACGGCGCTGGCCACATAGGCTTGCGCCTGCGGGCCGAACTGCCGCTCCACAAGATAGTGCAAAGCCTGGGCGGCAGAGGGAGAATCAGAAGATGCACCACCCATTTCAGCACTCCTCTTGCTGATGCGGCATGAATAGACTTCTTTGGGTGTACGCTCCGCTCTCTGCGGTCGCAACTATTTTGTTCACAATTCGTTCTTGCCTGAACACAACCAATGCGCTACCTGAGGAAACGGTTTCGCAAGAACGGGGTCGGGTGGTGATCCAGCGTATCGCGACGGTGGCGTTTGAAGGGGTGGAGGCGCGCCCCGTGGATGTGCAGGTGCATGTGGCCTCCGGCCTGCCTGCCTTCACCATTGTGGGCCTGCCGGACAAGGCCGTGAGCGAGGCGCGCGAGCGGGTGCGCGCGGCGCTTTCCGCATCAGGTCTGGCGCTGCCCGCCAAACGCATCACCATCAACCTTGCCCCGGCGGATCTGCCGAAGGAAGGCTCTCATTATGATCTGCCCATCGCTTTGGGGCTGATGGCCGCGATTGAGGCCATTCCCGGCGAAACGCTGGGCGGGTTCACCGTTTTGGGAGAGCTGGGGCTGGATGGGTCCATCGCACCCGTCACCGGTGCGTTGCCGGCGGCCATAGGAGCCAATGCGCGCGGCCATGGGCTGATCTGCCCGGCAGGCTGCGGCGCGGAAGCGGCATGGGCGAGCCCGGATATGGACATTCTCGCCCCGGCCACGCTGCTGGAACTGGTCAATCATCTCACGGATCGACAGGCTCTCACGCGCCCCAGCCCACAGACCCACCCCGAAAATGCCGCCCTGCCCGACCTGCGGGATGTGAGAGGGCAGGAAACCGCGAAGCGCGCGCTGGAGGTGGCCGCGGCCGGTGGGCACAATCTGCTCATGGTGGGGCCACCGGGATCAGGCAAATCCATGCTCGCGCAGCGCCTGCCCTCCATTCTGCCACCTCTGTCCCCGGCAGAAATGCTCTCTGTTTCCATGGTCTCCTCGGTAGCCGGGGCTATCCGCGATGGCGCACTGGTAAGCCAGCGCCCCTTCCGCGCACCGCATCATTCCGCCAGCATGGCGGCCATGGTAGGAGGCGGCGCACGTGCCCGGCCGGGCGAAGCCTCGCTGGCCCATTACGGCGTGCTGTTTCTCGATGAATTGCCCGAATTTTCGCCTCAGGTTCTGGATTCGCTGCGCCAACCGCTGGAAACGGGCGAGGTTCTGATCTCGCGCGCCAATCACCGGGTCAGCTATCCGGCGCGGTTTCAGCTTGTTGCGGCCATGAACCCCTGCCGCTGTGGACGAGCGGGCGAGCCCGGCTTCACATGCAAGCGCGGCGCACGCTGCGCAGAGGATTATCAGGCCCGCCTCTCCGGCCCCTTTCTGGATCGCATCGACATTCATCTGGATGTACCGGCCGTCAGCGCGGCCGATCTCGTGCGGCCCGCCCCCTCCGAAGGCTCCAGAGACGTGGCGGCGCGTGTGGCGGCAGCGCGCCATGTGCAGGCAGAGCGCTATGCTGCTCTGGGCCGGCCGGATGTGCGCACCAATGCCGAAGCCTCCGGCCCACTGCTGGAAGAGGCCGCCCGGCTGGAAAACAGTGGGGCCAGTTTACTGCGCGATGCCGCCGACACCATGCAGCTGACAGCGCGCGGCTATCATCGTGTGCTGAAGGTGGCGCGAACTCTGGCGGATCTTTCCGGTGCGGACGGTGTGGGGCGCGTCCATCTCGCCGAAGCCCTAGCCTATCGCCCCGCTGCGGAACGCTCACGCGCGGCAGCCTGAAAAATGCGGCGCAATCTCTCAGGCCCAACAATCGGCCCCACGCCACAACTGGCATGGGGCCACAACAGACAAGATCTTCTGCAACCCCGCATCACGGCGTGGTGATGGAAAGACCTTCCATATAGCTGATCTGCGCCAGATCACCCGGATCCATGGTCTTGAGAATCTGCAAAACCTTGGCGTCAAACACGCGCATGGTGCGCACCTGACCATCCGGCCCTTCAAACGTGATGGAGCCCGTCTCCGGCTCAATACCGATGAAAGGGGTCGTCAACGTCACGCTCAGCAGGCCATAGCCTTCAGGCAGGCCCGGCAGTCCATCATTCACCACCGTCTGATTCATCACCTCACCCGGCTTGCCGCTCTGCGCCTTGGCAATATTCGTCACCACTGCCGGCAGCAGACGCACAGTCAACTTTTCACTGTTCTGCAAGGCGGCAAGATCCGCCACACCCGGCGGCACCACGATTTCCCAGCGCTTGCCATCAGCACTTTCAAACACCGCCTCGCGGGTTTCAAGATTGGCGGAAACAAAGCGCGCCGGATAGGTCAGCACCTTCACCGCGCCAATATCACCGAAAATCACCACATCCGTCTCGGCCGGAGATGGCATGGTCTGGGCCAAGGCCCCCTGCACAGCCCCCAGCCCGGCCAAGGCGGCCACGCAACCCGCAATCAGAAGCTTCTGCGCTTTGTTCATCATGTCCCCCAATCGGCAAGCTGGACCTGCCTGGATGGCAATCTGTCGAAGCACTTGCCGGCAGATAAACTGCATGCTCCTGAAGAGCCTGACAACAAAAGATGAGTTGCCGGCAAAGCACACAGACTGTTCAAGCGCCCCGTCATGGGCGGACATCACCTAGGGGCATTGTCACAATGGCGTATGAAAACTATGGTGTTTGATAGGTTCATGTCGGCAAGAGCGGGCTCTTCCCGCATCGTGCCGTTCCGTAGGGCGATGCTTTGAAGCGACGCCGCAGACGGCCAGAAAGAATGCGGAAAAACCAGCAAGGTTGGGGCGGTGTGGAGATGGCAGGGATCTTCCATAGCAGCGGGGAAGGGATCGTTGCATGAAAGGCTTCGATCACATGCCTTCCAGCCCGGAGGGCGCATATGGCGCACCACCCATGCAGACTCATCCCGCTCCTGTGCCCTCTTCAAGGTCACACCTCAATGGCAGGCATGAGAATGCTGCCCGCCAACCCTTGCTGAACACTGCCGCCCCGCTGGAGGATGCGCGCACCATGTCTCCCTTTCGCAATGATGCCGCCCTCGCCTATGCTTATGAACCGCCCGTGCTCGTGCAGCCCGCATTGAGCGCACCGCGCAAGCTGGTGGAAGATCTGCGAGCTTATTCCGGCATTCGTCATCGCGCCGCCCTGCCATCTCACGAGGAATCTCTGGTTCTCGGGCGGATCGGGCCGCTTGAGGTGCGTCTGGCCCGCAGTGCCCGTGATGTGCGCCGCGCGCAGAAACTGCGCTATCAGGTTTTCTATGAGGAAATGTCAGCCCAGCCGGATGCAACCGCCCGCCTGACCCGGCGCGACATGGATAGCTTCGACGCCATTTGCGAACATCTTCTCGTGCTGGATTATGACGCCGGCAAAATGGTTCTGGGCCGCCAGCGTCCAAAGGTGGTCGGCACCTATCGCCTGTTGCGGCAGGATATGGCCATGCGCCATGGCGGTTTCTACACCCAGAGCGAATTTGACGTGAACAGCGTCATCGCCACCCACCCGCATGTGCGGTTTCTGGAACTGGGCCGCTCCTGCGTGCTGAAATCCCACCGCAACAAACGCACGGTGGAACTGCTGTGGCACGGCATTTGGACCTATGTGCTGCGCAACAAGATCGAGGCCATGTTCGGTTGCGCCAGCCTTGAAGGTACAGACCCGGACGCCTTGGCCCTGCCCCTTTCCTTCCTCCACCACAATGCTCTGGCACCGGAAGAATGGCGCGCCCGCGCGGTGGATAATCGCTATGTGGACATGAACCGCATGCCGAAGGACCAGATTTCTCCCAAGGCAGCCTTCCTGAAACTGCCACCCATGGTGAAGGGCTATCTGCGGCTGGGCGGCCATGTGGGCGATGGCGCGGTTGTCGATTATCAGTTTGGCACCACGGATGTGCTCATCATCCTGCCGGTTTCAGCGCTCAGCTCCCGCTATGTGGAGCATTTCGGCGCTTCGGCCAATCGACACGCCATCTGAACACAGCCCCCCAGCCCCCTCCTCCGCACAGGCCAGATAACAGGATACCCCTCGCGCCTTCAGCACATGCTGTGCTTATCTGATGGCGCGGGGCATGATGGCGAGCAGGCCGCATGCTGATGCTCGCACATGAATCCGCCTGTGCAGAGGGAGGAACACCATGCAAATCAACCTTTCCGGCAAACGCGCCATCGTGACCGGCTCCACGGCGGGTATCGGGCTGGCCTGTGCGCGGGAGCTGGCGGCCTGCGGCGCAACCGTGGTGGTGAATGGCCGCAGTTCCACTTCTGTCGAACGGGCAGGCGCAGCCATTCTTGAACATGTGCCGGGGGCGCAGATCCATGGCCATGTCGGCGATCTGGGCCATGCGGAAGGCTGCGCCGCGCTGGTGAAGGCGCATCCTGCCTGTGATATTCTGGTGAACAATCTCGGCATTTATGGCCCGCAAGATTTCTTTGAAACGCCGGATGAAGAGTGGAGCCGCTTCTTTGAGGTGAATGTCATGTCCGGCGTGCGGCTGTCGCGCACCTATTTGCCGGGCATGGCGCAGGAGGGCTGGGGCCGGGTGGTTTTCATCTCCTCCGAATCCGCCCTCAACATTCCGGCGGACATGATCCATTACGGCTTCACAAAAACAGCCCTTCTCTCCATCTCGCGCGGGCTGGCCAAACGGATGGCCGGCACGGGAGTGACCGTAAATGCCGTTTTACCCGGCCCCACCCTTTCGGAAGGGCTGGCCGCGATGCTTGCACCCGAAGCGGAAAAGACCGGAAAATCACTGGAAGAAGTGGCCGCCGCATTCGTGATGGCGAACCGCCCCTCCTCCATCATCCGCCGCGCGGCCACGGTGGAAGAGGTCGCCCATATGGTGAGCTATGCCTGCTCGCCCCAGGCTTCTGCCACCACAGGCGCGGCCCTGCGTGTGGATGGCGGCGTCGTGGACAGCCTCTGACTCCAGAGAAGACCTGAAGAGCCTGCCATTTTCTGGTGACAGAAGATGCGCCTTGCCAGAAGATCAAATCACCATCACGGACAATCAGGAGTTTTTCCATGTCTCTCCGCATTGCCGTTATCGTCGGAAGCCTCCGCAAAGGGGCTTTCAGCCGCGCCATTGCTTTGGCCCTGAAAGAACTCGCGCCCCCGCAACTTGAGCTGAACATCATCGAAACGGGTGATCTGCCGCTCTATAATCCGGATCTGGATGAGGCTACGCCCCTCGCCCCTTGGCAGCGCTTCCGCGAAGAGGTTGCACAGATGGATGCGGTGCTGTTCGTGACCCCGGAATATAACCGTTCCGTACCCGCCTCTTTGAAAAACGCGCTGGATGTTGGCTCCCGCCCCTATGGGCACAGCGTTTGGAGCAAGAAGCCCTGCGCCATTGTCAGCGTTTCACCGGGAGGCATGGGCGGGTTCGGCGCAAACCACCATCTGCGCCAGTCTCTGGTGTTTCTGGATATGCCGGTGATGCAACAGCCGGAAGCCTATATCGGCCATGTGAATGATGCGCTGGATGCCGAAGGCAAAGTAAAACAGGACAATATGCGGAGCTTCCTCAAGACCATAATCGACAGTTTCGCCGATTGGACCGAGCGAACCCGCCCGCAATAAGCTCAGGGTTGGCCCGCCAGCTTAAACGGAAAAAACAACATGACGGAAGCCGGTGAAAAAGTATCGGCTTCCATCTTTCAGGCCCAATGATCCAGCTGATATCCGCGAAGACCAGACCAACAGCGCGGGCTTATTCCCGCCCTGTATCCGGCGTTCCATCCGCATCAGGCAAGGGCTTCTCCAGCTCGCCATCACCCGGCTCCGCCGGCAACGCGTCCATCTCCTCCGCCGGCAGCACCTCCATCGCCTCCGCCGGCAGCACATGCCAATCCGCCGCAGTGCGTATGCGCGGCGGGGGTGTCGGTGTGCCCAACGGCTGAATATGCTGGGCAAAACCACGGGAAGAACGACGGAATAGCCGCGCATGCTGCTTGCGCGCCTGCTTCTCCAGCCTCTTCTGCAAGCGCTTCATGGCCCGCTCCAGACGTGCGAGCGTGCCTTCCGGCACATCTGCCCGCACAGCATCCAGCAGAGGGCGCAGGGTTTCAATATCCTGATAAGCTCCCAATGCGTCGCGCAGACGTTGGGCGCGAATGGCCCGCTTTGAGCCCTTGCCACCGAACCACGCCGCCACGAAGCTCATCTGGTAGCGATGCGTCACCACCCGCTTGCGCGCCTCATGCATAGCATGGGGAGCAGCGCGACCTGTCTCCTTGTCCTCTGCGAAATCAGCCTTGCGGGCAGCACGATAAGCCCGCCGCAAACCTGAGACCAGATCCGCCTCAGCCGCTTGCCGGGCCAGCCCCATGGCCAGACGCGCATCGGCATCTTCCAGGAAGATGCGCAGCAATTCCCGCAGGTGATCTGCCTCCTGAGCGTCGTCATGGTCCGCCCCGATGGCCTTCTGCGCCAGGGCGATATCTTCCTCGCGGGCCAGACCGGCCTGTTGCAGCATCTGCAAGGCCTCCTGCGCGGTTGCCCGGTCTCGCGCATGGGCAAGGCCGCGGGCGGCGGCGGCCACTTCATGGCGCGCCTGTCGCGCATCCTGCCCCGGAATGAGCCGCAGCAAGGCACGATATTCCTTCATCGCCTTGCGGGCATCATGCACCATTTCCACCGCATCAGGATCAAGCTGAGCTGCTCGAACTTTATCAAGCACAGCAGTCAGAGCGCACACCAGTGGCGGCGCAGTCACAACAGTGGTGGATTGATCTATCACCCGGCTCTTCTTCCCGTCAGATTTGTTTTTCTTCTTGGACATGCTGCACCCCTTTTTCTGCGGCGGGACACTGCCGGCCCTGTCCATCTTCATCAAACCGCACAAAACAGTACAGAACAAGGCCGCAAGCCGGCCCCTTCACCGTTCAGGCCGCGGCCTGGGCCATACCCGCCCCTTCCAGAGGAGCCAGTTCCAGAATCGCCTGTCGCAGCGCAGGCAGAAGATTGCGATAGGCCAGCCGGCGCGCATGAGCGTCCGCCATCAGCGCCGCATCTTCAAACCGCATGGCCCGCAACCGCAAACGATGCAACCAAGGATGACCTGTTGACACATGGTGCGCCCCCTTGACCAGCGGCACCACGACATCCACCCGTGGCGCACCGGAAAGTGCAAACAATTCCAGAGGCTTGGAAGATAGTCCATCGGCCGGCACGCCGGCCTCATGCAAACATTCCAGCGCCACCACATCTACCGGCGCAGTCTGGCCGGCCGCTGCGCTGAAGGCTCGCAAATTCAGGTTCAGCCGCGCGGAAACATGCATAGCAATGGCTTCAGCCATCAGGCTGATACCGGCATTGTCCCGGCACAGAAAAAGGATGGAATGTCGCCCGATCATGGTTCAAAAGCCTCTCGAAGACATCGGCGCACCTTCGCCCGCTTCGTTCGGCGCGGACCATAGGGCCCTCTCTCAACGGAGAGATGACACTTTGCGACCATTGTGGATGGGCGCCATGTTTTCTTCGCCCCATTCACCTTTCTGGCCGAAAACCTCAATTCATCTGTTGTTTTTCATTCCGACGGAAAGTACCGGCTTCGATTTCATCGCCAGCCGCCCCCACCACGCCCAGCGGATCTGCCGCCAGTTCCAGATCGGTCGCATCCATAAGAGGGCCGGCCGTGGCCGCACCCTCTCCCTCCTGCCCACTGGAAAGCGGGCGCAGCAATCCATAAGCCGCCAGCGCGATCAGGCACATGATGGGCAGCAGGGTCATCAATGCCGCCAACGGGGTTGGAAACAGCAGGGCCGCGAAGGTGCCGCACATGCCGCCGCCAATCTGCATGAAGCCGGTGAGCGCGGAGGCCGCGCCGGCAATATGTGGAAAATTGGCCAGCGCCGCCGTGGTGCAACCGGGCATCAGCATGGCCACCCCGAAGGCCCACAGGGCAATGGCCCCCATCACCGAAAGAACGGAGGGCTCCACCACCCGCAGGCCAACTCCCAGCCCTGCGGCCCCGCACAGCACCAGCACCAGTGCCGGCAGCACAAGCTGCATCGCGCCATATCTGCGCAGCAAACGGCCTGTCACCAGCGTGCCGCCCATGAAGGCTCCGGTCTGCATCAGCATGGCCATGCCGAACTGCACCGGGCTCAGCCCCACCGTGTCGATCAGAACGAAGGGCACCAGAGAGGCCATGGTGTAGATGCCGCCCAGCGTCGCGCCAATCACCAGCCCCGCACGCATGAAGCTACGATCCGCCAGCAACTGCCCATAGCTGCGGATGATTTCCACCGGGCGCATCAGGGCGGCATTCTTGTTGCGATTGGTTTCCGGCACCATCAGCACCAGAACCAGCACCAGAAACAGCCCGTAAAGACACATCAGGGCGAAGATACCATGCCAGCTCACCACCCCCAGCAGCAGCCCCCCAATGGTGGGAGAAACCGCCGGTGCGATAGCCAGCATGGTGCCGACGAGATTCATGATCCGCGCCGAAGCCTGGCCCACATACTGATCGCGCACAATGGCGCGTGATATGGCGATGCCCGCCGCACAACCCACGCCCTGCAACAGCCGCCCGGCAATCAGCCATTCCATGGATGTGGCCGTAACCGCCACAAGGCTGCCGGCCAGATAGGTGCCGAAAAAACCCAGCGCCACCGGCTTGCGGCCAAAGGCATCCGAAAGCGGCCCGCACACCAGTTGCGAGAAGGCATAGCCAAGGAAGAACACCGTGAGGGTCGCCTTCACCATATTCTGCGTGGTGCCGAAAGCCTCCACCAGCGTCGGCATGGCCGGCGTGTACATGGAAAGCGTCACCGGCCCGATCGTGACCAGCGCAGCCGCAATCACCGCCACGCGCATTTCGGACATGAGGGGCGTGGGCACCCCGCCACCGGCACCTCCCGGCTGCCCCGCCGATGCCTTTTGACCTGTCGGAGCCTTTTGACCGGCCCGGCGGGCAGAAGCCCCCTTTGAAGGAGAAGATGGCGCCTTGTCGCGCAATGCCTGCACCGCCGTCCTCATGGCTTCCCCTTACGATCTCGCCCTTTCTCGCGCGGGCCGCGCAAGATTGCCGCTGATCTGCTGCAAAATGCGGACAAGCATGTCCTGATCCGCCGGGCTCAGCCCTTCCAGAGCCTCGGCCCGAGCGCTGGTTGTCATGTCCAGAACCTGTTCCAGATAGGGACGCGCAGCCGGTGTGAGAGTGACAACCTTGGCGCGCCTGTCCCTCGGGTCCACCTGGCGGGCGACGAGGTCGCGCTTTTCCAGCTTGTCCAGAAAGCCCACCAGCGTCATGGGCTCCACATTCATCTTCTCCGCCAGCACGCATTGGCGCAGGCCGGGATAACGGTTCACATAAACCAGAGTGCGCGCCTCCCCCGCCGTGAGGCCGAGGCCAGCGCGCTCAAACACCAGATCCATCCGGGCGCGATAAAGACGCGCGGCCTCCACCAGCATGAAGCCCAGCATGGGGGGCTCCTGCCCGGCTTCCGTGGTGAGGGTGGGGTGTGTATGCGGGTGTTTCGGTTCCATTTCAATGTCACTTATATAATAAGCTGACCTTATCATCAAGAGACGCCACCCCGGCCGGGGCGGCCCGCACGGGCCCCGCCATATTGTGCCCCCGCTCACATGCTGTATCAGTCAGGGATTGCCGGGGGAGAACAATATGGCGTGGTCACTCACCATCGGACGCATTGGCGGCACCGCCATCCGCATCCATGTCACCTTTTTGCTGTTTCTGGTGTGGATCTGGGCGGCCTATTACCAGTCTGGCGGGGCCAATGAGGCATGGCAGGGCGTATTGTTCGTGGCGCTGCTGTTCGGCTGCGTGATGCTGCACGAGCTGGGCCACGCCTTCGCGGCGCGTCATTATGGTGTGAAGACGCCCGATATCACCCTGTGGCCCTTTGGCGGCATCGCCAGCCTTGAACGCATGCCCGAAAAGCCCTCCGAGGAACTGGTGGTGGCGCTGGCCGGCCCGGCGGTGAATGTGGCCATTGCGGCCCTGCTGTTCATCTGGCTGGGAGCCACAGTGAATGTGGATGACCTCACCAAAATCGAAGACCCCGGCACCTCCATGCTGGTGAAGCTGGCGGGCGCGAATGTGTTTCTGGTGCTGTTCAACCTCATCCCCGCCTTTCCCATGGATGGCGGGCGGGTTCTGCGGGCGCTGCTGGCCATGAGGATGGGCCACAGCCAGGCCACGGCCACGGCGGCCTCCATCGGCCAGGGCTTTGCGATTGCGCTGGGGCTACTGGGGATTTTCTACAGCCCCATGCTCATCATCATTGCCGTGTTCGTCTTCCTCGCGGCCTCCGGGGAAGCCGGGCAGGAACAGTTGAAGGACGCCTCACGCGGGCTGCTCGTCTCCGATGCGATGATTACCCAATTCGAGCGCCTCACCCCGCAATCCACGGTGGATGACGCCGCTGACGCGCTGATCCGCACCTCGCAGAAGGAATTTCCGGTGGTGGATGGGGCCGGCCATCTGCGCGGCGTGCTGACTCGTGATGTGATGATACAGGCGCTGAAGGCGCAGGGGCCGCAAACGCCGGTGGTCGAGGTAATGCTGAAGGATGTGCCGCGCATACCGGACCGCGCCCCGCTGGGCGTGGCGCTGAAGCAGCTCACCGCCCGTCAGGCCCCGGCCATGGGGGTGGTGGATGGTCAGGGCGCACTGGTGGGCCTGCTGACCCCGGAAAATGTCGGTGAACTGATGATGCTCCACGCCGCCCGTCCGCGTCGTGGAGAAAGCCGGCGCGGTGGACCAACCGGGCCGGCATCAGGCCGCAGGATCAATTCTGACGCCGGAACCGGGCCAGACCGGATGCTGTAGGCCAAAGGCCTGCATCCGGCATTGCTTCATCCGGCCTTGCGAGCCACCATGAAATAATTCACGGCCAGATCATCCGAGAGGCTGAACTGGCCGTTGAGCGGATTATAGACCAGCCCGGCCCGCTCCTTGGCCTCATAGCCGGCAGCGGCGAGGCTCGCCTCCAGCTCCTCCGGGGTGATGAACTTTTCCCAGTTATGGGTGCCCGGCGGCAGCCAGCGCAGCACATATTCCGCCCCCACAATGGCGAGAGCAAAGCTCTTGGCCGTACGGTTGAGCGTGGAGAGCACCAGCACCCCGCCCTCATCCACCAGCGTGCCAAGGGTGCGGATGAAGGTGGCGACATCCGCCACATGCTCCACCACTTCCAGCGCCACAACCGCATTGAAGCGCGCGCCACGCACGGCCAGTTCTTCCGCGGTGACAGGCAGATATTCGATACCCAGCCCCTGCCCTTCGGCATGGTTGCGGGCCACCTCGATATTGCGCGGCGCCGGATCAATCCCGGTGACAGAGGCCCCCATGCGCGCCATGGGCTCGCTCAGCAACCCGCCGCCACAGCCCACATCCACCACCCGCAGGCCGGCGAGCGGGCGCATGCTGTGCCCCTCCCGCCCGAAATGGCGCACCAGCGCATCCCGCACAAAGGCGAGGCGCGAAGGGTTCATGGCGTGGAGAGGGGCCATCTTGCCCTTCTCATCCCACCACTGCTTTCCCAGCGCGTTGAAACGGGCAACTTCTTCAGGGTCAACGGTGGCATGGCTCACGGGCATGGCGGCCTCCTTGTCATGTGCCAGATGTAGCCGCGCGCCGCCGCGCGAACAAGCCATTCCCGGCAGACCAGTTGTGCAACAGGCTGCGCATGAATAAAGGCGGGAGCCCGGCCCCCGCCTCATATCCGTTCTGGTGCAATGCCTTCCGGCAGCCCGGCTTCAGTGATCCAGCCTCATTTTCCCAGCGCGCGGCGCACCGCCGCAATGATGCGATCCTGCGTAGCCTCATCGAGATAGGCGTGCATGGGCAGGGAAATGACCTGCGCACACAGATCCTCGGCCACCGGCAAACGCTCCGCCGCAGTGGGGAATTCCCTGTAAGCTGGCTGATGATGCATGGGCGCACGGTAGTAGACGGCGGTCGGCACGCCTTCCGCACCCAGCTTCTGCGCCAGCTCATCACGCACGCCGGCCGGCAGCTTGAGGGTATATTGTGCCCATACGCTGGCGGCACGCGAATCCACCGCTGGCACTTCAGCCACATCCGCCAGCGCTTCATTGTAACGCCGGGCGATGCGCTCGCGGGCGGCGATCTCTTCCTCGAAGATGGCCAGCTTTTCCAGCAGAACGGCAGCCTGCACCGTATCCAGACGCGCCGTCATGCCGATGCGCACATTCTGGTAGCGATCCACACCCTGCCCATGCTCGCGCAGGCTCTTGAGAACCTTTGCCAGCTCTTCATCATCGGTGAAGATGGCCCCGCCATCGCCATAGCACCCCAGCGGCTTGGCCGGGAAGAAGGAGGTGGCCGTGGCATGGCCGATAGAGCCCGTGCGCTTGTTGTTCCAGGTGCCGCCAAAACCCTGCGCTGTATCACACAGCACCTTCAGCCCGTGCTTTTCGGCGATGGGCAGAAGCGCATCATAATCCGCCGGCTGGCCGAACAGATCGACAGGGATCACCACCTTCGGGTTCAGGCCCAGCTCCTGCGCCTTGGCGATGGCCAGTTCGAGGCTCTCCGGGTCCATGTTGAAGGTATCCGCCTTCACATCGACGAACACCGGGGTTGCGCCCACCCACGGCACCACCTCGGCCGTGGCGCAGAAGGTGAAGGCCGGGCAGAACACCGCATCTCCCGGCTTCAGTTCCCACGCCATCAGAATCAGCGCCAGTGCATCCGTGCCGCTGGAGCAGCTCACCGCGAAACGCGAGCCGGCAAAGGCTGCCAGCTTCTCTTCCAGCTCGCCCACCTGCGGGCCGTTGATGAAGCGGCAGGACTGGAGCACATCCAGCACCACCTCATCCACCTTCGGCCCCAGACGGGTGCGCTGGGCGGCCAGATCAATAAAGGGGATGGGTGCGGGGGCAGAAGACGGCGTGCTCATGAGAGGCATATCCTCGCGAAGAAGCGGTCAAGCCGTGGCGGCGCGCAACAACGGGCGAAACGCCCGGCAAGCCACCACGACAGAAAGAACGGGCAGAAGGAGCTCAGCCCTGATTCTGCCGGGCAGCGCCATGGCCCGGCAGGCAGGACATGGCGATATCAATGCTGGCCACACCCTGCTCACCCGTGACTTCCGGCTGTTGGCCGGAGCGCACGGCGTTGAGAAAGTTCTGTAGCTCGGAGCGCAGCGGCTCGGCATAGGCCACCGGCAGATGGCGGGTTGAATAGGAGCCATCCGGGCGATAATCGAAATGCTCCGTCACCTGCCGGGTGATGAGATCGCCAATGACATATTTGCGGGCCGTGGCCACATGCACCGTGCGCGCCTTGAAGGGCGTGAGCCAGTTGGTGTTGATGTGCGCCAGCACACCGGAGGCCGTGCGGAACTGCAACAGCGCAATATCCTCACGCTCGGCCAGTGCGGCCGAGGTCAACGGCTGCACTTCCACAATGTCGGAATCTGTCAGCCAGCGGATCAGGTCAATATCATGCACCGCCAGATCCACCACCACGCCCACATTGGACATGCGCGGCGGGAACGGTCCCACGCGGGTGATGGCGACAGACAAAAGCTGCTCGCCCCGAATGGCCTCCTTCACCGCACGCACGGCGGGGTTGAAGCGCTCCACATGGCCCACCATAAGGGTGACGCCCTTCGCCTTGGCGGCGGCGACGATCTCCCGGCCTTCCTCGGCGGAAGAGGCGATGGGCTTTTCCACCAGAACTGACGTACCCGAACCGATGACATCCAGCGCAACATCATGGTGCAGATGGGTGGGGGCGGCGACAACCACCGCATCCAGCCCCAGGGCCAGCAGGTCCATATGGTCTGAAACAGCGTCACAGCCCAGAAACTGGGCCACACGCTCGGCCTGGGCCTGATCCGGGTCCGCCACGGCCACCAGCTCGGCTTCCGGCAGGGCGGAAAGCACGCGGGCGTGGTTGGAACCCATAATGCCGACGCCAATAACGCCAACGCGAAGGGGGCGCGCTTC
This sequence comes from Haloleucobacter albus, assembly GCF_052492075.1. Lineage (NCBI taxonomy): Bacteria > Pseudomonadati > Pseudomonadota > Alphaproteobacteria > Hyphomicrobiales > Xanthobacteraceae > Haloleucobacter > Haloleucobacter albus. The sequence continues at coordinate 233,006 of NZ_JBQWAS010000028.1, forward strand.
TTCGGGCGCAGCCGGGTGAGTCATCTCAACCCTCATGTCTGTGATTTCGCGATGTGCTCTAGCATGACAATCACGAAAGAAGCGAGGCGCAGCGGTAAAACAGAGGTGGGCAATCGTTCAACAATTACATCCCCATGTTACCGGCCCAGCCTCATGCCCAGCCTCATGCCCAAGAACAATGCCCAAGAGCAATGCTGCGGGCGATACTGCCCAACCTGGTGGCACAGCCCGGCAGGCTGGCAACTGATGGAGGGCAAGTAGCGGGCAAGTGGCGGGCAATCGCGGGCGGCGTTCTTCCGCCTCTTCGGCTGGCGCAGCGCAGCAAAAGCCTTGCCACCGCTGAAAAGGGGTGGTTTAGGTGACCCCCATGAATAGACAGCGCGCCATGCGGCCCTTCGGCAGGCGGCGCTTCTGTCAGAACCGGCCCCGCCAGCCATCTGTGCGGACATGGCCGTTCGCATGAGAACTGGATCAGCACGCAATGCGCAAGATTGTTGCCGGCAAGCTCCATGGCATCACCGTGACGGGAGCGGACCTCAACTACCACGGCTCCATCACCCTCGACCCCGACCATTGCGAAGAAGCGGGTATTCTGCCCATGGAATTCGTGGAAATCTGGAACCGCAATTCCGGGGCGCGTATTTCCACTTATGTGATTCTGGGCGAGCGCGGCTCCCGCTGCTGCGTGCTCAACGGGGCGGCGGCCCGCACCTGCCAGCCGGGTGATGAGGTCATCATCTGCAATTCGGTTTATGTGTCGGAGGAAGAAATTCCCTCTATCCGCCCCAAGGTGCTGACCTTTGATGGCGAAAACCGCGTCACCGGCCGCCTGTCCTATGCCGTCTCGCGTGATGCGCAGGGCCGCTACAGCTTCGCCATTGAGGACGAAGCCGGCACAGCCCAGCCTATTCCGCTGAAAAGCAAGGGCTGAAGCCCCTCACCGGGGCGCCATGATCCGGGGAGCCATCATGAAGACAGCCGGCATCCTTCTGGCCGCCGGCCTCTCCCGGCGGTTCGGTCCTGAAAACAAGCTCTTGACTCCCTATCGCGGACGAACATTGGTGACATGGGCCGCAGAGGCGCTCCTTGAGGGCGGCTGTGATGTCGTCGCGGCCATCACCTCATCTGAAGAGGTTGCAGCCCGGTTACCTGCCGGCATGCAGAACCTGCCCCTGTCGCCGGGGCTACCCATGGCCGCATCCTTTCGCGCAGCCATTGCCTTCGCGCAGGCCCGGCAAGCCGGGCGCGCACTGATCTGCCTTGGCGACATGCCCCATGTGACACCGCATATGCTGAAAAGCCTTCTCGCCCGGCCCGGCAACACGGCCTGCATCAGCAATGGGGTGCGCCTGCCGCCGCTTCTGCTAATGGAAGCTGATTATGAAGAGGCCGCCCGCACCGCCGAGGGCGATCGTGGAGCGCGGGCCTTCCTTCAGGAACTGCCCGAAGAGGCCCTGTTTCCACTGGAGGCTATGGCTGGCTTGGATGTGGACACGACCGAAGACCTGCGGCCATAGGCACAACCCGGCCCGGCCGCGCTTCAGTAATCCACCTGAGTGAGATAGAGCCCCGCCGCCGGGGCCATGGGGCCACAGCGCTTGCGATCAGCAGCTTTCAGCGCCGCTTCCAGATCATCCGCGCTCCAGCGCCCCTCACCCACACGCATCAGCGAGCCCACCATGGATCGCACCTGATGATGCAGGAAAGACCGCGCAGAGGTGACAATGTGGATTTCCTCACCCACACGGCTCACATCCAACTGCTCCAGCGTCTTGACAGGTGAAGCGGCCTGGCAGTCCGCAGCACGGAAAGTGGTGAAATCATGATTGCCGAGCAGGCGCTTGGCCGCCACTTCCATGGCCTGCGCATCCAGCTTCTGCGGCACGCGCCAGGCCCTGTCCCGCTCCAGCGCCAGATCCGGCCGACGATTGATGATGCGATAGAGATAATGGCGTTTCACGGCGGAAAAGCGCGCCTCGAAACTGTCGGCCACCTTTTCCACATGCAGCACGGCCACACGATGAGGGCGCAGATGCGCTGTCATCGCATCGCGCACCGTATCGGCCCGCCAGTCTTTCTCGAGATCGACATGCGCCACCTGCCCGGTGGCATGGACGCCGGCATCCGTGCGCCCCGCGCCCGCCACATGCAGCTTCTGCCCGCAGAAACGCGCGAAAGCATCTCTCAACACACCCTGCACGGTGGGCATATCGGCCTGAATCTGCCAGCCGGCAAAAGCCGTGCCGTCATATTCAATGGTCAGCTTGTAGCGTGGCATCAGCCCGGCCGCTCAAGCCAGATACGTGCCCGCAGGCACCGCATGGCCCCGCAGGAACACATCTGCCGCCATGGGCTGTTTGCCGGCCATCTGCAACTCCACCAGCCGCACCGCGCCCGAGCCACAGGCGATGGTCAAACCATCATCCAGTGCCTCACCCGGCGCGCCGGAACCTGCAGCTAACGTGGAGCGCAGCACCTTCACCCGCTTTTCCTGTGGGCCGAAAGGAAACCATGCGCCCGGAAAGGGCGACAAGCCGCGAATATGGTCATGCACCTCCTGAGCGGGGCGCGACCAGTCGATCCGGGTTTCGGCCTTGGTAATCTTGGCCGCATAGGCCACGCCCTCATCCGGCTGAGGGGTCAGCGCCAGGCCACCGCGCTCCAGCGCCGACAAAGCGCGCACCATCAGGTCCGCCCCCAGCACCATCATGCGGTCATGCAATTCACCGGCGGTCATATCCGGCGTGATGGCGATGCGCTCGACAAGACCGACAGGGCCGGTATCCAGCCCCTCTTCCATGCGCATCACGGCCACACCCGTCTCTGCATCACCGGCCATGATGGCACGTTGAATGGGGGCCGCCCCACGCCAGCGCGGCAGCAGGGAGCCATGCAGATTGAGACAGCCCCGCTGGGGCGCCTGAAGAATCGACAAGGGCAGAATCATGCCATAGGCCACCACCACAGCGGCGTCTGCATCATGGGCGCGGAACTCTTCCGCCGCCTCTTCCGTGCGCAGGGTGGAGGGTGTGAGCACCTTCAGCCCAAACCGCTCGGCCACACGATGCACTGGTGAGGGCACCAGCTCCAGCCCGCGCCGGCCGGCCGGAGCCGGCGCACGGGTATAGACAGCCACAACCTCGTGACCCTGTCCCACGATTTCAGTCAGGGTGGGGACAGCGAAATCCGGCGTCCCCATGAAGACGATGCGCATGAAAGCCCCTACGCGAGAGAGGAGAAGAGCGGCAGAAGATCAATGAAGGCCGGGCTCAGAGCACCGCTTCGCGCCGCGCCATCTTGGTGAATTTTTTCACCACCCTGTCCCGCTTCAGCTTGGAAAGGTGATCAATGAACAGAACGCCGTTCAGATGGTCGATCTCATGCTGCACGCAGGTGGCGAACAGGCCATCCGCCTCCACCTCGCGCACCGCACCCTCCACATCCTGAAACCGCACGGTAATACGGGCCGGACGCTCCACATCCTCATAATAATCGGGAATGGAGAGGCAACCTTCCTTGTAGAAGGAGGTCTCCTCGGATTCGGCGATGATCTCGGGGTTGATGAGCGCCACCGGCTGCTTACCCTCCCCCTCACGCGCAATATCAATGGTGATGACGCGCTTCTGCTCTCCCACCTGAATGGCGGCAAGGCCGATGCCCGGCGCCTCATACATGGTGTCGAACATGTCTTCCACCAGCTTGCGGACTTCGGAATCGATCTTGCCAACAGGCTCGGAAAGGGTCCGCAGCTTGGGCTCGGGAATGATGAGAATGGGTCGGGTGCTCATGATGAAGCAGATTTAGGGGAAAGACAGCGCCCGGTCAATGTGTTCGCGCTTTGTTCGGAACAACGAATCGTGCAAACAGGGGGCATGTCTGATGTGCTCTTCACCATGGCCGGGCATGGCTTCTCCTCGGGCGAGATGCTCGCGCTGGCCGGGCTTGGTCTTGCGGCTGTTCTCGGGTTTGCCCTGTGGCGACAGGGCCGCGCGCGGGCCGATGCCGCGCTGGAAATGGCCTTGCGTGCTCAGGAGGCGGATCAGCGCATGCGTGATCTTGCCCGCATCCAGCATGAAACGGCCGGCCGGGTGCAGAGCATGGCCGAGGTGCTTTCCCAGCGTCAGAGCGAGCTGGCCCGCGTGGTGGCGGAGCGGCTGGATGACACCTCCCACCGGCTCGGGCAAACCATGGCGAACGCCTCCCACGCCACCCATGAAAGCCTGACCCGCATCGCCGAGCGGCTGGTGATGGTAGAGGCGGCGGAACGCTCCTTGTCCGATCTTTCCACCCAGGTGCTGAGCCTGCGGGAAACGCTGGCCAACAAGCAGGCGCGCGGCGCTTTCGGGCAAGCGCGCATGGAGGCCATCATTTCAGACGGCCTGCCGAAAACCGCCTTCGCCTTCCAGTATACACTCTCCAATGGACGCCGGCCGGATTGCGTCATCTTCCTGCCAGGGGATTCACGCCCGCTGGTGATTGATGCGAAATTCCCTCTGGAATCCATCACCCAGTTTCGCGAGGCGCGCAACGCCGAGGCCCGCAAAGCCGCCGCCACCCGCCTGCGCAATGATCTGATGAAACATGTGAATGATGTCTCCCAGCGCTATCTTCTGGCTGGGGAAACGCAGGATATCGCCCTCATCTTCGTACCTTCGGAATCCGTCTATGCCGATATTCAGGAGCATATGGACACCGTGGTGCAGGCGGCCTTCCGCGCGCGGGTGGTGCTGGTTTCCCCCACCCTGCTGATGCTGGCGGTGCAGCTTGTGCAGGCCATTTCCCGCGATGCCCGCATGCGTGAGGAGGCTGACCGCATTCGGGCAGAAGTGGGGGCGCTGGTGGGTGATGTGGCGCGCCTGCGCGAGCGGGTGAGCGACCTTTCCCGCCATTTCGGGCAGGCCGGCGATGATCTCGCCAAACTCACCATTTCCGCTGACAAGATCTCCCGCCGCGGTGCACGTCTGGAGCAACTGGAATTTGGCGACAGCGCCCCTGCCCACGCGCCAGATAAAAGCTGAAAGCCCTCAAAGGCCCTTTTTCAACCGCCTCACAGCCCCGCTTCACCCCAAATCCCGGAGAAGGCAGGGCCCATGTTTCAAGAAAACGCATCTTGCATCATCGCCACAGCGGGTTAAATCTGAAGATACTGCGGACTTTCGCAGCCCTTTCCGCCTGAGGCGAAGCAAAGATTCAGACCATGCCAGAACTGCCCGAGGTGGAAACTGTCCGCCGAGGCCTTATGCCCGTGCTTCAAGGCACAGTGATTGAAAGCGTGGAGGTACGCCGGCCGGATCTGCGCTGGCCCCTGCCCGAAAATTTCAGCGAGAGACTGACCGGACGCCGGATTGAAGCTCTCGGCCGACGCGCCAAATATCTGCTGGCCGATATGAGCGATGGCGAGGTGATGATTGTTCATCTCGGCATGTCCGGCTCCATCCGTGTGGAAGGTCTTTCGCAGGACAGCATGTCCGGGAAAGGTCTCGTGGTGGCGCGACCAGGGCTTTTCCATCATCCGCGCAGTGAAGACCGCCCCCACGACCATGTGGTGTTCCACCTCTCCAATGGCGCGACCCTGATCTTCAATGATCCGCGCCGCTTCGGCGCCATCCTCATGGTGCCGTACGACCGGCTGGATTCCCTGCCCCTGCTACAGAATCTCGGGCCGGAGCCATTGGGCAACAGCTTCAATGCCGCGTATCTCGCGCGCGCCTGCGCAGGCAAGAGAGCTTCCCTGAAGGCCACCCTGCTGGATCAGAAAATCGTGGCTGGCCTTGGTAATATCTATGTGTGCGAGGCGCTGCATCGCGCAGGTCTCTCCCCACGCCGCGCCGCGCATACGCTGGCCACCCGCGCGAAAGAACCCACACGTCGGGCGGAGGTGCTCGTCCGCTCCATCCGCGATGTGCTGCGCGACGCCATTCTCGCCGGCGGCTCCTCCCTGCGCGACCATCGGCAGGTTGATGGGCAGTTGGGTTATTTCCAGCACAGTTTTCGGGTGTATGACCGCGAGAACCAACCCTGCCCCACCCGCCATTGCGGCGGCACCGTGCAGCGGATCATCCAGAATGGGCGCTCTACCTTCTTTTGTCCGAAATGTCAGAGATGACTGTTTTTCAATGCCCTAGATAAAATCCGGGTGCTTCTTCCCTCTTTGAAGCGCCACTCTTCCACAGTTATCAACATCCCTTTCGGAACAAATCCGCAGAGACGATTGACAGTTCCGCGCCGACTTCGTATTCATCGCCACCTCGGAACGGCGCAGCGCCGAACCGGGGCCCAGGTGGCGGAATTGGTAGACGCGCTGGCTTCAGGTGCCAGTGGCCTAACGGCCGTGGAGGTTCGAGTCCTCTCCTGGGCACCAACCCTTTTTCAAGGATTGGTGCCATTTTAGCTTCAAGAGATCTCTGTTCGCATGTCCCGTCTTGTAATCACGCAAGAAGGTGGGACAGTAAATTGCTTGAACGCCAGCCTTCCCCCTTCCGCAGCTTGTTTGCTCTACGGATTTGATGTGGCGCTTTCACCCGCAACGTCCCATCCCCGCAAAAGCCATGACCTGACAAACGACGACTTCATTCTCCGCCATGTTGGCCGAAATATTGTCGCCCAACATGCGATACTCCAGACCATCTCCACCTTTGCCTCCGCCGCAGAGCTTATTGCCAAAGGCATGCACCGAACCAAAAGAGCAACCCCACCGACACCGCCGGGCTGCCTCGATTTTCGGAGATGTGACGTGCAACTCTTGGCCATGCGTCTCTCCCCAATCCCCCCGTAACCGCACGAGGTCGGATTGCACGCGATGCGCCAATCTTTGATACATATCAATAAAATATGACGCACCCGCCCACCACTATAAGGCGCCCTGATAGCCACTCCATCGTGATGCCGCGTCGCACCAAAAACGGGCTGGTGATATCAACCCACTCCCATCCGCACGCCATGGCAACCAAGCGAGATGAGTGACTGGCACACATCCGTTACCCCTCCATAAACGGCTTCATCCGGCGCATGCGCACGGGGCTGACCATAAAGCCATCCGTTTCAAAGCTGCCACGCCCGCGCACCGGAATACGCGCCGCAAGCCAGCAACGGGTCGGCAACAGGGGGCAAGTGGCCAGCTTGCGCAGGGCCTGTGCATCATCCGGCAAATTCATCAGGCGCTCGCGAATATCCACAACCGCAGCCGGGGATAGGCCATGAGTGATGAAAACCAGCCGGCCACGCATGTCAAAGCGCCCCTTGTCTGCCGGCCACATCGGCAGGCGCAGAGGCGGATAGGCGGTTTCCTCCACACACTGCACCACCACAGGCCCGGCAAGGCCTGCCACATTCATCAGTCCCTTCACACGCATGAGTCCTGCGCCATATTCGGCCAGAACCTGCCCCATGGTCACAGCGAAGCCACGCCATGGCACCGCCTGCCCGAAATGCAGGGTGAAGCTGGATACATCCGCCCCATGCGCCTGGGGCGCTCCACGCCCCGGATGAGCCTGCCCATCAAGTGCCGGCTCATCATGAGCACGGCCCTCCGCGACAGCCTCATCCTCATGCTGCCCCAGCCATGAGGACATGCTCTGCGCCATCTGGGCAGATTCTTCGCCGGCCATATACACTCCCGCACCTGTCACCAGCCCAGTATCCACTTCACCATGAGACACCAGCGTGCAGCGGGCTGCCGGGTTCAGCGCACCCAACCGGGAATGCAACTCTTCCAGCGCCCCACGATCCGCCAAATCCGATTTGGTGATGAAGATACGATCGGCCAGGGCCACCTGCCGGCGCGCCTCGCTGTGTCGGTCCAGTTGCGCCGCGCCATGGCTGGCATCAATCAGGGTCACTATGCCATCGCAACGGAAACGAGCACTTACGAAACGCTCTTCCATCAGTGTCGCCACCACCGGCACCGGATCGGCCACCCCCGTGGTTTCGATGATGACGCGCTGCACATCATCCAGTTGTCGCCGCGAGAGACGTTCATGCAGATCTCTTAGCGCGGCGACCAGATCCCCCCTCATGGCGCAGCACACACAGCCGGATTCCAGCAACACCATGCTCTCACCCAAGTTTTCAACCAGATGATGATCTATGCCCACGGCACCGAACTCGTTGATGAGAACAGCGGTGTTCCGGAAATCCGGGCTTTTCACCAGAGCATTGAGCAATGTGGTTTTGCCCGCCCCCAGAAAGCCGGTGAGAAGAGTGACGGGGATGCGCCCATCAGATGACGCGTGCTGCGCAGAAATGGTCATGTTGTCCTCCCGGTCGCGTGTCTTGAGGGGGACTTCTGCCCGCACGCGCCGGAGCGTTCCCAGCAATGGCCGTGCCAGCACAAACATGAACCGCAGGATCATGGACCATAGGCATCGCGACCATGCGCCCTGCGACAGGCGTTTGATTTCCGGTCGTCCGTCCGTTTGATAACCGGACATTTCCGGCCGGCGCCCCACTTTTGTTCCGCAACGGCACATTAAGACAATATATTGCCATTTCTGCCATCAAGCCTTTTTCCCGCACATTCTTTGCGCTTGGCACAAACAATGCTTGGATGCTTAATCCTGGAAATGACAGGGCAATGCCCGCCAAGAGGCATTCTGCTGCAACGATTTTCAAGGTCCGGCGAGACAGCGGCCAAAGAGCCGCTCCGGCGGGCGCCCCACATCTGCACATGCAATTGTGGGCGGGGGAGGAAAACATGCCTTTTCAAAGGCCCGGCCAAAAATTCTCGGTCCCCGAGAATGACGACAAGATCATGGTCTCATGGGAACGCTTTCTGGATGGCGACCCTGAGGACACCGACGCCCTGCGCCGGCTGGTGGACGATTCCTGGCGCAGATGTCTGGATGCCAGCGTGGATCCGCGCCGCCACGGGGCCCCGCCCCCCATGCGCGAGGAATCTCTCCACACTCTGCGCGATGCCTGCGCCGAACTCCTAGAAGCCAGCGCCCCGGTGATGGCTTCCGCGCGTGAGTTTCTGTCGGAGACCGGCACCATGATGGTGCTGACCAACGAAACCGGCGTCATCCTCAATCAAGAGGGCGATAATCGCGTACGGCAGGCAGCCGAGAATGTGCATCTTCTCTCCGGCGCAACATGGAGCGAGGATGCCTGTGGCACCAACGCCATCGGCACGGCACTGGCCGTGGGTCAGCCGGTTCAGATCCACTCTTCCGAACATTTCTGCTCCGGCATCAAGCTGTGGTCCTGCTCGGCCAATGTCGTGCGCGATCCGTTCGATGGTGCCATTCTCGGCGTGGTGGACGTCTCCGGCCTGTCAGAAACCTTCAGCCGGCATACGCTGGCGCTGGTGGTGGCCACGGCCGGGCGCATCGAGAACCGTCTGGCGCATCTGGAGCTGGATAATCGCCTGCGCCTGCTGGAAAAGTGTATGGATCAGCTTTCCACATCCAGCTCTGACGGGCTGATCGTGTTTGACCGGCGCGGGCAGGCCATCAAGGCCAACAGCATGGCACCGGATATTCTAGCAGGTCTGGCGCGCCGGCATGAAGATATGCCCCAGGCCAATGCCCATGGCTCGGGGCTGGACCATCTGCGCCTGCCCTGGAAACGCGGCAATATCCTGCCAGAGCGCATGCCCGCATGGGCGAAGCCGGAATGGTTCACCCCGGTGGTGAAGGATGGCACGGTATTGGGGTTCACCCTGCATCTTCCAGCTGTCGGAAATCGTAGCCCGGCTATCACGCCGCTACGCCCGGGCAAGATCGCCCCCCAAGCCGCACCGACGAGGGATACCACCCCCGCATCCCCGGCTGACGCGAACCCATTCGCCCATGTGGTAGGCACGTCTCCGGTGCTACAGCAGGCCATCAGCCGCGCCCGGCAACTGGCGCGCAGCAAGGCTCCTGTGCTGCTGCTGGGAGAAACCGGCGTGGGTAAGGATGTGTTCGCCCAAGCCCTTCATGCCGCAAGCGCCGGAGCGGCCGGTCCCTTCATCGCTATCAATTGTGGCGGCTTCGCCCGTGAGCTGCTCTCCAGCGAGCTGTTCGGCTATGCGGAAGGCGCGTTCACCGGCGCACGGCGCGGCGGCATGATGGGTAAGATCGAAGCGGCGGATGGCGGTACACTGTTCCTCGACGAGATCGGTGAAATGCCGAAGGATCTTCAGCCGCATTTCCTGCGCGTGCTGGAATCCGGTGAAGTCTATCGCATCGGCGAAACACGCCCGCGCCGGGTGAATTTCCGCCTTATCGCCGCCACCAACCGCGATTTGCGCGAGGAAATCCGCGTCGGCACCTTTCGTATGGATCTGTTCTATCGCGTGGCCGTCACCAGCATCGCCATTCCGCCGCTGCGGGAGCGGCTGGAGGATCTGCCACGCCTGTGCGATCACCTCATCCACCTTCTGGCCCAGCGGCAAGGTGTGTCGGCGCGCCCGCTTTCCCCCGGCACGCTGGCACAATTCATGGCCTATGGCTGGCCCGGCAATATCCGCGAACTGCGCAACACTCTGGAAAGCATGCTGCTGCTGAGCGAAGGGCCGGAGCTGGATGAAAGCACCCTGCCGGATGACTTGCGGACGATGAACGCGAACGCCGTCGTTTTTCCGGACCATCCGCAAGCCACGCCCGGCCGAACCCACATGCCGGTGCAGGGCGAAGACGCCACTTCCGGCCTCACCGGCATGGAAAGCGCCGAGCGCATTGCCCTTGTGCGTGCCATGCAGATGCACAAGGGCAATGTCACGGCCGTGGCCCGCGCGCTCGGTATCGCCAAGAGCACGGTCTATGTGAAACTGCGACGCTACAACCTTCACGGCGTGGTGCATGACATGCGCCGACATGGCGGGCTGACTACGAACTGAATGCAGAAACCTTCCGGCCCCGCCCTTAAAAAGGCGAACCGGCACGCCATTTGCACTGTCAAACTGGCTTTCGTTTCCCCCGAAAGACCTCCTCCAGCGCCGCCGATACTTTCGGCGGCGTTTTTTTTATTCTCCACCTGGCAGGAAGACAGCGTCCACAGCCATCAGGCAGAACAGGTTACGAACCGGCTCGCGTCGCACAATGAAGAACGCCGCGTCGCACAATCCAGGACGAAAATCGAACACCTGACCGCAAAGCAGACACCAAAATATATCCATGTATAGGACATATGTTCCCAAAAACACTCAAACATTAGATGCCACAACGAAAATATAAAAACCCGACATCTTCCCCGCACTTGGCACACCCCTTGCGACACTCTCCAAATCCCGCCCCCGAACGGGAGACACCGCACGCCACACCGTGACGGATAAGAAAAGGGAGGAGAGTTTCCATATGTCGTTGCAGATCAACATAGACAATGGCGGCACGCTGACAGACATCTGCATCATGGCGGGCGAAGAGGTCAAGAAAACCAAGGTTCTGACCACCCCCTATGATCTCAGCAAATGCTTCTTTGAAGGCCTCACCAAGGCCTCTGACGTGCTTTATGGCGCCCCCGATGTGAAGCGCCTGCTGGAAGAAGTGGAACTGATCCGCTACTCCACCACTCAGGGCACCAACGCCATCTGCGAGCGCAAGGGACCGCGCCTCGGCCTCATCGTGGATGCCGCCGCCGAAGACCTGCCCAGCCGCTTGGCCGCACATGATGCCGACGTGTTCGAAGCTCTGGTGGGCGACCGTATCGTGCTTCTCGACACAGCCAACGTCACCGGTGACAGCGCCGATGTGGATGTGGTGAAGGCGATCAACCAGCTCACTGCTGCGGGCGCCAATCGCCTGGTGGTGAGCTTTGCAGGCGATGATTTCCGCGAGATTGAAAACCGCTTCCGCCTCATTGCGTTACGCAAGTACCCCCGTCATCTCCTGGGCGCGGTGCCGATCCTCTACGGCTCCGATATCACCAGCGATACGGATGCCGAGCGTCGCACCTGGACGGCCCTCATCAATTCCTTCCTCCATCCGTCCATGGAGGCATTTCTCTTCAATGCGGAAAACCGCCTGCGCGATTTCCGCACCAAGAACCCCCTGCTGATCTTCCGCAATGATGGCGATGCCTCACGCGTGGCCAAGACCATTGCCATCAAGACCTATTCTTCCGGCCCGCGTGGCGGCATGGAAGGCGTAAAGGCCTTCTCCCGCAAATATGGCTTCACCGATAGCGTCTCCATCGATGTGGGCGGCACCACTACCGATATCGGCCAGTATGCCAATGATACGGTTGCGGAAATTCGCCGGGGGCATGTGGAAGGCATCTCCGTCTCCTTCCCGCTGTGTGAAATTCTCAGTGCGGGTGCGGGTGGCAGCTCAGTCTTCAAGGTGGTGGACGGGCGCGTCGCCATCGGTCCGGAAAGCGTGGGCGCGGTGCCCGGCCCAGCCTGCTTCGGGCGCGGTGGCCAGCAGGCCACCATTACTGACGCCAGCCTGCTGATCGGCCTGTTAGACCCCACCTCCTATTTCGGCGGCGGCATGACGCTGGATGAGGCCCGCTCCGCAGCCGCAGTGGAAAGCCATGTGGCCAAGCCGCTGGGGGTTGATCTCGATACCGCCCTGATGCGCATGGAATTTGCCTATGAGGAGAAGATCGCCGCCGAGCTGCGCCGCTTCACCACTATCTCTGATGATACGGTGATGCTGGCCTTTGGCGGCGCAGGCCCGCTCAATGCCTGCGGCGTGGCGGAAAAAGCGGGCATCCGCCGGGTAGCCATTCCGCAGATGGCGGCAGTCTTTTCGGCCTATGGCATTGGCGCATGTGATATTTCCCAGCGCTACGCCGTAGCTCTGGAGGATCTTTCTCCCGCCACCATCACTGCCACCCTGGCCGATCTGAAGGTGAAGGCCGCACGCGACATGTTCGCGGAAGGCTGCGCGGATGGCAACTATATGCTGGATGCCCGCCTTGTGGCCGATTTCGGCGACAGCAAGATCGAGAGCGTCTCGCTCGATACGGGCACTGCCGCCCCCGACAGCTTCCGCAATGCGAAGGCTGTGGAACTGGAGCTGAAGGCCGTGAAGGCCTTGCGTGAAGGTGGGGAAGGCCAGGGGCATTTCACCCCCACCGCCAAAGCCAAAACACACAGCCACCGCAATGTGCTGATCCGCGATCATGGTCGCATCGACGTGCCGGTCTACCGTCTCGCCGATATGACGGAAGGCGCATATGCCAGCGGCCCGGCCATTCTGGAAGAAGACTTCTTCACCTGCCGCGTGCCCGAAGGCTGGCAGTTTGTCACCAGCGCGGCCGGCGACATCCTGCTGACCCAGGACTGATCCGTCCCGGCACACCGGGAACATGACACCCAGAAAAAAACAGCGCTGCCGCATCGGCCCACAGGCCCGGCCGTTCAGCGCGCGCCAAGGAGAAAAGACCCATGAAAGTCGCCATGACAGAATATCTACGCCTGGATCTGGATGCGGAGAAATGGGAATGCCGCGTGTGTGACCACGAGATCGGGGATGCCAACCGCAACTACAAGGAAGGCCTTCTCGTTCACGATCGCAATCCGCAGGACATCCATCCGCCGATCATCAACCCCAACACGTATCGCTACAGCTTCGCGCCGGACCCGGAATGGGTGCGCATTCTGGAATATTGCTGCCCCAAATGCGGCACCCAGATGGAAGTGGAATATGCCACCCCCGGCCATCCTCCGCTGTATGACATGCAGCCGGATCTGGATGCCATGCGCGCCCAATGGGCCGCACGCGGTGAAGCTGCCGTCCCCTATGCCGGCCCGTCCGTGGCGCGCGATGAGGGCCACAGCCACTGACCCCACCCACAACACGCCTCCCGAAGCCGGTTCACCGGCTTCGTTCCCGGTGCTGCGGGCTCACGCCGACCGACAGCACCGGAAAAGACACATCTGAAAAAAGGCGCGCCCGCCAAGGCGCATACCCCTCTGGGAGGACATATGAAACGCGTTTCCGTTGATATTGGTGGCACCTTCACCGACTGCTTCGTGGTGTGGAATAACCAGTATATCGAGACCAAGGCCCTCACCACGCACCACAATCTCGCCATGGGCTTCAATGAGGCGCTGGGCAAGGCCTGCAAGGTGCTGGATGTGCAACTGGAGCAGATCCTCGATGAGGTCGACTCCGTGCGCTACGCGACCACGCTGGGCACCAATGCGTTGATCGAGCACAAAGGCCCGCGCATCGGCATGCTGGTGACGGCCGGCTATGAGGCCACCGTACCGCTGAGCCGTGCCCGCGGCTATGGTGAGGGCCTCGACATTCTCGGCCAGCAGGATCTGCCCAATGCCCAGCGCCCCGCCCCTCTGGTGGACGCCCACATGATCCGCGGCGTGCGCGAGCGGCTGGATTTCGAAGGCAAGCTGGTGATGCCGCTGGATGAGGAGGATGTGCGCACGCAGATCCGCGAGCTCGTCAATCGCGGAGCACAGATCATCGTGGTGGCGCTGGTGAACTCAGTGGTGAACCCCCAGCACGAGCAGCGCATCGAGGAAATCCTGCTGGAGGAATATCCCTCCCATCTGCTCGGCGCGATCCCGGTCATCCTGTCGCATCAGGTGGCGGGGCGGAAGGGCGAATATGTGCGCGCCACCTCGGCCATTGTGGACGGGTATCTGCATTCCACGATGTATCATGCGTTGGCGGCGCTGGAGCAAAATCTGCGCGCCCATCAGTATGAGAAACCCATGCTGGTGATCCACAATTCCGGCGGCATGGCGCAACTCAATTCCACCGATGCACTTCAGACCATCCATTCCGGCCCGGTTTCCGGTATTGGCGCGTCCGAGCATCTGGCCCTGATGACGGATCTCGGCAATGTGGTGGCCACCGATATGGGCGGCACCAGCTATGATATCGGCATCGTAGTGGAAGGCGGGGTGAAGCATTATGACTTCAACCCGGTGATCGACCGCTGGCTGGTTTCGGTGCCCATGGTGCACCTTGTCACGCTGGGGTCCGGCGGCGGCTCCATCGCCTCTTTCGACCGCATGTACAATACGGTGAAATGCGGCCCGGAAAGCGCCGGCTCCGATCCCGGACCGGCCTGCTATGATCGTGGCGGCATGCGCCCCACCGTGACCGACGCCGATCTGCTGCTCGGCTATCTCGACGCCAAGAACTATGCCGGCGGCTCAATTCCGCTGAACCCGCGCCGTGCCAAATCTGCCATCGAAGACACGCTGTGCGATGAACTCGATTGCTCGGTGACCGAAGCCGCCCTGCTCATCCGCGAAAAGGTGGATGACAACATGGCCAACGGCCTGTTCACTGAACTGCGCGCCCGAGGGTATGACCCCAAGAACTTCACCATGCTGGCCTATGGTGGCAACGGCCCGCTGCATTGCTGCGGCATCGCCCAGAACCTGAATATCGACCGGATTCTGGCTCCGCCGCTGTCCTCTGTGTTTTCGGCTGTGGGCGCGGGCAATCTGCATCAGCTCCACATCCATGAGCAGTCGCTCTACATGGTGCTTTATGACTCCAACACCCGTGCGCTCTATAATGACTATGACCGCTTCAACGGCATTGTCGCTGATCTGAAGGAACGCGGAACGCAGGATCTGCTGCGCCAGGGCGTGCCCCCTGACGACATCCGTCACCGGCTGGAGCTGGACATGCGCTATGGCAACCAGCTGGTACAGACCACGGCTGTCATCTCCCATCATGACGTGCAGGGCCCGGCGGATGTTTTGTCCATCATCTCCCAGTTCTCGGAAGATTATGGCAAGCGCTTCGGCGAGGGCTCCCAGGCGCCTGAAGCCGGTATCCGCATCAACACCATTCGTGTTGCCGCCTATGTCGAGCATGAGACGGTGCGCTTTGAAAACATCAAGCCGGCTCCGGAAGAACAGCGCCTCGCGCCACCTGTCGCCGCCTCCACCCGCATCTGCCACTTTGTAGGCCAGAGCGGGCCGGTGGAAACCCCGGTGTGGGCCCGCAGCGATTTCAAGCCCGGCATGAGCGTGGCCGGCCCGGCCATCATTGCCTCCGAGGTTACGACCTTCCTGGTGAATCCGGGCTGGACCTTCGTGGCCGCCAACCAGGGGGCATCCTGGTTCCTGCGCGAAAAGCCGGACGTCACCCACTGACGATACACCCTCCCGCGCCCAGTGCGGGAGGAGCGACACCGGAAAGAGGCCCTTGGCGGCCACACACCTCATAAATCAGCATAATTTTCGGGAGGACACCCCATGAACGACATGAGCATCAAAGGCCCAGGCAAGCTGCCGGCCGCCGACGAGATGGCGCTCATCCAGAAGTTCCTGAACGACACCACCCTGTTTCTCTCCCCCGACCCGGAGATCATGCAGAACCATGACCTCATGCCGCGTTCGGCGGATGAGGACGTGGCCATCGACAGCATGAGTGACAGCCACACCATCGCCAAGATCCGCGACCGTCTCCAGTCCGGCTGCGATGAAGGCTATGAGATGGTCGAGCAGATGGGTGCGGCCCCCGGCGCGAAGTGGGGCGATGTCATCACCGGCATCTATTCAGCCTCCGGCGACCTCGCCATTGCCTCGGCGGGCGGCGTGCTGCTGTTCTCGGCACTGGTGCACCACCCCATCAAGTTCATCATCAAGAACTGGGTGAATGATCCCACAGTGGGCGTGCGTGATGGGGATGGCTTCATCCACAATGACTCGCGCTACGGCAATGTGCACAACACCGATCAATCCATGATCCTGCCCATCTTCCACAAGGGCAAGCTGGTGTGCTGGGTGGCCTCCACCGTGCATGAGGGAGAGAACGGTGCCATCGAGCCCGGTGGCATGCCTTCCATGGCCGAGAGCCCCTCGGATGAGGGCCTCAAGATGTCGCCTTTCAAGGTGGTGGAGAACTACCAGATCAAGCGCGACATTCTCACCTTCCTGCAAAATTCGGTGCGTGAACCGAAGCTTCAGCTTGAAGATATGAAGGTGAAGCTGTTCGCCTGCCTGCGCATCAAACAGCGCATTGAGGAAACGCTGAATTCCGATGGCCCGGATGCGCTGGTCTCCACCTTGCGACTGACCATGGAAAATGTGCGCGCGGAAGTGAAACGCCGTGTCTCCGAATGGCCGGATATGACGGTGCGCACCTATATCATTCAGGATTCCACCCTGCGTGAGAACTGCATCGCCAAGATCAACTGCCAGCTCACCAAGAAGGGAGATCGGCTGATCTTCGATTTCCGCGGCTCTGCCCCGGAATTCACCAACCGCGCCACCAATACCATTGTGGCTGGTCTGAAGGGCATGCTGTCACAGCTTTTCCTGTGCTATGTATGGCCGGATCTTCCGCGCGGACAGGCGTGCTTCGCGCCGATCGAAGTCCTCACCGATCCGCACTCCATCCTGAACTGCTCCTATGATGCGCCCAACTCGCAGAGCCTGATGTCCATCTTCTCTGGATTCACGGCGGGCCAGCATGCGGTGGCGAAGTTCCTCTATTCCTGCCCGGAGAAATACACCAAGGTCCATGCTCCGGCCTTCAACATGATTAACACCTATATCTGGGGCGGTGTATCCCAGCATGGGGAAACGCTGGGCAATTTGTGCGCCGATCTCAATGGCATGGGTGCGGGTGCCGTGGTTGATCGCGATGGAGAACATGCTCTGGCCCCCATCTTCGCCACCATGGCAGATATTGGCGAGCAGGAGCTGAATGAAGAGGAAGTGCCCTTCCTTCAGCTTGTTTCCAAGAAAATGACCCGTGACGCCATTGCCCCCGGCAAGTATCGCGGCGGGCAGGGCTACACCATGATGGTGGCCACCAAGGACTCCGAGCAGTGGGGCTTCATGACAACCGCCCTGGGCGCGAAGGTACCCACTATTCAGGGCCTGTTTGGCGGCTATGCCTGCGGCACCTACCCACTGTGCAAGGTCAAGGGCGTGGATGTCTATGACATTCTCCTCAACGAACCGGAGAAGTTCCGCCACTCCATTGAGGAGATCATGAACGAGCAGCCCTTCGAGGGGGCGAAATACACCACCCATCACATGGGCATGGGCTTTGAAATCTCGCAGCGTGGTGAACTGTTCATGATCTCGCAGGGTGCCGGTGCCGGTTATGGCGACCTGCTGGAGCGTGATCCGAAGAGTGTCATCCGCGATATCGAGGAAGGGCTGATGTCACCGGACGTGGCCGCGCGCCTCTACAAGGTGGTGTTTGACCGTGAAACCCTCGCCATTGACGAGGACGCGACCCGTGCCGCCCGCGAAGATGAACGCAAGGCCCGCATCGCCCGTTCCCGGCCCTTCAACGCCTTCGTGAAGGACTGGACGCAGCCCCAACCACCGGCCCACCTGCCCTATTTCGGCGCGTGGGGCGATGATGTGGACACCCTTTATATGGGCAGCCCGCAAAAAACCCGCACCGCCAACAGCCCCCGCCCCAACTATATGCCACACCCCAAGGATGTGCGCATTGCCGAGCTGGAAGCCCGTCTGGTCGCCGCAAACGCCATGGGAGATGAGAAGCAATGAGCCAACGTCTCGCCGATGACCTGCCCCGCCCTTCCGGCGCAAACGGCATCCGCGTGTGGCTGAAGTCGTCGGGCTATGCCCGGCGGCTCCTGCTCGGCGAAGCCGGAGACCCGTGGGAAAGCGCGGCCAATTATCTGGCCTTCTTCAACCAGGCACATGGCCTGCTGAAGCCGGATGTGGCCGAGCTGGATGTGGGAGAACTCTATCGCTCATGGGTGGTGCGCCACCCGGAGCTGAAAGCCGAAATGGGCGCCAAAAAGCGCACCGCCTTTCCCCTGAAACGGATGCTGGAAGAGGACGACCCACGCCGCCTGCTGGCGGAAGTGGTGGAAGCGGTGGTGGCCAGCCTGCGCGGACAGACGCCGCTGGTGCTGACCATGCCCGCCCCGCGCCAGTGGCTGGCCGAAGCCAGCCAACTGGCGGGCCGCGGTGATGTCGAGGTGGATGACGACACGGTGGAAGATGGCGCCATGTACATGGCCGATCTGCTTCGGGCCGTCTCCGGCCACCCCATTGGTGGGTTGCTTCTGGATGAAGGTTCCGATGGCGGCGAGACTGTCGACATTGAGGCCTATCGCCCGCTTATCAATGTCGCGCGGCATTATCGCTGGGGTCTGGCGCTGCGGACCCGGCCGGGCCGGGCTTCAGCAGAGTTCGACACCATCATTTCCGCCCCCGGCGAGGCACCCCCTGGTGATTTCGCCATGGGCTGCGATATCAGCGTCCCACTCTGGGCAAATGATGCCTTGCCTGTGCTGGAATCCGGCCAGTATTATTTTGCCGAAATTCCCGTGGCGGCCCAGCCGGAAGCCGTGCTCCAGCATCTCGCCCGCATGAGAGGCTGACACATCAGGCTGCGACCTGAGGCTGAAGCACAGGGTGCGGGCTGGCCCCTCCTCCCCCGCACTCTGTTGCTTCCAGCCATTCCCGCCCCGTCAGCACAACTGGATGCGGTTAATGAAAGTGTCCCCCAGCCCCCGCAGTGACCCGGCAATCATTTCGCATTCTCGCGAAGACGGGAGCAGGCCGGCATGGCATGAATCTGGGGCGCGCCCGTAGGCGCGCTCCGTTCTTGTCACTCAGCAGCAAACTGGTTCATGGTATTGGCCGCACCGCCCGCCTTTAGGGCGCGCTCTCCAGCAACCATTTCTTTGAAGCTGTCTCCGAGATCCGATCCCACCTCGTGCTGATGCTTCACCGCCGACACGCCGCGCCGGATTTCCTCGCGCTGCACAGTGGCGACATAGGCCAACATCTTGTCATCGCCAAAATAGCCACGGGACAATTCATCCATCGCCTTGGCGGTGAGGTGGAAAGTCGGCAGGGTAATGAGATTGTGGAACACGCCGGCACGGGCCGAAATATCCGTCTGGAAGCACTTGAGGCGGGCATCCGCCTCGCGACCGAGATCCGTGGCGTCAAATTCAGGGCCCATCAGAGCATTGCCGTCCGGATAGTCAGCCTCATTGATCCGCCCCTCCGCAATCCACTGGGCCCGCACCTGTTTACGCAGGTTCAAGGTCCAGTTGAAGGAGGGGGAGTTATTGTAGGTGAGCTTGGCATTGGGCACCGCCTCGCGGATCTCACTCACCATGGCGGCGATTTCATCCACATTCGGCGTATCGGTTTCGATCCACAACAGATCGGCCCCGCCCTGGGTGAGGGAGGCGATGCAATCTTCCACCACGCGGGCCTTGCCGGTGCCCTCCTTGAAGGGGAACAGGCCATTGGGCAGGCGCACCGGCCGCACAAAGCCCCCATCCTGGTAAAGCGCCAGTTCGCCATCGCGGATGGGATGCTGCGCGTCGATCGGCTCGGTCTTCAGCCATTTGATATACTGGCTGGCAAGGTCGCCCGGATGTGCGCTCACCGGCACCTTCTGGGTCAGGCCCGCGCCAAGGCTGTCCGTGCGCGCCACGATCACACCGTCATTGACGCCCAGCTCCTCGAAGGCAAGGCGGCAGGCCCGCAGCTTCTCGATGAAATCCTCACGCGGCACGGTGACCTTGCCATCCTGATGGCCGCACTGCTTGGCATCCGACACCTGATTCTCGATCTGGAGGCAGCAGGCGCCCGCCTTGATGAGTTCCTTGGCCAGCAGATAGGTGGCGTGCTCATTGCCAAAGCCGGCGTCGATATCAGCGATGATCGGCACGACATGGCTTTCAAAGCTGTCGATAGCCTTGATGGCTTCCGCTTCCGCGGCTGCATCGCCGGCGGCCCGGGCGCTTTTCAGGGCCTTGAACAGGTCATTGATGGCCACCTCATCAGCCTGTCGCAGCGAGGTGTAGATCTCCTGAATCAGATCCGCCACCGAAGTTTTCTCGTGCATGGACTGGTCCGGCAGATGGCCGAAGCGGTTGCGCAGGCCCGCCACCATCCAGCCGGAGAGATACACATAGGTGCCCTTCGCCGAGCCCCGCAGGCGCTTCACCGCCTTTATCATCTGCTGGGCATGAAAGCCGGACCAGCAACCGAGCGACTGCGTGAATTTCGAGCTGTCCACATCATAGGCCGCCATATCGGCGCGCATCACCTTCGCCATGCCGCGGGCAATATCGAGATGGGTATCGAACGTATTCTGAAGCTTGAGCTGGACAATATCATCCACAGTGACCCCGCCCGGCGTCTGGCCGGAAGGATAACGCACTTCAACTTCAGAACGGAACTGAGAGTAAGTCTTTCGGGCAGAATCAAAAATGGACATGAACTGTCCTTTCATTGTGCGTTTTTCTGAATGTAGAGAGGTGGCGGCCGGGAAAAGGCCTCCCGGCCCGCCAAAAGGGTAAAAGGTGACCAGCCGGTCCATCAGTCGAGCGCGTTCAGCACGGCATAGGCCGGAGTGGTGATGAATTCCGGCAGCTGCTCGGCCGTTACCGCGTCATGGAAGATGCGCGCCGCTGGGGCATAGTGCCCGCGATGGAAACCGGACGCGCCGATGCGGTCGAGAATACCGACAATCTCTTCCTGCAGCAGTTCGGCCACCCACTCGGCGGTTAGCTTGCGGGCACTGCCATCAGCCAGCGCCACATTGGCCCCGTGATGCACCCACTGCCAAACCTGTGCCCGGCTGATTTCAGCGGTGGCGGCATCTTCCATCAGATTGTTGATGGGCACAGCGCCACGGCCCGAGAGCCACTGGGCAAGATATTCGATGGCCACCGAGATATTGGTGCGCACACCCTGTTCTGTCACCCGGCCCTCATGCGGGCGCAGCAACATTTCCGGCTCGAAACGGAAGGTCTGACGCGGCACGCGGATCTGATTACGGCCCGTCATCTCCGCATCGAAGACTTCCATGGCCACGGGCACGAGATCGGGATGGGCCACCCAGGTTCCATCATGGCCCAATTGCACTTCACGCAACTTGTCAGCTCGCACCTTGGCGAAGGCGGCGGCGTTTGCGGCTTCATCTCCCTTCACCGGAATCTGTGCCGCCATGCCGCCCATGGCATGAATACCGCGACGATGGCACACCTTCACCAGACGTGCCGCATAGGAGGCGAGGAAGGCGCGATCCATGGTCACTTCAGCGCGGTCCGGCAGCATATATTCAGCACGCTTGCGCAAAGTCTTGATGTAGCTGAAGATATAATCCCAGCGCCCGCAGTTCAGGCCGGCGATATGCTCGCGCAGCTCCCAGATGATTTCATCCATCTCGAAGGCTGCCGGCAGTGTTTCGATCAGAACAGTCGCCTTGATAGTCCCCTTCGGCAGACCGATCCGCTCCTGCACGAAGGTGAAGACCTCATTCCAGAAGCGCGCTTCCTCATGGCTTTCCAGCTTGGGTAGGTAGAAGTAGGGGCCGCGCCCATCCTCCGCAAAAGCCTTGCCTGTATGAAAGAAGGTGAGACCGAAATCGAACAGCGCAGCAGAAGCAGGCTGGCCAGCCACCAGCACATTCGCTTCAGCAAGATGCAGACCACGCGGACGCACAATGATAACAGCAGGATTGTCACCGACCCGATAGGCCCGCCCGCTTTTCGGATCATCATATTCCAGTGCCCCATCGCGGTAATCCAGCATGTTGACAAAGCCGGAGATGATGTTGGGAAAGCTGGGTGCCGTTGCATCCTCGAAATCCGCCATGAAGACCTTCGCGCCCGAATTCAGCGCATTGATCATCATCTTGCGGTCCACCGGGCCGGTGATCTCGACACGGCGATCGACCAGAGCCGGTGGAACCGGATCTGCCTGCCACACACCCTGACGGATATCCTGAGTCTCAGGTAGATAATCCGGCAGCTTTCCGGCATCGATACGGGCCTGTCGCCGGATCCGGGCGGCCATGAGATCGCGCAGAGGGCGCGCAAAAAGCGCGTGCAGCTCCGACAGGAAGCCCAAAGCTTCAGGCGTAAGCACGCGCTCTGAACCCGCAACATTGCGCAGGACGATAGGCAGGGGCGCAGGCTGGGATTGATGGTGTGACATAACTTGCCTCGCGAATGCGTTAGGTGAAGTCATGCTAGTAATGTCATGTTGAATATGCATTATCTATTTGATATCAAAGGGTATTACTGTAACTTTTGTCAGCAATACCGGGCATTGAATGTAAGGTTTGTCACATGGCACGGCGGGTCGAGAAACTCATTATCGGGCAGCGACTGAAGGTGCTGCGCACCTCGCTGGGGCTGACACAGGCGCAGATGGCAGCCGAGTTGGGCATCTCTGCCAGCTACATCACCTTGATCGAATCCGACCAGCGCCCGGCCTCTGCCAAGCTGCTGGTGCGGCTGGCAGAGGTGTATGATCTCAACATCACGGAGCTCGCTCCCTCATCCAATGCCCAGCTGGCGACAGATTTTGCCGCCGCACTGAAAGACCCAGTGCTGGAGGCCCCCAACCTGACGCGGGCGGAGATGGAAGCTGTGTTGCAGGCATCGCCCCGCATCGCTGCCGCCTTTGTGCGCCTGCATGATCGTTATTTGGAGCATCTGCTGCGCCCGCAGGCCGATTTCAACCCCATGACAGACCGTGACAAGGTAGAGGCATTTGCCGAAACCTCGCGCCCGGTGGAAGCGGTGCGGCTGTGGTTCTATGCCCGCAACAATCATGTGGCCGGGCTGGATCTGGCGGCGGAAGATCTGGCAGAAGAGCTGGCCTTGCACCGCAATGAACCGCATGTGGCGCTGAGTGAGCGTCTCGCCTCCCATGGCATTCATGTGCGCATTCTGCCCGCCCATGTCATGGGGCAGGAACTGCGCCGTTTTGATCCGCACAAGAAGGAGTTGCGCCTTTCAGAATTGCTGGGCCAGCCCAGCCGCCGCTTCCAGATTGCCGTGCTGCTGGCACGGCTGGAACATGAAGGGCTCATCTCCGAACTTGTGCAGGAGGCAGCCCTGACCGACCCCGCCGCTGTTTCACTGATGCGGGTGAGTCTGGCCAATTATTTCGGCGCAGCACTGCTTATGCCCTATGGCCGGTTTCTGGCGGCCTGTGAGTCGGCACGCTATGATGTGGAACTGCTCGGCCACCGCTTTGGCACCAGTTTTGAGCAGACCGCACACCGCATGTCCACACTCCAGCGGCCGGGCGCGCGTGGCATTCCCTTCTTCTTTGTACGGGTGGATAAGGCGGGCAATATCTCCAAGCGCTTCAGTGCCGGGCGTTTCCCCTTCTCACGCTTTGGTGGCACCTGTCCGCGCTGGAATATCCACTCGGCCTTCGAATTACCCGATCAGGTACAAACGCAACTTATCCGCATGCCGGAAGGGGCAAGCTATTTCTCAATTGCCCGCACGGTGACACGCGCTGGTGGCATGCATGGCACCCCCGCCCAGCGCCTCGCCATCGGACTGGGATGTGACATTGCCTATGCTCCGCGCCTGATTTATGCGGAAGGAATTGATCTGGAACGCACAAGGCCTGTGGATGTGGGACTGAACTGCTATTTGTGCGAACTGGGCGATTGCGCCTCACGCGCCCATGCCCCCATCAATCGCCGCCTCATGGTGAATGAGCGTGCCCGCAGCCTCGCCATTTTCCGTTTTGAAGAAGAATGAATAATTGAGCCAGATATGATCCGGCATTTTACATAGACTGAAAGCAGGCTGTCACTATCAATGTCTCTGCCGCCACTTTGACGGCTGATCACGCTCTGAACAGATCCCCCTCCTACCGATCTGCGCTTCTCTCTTCTCGGCCATGTCCGTCAGCACGCCGCCTCCTTCTGCTATATGGGAGCATGAGCATTCTTTACACACTGTCAGCGACGACGACCGCCCGACAAGAGGTCAAGAAAAGCCGCTTTCTCGCCACCGCCGGTGTGGCTGAAAGTGAAGAGACGGCGAAAGCCTTCCTCGCGCAGCATTCTGACCCAACAGCGCATCATAATTGCTGGGCGTGGCGGATCGGGCAGAATTACCGCTTCAACGACGATGGAGAGCCCGGCGGCACAGCCGGAAAACCCATTCTGCGCGCCATTGAAGGGCAAGCGCTGGATCGTGTCGTTCTCCTCGTCACCCGCTGGTTTGGAGGCGCTCTTCTTGGCAGTGGCGGCCTCGTCCGCGCATATGGCGGCACGGCTGCATTATGTCTGCAAAATGCGGAGAAAACCCCTCTCATCGAGACGCGCCCGGCCATGCTGACATGCCCATTCAGCGATCTGGCCTTGCTTCAGGCCCGCCTCAATACCTGGCCCGGCGTGCAAATGGAGCCTCCAACCTTCAGCGCAACCGGCGCCAGCTGGTCGCTTGCGGTGCCCCTGAGCGATGCAGATCAGCTGGCTCGCCTGGTGAATGATCTGACGCGCGGGCAGGCACAGTTACAGTTTGAGGAATAAGCGCCTTTCAGAGCCCCCCTGCCACAGCAAGCCGTTCAATAAACGACCGGGCGACTTCATGGTTTTCATGAAAGAGCTGGCGCGGACATAACATTCGCACCTCAGACAAGGGGCCTGACGCGAAAATAAAACAACGGCTCTGTTAAAGCTCCTCAAAATGCGCTACGGCTCCACGCAATGCGCGGGTTGGAGTCATTCAAAAGCGTAAATCATGGCCAGAGGAAAGCAGTGCCCATGTATGGGCGCGCCATCCATCCTGAACATGATGAGTGTCCCAGCTTTATTTTGCCGCCAAACTCTTGGAGCTGTCTATGCGAATTGGGCTTTTTGTACCTTGTTACATTGATGCCTTCTTCCCCGAGGTTGGCATTGCGACGCTGCAATTGCTGGAGCGTCTGGGCCACGAGGTGGTTTATCCCACGCAGCAGACCTGCTGCGGACAGCCCATGGCCAATAGCGGCTTCCAGAAAGAATGCGTCGCGACAGAAGAACTGTTCGTGCGCAATTTCACGGGCTTTGATTATGTTGTCGCGCCCTCCGGCAGTTGTGTGGAACATGTGCGCATGCATCTGGATGCCGTGGAGCAGACAGATGACGTGAAGCATCTGCGTGCGACAACATATGAAATCGTGGAATTCCTGCATGATATTCTGAAGGTTGAAACCTTTCCCTGGGCGAAGTTTCCGCACAAGGTTGGGCTGCACAATAGCTGCGGCACTCTGCGCAAGCTGGGCCATGCCGCACCTTCCGAATTGCACATTCCCTTCTTTTCCAAGCCTCTGGACCTGCTCTCCAAGGTAGAGGGCATTGAATTCGTCACGCCCGCGCGGCCTGATGAATGCTGCGGCTTCGGCGGCACCTTCTCCGTTTATGAGGAAGCGGTTTCTGCCAAAATGGGCTATGACAAGGTCACAGACCACGCACAAGCGGGGGCGGAATATATCGTTTCTGCGGATTCTTCCTGCATGATGCACCAGAAGGGCTGCGCCAGCAGGCTTGGATTGCCCATCAAATTCATTCACATCGTAGAAATACTGAATGGAGCAAGCGCATGAGCCCGGCGCCCGGCAAGGATCGCACGCCCGTTTCTCCAAGCGGCTTGCGGCTGGACCATGCGGAGGGGGCTTCGCGCCCCTTGAGCTATACGGCGGAAGCGCAACCGCGTGGCGCCAAAGTAAATGGCGACAAACCCATCAATCAGGCCGAGGCCGCCGAACGTTTTCTGGCCGCACCTGAACATGCGAAAATGCATGATGAACGCCTGTGGGATTTGCGCTCCAAGCGCGACCGCGAAATGCACGGAATCCCCGAATGGGAGGAACTGCGCGAGCTCGCCTCTCATATCAAGGAACACACGCTTACTCATCTGGATCAGTATCTGGAACAGTTCGAGGCCAATGCGCAGGCCAATGGCATTCATGTGCACTGGGCAAAAGACGGGGCCGAGCACAACAAGATCGTCCACTCCATTCTGGCGGATCATGGGGCCAAACTGCTCATCAAGAGCAAATCCATGCTCACGGAAGAATGCGGGCTTCGCCACTATATGGCCGGTGTCGGCATAGATGTAATCGAGACGGATCTGGGAGAGCGGATTCAGCAACTGGATTCCGAAGATCCCAGCCATGTCGTTGTGCCCGCCGTGCACAAATTGCGAACAGATGTGGCGAAAGTCTTCTCAGAAACGATTGGCACAGACCCCGGAAATAGTGATGTACACTATCTGGCCGAAGCCCAGCGCCAAGCCACGCGCCCGCTTATTCTCCAGGCTGATGCCGGCATGACCGGCGCAAACTATGCCGTTGCTGAAACCGGCGGCTTTGTTGTCTGCACCAATGAGGGCAATGCCGACCTTTCCGCAAATGTGCCGCCCCTGCACATTGCTTCAATCGGCATTGAAAAATTGATTCCGCGGCTGGAAGATCTGGCGGTGTTCATCCGCCTGCTGTCCCGCAGCGCGCTGGGTTCACCCATCACCCAGTATACGTCTCATTTCCGCGGCCCCCGCAAGGGCGGGGAGATGCATATTGTTCTGGTCGATAATGGCCGCTCCGAACGGCTGGGGATGGAAAAATTCTGGACATCCCTCAAATGTATCCGCTGCGGCACCTGCATGAATACATGCCCGGTCTACAGGCGCAGCGGCGGCCTGAGTTATGGTGCCACCTATTCCGGCCCCATTGGCCTTATTCTGGACCCAACATTCAATATCCGCAAATATAGCGCCCTTCCCTTCTCCTCCACCTTGAATGGAAGCTGTTCCAATGTCTGCCCTGTGAAGATCAATATTCACGAGCAGATTTATAGCTGGCGTCAGGAGATGGTGAACAGGGGAGAGGTTCCCCTGGAGAAAAAGCTGGCAATGAAAGCCGCCGGCACAGTCTTGTCGCACCCTGCCGCCTACCGTCTGGCGGTGGATATGGGCGATGCCGCCGTTTCGCATCTGCCCCATTTCGCGATTTATAACCGCCTGAACGCATGGGGTAAAAAGCGCGACGTTCCCGCTGCGCCCAAGCAGACTTTCCATAGCTGGTACAAAGCGAACCATGCGCACAAGACGGAGGACAAGACATGAGCAGCCGGGAAGAAATTCTTGCCACGGTGCGAGCCAATCTGCCCTCCACAGCGCGGGCTCTGCCGCAGGTTCCTCTTTATGATGCGGATGCGCCAACGGATCTGCTCGCGCATTTTTCCGCCAGCCTTGAACGCATTGGCGGCATCATGCTGGACGCCGGACCCTCGGATGACCCTTTAGCTGTAGTGAAGACAAAGCTCGCAGATGCAAAGGTGATTTGTTCCGCGACGACCGAATTTGAAGGCCATGTAAGCCTTGCTGATATTGCTCAGCCGCGCGACTTGGCCAATGTGGATTTTTCAGTTGTCCGCGCATGTTTTGGTGTCGCCGAAACGGGTTCACTTCTGCTCAGTGATGAAGCCTTGCATGTCAACGCCATGGCTTATCTGGCCCAGCATCTGATTGTTCTTCTGGACCCCAAAGATATTGTCGTGAACCTGCATCACGCCTATCAGCGGCCGGAATTTCGGACACGCCATTATGCCAGCTTTCATAGCGGGCCATCAGCCACAGCAGATATTGAAGGCGTACTGATCCACGGTGCGCAAGGCGTGCGCTCTCTTTCCGTGGTACCGGTGGCGCGTCCGGCGAAAGGCTCATAAGCCCGAACATCAAAACCTCGCCGCCATGTTTGATGGCGGCGAGGATATGGCGCAAGCGTGTTGCCAAAGGCAGGAAACCTGCTCAACACCCAGGTGCGGGAGATTTCCCACACCGAGGCCGAAATCAAAACCTATTCCAGACCGCTGACATCCTTCCAGCGCTGCATCAGGGCCTGACCAACCTCACCATTCCGCGCGACGAAACCTTCATAAATGGGCTGCATCTGCTTGCGCAATTCAGAATTTTCCTCAGCCGAAACGCGCACAATGGTCTTTGCCTCCTGCTCCACCTTTGCGAGAAGCTTGGCCTGTTCATCATCAAAATGAGCCATGGACCAGGAGATCGTCTCGGAAACAGCCTTCTGAAGAGCGTCCTTCTGCTCAGCCGTCAGTGAATCATATTTCGCCTTGTTCATCAGCAGAAGATAGGGCGAGCGCACGACAGTTGAAGCCACATATACCGGCGCAACTTTGGCCAGACCATAGTTGATATAGGAAGACCATGTGGTTTCGATGCCATCCACTGTGCCGGTCTGCAAGGCGAGGAATTGCTCGGCCGCACTCAGCATGACCACCGATGCGCCCAGCCGGCTCAGCCCCTCATCAGACAGGCCGCCCGCGCCGCGCAGCTTCATGCCCTTGATGCCGAAAATGGTCTTCACTTCCTTATTCAGGAAGAGCTGCGCCGGACCGGAAGAATTGATTGCACCAAGATATTTCACCCCAAATCGCTCGAATGTCTGGTCCAGCAATTCAACAGTCTTCGGGTCTTGAGCCAGCTTGTACATGGCGGCATCATCATAGCTGTCCGGGGGGAAGGGCAGCGAGAAGATATTGATGATCGGCACCTGGCCGGACAGATAACCAGCATAGACAGAATACAGATCCACCACACCCTGAGAAGTCGCCTGAAGCGCCTCCCGTCCCTTCACGAGGGATTCATTGGGATAAACATGGATATCCAGGCCCACATTCATCTCTGTCAACTTGTCCGCGAGATGTTGGGCCGTACGCCCCCGGAAGTCTTCCGTCGCGAAATAATGCCCAAGACGCAGCGTCTGCTGGGCCTTGGCGGGGATGACCACAGAAGCGACCCCACACAAGGCCAGAGCGGCGGCAAGAAGTGTCTTCTTCAGCATATGTATTCCTCCCATTTATTTTTAGTAAATTGCAAGCTGCGGTACAAAGCACAGAATGCACAACACCAGCACATACATGAACATGAAGGGCGTGGTGCCTTTGATGACCTGAGCCAGTGAAGTTCCCGGAGAACAGGACTTCACCACGTAGAGACACAGCCCGACAGGCGGCGTCACCACGGCAAGGCTCATGTTCACCATCAAGACAATGCCGAACCAGATCGGATCGAAGCCAAGAGCCACGATTGTCGGGAAGATAACCGGCACTGTAATCAGAATAATCGATGTCACCTCCAGGAACATGCCAAGCAGAAAATAGGCAAGCATGATGAGAATGAAGATGACCCAGCGTGAAATATCCATGCTCATGACCGCAGAGGTCAGTTCCTGCGGCATGCGCGTAATACCCAGCAGGTAACCGAACAGCATGGCGCCGATCAGCACCAGCATCAGCATGGCGCTGGTGCGGGCAGAAGCGTAGAGCGCATCGCGCACGCGCCGGACAGTCAACCGCCCCTGCACACCCGCAATGACAAGAGCACCAACCGCCCCCACCCCCGCCGCCTCGGTCGGGGTCGCAATGCCCGCATAGATCGAGCCAATCACCAGCACGATGAGAATGATGACCGGCAGGGAGAGGCTGAAAGACTGGATCAGGGAGCCTGTCTCCACGGGCGTTGCATGAACATGCGACCGCCGGACCAGAATACTCGCCGCAATACAGCACAGAAGGGTGATAAGCAGGCCCGGCACCACACCCGCCAGAAACAGCTTGGCGATAGATGTTTCCGTGACGACTCCATAAAGAATGAGGGGCAGGCTCGGCGGAATAATCATGCCAAGCGGGCTCGCGCCAGCCACCGCGCCAGTTGCGATGGGGGCGGGATAGCCCCGCTTGAGCATTTCAGGAATGGCGACCGCGCCAATCACAGCCGCAACACCCACAGCCGTGCCGCTCACCGCACCAAAGATCGCACATGCGATGATGGAAGCCACCGCCTGCCCACCACTGATACGGCCAAGAAGCCGCTCCACAGAGATGAAGAGATCGCGCCCTATCCCTGTCACCCCGATCACCTCACTCATGAGGACAAAGAGCGGGATTGCTGTGAGCACGAATTCTGAAGATGTGGCCCAGGCTGTGTTCGACATCGCCGGCAGGGCGCTCCATCCGCCGGTGATAAGCAGGCCAACAAGCGTCGTCCCCGCCAGCGCGAAGCCCACAGGCACGCCCACCAGAATAAGGATGAGCAGCAGCAAAAGGAAGGTAAAGCCAAGAATCATTGACCATTCCCCTCCTGATAACGGCGACCGCTCAACACATCCAGAAACCCGACAAGGCATTGCAGAAGTAATGCCACCGCCCCGATTGGAATGAGCATCTGCGGAATCCAGAGAGGTGTCGCCATCAGCGTGGAAGAGCGCCAGCCGAAATTGTAATTGGCGAGCGTCATGTTCCAGCCTGTCCAGGCCAATGCCACAGAGATCGCGGCTCCCACCAGAAACATGGCGAGATCGGAAACCATCCGCCCACGCTGCCCGCCAATTTCGGCCAGCAGCTCCATGCGGATATGACCATCCACCCGCAGGGTCCAGGCCGCGCCCAGAAAGGCCACGGCCACCAGCATGTAGCTTGAACTCTCGCTGACCCAGATGGTCGGCTGGCCGAAAACATATCGGCACACGACTTCATAGGTCACGGCCACCGCCATCAGGACGATGATGATCGCTGTCAGCCAAAAAAGCGCGCGACTAAGCGCATCCACAAGGGTGCGTAAGAGTGCCATGGTCCTCCCCATTTATAGTGCGATCGACTCTGCGGGACACAGCCCGCGGTCGTCGCGTTTTGGGAAACGTTACACGTCACCCCAAAATATGTATACAGTTTTTATTCCTATTGGATGCAGTTTCGCATATGACAATACGCAAGGTGGTTCGCGATGGAGCACAGTTGCTGTCAAAGAGCGCGAAACGAGTGAGGCAGAGATGAGCGAAAGCGAGAAGGCCGGGGCTCCGGAACGGGAGGATGCGCAGGCGGAGCAGATCCGGCGCGTTCTCGGCGAGGACATCATGATGGGTCGGCTCAAGCCCGGTGATTTTCTCTCCGAGCTCAAGATCGCCGATCGTTTCAATGTCTCTCGCACGCCGGTTCGCGAGGCGATCCGAATTCTGGCGGGCGATGGCCTTGTCACGCTGCGCCCACGCCAGCGCGCGCTGGTGCGCGGCCTGACGGCGAGCGAAATTCTGGATCAGTTTGAAGTGATGGCCGAGCTGGAAGCCGCCTGCGCCCGGCTCGCGGCCCGGCGTCATACGCCCGCGCAACTCACCCGGATGGAGCAGGCGCAGGAGGAATGCCGCCGGCTCGCCAGCCTGCCGGACCCAGAGCCCTATTACCGCACCAATGTGGATTTGCATGAAGCGATCTATGAGGCTGCGGGAAACGCCTATCTCCGCACGGAAACGCTGCGGCTGCGGGATCGCCTGCGCTTCCTGCGCATCAGCCAGGGCCGGTTGCCGGGACGGCTGCTCAATTCCGCTGATGAGCATGACCAGGTCATCGCCGCCATTGGCGCACGCGATGAGCTGGGCGCCGCTGCCGCCATGCGCGATCACCTCATTGTTCAGGGCGAAAGCCTGAGACTCATGCTCCGGCACACGGATGCGTCGGGAATGGTGCATGTCACCGAACTCGACGACTGAAAATCATAATAAGGGAGGAAATATATGAGCAACGAAGAGCCCCATGTCCGCCTGGTCGTTGACGGACGCATCGCCCGGATCACGCTCTCGAACCCCGTGCGGCGCAACGCCATCACCAAGGGGATGTGGCTACAGCTCACCGATATCGCCCATGCTGTCGCCGCGAACCGCGAGCTGCGCGTGGCGGTGATCTGTGGTGAGGGTACAACGGCGTTCGCCTCCGGGGCCGATATCAGCGAATTCGGAGAAAGCCGACGCAGCGCCGATCAGGCCGATGCCTATCATCAGGCGATTCAGAAGGCCCTTGACGCCATTGGCGGCATTTCCTTTCCGGTAGTGGCGCAAATTCACGGCTATTGCGTCGGGGCGGGAACAGCCATCGCGCTGGCCTGCGATCTGCGCTATGGCGATGATGCCATGCGCTTTGGCATTCCGGCTGCCAAGCTTGGCATTGGCTACAGCCCGGAGTGGATCCGCAGGTTAGCGGCTATTGTTGGCGAGGCCACAGCCGCCGAGATCCTCATGTCCGCAAAACTCTTTGATGCCCGCAAGGCAGAGCGCTGCGGCTTCGTCAACGAAATTGCGCCCGCAGATGAACTGGCCGCCTTTGTGGAGGAACAGATCACCATTCTGGCGCGCAATGCGCCCTTGAGCCAGGCCGCAGCCAAGACCTGCCTGCGCGAGATCGCCGCCTTTGATAACGCGCGCAACTGGGCCGATGCCCACCACGCCGCGGAAGCCTGCGCTTTGAGCCGGGACTATCAGAATGCTCTCGCCGCGTTTGCGAACAAACAGACCCCGGAATTCGTGGGAGAGTGAAATGACAGACATGCAGACTGTAACCATCCCTGCGACCCTGCCCGACGCCCTTAGCCTTCATGCCACACAGCGGCCGGATGACGCCTTTCTGATTTCGCCCGCCACCTCTGGCGAAGCCGAGCGCATCCTCACATTCGGTGCCTGTGCGCAGCAGATGGAACACCATGCCCGTGCGCTTGTCTCGCTCGGCGTGCGCAGCGGAGACCGGGTGGCCGTGCGCCTTCCGAAATCGCCGGAAGCCATTCTTCTGTTTCTGGCCATTACACGAACAGGCGCAACCTATGTGCCCATCAACCCCGATTTCACCCCCCGCGAAGCACAGGTGCTGATTGAGGATTCGCAGCCGGTTCTTGTCATCGACAATGATGAGGCGGCGCGTTCTGCTCTGGCACAGCAAAATATCAAAGCCATGGCGTTCGGCACCGGCACGGCAGATGATATCGCGACCCTTGAGGCGGATGATCCGCTTCCGCAGATTGGTGCGGATGACCGCGCCGTGATGCTCTTCACCTCGGGCACCACAGGGCGGCCGAAGGGCGCGCCGCTGACCCACGCCAATCTTCTGACAAATGTGGCCTCGCTCGCCAGCGCATGGGGCTTCACGCAGGCAGACAGGCTGCTGCATGTGCTGCCCGTCTTCCATGGGCATGGCCTGTTTCTCGGCGTCACCATGCCGGTTCTGGTCGGCGCTTCGGTGATTCTGCTACCGAAATTCGATGCGGCGGAAACCATCCGTCTGCTGCCTCAGGCCAGCGTGTTTATGGCCGTGCCCGCAATTTACACGCGCCTTCTGGACCGGCCGGAATTCACCACCGAGGCATGCCGCACCCTGCGCCTCTCCACCTCGGGCTCTGCGGCGCTGTCACCGGAACTGTTCCGTGAACTGCAACAGCGCATGGGGCTGAGCGTGGTGGAGCGCTACGGCCTGACCGAAACCTGCATCCTCACCAGTAATCCCATAGACGGGAGCGCCCGCGTCGGTTCTGTGGGGCGGCCCTTGTCCTGCGTTGAGTTGCAGATTGCGGGCGAGAATGATGAGCCCTTGCCCACAAACAGTGTCGGGCGCGTTCTGGTTCGCGGCGGCAGCATCATTGACCACTACTGGCAGCGCCCGGACCGGGGGAAGGACTGGACCGCCAATGGCTGGTTCCGAACCGGCGATATGGGACGAATCGACGATGATGGCTTCGTGTGGCTGGTGGGCCGCGAGAAGGATCTCATCATCACCGGCGGCTACAATGTGTATCCGCGGGAAGTCGAGATTCAGATCGAAACCCAGCCCGGTGTTGCGGAGGCTGTGGTGTTCGGCGTGCCCCATCCCGATTTTGGCGAGGGCGTCATGGCCGCCATCAAGCCCGAGCCCGGAGCCACGCTGGACCTTGCCGGAATTGAAGAAGGAATCGCGGCCGGGCTTTCCAAATACAAGCGGCCGAAACGCCTTGTCGTGGTGGAGGAATTCCCGCGCAACGCCATGGGCAAGGTGCTCAAGACCGAGCTGCGCCGCATCCATGCGGATACTTTTGCGAAGAAAGATTCATGATCGCCAGCGGCATGTTCCGGGAGCTGCCCTGAACGTGCCGCCTCGCCTTTCAACCATGCCGGCGCATGCATTGCGCCGGCACTCGGCAACTTGAAGCAAGGCGGACAAAGCCCCTCTGAACCTGTCCGCACCCTGGCACAAACAGCGCGGCCCCAAGGGGAACAATTTCCGCCTGAAGCTCCGTCCCTGCAGGCGGCCCTTACGCTCCGGCCTTCCTCTTGCCGGCCATCAGGCCGCCAATGGCCACAAACAGCCAGCCCACAATCAGCACGCTGCCGCCCACAGGGGCGGTGCCCCAGTGATATTCCCCTTCCGAAAACGCCCGCAGGGCCAGATCACCCGCGAACAAGAATGTGCCCAGCGCCAGTGCGCTCGCGCCGGTCAGCAAAATGGGCTTGCCGCTATCCACTGCGCTCACCGCCGCACACAGCGCCACCAGCGCTGCGGCATGAAACAGCAGGAAATGCGAGGCCGTCGTCAGAATATCACTGGCGACCAGATGCGCCGCAGCAGCCCCGGCCGCCACGCCCAGCGCGCCATACAGCCCACCAACAAAGAAAAGAAGGCGTCTCCACCCTTCCATACCCCACCTCCACGGTCGGGATGCGCCATCCATATTGAAGCGCGTCAGAAATTCAGGCCCGACCCCGCCCATTTCTTACCAGCACGGCTTCAGCTCCCGCAAGAAAACGCTCTATGGAGCCCCCGCGAGAAAAGGACACGTCGACACCGTTTACATGGGCGCACCGCATGGCTATCTTCCGCAACCTTACCCGGAGAAGAGAAGCTATGCGTGCGGAACTCGCCGCGAAGGTCGACGAGATCACCCAATCCCTGCAATTGCTGCGTGACCATATTGATGTGGACCGCGCCAGGCGTCGGCTGGACGAGCTGAACGCCATGGCGGAGGACCCCACCTTGTGGGACGAGCCTGAGCGTGCCCAGAAGGTGATGCAGGAGCGCACGACGCTGGAAGATGGCATCAACGCCATTGACCGCATCGCTCAGGATCTGGCCGACAATATCGAACTGATCGAGATGGGCGAGGCCGAAAAGGACGAGAGCATCGTCTCCGAAGCGGCTTCCGCGCTGGATGGCCTGAAGGTGGAGCTGGCCCGCCGCGAGCTGGAATCCCTGCTCTCGGGCGAAGCCGACGCCAACGACTCCTATCTGGAAGTGCATGCCGGCGCGGGCGGCACCGACAGCCAGGATTGGGCCGAAATGCTGCTGCGCATGTACAAGCGCTGGGCGGAACGGCACGGTTTCAAGGTGGAACTGGTGGATGAATCCGAGGGTGAGCAGGCCGGCATCAAATCCGCCACCATCCTTGTGAAGGGCCACAATGCCTATGGCTGGCTGAAGACCGAGGCCGGCGTGCATCGCCTTGTGCGCATCTCGCCCTTTGATGCCAATGCAAGACGTCAAACCTCCTTCGCCTCGGCCGTTGTCTATCCGGTGATTGATGACCGTATCGTGGTCGACATCAATGAATCAGACGTGCGAGTGGACACCATGCGCTCCGGCGGCGCAGGCGGCCAGCACGTGAACAAGACCGAATCCGCCGTGCGCCTCACCCATATTCCCACAGGCATCGCCGTGGTGAGCCAGGGGGACCGCTCCCAGCACAAGAACCGCGCCACGGCGTGGAACATGCTGCGCGCCAAGCTCTATGAATCCGAGCTGAAAAAGCGCGAGGAAGCCGCCGCCGCCGAGCAGGCCGCCAAGACCGACATCGGCTGGGGCCACCAGATCCGCTCCTATGTGCTCCAGCCCTATCAGCTGGTGAAGGATCTGCGCACGGGCGTTCAGTCCGGCACCCCGCAGGAAGTGCTGGATGGCGACCTTGATCCCTTCATGCAGGCCGCGCTTGCCCAGCGTGCCTATGGCGGCGGACCGGACAAGGTGGAGGATGTGGACTGACGGCTTCGGCCGCCTCCACCACATCTCATCCAGAAAAAATCAGGCAGGCCCCCATATGGCGGCCTGCCTTTTGTTTGAGCACCCTCGGCATGCACTGAAGCTCAGTCGATCCGCTTCAGGCCCTTGGCGTAGCGCATGGCGTTGCGGGCATAACCTTCCGCGCTGGCGGTGAGCCTGCGAATCGCCTCCTCATCCAGTGCGCGCACCACCTTGGCCGGCGTGCCAACAATGAGAGAGCCGGGCGTGAAGCTCTTGTTCTCGGTCACCAGCGCATTCGCGCCAACCAGGCTATTGGGGCCGATAACCGCACCGTTCAGCACCGTGGCGCCCATACCGATCAGCGAATTTTCACCCACCGTACAGCCATGCAGCATGGCCTTGTGGCCCACGGTCACATTGCGCCCCATCACCAGCGGTGCACCCATATCGGTATGCAGCACGCTGTTATCCTGCACATTGGTGTTCTCGCCCAGCTCGATCACCTCATTATCGCCCCGCAGCACCGCGCCGAACCACACGCTCGCTCCCTCGCGCAGCACCACCTTGCCGATCAGCACGGCCGTGGGCGCAATCCAGTAATTGCCGGAAGCGGGCAGTTCGGGTTCCACTCCGTCGAGCGCATAGATGGGCATTGGCTGTTTCTCCCGTTCAAAAACCTGCGAATGACGCCATATATGCGCCGGCAGTTACACCTTGATACCATGCGACAGACGCATTTTTGAACCGCCATGGCCACGCGCCGCCGCAGAAGCAGACGCAACCCACAAGCTCACCCGCCCGCATGTCGCAATGTGGACCTGAAAGAACAAAGCTATAGCTTTTGAAATATAGCTTCGTCCTCATCATCCATGATGACGCAGCAGATATTCCGGGCCCGAGCCGGGAGACCGCAGCCTTTCCACCCTTGCGAGGGCTTATTTTTGTTTGCGTTCAACTCAAGAACACACAGCAAAAAGGCCGGCGCACATCAGGTGCACCGGCCTTTTCATATCAGGCTGGAACCATCGACCCCGGCAGCGCAATGCCGCCCAGGGTCACCAGCTCACTTCTTTTCGGCGGCAGCGGCGGCCAGACGGGCCGGCTCCATTTGCAGAGTCTGGATGACCTGCGAACCGAAGCTGTTCACAAACGCCTTTTTCTGCACCATCTCGATGGAGGTGCTGGCAGAAACCACCTGGCAATAAGCCGAGATCAGGGCATTGGCCGCATAAGCGAGACGCGCATTCGGCACATCGGTCATCAGTGTCTGGGCGGCCTTGGAGGCCTCCTCGCCGCTGACCGGAAGTTTGGCGGGCGTGCCCAGAACGGTCACGGCTGCTGCGGCCAGATCCTGCGGCACACCGCTCTTTTCAGGCGCGGGGCAGGTCAGCTCACCGCCCTGCATGCGCGGCTCACGCAGCACCAGCGAATCACCGGCGGGCACGGCCCACACGATCGGCATATTGGTGACCTTGGCCCGCAACGTGCGGGGGAAGACATCATCGGCCGCTTCCAGAATGAACCGGCGCAGCTCGCCAATGCGCTGGTAATAGGGCCCGTCACTGGCCGCCACCACCGGGCAGTAAGCTGCCGCCAGCGCATCCACCACCACGGCCGGGCCGGCCTTCGGATCATCCGCGCGATAGGCATCCACCAATACGGGAATGGCGCGCTCGCCGCCCGCCAGCATGGCGGAAAGGGCGGCCACGCCCTTCGGGTCCGGCGCGCCATAGGAGCCGGCTTCGCCGCCCACCACCGGGCAATCGAACACTTCAGCGGCCTGCGAACCATAATTGGGCACGGCGCGGGTGGCGCGCAGGGTGGCCACCATATCGGCGCGCACCATCTGCATATTCCCGGCATCCAGCGCACCGCGCACATAATTGGCCAGATCGGCGATCTGCTGGTCATTCAACCGGCCGGCGAAGGCGGGCACGGCGGGAATGTCGCCATGGGCAGGCGCGCCCACCAGCAGCACATAGATCAGATCATAAGGTTCGGGCGAGGACAAAGCGACAGTCGCCTTCAGCGCCTTGACGAGATTCTGCGCATAGGCATCCGCATTCTTCTCGCTGCCACAGGTGTCACAGGTCTTCAGAATGAGCTGCTCGGCCCGCGCCACATAGGCGGCTTTCTGGCTGGCATCTTCAGCAAAGGCGGCACCCGCCGCAAGCACGGTGCCGGAAAATGCAACCGCCAGTCCTGCATTCTTCAAAATCGTCCGCATCATTTCCCCCGATGGGCCCTGCCGATGGACGGCTCATGCGCTGCTCTTAACGTCGCTGCCGGCATCTTACAAATGACATGGCCCAATATCAGCCCCTTTGATGATCTGTGAGGCGTGAATTGCACCCTTTCGGCCTATGCCCCTATAGCATGGGCGAAGCATGGCCCGCATACGGCCTCACAGGACACAGCATGATGGCCCGCACACCTTCAGCCCCGAACCCCTCTGCCCGCCGCGCCTCCGTTGCCGAAAAACGCCGTGCTGCGCCGGTGGACGAGCTTTCCCCCACCGAGGCCAAGCGCGAGCATGCCGCTCTCGCTCAGGACATCAGCG
This sequence comes from Haloleucobacter albus, assembly GCF_052492075.1. NCBI lineage: Bacteria > Pseudomonadati > Pseudomonadota > Alphaproteobacteria > Hyphomicrobiales > Xanthobacteraceae > Haloleucobacter > Haloleucobacter albus. The sequence continues at coordinate 272,006 of NZ_JBQWAS010000028.1, forward strand.
CCTCAGACGCCGCCTATTATCGCGAGGACGCCCCCTTCCTCTCCGATGCGGATTATGACGCCCTGCGCCAGCGCTATGAGGCCATAGAATCGCGCTTTCCGGCCCTGAAAGGCGAGGACAGCCTCTCCGGGAAGGTGGGCGCAGCCCCTGTGGAAAAGTTTGGCAAGGTGGTGCATGCCGTGCCCATGCTCTCCCTCTCCAATGCCTTTTCGGATGAGGAGATCGACGAATTCGTCGCGCGGGTGAAGCGTTTTCTCGGGCTGGATGGTCTGGAGAGCCTCGCCTTCACCTCCGAACCCAAGATTGATGGCCTCTCCTGTTCGCTGCGCTATGAGCAGGGCCGCCTCACCGTGGCCGCCACCCGTGGCGATGGCGCGCAGGGCGAGGATGTCACAGCCAATGTGCGCACCATTGCCGATATTCCCCACGTGCTGGAGGGCGAAGACGTGCCCGACATCATCGAGGTGCGTGGCGAGGTCTATATGGCCGGGGCGGATTTTGAGGCGCTGAATACCAGGCAGCAGGCAGCCGGCGAAAAAATGTTCGCCAATCCGCGCAATGCCGCCGCCGGATCGCTGCGCCAGCTTGATGCGAAGGTCACAGCCTCGCGCCCGCTGAAATTCTTCGCCTATGCCTGGGGCGAAGCCTCCGCCATGCCCGCGGACACCCAGATGGGCATGGTCGAGGCGTTCGCCCGCTGGGGCTTTACGGTCAACCCCCTCACCATCATCGCCAGCAGCGCGGCGGAGCTGGCCGCGCATTTCCACCGGATCGAGGAACAGCGCGCCAGCCTCGGCTATGACATTGATGGCGTGGTGTGCAAGGTGAACCGGCTGGATCTGCAACGACGGCTGGGCTTTGTCGCCCGTTCTCCACGCTGGGCCATCGCCCACAAATTTCCGGCGGAACAGGCCGTGACGGTGCTGGAGGAAATCGAGATCCAGGTGGGCCGCACTGGCGCGCTCACGCCGGTGGCGAAACTCACCCCCATCACCGTGGGTGGTGTCGTGGTCTCTTCCGCCACGCTGCACAATGAAGACGAGATTGCGCGCAAGGATATCCGCATCGGCGATACGGTGGTGGTGCAGCGCGCGGGCGATGTGATTCCGCAGGTGGTGCGGGTGCTGGAAGACAAGCGCCCGGACGAAGCATCCCCTTTCACTTTTCCCACCACCTGCCCGGCCTGCGGCTCTCACGCCGTGCGCGAGGTGGATCCGAAAACCGGCCGGATGGACGCCGTGCGCCGCTGCACCGGCGGCCTCATCTGCCCGGCCCAGATGGTGGAGCGGCTGCGCCACTTCGTCTCCCGCAATGCTTACGATATTGAGGGGTTGGGCGAAAAGCAGGTGCAGGCGCTGTATGACTGGGGGCTGATCGCCTCCCCCGCCGATATCTTCACGCTGGAAGCGCGCAATGAAGCCGAGCTTCAGAAGCTGGAAAATCGCGAGGGCTGGGGCCGCACCTCGGTGAAGAATCTGTTCGCCGCAATCGACAGTCGGCGCAATGTGGCCGTGGACCGCTTCATCTTCGCGCTCGGCATCCGCCATGTGGGCGAAACCAACGCCAAGCGACTAATGCGCCACTATGGCACCGTCGAAGCACTGGAACAGGCGGCCCTCACCGCCATCATGCCCGGACAGGAGCTGCTTGAGGAACAGGCGGAACAAGGCACCACCGCAGGGCTCACCCCTGAGGTGATGCCGGCTGAGCCCCCCACCCCTGCGGACCTGCTCTCCCCCCTTACCGCGCCAGCAGCCGAAAACACACCGGCGGCGCGCGGCAAGCGCTTCAAGGGCAATGAGGCTTGGCTGGAAATGACGAATATTGATGGCATCGGCGCCGTGGTGGCCGAAGCTGTGGTGGATTTCTTTCAGGAGCCGCGCAACCGCGAAGTGGTGGCCGCCCTCCTCACTCATGTGACACCCGCCCCCATGGAGGCCGTCGCCTCGGAAAGCCCGGTTTCCGGCAAGACCGTGGTTTTTACCGGCAGCCTTGAAAAAATGACCCGCGATGAAGCCAAGGCCATGGCCGAACGGCTGGGGGCGAAAGTCTCCGGCTCGGTTTCCGGCAAGACGGATCTGGTGGTCGCTGGCCCCGGCGCAGGCTCCAAGCTGGAAAAGGCGCAAAGCCTGGGCGTTCAGGTCATCAGCGAGGAGGACTGGTTCACTCTGGTGAATGGAGAGCGCGCGGAGGAATGATCATCCCGGGCACGGCACCAGCAGCGGGGCTGGAACGCGAAATCCTGCGAACAGCCCCCACATACATCCTCGCAAGCCGGGCCACGGCTTGCTTCAGAGATGACGGATTTGCAGGCTTCCCGCCACCCCATAATGATATTTAAAACATCATAAAACATGCTTGATGTTTGAATATATAGGATGTAGCCTTAATAAAAAGAGGCAACGTCATGATTACAGCCGCCCAGCTTCGCGCCGCACGGGCGCTTCTTGGTCTGGATCAGCGCGGCCTTGCCGCCCTTTCCGGCCTTTCCGTACCCACCATCCAGCGGATGGAGGCCAGCGATGGCGTCATTCGCGGCAATGTGGATTCGCTGATGAAGCTCACCGGCGCGCTGGATGCTGCCGGTATCATCCTGATTGGCGAAGGCATGGTGAGTGACACGGGCGGGCGGGGCGTACGCCTGAAAACGCAGATGCCAGCCCCCCCAACACCCACCCTCCTCACGGAAGGGAAGGGGCAGGACTGATGGCCTCCACCCTCCCCCTTTCGCGGCTCTGGTCAGATCATGCGCCCAATCTGCTGGCGCCGGATATGCTCTCCGTAGCCAGCACCCCGGCATCTTCCGGCATGGGGGCGCTGCTGGCGCTCGTGGCCATCGCCCTGCTGTTCGCAGCGGGAATTGCGGTGGTGGGTTTTGCGCGTCATGCTCTGGCCCGGCCTTTTGTCTATGGCGTGTCCTTCATCGCATGCGCATTGGGGCTGATGGCCGGTCTTGAGGGCCTGCTTGGCCCGTCTTCCGCCCTGCATCTTCCACTGGGCCTGCCCGGAATGGGGGCCTCTGTGCGGGTGGATGCGCTCTCCGGCTTTTTTCTGTTCGTCATCAATCTGGGCGGAGTGGCCGCGAGCCTTTATGGCATGGGCTATGGCCGGCATGAGGATGCCCCCGCGCGCGTTCTGCCCTTCTTCCCGGTATTTCTCGGCGGCATGAATCTGGTGCTGCTGGCAGGCGATGCCTACAGCTTTCTTCTGGCCTGGGAACTGATGTCCCTCACCTCTTGGGCACTCGTCATCTCGCAGGATAAATCGGCGGAGAATATCCGCGCCGGGCTGGTCTATCTCATCATGGCCACCTTCGGCACGCTCACCCTCATGATGGCTTTCGGCCTGCTGGCGGGTGCCGCTGGCAGCTACAGCTTCGAGGCCATGCGCCATGCCGATGCCGGGATGTTGGTGAGCGGCGCGGTGTTGTTTCTGGCGCTGATCGGGGCGGGCTCGAAGGCCGGCCTCATTCCGCTGCATGTGTGGCTGCCAATGGCCCACCCGGCCGCGCCCAGCCATGTCTCCGCCCTTATGAGCGGGGTGATGACGAAAGTCGCCATCTACGGCTTCATCCGCATCGTGTTCGATCTGGCCGGCGATCCGGCATGGTGGTGGAGTATTCCGGTGCTGGCGGCCGGAGGCATTTCGGCCGCGCTCGGCATTCTCTACGCCATGATGCAGGCGGATATGAAGCGCGTGCTGGCCTACAGCACCATCGAAAATATCGGCATCATCTTCACCGGCCTCGGGCTGGCGCTGGCGTTCGAGGCGGCGCAACTGCCCGCCGCTGCGGCCCTCGCCCTCACGGCCGCCCTGCTGCATGTGCTGAACCATGCGGTATTCAAGAACCTGCTGTTCTTCGGGGCGGGGGCGGTGCTCGTCGCCACCGGCACGAAGGATCTGGAAAAGCTGGGCGGGCTCATTCACCGCATGCCCGTCACCGCCTTCGTGATGCTGGTGGGCGCGGCTGCCATTTCCGCCCTGCCTCCGCTGAACGGCTTCGTTTCCGAATGGCTGACCTTCCAGGCCATTCTGCTGAGCCCGGAACTGCCCTCATGGGGCCTGAAACTGCTGGTGCCCGCCACCGGAGCCATGCTGGCGCTGGCGGCGGCGCTGGCGCTGGCCTGCTTTGTGCGGCTCTATGGCATCGCCTTTCTCGGCCGCCCCCGCAGTGATGTGGCACGTGAGGCGCAGGAAGTGGATGGCTGGTCGAAGACAGCCATGGGCGGGCTGGCCCTGCTGTGCCTTCTCATCGGCATCTGGCCCGGCCCGGTGATGGATGCGCTTCAGGCTGCCGTCGGCCCCCTGTCCGGCGCGCAGATGCCGGTTCAGAGTTCTGTTTCCTGGCTCTCCATCATTCCGGTGGCGGAAAGCCGCAGCTCCTATAATGGCCTGTTGCTCTTCCTGTTCATCGCCTTTTCAGCGCTGGTGGCGGCATGGCTCATTCATCGTCTGGCCTCCCGTGCGCTGCGCCGCGCGCCGGCGTGGGATTGCGGTTTTCCCAATGCCGACCCGGCGACCCAATATACGGCGGCGAGTTTCGCCCAGCCCTTGCGCCGGGTGTTCGGCGTCACCCTGTTTGCCGGGCGCGAACGGGTGGAGATGCCTCCACCCGGCGACAACCGCCCCGCCCGCATCACGCTGGATGAGCAGGACCCGGCCTGGGTCTATTTGTTCACCCCGCTTGTGGCCGGCCTCAACTGGCTGACGGAGAAGAGCAACCGCCTGCCCTATCTCACCATTCGCCAGTATCTGGGCATTGTGTTCCTTGTACTGGTGCTTCTGCTGGGGGTGCTGGCGCTATGGCCCTGATCGAAGCCCTTCTCATTCAGGGCAGCCAGATGCTTCTGGTGCTGGCTCTGGCTCCGCTGCTCACCGGCGTGGTGCGCAAAATGAAGGCCCGCCTCATGCGCCGGCAGGGGGCATCCATCTTCCAGCCCTATCGGGATCTGGCCCGCCTCATGCGCAAGGAGGCCGTGGTGGCCGAAGGCGCATCCTGGCTGTTTCGCGCCGCGCCCTATCTCATCTTCGCCACCACATGGGTGGCGGCGGCGCTGGTACCCACCTTCGCCACCGGGCTGGTGTTTTCCTGGTCTGCCGATCTCATCGCCATTGCCTCCATTCTGGCAGCGGGACGTTTTTTCCTCACTCTGGCCGGCATGGATATCGGCACCAGCTTTGGCGGGCTCGGCTCCAGCCGCGAGGTGATGATCTCCTCCCTGGCAGAACCGGCGATGATCATGATCGTTTTTGCACTGGCGCTGGTGGCCGGCTCCACCCAGCTTTCCACCATGGCGGGCGTGATGCTGGAAGGCGTGGGGCTACGCATCACCCTCGCTCTGGCATTAATCGCGCTGATGATTGTGGCGCTGGCGGAGAACGCCCGCATCCCGGTCGACAATCCCACCACGCATCTGGAACTCACCATGGTGCATGAAGCCATGGTGCTGGAATATTCCGGCCGCCATCTGGCGCTGATCGAGCTTTCCGCCCAGCTGAAGCTTCTGCTCTATATCTCTCTCATCGCCTGCCTGTTCCTGCCCTGGGGGCTGGCGCCGGTGGGGGCCGGCCTTGTGGCGGCGCTGGTGGGCGTGGGCAGCTATCTGGCGAAGCTTGCCCTGGGAGCCGGGCTTCTGGCGACCTTTGAAACCGCCATCGCCAAGATGCGGGTGTTCCGCGTGCCGGATTTCCTGGGGGCGGCCCTCATGCTGGGGTTGCTGGGCACCCTTTTGCTGTTCGTGTCGCGGGGGATGTGAGATGACGCCTCTCGGTTTCGGCCAGCTTGATTTCGATATCGCCCATCTGCTCGCCGGCGGCATGGTGCTCATCAGCTTCCTGATGCTGTATCAGGGCCGCATTCATGCGCTCATCAGCGTATTCGCCCTACAGGCGGTGGCGCTGGCGCTTTCCGTGGCCTGGCAGGCGCATATCCAGATGTCCGGCCATCTCTACATCACCGCCGGGGTGACCTTCTTCTTCAAGGTGCTGGTCATCCCCTATGCGCTGCATCACATGGTGCAGCGGCTAGGCATTCACCGGCAGGTGGAAACCTCTCTGGCCACCGGGGCCATCATGCTGGTAGGCATCGGCCTTGTGGCGCTGTCTCTGGTGGTGATGCTGCCGGTCACCGTCACTTCCAACCCGCTGGCGCGCGAGGATCTCGCCTTCGCCCTCTCGGTGGTGATGCTCGGCCTGCTGATGATGGTGACGCGCCGCAATGCCGTGGGGCAGATTGTCGGCTTCATGTCGATGGAGAACGGCCTCATTCTGGCGGCCGCCGGCGCATCCGGCATGCCGCTGGTGGTGGAAATTGCGGTCGCCTTCTCGGTGCTGATCGCGCTCATCGTCATTGGCGTGTTCCTGTTCCGCATCCGCGAGAGCTTCGACACGGTGGATGTGGACATGCTGGACCAGTATCGCGGAGGGCGGAAATGAACGTCGCACTCTCCGGCCTCACCCCTCTCATCAGCCCCCTTGTGGATACCCTGCCCGGCGGCGGCATGTTCTGGCTGCTGGTTCTTCCCGCCATCTCCGCGCTGGTGCTGGTGCTGGTGACACACTGGCGGCTGGCGGCCGGGCTGAACATACTCTCCAGCCTGCTCACCTTTCTGGCCGCCATCAGCCTGCTGGTGGTACGACCGGAAACCGGGCCCTATCTGTTGGCGGATGATCTCAACATCCTCTTCCTGCTGGTGAATGGCTTTGTCGCCTTCACCACCGCCATTTACAGCGCCACCTATGTCGGCAATGAAGTGCGGCTGGGCCGGCTGACGACCAAGCGCCTGCGCATCTATCATGCCCTGTTTCAGGTGCTTTTGTTCGCCATGAACCTGGCCTTCATCTCCAACAATCTGGGGGTGATGTGGGTGGCGATCGAACTGGCGACACTGGCCACCGTGTTCACGGTGGGGCTCTATCGCACGCCGGAAGCCATTGAGGCCGCCTGGAAATATTTCATGCTCGGCTCGGTGGGCATTGCGCTGGCGCTGTTCGGCATCATTCTGGTCTATATGGCGGCCCAGCCGGTGGTGGGCGAAGGGCAGGATGGCATGGTGTGGAGCGTGCTGATGCAGCGCGTTTCCGCCTTCGACCCCGCCTTGCTCAATCTGGCCTTTGTCTTCCTGCTGCTGGGCTATGGCACCAAGATGGGCCTCTCGCCCCTTAATGCCTGGCTGCCGGACGCCCATGCGGAAGGTCCGACACCGATTTCCGCCGTGCTCTCCGGCCTGCTGCTGAATGTGGCGCTCTACGCCATTTTGCGTTTCAAGATGCTGCTGGATGCGCACCATGGCACGCTCGACCCCGGCCCGCTGCTGATTGTGATGGGGCTGTTCTCGCTGCTGCTGGCGGGGGTGATGCTGTATCGCCGGCGCGATATCAAACGGCTGTTCGGCTATTCCTCCATCGAGCATATGGGTATCATGGCCTTCGCCTTCGGGGTGGGCGGGCCGCTCGCGGGGTTTGCCGGCCTGTTGCACATGATGATGCATGCGCTCACCAAATCCGCCATCTTCTTCGCCGTGGGCCACGCCACCCAGTTGCGCGGCACGCAGACGCTGAAGGATATTCGAGGCCTCACCACCACCCATCCGGTACTGGGCTGGGGGCTGGTGGCCGGCGTTCTGGCCATTGCCGGCATGCCTCCGGCCGGCGTGTTCATGAGCGAGTTCCTGCTCGTCACCTCCACCTTCGCCGCGCCGCTGCCTGTGCTTCTGCTCGGCCTGCCGCTGGTGCTGGGGGTGCTCATCGCCTTTGGCGCATTGCTGGTGAAGCTGTGCGCGATGGCCTTCGGCCCGCCGGATGACGCCGCCGCGATACGAACCGGCGCGGCGCATCTGGTGAAACTCTCATGGCTGCCCATGCTGCTGCATCTGGGGCTGGTGTGGCTGGCCGGCTTCTGGCTGCCGGCTCCGCTGGTGAACTGGCTACAGCACATTGCTGCGATGCTGGGATAATCTCAGGCATGGCCCTGCCATCCTGTCTCTCTGGCGGGCGCAGACGGCCATTTCTGATCTGACATTCAGGGCGTTGCCTGCAACGCCATTCCGGATCAAGGCCGGACGTTTCAAGGAGGCACGCAGATGCAGAGCCTTGCCGATCTGATGGCCCAGGGAAAACCGGCTTCAGAAAGCCCGGATGCCGGCTCGGGCCCGGCCATCTGGCCCCGCGTGGTGGTACAGCCCGGCATCTGGTCTGCCACGGCCGCCCATCTGGCGCAGGATCGCTTCACCCTTGTCTCCCTGTGGGGGGATGAAGGCGCGGTCCATATGGCGCTGTATGATGAAGACGCGCAAGCCACTGGCATTTTCACCTGCCTGTGCCCGGAGGGGCACTTCCCCTCTGTCGGGCAGGTGCATGCGCCCGCCATCCGGCTGGAACGCAGCGTGCGGGACCTGTTCGGCCTGATCCCGCAAAATGCACCCGATACACGGCGCTGGCTCGATCATGGCCGCTGGGGTGTGCGTGCCCCCATGAGTGCGGCCATGAGCGCGGCCGAGCCCGGCCCGGAGGGTGGTGAGCCCTATGCTTTTCTCACCGCCGAAGGGGCGCATCTGCATCAGATTCCTGTTGGCCCGGTCCATGCTGGCATTATCGAGCCCGGCCATTTCCGCTTCCACGCCCATGGCGAAACCGTGGTGCGGCTGGAAGAGCGGCTGGGCTATGTGCATAAGGGCCTTGAGGCGCGCATGAAGGGCTGCCTGCCGCAAGAGGCTGCCTATCTGGCCGGGCGCCTTTCCGGCGACAGCACGGTTGCGGCCAGCCTCGCCTTTTGCCGCGCGGTGGAAACCGCCTGCGCCGCCAAAGTGCCGGAGCGCGCAGTGTGGCTGCGCGCCCTGATGGCCGAGATGGAGCGCCTCGCCCATCATATCGGCGATGTCGGGGCTATCTGTAACGATGCCGCCTTTGCCCTGATGCTGGCCCATTGCGGTGCCTTGCGTGAACGGGTGCTGCGCGCCGCAGCGCAGGCATTTGGCCATCGGCTGATGATGGATTGCGTTGTGCCCGGCGGAGTGCGCACCGATCTTTCGCCGGAGGCCGTTCAGGCCCTGCGCCATCTGGTGGAGGATGTGCGCAAGACATTCCCGGCCCTTGTGGCGCTTTATGAGAACACCACCACCTTGCAGGATCGCACGGTGACCACGGGCCATCTGCGCCCTGTTCTGGCCCGCAGCTTCGGGGCTGGCGGTTATGTGGGCCGCGCCTCGGGTCGCGCCTTCGATGCCCGGCGCGCCCTGCCCTACCCGCCTTATGACCAGCTCTCCTTCGATGTGCCGGTGCTGGAGGCCGGGGATGTGGACGCCCGCATCCGCATCCGCATCGCCGAGGTGGATGAAAGTCTCGCCCTCGTCACCCACCTGCTGGATCTTCTGCCACAAGGGCCGGTGGCGACGGATCTGCCGGAGATGGCAGATGTGGAGGGCGCGGCGCTGGTGGAAGGCTTCCGGGGGGATATTTTCTGCCATGTGCGGCTGGATGGAGAAGGGCGCATGGCCCGTGTCCATCTGCGCGATCCCTCATGGTTCCAGTGGCCTCTGCTGGAGGCGGCCATTGAGGGCAATATCGTGGCGGATTTTCCGCTCTGCAACAAATCCTTCAACTGCTCCTATTCCGGGGTGGACCTGTAGGAGAGGGTCATGAGCAAACTGCTGTTGCAGGGGCTGTTGCCCCCTCTTACCGAAGCCGCGCCGGATGATGCCGCGCTGAATGCCCTGGGCGAACAGGTGCGTGGGGCGGTGCGCAAAAAGCTGGGAGGCAGCCTCTCCATCCGTCAGGTGGATGCCGGCTCCTGCAATGCCTGCGAGCTGGAAATCCACGCCCTGAGCAATGCCTATTATGACATCGGGCGCTTCGGCATTCATTTTGTCGCCTCGCCCCGTCATGCCGATATGCTGCTGGTGACCGGCCCGGTCACGAAAAACATGGCCGAGGCGCTGAAGCGCACATGGGAGGCCACCCCCAATCCCAAATGGGTGGTGGCGGCCGGTGATTGCGCCTGCACCGGCGGGCTCTTTGGCGGCACTTATGCCTGCCTGAATGGGGTGGCTGATGTGGTGCCTGTGGATTTGCGCATTCCCGGCTGCCCCCCCACGCCGACAGCCCTTCTCACCGGCCTTCTGGCTTTGCTGACGCGCTGACGGTTTGACGCGCTGACTGGCGACAAACCGCAATCGCCAGAAAAACACGCATCAAAAACCCGCCCGGCAAAGCGTGCGGGCGGGTTTAAAAGCGTGAGAACAGCGCCTGTTAGGGCTCAGTCCTTCTGTTCCAGCTTATCCTGCGTGCGCAGTTCGAAATCGCTGGCGTCATGGCGTTCGCGCAGCTGGCCTTCCAGCGGGCCGGAAGCGCGGTTGACCATACGCCCGCGCACCACGGCCGGGCGCGCGGCGATCTCATCCGCCCAGCGGATCACATGGGTATATTCCTGCACCTGCAAGAATTCGGCAGCCTCATACAGCCAGCCCTTCACCAGCCCGCCATACCAGGGGAAGGCGGCAATATCGGCGATGGAATACGCATCACCCGCCAGATAGCGCGCCTCGCCCAGCCGGCGGTTCAGCACATCCAGCAGGCGCTTGGCTTCCATGGTGAAGCGATTGATTGGATATTCGAATTTCTCAGGCGCATAGGCGTAGAAATGGCCGAACCCGCCCCCCACATAGGGGGCGCTGCCCATCTGCCAGAACAGCCAGGAGAGCGCCTCAGCCCGCGCCGCGCCCTGCGGCATCAGCGCGCCGAACTTCTCGGCCAGATACAGCAAAATCGCGCCGGATTCGAACACCCGCACCGGCTCTGGCCCGGAACGATCCATCAGCGCAGGAATCTTGGAATTGGGGTTCACTTCCACAAAGCCGGAGCTGAACTGGTCTCCCTTACCGATATTGATGAACCAGGCATCATATTCCGCCCCCGCATGGCCCAGCGCCAGCAGCTCTTCCAGCATGATGCTCACCTTCTGGCCGTTGGGCGTGGCGAGAGAATAGAGCTGGAGCGGATGATGACCGACAGGCAGTGCCTGCTCATGGGTGGGGCCGGCAATGGGGCGGTTGATGCTGGCGAACTTGCCGCCGCTCGGCTGTTCCCAGGTCCAGACCTTCGGCGGCACATATGTGGAGCTCATGCTTCCACCCTCCCTGATGCTGCTGTGCGAAATGGGGGCGGCGCACCGGGGCAGCGCACCGCTTGCCTATCTCTCCCGGCCAGAGGGGTGTGTCGTCAAGCCGCCTGAGGCATATTTCAGCCCACGACCCGCCGGCGCGCCAGGCGTCCGGCCAGACGACGGGGCAGATGAAGGCGCAGACGTCCGGGTGAGCCGCCCGAGGCCCCGCCCAGCGTCAGCAGGCCCGAGCCGACAATCAGCACAATGCCCAGCAGCATCGGCAGATCCACCACATCACAAAACAGGAAGCGGCCCAGCACCAGCCCCCACAGCATCTGGCTGTACTGGATGGGGGCGATGGCCGCCGCCGGTGCGTGAAAGGCGGCATACATCAGCAGCACATTGGCGAAGGCCGCGAACAGCCCATAGAGCGCCAGCAACACCCATTCCTCACCCACCGGCATGCGGAACCCCGGCAGCATGGCCAGCCCGCACAGCACGATGGCCCCCACAATGCCGGCTCCGAACAGAGAAACCTGCTTCTCCCCCTTCGGCGCGGCGCGGAAGGTGATGATGGCGATGGCCCCACCCAACCCGGCCATGAGCGCACCGAAATGGCCGATGGACAATTCGCGAAAGCCCGGCCGCAGCACGATAAGCACCCCGATGAAGCCCAGCAGCACCGCAGACCAGCGCTTCAGCCCCACCGCCTCCTTCAGGAACAGCACCGACATGAGAGTGACGAAGGCCGGTTGCAGGAAGATCAGCGCGAAGGCTTCCGCCATCGTCAGATGGGTAAAAGCGGTGACACTGCCCATGACGCCAAGCGGATAGGCAATGAAACGGATGAACCACATGCGCCGGTCCTGCGTGCGGAAAATATCGCTCAGCCGGTCCTGGGAACGCATGAGGAAAGGCAGCGCGGCCAAGCTGAAGACCGCACCGAAAAAGGCAGATTCATAAGGCGGAATGCGCCCCTCTATCATCTTCACGCTGGCATCGCTGAAGGCGAAAATGGCAAAAGCCGAAAAGGCCAGCACAATGCCCAGCACAACCCGGCTGGCCGGGGCCACAGGCGCGGCTTCAGGCAGGGAAACATCCAAAAGGGCGGCATCCAGCGGAGCAACATTCACAGGAGCAATATCCGCGTGGGTCGGTTCGGAAGAGAAGGACATGACCGTTCACTCGCGCCGGACCCGTTCCATCCGGCAGGCACGCTTCATCAGGGCAACCGGAACCGAGCGGCCTGTTCCGGCATTTCACGCGCAGCACGGCTTTCCGGGCAGAAAGCCAGCCAGAACGCACGGCACCGGGGCCGATGCGCCCGCGCCGGAAATGCGCTGTGCGAAACTGAAAAGGCTCTTGGCCCTCAGCCCGTGCAGCACCAACAAATTGTGAGGAGGTGGCCCTTCATCAGGGCCGATCTTGAAAGCCGGACAACTCTGGCCGCCCGGTTCATGTCTTCGTCAGCCGAAACCCATCAGGGCCCGCCTGAAGCGCCAGGCTCTCAGGCCCGATCACGCCCGCCAGATAGGGCCGAGAATGCGTGCCGTCAACAGCTGAAAACGCAGCCTGTTCCAAGACCCGGCAAGCATGCGGTCACGTACGCCCTTGCCCAAGGCAGCCCCGGCAGGCGGATGGTGCTGAAGTTCCTCAATTTCAGGATTTTGCAGTCCATTCCGGCCTGTGCATGCAGCATATCTGTCATGTCGCAGCAGATGGACGATCTGCGCCTGGGTCTGCGATCAAACGCCTGGAACAAGCCAGCATCGCGGGGCTTCCGCGCAGATGTCATGACGAACCCCATCCTGATAAAAAAGCGCCGTGCCCTCGGGTTCGGGGAGGAAGGGCACGGCGCAGATATGGCGCCTCTCCCGGCGGCTTTCACCAGCCTGGTGTGCGCCTGAAACCAGGGATCAGATCAGGGCGTCAACAGGCCGGCAAAACGGCCGGAAAAAGCCCGCCTGCATGAAACTGTGTGCACATGATGCGCACACCGGAACAAGAAATCCGCGCATCGCAAGGAACTGACAGCCGAAGTTGCAGCTCCGGCAATACGCTTCGCCCTGCCCGCAAACCATCGGGCCAGAGCAGAAAGAAGAGGTGCAGGAACAGCGCCGCGTGAGGGCACAAAAGACGCCGGCGCCCTTCCTGCACCCACGCGCATCACTGCGCGAAATCGAGCACCACGCGGCCTTCGATCTTGCCCGCGCGCATGCGGTCAAACACGTCGTTGATATTCTCCAGCCTGTCGGCATGCACGGTGGCGTGCACCTTGCCCTGAGCGGCGAAATCTAGCGACTCTTGCAGATCCAGCCGGGTGCCGACGATGGAGCCCCGCACGGTGACGCCATTCAGCACCATGCCGAAAATGTTGAGCGGGAAATCCCCCGGCGGCAAGCCATTCAACGAAACCGTACCGCCCCGGCGCACCATGCCCAGAGCCTGCTCGAACGCCTTGGACGACACCGCCGTGACCAGCGCGCCATGCGCCCCGCCAATCTCCTTCTTCAGAAAGGCGGCCGGATCGGTCTTGCGGGCGTTCACCGTCACGGTTGCACCCAGGCGTTCCGCCAGCGCCAGCTTGTCGTCATCGACATCCACGGCGGCAACATTGCGCCCCATGGCCTTGGCATATTGCACCGCCATATGGCCCAGCCCGCCAATGCCGGAAATCACCACCCAGTCGCCCGGCTTGGTATCCGTCACCTTCAGGCCCTTATAGACGGTCACGCCCGCACACAGGATGGGGGCGACCTCCACGAAGTTCACGCCATCAGGCAGATGGCCGACATAATCGGCATTGGCGAGGGCATATTCGGCAAAGCCGCCATTCACCGAATAGCCGGTATTCTGCTGGGATTCACACAGGGTCTCCCAACCGCCCAGACAATGCTCGCAATGGCCGCAGGCCGAATAGAGCCACGGCACGCCCACCCGGTCGCCTTCCTTCACATGGGTCACGCCAGCGCCCACGGCCACCACATGGCCCACGCCCTCATGGCCGGGGATGAAAGGCGGGTTGGGTTTGACCGGCCAATCGCCCTCAGCGGCGTGCAGATCGGTATGGCACACGCCACAGGCTTCGATCTTTACCAGAATATCGCCGGCCGCGGGGCGCGGCACCGGCACTTCCTCGATGGTCAGCGGCTTGCCGAATGCGCGCACCACGGCTGCCTTCATTGTCTTTTCCATCATGTCCTCCCTGTCGTCGAGATCCCGGCGCAGGCCGGGAGGGGTGGCGGGGCAGATGAACCGCCCCGCCAGAGTGATGAAGAATGCGGGCAGATCAGAAGAAGCCGAGCGCCTTCGGGCTGTAGCTCACCAGAAGGTTCTTGGTCTGCTGATAGTGCTCCAGCATCATCTTGTGGTTCTCGCGGCCAATGCCGGATTGCTTGTAGCCACCAAAGGCCGCATGAGCAGGATAAGCGTGGTAGCAATTGGTCCACACCCGCCCGGCCTGAATGTTGCGGCCCATGTGGTAGGCGCGCGCGCCATCGCGCGTCCACACGCCGGCACCGAGGCCGAACAGCGTGTCATTGGCGATCTCCAGCGCCTCTTCCTCATCCCTGAAGGTGGTGACAGAGACCACCGGGCCGAAGATCTCCTCCTGGAAGACACGCATGGAATTGTGACCACGCAGAATGGTGGGCTTCACATAGAAGCCTTCGGCCAGATCGCCGCCCAGCATGTTGCGCTCGCCGCCAGTGAGCACCTGCGCGCCTTCTTCACGGCCAATATCGAAATAGCCGAGAATCTTGTTCATCTGCTCCTGGGAGGCCTGCGCGCCCACCTGGGTGGCCGGGTCCAGCGGCGAGCCCTGCTTGATGGATTCCACCCGGCGGATGGCCTTTTCCATGAAGCGCTCATAGACATCTTCCTGAACCAGCGCGCGGCTGGGGCAGGTGCACACCTCGCCCTGATTGAAGGCGAACATGACAAAGCCCTCGATCGCCTTGTCAAAATAATCGTCATCCGCCGCCGCCACATCATTGAAGAAGATGTTGGGGGATTTGCCGCCCAGCTCCAGCGTCACCGGAATGAGGTTCTGGCTGGCATAGTTCATGATGAGGCGGCCGGTGCCGGTTTCGCCGGTGAAGGCGATCTTGGCGATGCGCTTGGAGGAAGCCAGCGGCTTGCCGGCCTCAACTCCAAACCCGTTGACGATATTCAGCACGCCGGGGGGCAGAATGTCGCCAATCAGCTCCGCCCACACCAGAATGGAGGCCGGGGTCTGCTCGGCCGGCTTCAGCACCACACAATTGCCGGCGGCCAGCGCCGGGGCCAGCTTCCACGCCGCCATCAGCAGGGGGAAGTTCCACGGAATGATCTGCCCCACCACGCCCAGCGGCTCATGAAAATGATAGGCGATGGTATCCGGGTCAATCTCGCTCAGCGCGCCTTCCTGCGCACGGATGCAGGCGGCAAAATAGCGGAAATGGTCTATGGCGAGCGGCACGTCTGCGGCGGTCGTCTCGCGAATGGGCTTGCCATTGTCCCAGGTCTCGGCTTGCGCCAGAAGAGCCAGATTGTCTTCCATCCGGTCGGCGATACGGTTCAGCAGCAGGGCCCGTTCAGAAGCAGGCATACGGCCCCAGCTTTCGCGCGCGGCATGGGCGGCGTCCAGCGCCTTCTCAATATCCTTCTCGTCGGAACGGGCGACTTCACACACCACCTTGCCGTTCACCGGAGAGCTGTTTTCAAAATAGCGCCCCTCCACCGGCTCCACAAAAGCGCCGCCGATGAAATTGCCATAGCGCGCCTTGAAGGGGGCCTGGGCCGGGATGTTCTGGAATGCTGGCTTGTTCATGATTTCCTCCCACATGCATTCACCTTCCCAACGCAGCAGCCGTGCCAGTTTTCCCTGTGCATGGCACAAATCGTTGCCGCGCTGCGGCAAGTCTCTGCCCTGCTATGCTTTTGACGAACATTGGAAAAGATGTGATTTGGCCCGGCTGGACGCCGCCTGCGGGGCCATGCAACACTGCACTCAACAAGATGCATAAAGCCGCGACAGGTGTCGCAACTTGCGACAGCACCTGTCGCAGGGGGAGAGAAACAAGCCGGGAGCGCCGATGCCGTCCGCTTTCACGTCATCATCCGGTTCCACTCATCGGGGGCCAGCAGCGGAAAACTCAGCAACAGGCCAGATGCCGGGGCAAATGACAGCCCGCGCCCTGCAAAATGCCCGCCACCGCTTCTTTTCCGGGGCGGGGCTCTCCGAGGACATGGTGCCGGCCTCCATCCTGCGCTCATGGACACGTTGCGCCGGACAGGGCCTGTCTTCCGCCAGCCATGGGGAAGGCCCGGTGACAGCCCATGAGCTGCGCCAGTTGCGGGAGCAGCATGAGGCTCTGCGCCGCCGCTGCCGGCCGGAGCTGGAAGCCCTGCATGCCGGCGCGCGAAGCGCCGGCTCCATCGTCATTCTTTCCTCGCCCACGGGGCTGCTTCTGGACACTGTCGGCAGCCCTGATTTCGCGGACAAGGCCGCCCGCGTAACCTTGCAGCCGGGCGCGGACTGGAGCGAGACGGCGCGCGGCACCAATGCCGTGGGCACGGCTCTGATGGAACGGCGAGCCGTGGAAGTGCATGGAGCCCAGCATTATGCCGAGCCCCACGGTATATTGAGCTGTGCGGCCGCCCCCATACTGGACCCGCGCGGCGAGCTGGTGGGCCTTCTGGATCTGTCCGGCCCCTCCAGCACCCACCAGTTGCACGCGCTGGCTCTGGTGCAGCTTGCGGCGGCGCAGGTGGAACACCGCATGTTCGAAACCGCCTTCGCCGGCCATGATGTGGTGCGCTTCCACACCGACCCCCACTTTCTGGGCACGCCCCATGAAGGCATTCTGGTATTTCAGGATCATCGTCTGGTCGCGGCCAACCGCCCCGGCCTGGCCCTGATAGGGCTGGACTGGACGGCGCTGGACAGGCAGCGCTTTTCGGATCTGTTCGATGGCCCGCTGGGGCGACCCACCCGCAACGGAGAAGACCGCCGGGTGCGCAGCCTTTCCGGTGATATTCTTCATCTTCAGGTGGAGCAGCGACCGGAGGCATCCCCGGAGAAAGCCCTCACCCGCAAAACGTCACCTCTTGCGAGAGGCGCGACAGCCCCCAACCGCACGGAGACCGGGCGCACCCCGGTGCATCAGCATGCGCTCGCCCGAAGGCACGACGATGCGCACCCCTCCGGCCCTTCCACGGGGCCTGCCACACCACGGCCCTGTTTTGATGCCCGCACCACGCAGGCACTGGGCCGGGCGGTGCGGCTGCTGAATGCGCATGTGCCGGTTCTGGTGCAGGGCGAAACCGGCACCGGAAAGGAAGTCTTCGCCCGGCAGATGCACAGCCTCTGCACCCGCGCGGAGGCTCCCTTTGCTGCGGTGAACTGCGCCGCCCTGCCGGAAAGCCTGATTGAATCCGAACTGTTCGGCTATGAGGAAGGCGCCTTTACCGGCGCCCGCCGCGCCGGCTTCCGGGGCCTGCTGCGCGAGGCAGATGGCGGCGTTCTGTTTCTGGATGAAATCGGCGATATGCCCCTGAGCCTGCAAACCCGCCTTCTGCGCGTATTGCAGGAACGCGAAGTGATACCGCTCGGCGGTGGACGGGCGGTGCCGGTGGATTTCCAGCTCATTTGCGCCTCGCATCGTGATCTGCGGGCTCGGGTGGAAAGCGGAGACTTCCGGGCCGATCTCTATTTCCGCATCGCGCAATATATGGTGGAGTTGCCAGCCCTGCGGGTGCTGGAAGACCGCCACGCCTTGGTAGCGCGCTTCTGGAAGGATATGGCGGGTGCAGAACCTCAGGCTCCGCACCTTTCCCCCGCCTGTCACGACCTGCTGGCCAGCTATGAATGGCCGGGCAATTTCCGCCAGTTCGTGGGCACATTGCAGGTGCTTCTGGCCTTGGCCGAGCCCGGAGAAATGCTGGATGTGGACGCCCTGCCCCCGGATGTGAGACAGGGCTTCTTTCCGCGCCCATCACCGGCTGAAAGACACGAGCCACCCACAGCCCTCACCACCGCACCGACACCACCGCAGGCGAACGGACCGGGCGGCGTGGTAAGGGACAACGTGGCAAGGGACAACGTGGCAAGGGACAACGCGGCAACGGACAACGCCCCCGCCACCCATCTGGGCGCGATCACACGGGCCGCCATTCAGGCCGCCCTTGAGGCGCATGATGGCAACATCTCCCGTGCAGCGCGGCATCTCGGTATTCATCGCAGCACCCTGCACCGCCATCTGGCAGGAAAGAACAGCGTGAAAAAGAGCCCCGCCGGCGCAGCCTGAAGCCCCCATCTTCCGCAGCGCGCATCTTGGCCCTCCCCGAAAAAGCCCCTACCTTTCCGCAGGGGCAGGGTACCTGTTCCGGCCACAGCGACAGGCAGGCGGGGCATGGAATATTACGGCATGGTGCTGATCAAGTTCCTGATCGGCTTCGTCATTATCATCACCCATATGAATATTTCCGGGAAGACCCAGCTCTCCCAGATGACGCCGGTAGATTTCATCGGCAACTTCGTGCTCGGCGGCATTATTGGCGGGGTGATCTACAGCGACGCCATCCCCATGGGGCAATATATTCTCGTTCTTCTGATGGGCGTCTTCCTGATTACGGCGCTGAATTTCATCAGCAAGCATGTCTTCGCCTTCCGGGCAGTGACCATTGGCGAGCCGATTCCCATCATCAAGAAGGGCAGGTTCCTGATGGATAATATCCTGCGCCAGCAGAACAGGATCGACATTCTCAATGTCGCCTCCCAGATGCACCTTCAAGGCATCAATTCATTTCAGGAGATCTATTTCGCGCAGATCGAGCCCAATGGCCAACTCACCGCCGTGGCCGGACGTACCAAGATGCCTTCCGTCATCGTGGTGAAGGATGGCCACATCATCTCCTCCAACCTCGAAGACATCGACAAGAATGAAGACTGGGTTCTGGGACAGATCCACCAGAAGAACATCCATCAGGATGACATCTTCATTGGTGAATTCTGGGATGGCGAGATCCGTTTCGTGATGAAGAACGGCGATATTCTCTCCTGAAAACAGAAACGGGGCGACATGATCGTCGCCCCGCCCGCTCTGTGCCTCATCTCATTACAGTGGTGCGGTGGCTTGCTCCAGCCATGCACGCTCATCTGCATCCACATACGGCCACACCGCCTCGCGCACCTGCTGGTGATAGGCGTCCACCGCCCCCCGCTCTGCCGGCCCCAGCAGAGACAGGTCAATCAGGCGGCGGTCATAAGGGGCGAGCGTGAGGGTCTCGAAGCCAAGGCAGGGCTGCTCGGCCCCCTGCACCTCAAGCGGCGTTACCAGCACAAGATTTTCGATTCGAATGCCATAAGCACCGGTGCGATAATATCCCGGTTCATTGGAGAGGATCATGCCCGCCGCCAGCGGCACATGGCCCATCGGCGAAATACGCGCCGGGCCTTCATGCACCGAAAGGCCGGCCCCCACGCCATGGCCGGTGCCATGGGCGTAATCCAGCCCGCGGGTCCACAGATATTGCCGCGCCAGCGGGTCCAGCTGCGCCCCGGTGATGCCGCGCGGGAAGACCGCCGCCGTGAGCGCCAGATGGCCCTTCAGCACCAGCGTATAATGCGCGCGCATCTCCTCGGAAGGCGTGCCCACCGCGAAGGTGCGGGTCACATCCGTCGTGCCATCGGGATACTGCCCGCCGGAATCCAGCAGGAACAGTTCATGGGGGTGCACCGTGCGATTGGTCGCCTTCGTGACACGATAATGCACGACGGCCCCGTTCTCACCCGCCCCGGCGATGGTGGGGAAGGACACATCAGTGAGGCACCCACTGTCGCGCCGGAAGGTTTCCAGCGCCTCCACCACGTCAATCTCGGTCAGGCGCCCCTCCGGCGCCTCATGATCAAACCAGGCCATGAACCGCACCAGCGCCACGCCATCGCGCAAATGACTGGCCCGCATACCGGCGATTTCCGAAGGGTTTTTCACCGCCTTCAGACGGGTGATGAGATCCTCGCCCTTGTCCACCGTGCCGCCGGCGCATGAAATGCAATCTGCCAGACAGACCGGGGCCGTGGCCTGATCCACCCGCATTTTCCGGCCTTTCGCGAAGGCGGAAAGATGTTCGCGCAGCGCCTCTTCGGGCAGAATGTCCGCGAAAACCTCAAGCACGGCGCGCACATCGTGCGGCAGCTTGGCCGGGCTGAGAAACAGCTGGACCCGGCCTTCCAGCGGCACGATGCACCAAGCCAGAGGCAGCGGCGTATGGGCCACATCGCCCCCCCGTAAATTGAACAGCCATGCCGTGCAATGCGGATCGCTCAACAGCAGGCCATCCAGCCCGGCGCTCTTCATCTCCCCACGCACCCGCCGCAGCTTGGAGACGGTCTCCTCCCCGGCCAGCGCCGGTTCCAGCAGGCGCACGGGCGCGCATGGGGCCTCCGGGCGGTCACTCCAGATTTCATCCATCGGATCATCCGGGGCGGCGATGAACAGACCGCCGGCACGCTCTGTCGCACGCGCCAGACGCACCCGGCCATCCAGCGTGGTGCGCCAGGCATCAAAGCCCAGCCGCGTGCCCTTGGGCAAATGCGCCTCCAGCCATGCCTCGGGGCGCAATTCGGCCAGCGGCACTACGGTGAAGGCCTGCGTATCCACCTGCGCGGGCGCTTGCAGCGTATAGCGCCCATCCACAAACAAGGCGGCCTTGTCCTTCAACACGATCAGCAAGCCAGCCGATCCGGTGAAGCCGGTAAGCCAGGCCAGGCGCTCCTCTCCCGGCGACACATATTCATTCTGGTGCGCATCCGCGCGGGGCACCACATAACCATCCAGCCCGCGCGCCGCGAGGGCATTGCGCAAGGCCGCCAGACGGGCGGGGCCCGCCGCACCATCTGCAAGATCTTCGAAGCTCTGGAACACCGCCCTGAAGGGACGGGAGGAATGCACGGTCATGACTCACGGCTCTGAAAACACATCATGTTTCGAGCATAGAGCATTTTGTGCGCGGCTGGGCCTGTTCCCGGAGCCGGGCGACATTTTCTCTCATCCGGCTTCACACCAGCCCGTTTGCGCAAGAAAAAGCCCGCCGGAAAGGCGGGCTTCCAAAAGGGTGTGAGGCCGGCAAAAAAGCAGCATCAGCTATGGGCGAAAATATCCTGCTCGGCCCATCCGGACAGATCCAGCGCAGCGCGGGCCGGCAGAAAGGCGAAGCAGGCCGCCGCCAGCCCGGCGCGCCCTTCACGGGCCAGCATCTCTTCCAGCCGGGCCTTGAGCGCATGCAGATGCAGCACATCAGAGGCCGCATAGGCCAGCTGGGCATCGGTCAGCTTGTCCGCACCCCAATCCGAGCTTTGCTGCTGCTTGGAGACATCCACGCCCACCAGCTCGCGCAGCGCATCCTTCAGGCCATGACGATCCGTATAGGTGCGCGCCAGACGCGAGGCGATCTTGGTGCACCACACCGGCTGCGGCATCACCTTGAAGGTGTGCTGCAACACGGCAATATCGAACCGGCCAAAATGAAACAGCTTCACCACATTGGGATCGCTCAGCAGCTTCACCAGATTGGGCGCGCTCTGGGCGCTCGCCCCCTGCGGAATCTGCACCAGATCCGCCGAGCCATCACCATTGGAAAGCTGCACCAGGCACAGCCGGTCGCGGAAGGGGTTGAGGCCCATGGTCTCCGTATCAATGGCGACGACAGGGGCGGCGACGAAATCATCAGGCAGGTCGCCCTGATGCAGGCGAATGGTCATGAGCGCGTGTCTTTATTCAGCAAATGGGATCAGACGCAGCAGCCCGCACGCCAGCAGACATCTGCAACTGCCGGGGCCACATGCAACGCCCTGTCCTGTACGAAACACCGGGGTGCATGTACAGGCTTGTGTGTTTCAAGCATTCTGGCAACACATTGAAGTCGCGCCATACTCTATGTCGCATTTGCCTTGTACGACAGGGCGCTATGGTCACCAGTGCCACAATGTCCGGCCATGGAAAGAGCCGGAACCGGGAAGCGAGAGACATATATGAGACATTTCCTCATCCGTGCGGGCCTGTTGGCGCTTGCGGTGATTCTGTGGGGGAGCGTGAACAGCCCCGCCCATGCCCAGCGCGTGCCCCCCGGCAGCTATCTTCAAACCTGCCGCGATGTTCAGATGCGCGGATGGAACAATCTGGAAGCACGGTGCGAAACGGCACGCCCCGGCCAGTTCCGCTTCTCCCAGCTGAATGATGTGGATCGCTGCCGCAGCGATATTGCCAACCGCAATGGCCAACTCTGGTGCGAGCGCGGTGGCCGCCCCGGTCCCGGTCCCGGTCCGCATCCCGGCCCCAGACCTGACCCGCGTCCGGGCACCGGCAATGGCCCTCAGGGCTCCTACCGGCAGACTTGCGGACAGATCAACCAGAACAGAAACATTCTGCGCGCCACCTGCCGCGACCAGCGCGGACGCTGGGTGGACAGCCGGCTGGACATGAGGAACTGCGCCCCCCGCAGCGACATTGCCAACCGCAATGGCCAACTCTGGTGTGAGCGTGGCGGGCGTCCCGGACCTGGCCCCGGCCCGCATCCCGGCCCCGGCCCCGGCCCGCGTCCGGGCACCGGAAATGGCCCTCAGGGCTCCTACCGGCAGAGCTGCGGACAGATCAATCAGGTTGGCAATATTCTGCGCGCTACCTGCCGCGACCAGCGTGGCCGTTGGGTAGACAGCCGGCTGGACATACTGGCCTGCGCCCCCCGCAGCGACATTTCCAATCGCAATGGCCAGCTTTTCTGCCCGCCCATTCCGCCCCCGCCCGGCCCCTATCGGCAGACCTGCCGCAACATTCGGGTGGCCGGCGCATGGCTGGCTGCGGAATGCCAGAACATGAACGGCCGCTGGCGTGAGGCGCGGCTGAATCTCGCCACCTGCCATCCGCCCCTCACCATCGTGAATTTCAACGGCACTCTTGTGTGTCGCTGAATGGAAAAGGGGGCGCCCTGCGCTCCCTTTTTTCTTGGTGAGGAAGCTCGCAAGAAAACGGCCGGAGGCTGAAGCCACCGGCCGTTTCCGTTTCTCAATGTGGGCCAACGCACTGGCCCCGGCGACGCCTCAGCGCTTCAGGCTGCGCACATCACGCACGGCACCACGCGCGGCAGAAGTGGTGAGGGCTGCATAAGCCTGCAACGCCTGCGAGACCACGCGCTTGCGGTTTTCCGGTTTCCAGGCCGCATCGCCCTTCGCTTCCATGGCGACGCGGCGCTGCTCCAGCACCTCATCGCTCACCGCCACGTCGATCTTGCGGTTGGGAATATCAATTTCAATGATATCGCCCTCTTCCACCAGACCAATGGCACCGCCTTCCGCCGCTTCCGGCGAGACATGGCCGATGGACAGGCCCGAAGAGCCACCCGAGAAGCGGCCATCCGTCACCAGCGCGCACGCCTTTCCAAGTCCCTTGGACTTCAGATAGGAGGTCGGATACAGCATTTCCTGCATGCCGGGGCCGCCGCGCGGGCCTTCATAACGGATCAGCACCACATCACCGGCCTTGATCTTGCCGGTGGAGAGAATGGCTTCCACCGCCGCATCCTGGCTTTCAAAAATGCGCGCCGGCCCCTTGAAGACGAGGATGCTCTCATCCACGCCCGCCGTCTTCACGATGCAGCCATCCTTCGCAATATTGCCGAACAGCACCGCAAGGCCGCCATCCTTGGAATAGGCGTGCTCCAAATCGCGTACCACGCCCTTCTGGCGGTCGAGATCCAGATCGTCCCAGCGACTGGCCTGGCTGAAAGCCACCTGCGTGGGCACGCCACCCGGCGCGGCGCGGTAGAAGCTGGTGACGACATCCGAGCCGGTGCGCTTCACATCCCAGTGGTTCAGCGCGTCCTTCAGGGTCGCGGCATGCACGGTCGGCAGATCGGTATGGATCAGGCCGGCGCGATCCAGCTCGCCCAGAATGGCCATGATACCGCCAGCGCGATGCACGTCTTCCATATGGATATTGGCCACGGCGGGTGCGACCTTGCACAGCACCGGCACCTGACGGGAGAGGCGGTCGATATCGGCCATGGTGAAGGGCACCTCGCCCTCATTGGCCGCCGCCAGCAGATGCAGCACCGTATTGGTGGAGCCGCCCATGGAGATATCCAGCGTCATGGCGTTCTCGAACGCCTTGAAGGTGGCGATGGAGCGCGGCAGCACGCTGGCGTCATCCTGCTCATAATAGCGACGGGCCAGATCCACGATGAGATGGCCGGCTTCCACGAACAGGCGCTTGCGGTCGGCATGGGTGGCCAGCGTGGAACCATTGCCCGGCAGTGAAAGCCCCAGCGCCTCGGTAAGACAGTTCATGGAATTGGCCGTGAACATGCCCGAGCAGGAGCCACAGGTGGGGCACGCGGAGCGCTCCATCACCTTCACGTCCTCATCGCTCACCTTGTCATCGGCGGCGGCGATCATGGCGTCGATCAGATCGACCTTCTTCGCTCCGGTGGAGAGCAGCACCTTGCCCGCCTCCATCGGCCCACCGGAGACGAACACGGCCGGAATGTTGAGGCGCATGGCGGCCATCAGCATGCCGGGGGTGATCTTGTCACAATTGGAGATGCACACCATCGCATCGGCGCAATGGGCGTTGACCATATATTCCACACTGTCGGCGATGATCTCACGCGAAGGCAGCGAATAGAGCATGCCGTCATGACCCATTGCGATGCCGTCATCCACCGCAATGGTGTTGAATTCCTTCGCCACACCGCCGGCCTGCTCGATCTCGCGCGCGACAAGCTGGCCCAGATCCTTCAGATGCACATGGCCCGGCACAAACTGGGTGAAGCTGTTGACCACGGCAATGATCGGCTTGCCGAAATCTCCATCCTTCATGCCTGTGGCGCGCCACAGGCCGCGGGCGCCGGCCATGTTGCGGCCGTGGGTGGAGGTGCGGGAACGATACTGGGGCATGGCGTTTCTTCAGCCTTGTATTGAAGCCGGACGGGGCACACCCGCCGCCCGGCCTGCGAAACCTTGTTTTGGCGCAGTTCTAAAGCAATCCATGCAAGGTGTCATCTTGATGTGGCGACCTCCCCCGCTGGCGGCGCGGCAGATATGCCGGACGCCGCGCACACGAAGAGGTGAAGACCACAAGACATAAAAACATGCTTCCGGCTTATTGTGTTCCCAAATGAAAAGGAAGCTTGCTCTGAAAGATGAGATGAGAAGCTTCGCCCAATCGCGCTGAAGGGAGAGCACCATGCCGACCTATCACCCGCCCCGCATCGCGGCTTCGGACATCACGCCGAAGGAGACCTATCTCAGCCGCCGGCTCTTTCTGGGAGGGTCTCTGGCTTGCGGGGCCGCCATGGGTGCGGCCATGGGTGCGGTGCCCGGCACGGCATGGGCGGCACCAGCCCCCTCTCCCCTCAAGGCCGCACCCGGCCCCTTCGGCACCAGCGAGCCGCAGACCCCGAAGGCGACGGCCACCTCCTATAATAATTTTTACGAATTCGGCACGGGCAAGAGCGATCCCAAATCCTATTCCGGCGATTTCAAGCCCCGCCCCTGGACCGTGACGGTGGATGGGCTGGTTTCCAAACCGCAGACCTTCGATATTGACACCCTCACCACTGCCTTTCCGTTACAGGAGCGCATCTACCGCATGCGTTGCGTGGAGGCGTGGTCCATGGTCATTCCGTGGATCGGCTTTCCCCTGCAAGCCCTGCTGGAGAAGGTGGAGCCTCTGGGCAGCGCGAAATATGTCGCCTTCACCGGCGTGAAGCGCCCCGAGGAAATGCCGGGCCAGCGCGGCTTCTTCCAGCCGATGAAATGGCCCTATGTGGAGGGGTTGCGGCTGGATGAGGCCCGCCATCCGCTCACTCTTCTGGCGCTGGGGCTGTATGGGGAAACCCTGCCCAACCAGAATGGCGCGCCGCTGCGGCTTGTCGTACCGTGGAAATATGGCTTCAAGGGCATCAAATCCATCACCCGCATCACCCTGACGGAACAGCAGCCCCCGGCGAGCTGGAACCTGATGCAGCCCAGCGAATATGGCTTTTATGCCAATGTGAACCCGGCGGTGGACCATCCGCGCTGGAGTCAGGCGACAGAGCGCCGCATTGCCGGCGGGGGGTTCTTCTCCAATGCCGAGCAGCGCCCCACCCTGCCTTTCAACGGCTATGGGGAGGAGGTGGCCGGGCTTTATGCCGGCATGGACCTGAAGGTGAATTACTGAAGCGCTTCGGAAGGGCCCCGTCATGACGCCACTTGGACAGACGCCACTTCGACAGACGCCCCAGCCCCCCATGCCGCGCGACAATCCGCGCGACAAGGCCCCTCGCCCCTCTGGCGCGCGCATGGCCCGTTTTTCTCCACGCCTTTCCCAGCGCCAGCGCGCCGCCTCCATCTGGGCGCTTTACGCGCTAGGGCTCGCGCCCGGCCTGTGGGGGTTCTGGCTGGGCGCCACCGGGCAGATTGCCGGAGATCCGGTGCGGGTATTCGAGCATCTGCTTGGGCTGTGGGCACTGCGTTTTCTGTGTCTGTGCCTGGCCATCACGCCGCTGCGCCAGCTTGCAGGCGTGAACCTGCTGCCCTGGCGGCGGGCGCTGGGGCTGCTGGCTTTCTGGTATGTTCTGGCGCATGTCACAGTCTATCTGCTGCTGGACCGGGGGCTGAACCTCTCCGCCATTACGCAGGATCTTCTACGTCGTCCCTATATCATGCTCGGCATGGCCGGGCTGGTGCTGCTGGTGCCGCTGGCGCTGACCTCCAACCGTTGGTCCATCCGCAAGCTGGGGCGCAACTGGGTACGGCTGCACCAGCTGGTCTATGCCGTGTTGCTGGCCGGCGTGCTGCATTTCGCCCTCTCGCTGAAGGTGCTGGATGGGCAGGCCATCTTCTATCTGGCCACGGCCACCCTGTTGCTGGGTTACCGGCTGGTGCGCAAGCTGGCCGGAGCGCAGCGAGACAAAAAGACAGACGACAAAGCGCGTCGCTCCTCCACCCCAGCCGGGGAAACACCCGACAGGAACGCGCGGATCAGGCCGCTTCCATCTGAAAACAAACCTGCGGAAACCGGCTCCGCTCGACCATAACCATTCAAGAGGCCAAGGAACCGGCGCGATGAATGTGACCTCATCACGCCGGTGGCCCATCACGCCTCTCCTCCGGCCGGCTCGTCCTCAGGCGACGCAGCAGAAACCGGAGCATGCCATGTCTGCATCCGGGCGCGGGCACGGCCGGTGGCCGAAGTGCTCCAACCATAATGCGCCGCCAGCCGGTCCAGAGCCAGACACAGCACCACCTTGGCGGTGCGGGCGGGCCAGCCATGCTCGCCCTCCACCAGCTCCAGCCCCTTCAGAAAACAGCACACATCCAGCAACACGCCGGACAGTTCCGGCCCCACCGCCTCCAATGCTTGGGTCACGCGCTGTTTCGCCGCCAGCACCATATCCGTGAAGTCTTCCGGCCCGCCGCCACCGCCCGGTGTTGGGCTCCACCGGCTGGTGATGCGAGGCGTGAGACCAGCGCGGGTGAAGTCCAGCCGCAGGCGCTCCCCGGCGGCAAGCTGCACCTCATCCACCATGGCCCGCCCATCGCGCCCCTTGCGACGCGCCAGCCAGACCAGAGGGCTTTCCGCCGTATT
This sequence comes from Haloleucobacter albus, assembly GCF_052492075.1. Lineage (NCBI taxonomy): Bacteria > Pseudomonadati > Pseudomonadota > Alphaproteobacteria > Hyphomicrobiales > Xanthobacteraceae > Haloleucobacter > Haloleucobacter albus. Next base: position 299,714 of record NZ_JBQWAS010000028.1, read on the forward strand.
GCGCTGAACAGCCGGGCTTTCACCGCGCCCGTTCTGGCGACGCGCCTGTGTCCGCACCCGGCGGGAAGAAGCCTTGGGCGTGGAGGGAGATGTCCGCGTCATGGCTCAGCCCTCCCGTCCGGCGTATGTGCCTTCGAGAATCCAGCGCGCACAGTTTTCAAGCAGGCTCACCCGGCCATCGAACGCATCATTCTCGCGCAGATCCTCTATCCGCCGGCAGGCATGGGCCACGGTGCTGCGATCCCGCGCAAAGGCGCGGGCGACATCCGCCTGTGAAATGCCCAGCCCCACATGCGCCACATACATGGCCAGTTGCCGCGCCCGCGCCACCGGGGCTGCACAACGATGAGAGGCCAGCAGCGTTTCCAGGGACAAACCACTATTCGCCGCGACCAGGCCGGAAACCACCCGGCAAAATGCAGGTGGCACAAGCCCCGCCCCCTCCTCCAGCATCGGCGTGGAACCCGATGCGCCGCTTTTGACATACGGCCCCTCCATTCTTGCGGAAGAGATGGCCAGCGGATCAATGGCCGCGCTGCCAGAAAAGGCCTGATGCATAGGGTTGGAACCTCTTGTTAGGTTTTTATTCCTACACACATCATGCAAGCGGGCAAGCTCCGGCGGACAGGATTGCCTCCCTCCCTCAGAACAAGTGCACTTCTATAAACGAGAAATTTTCGTATATACAACCACTTGCGAAATCCCTTCGGCGAAATTCCCGAAAGTTCAATATAGGAATTTATCCCCAACGCGCCGCAACACAGCAGCATGCGACATCACGGAGCACGCCATGAATCAGACCTCTACAAAGCGCACACGCGGCCCGACCACTGCCATCGCCCTGAATGGCAAAACCCCGCAGGCGCACCCGGAATCACGCCGCCGTCCCATCCGCGCCTTTCGAAGCGAGGACGCACAGCAACTGATTGCGCAGCGCACAGACATGCTGCACCATTTCAGGATGGATCCGAATGCTCTGGCCCGCGCCCTGCGGGCAAGCCGCAAGGCGGCCCGGCACCGCACCCAGCATTATGACCCTGCCCGCCACGCAGCCTTGTTACGCCTTGCCCGGCAACAGCACGGCACGGCCCTTCAGACCTGGCTCAAAACATGATGAGGAACACCCCGAAGGCGCGATAATCAGCGTTCGGCCTTGTCTGCGGAAGCATCATTCTCTGATGCTCCGTGCGCATGACATCGGGCGCACTGGCCCGCGATTTCCAGCACCCTCTGGCGCGGCGTGAAGCCCACGGCCCGCGCCGCCCAGGCCAGATCCCGGCCCACGGCATGGGAGGACACTTCCTGCGTGAGACCGCATTGGTTGCAGATGAGGAACACCACCACATCCTCATCCCCATGGGGGTGAGCGCAGGCCAGATAGGCATTGCGGCTCTCGATGCGATGCGCCAACCCTTCGGCCACCAGAAAATCCAGCACCCGATAAACAGACATGGGCGGGCTCTGCTCCCCTCCGGCGGCGAGCCGCTCAACAATGTCATAGGCGCCCAGCGGGCTGTGGCTTTCGGCCAGCACGCGCATCACCCGGCGGCGCAGGGCCGTAAGGCGCAGGCCCTTTTGCGCACACAAGGCCTCCACCCGCGCCATCGCGCCGGCCACACATTGTGCATGGTCGTGATCGTGCAGAGGCGCGGCCTTCGCAGAGACCGGCTCATGCACAGTTCCAGACGCGACACGGGAACCGGAAGACTTCACCCGCAGACCTCCCTGCACGATCTGTGCCGCACAACCGGATGCTTTAACGCACCGTCCCGCTGCGACACACTTCAATTATCACCATCTATATTTGCGCGATTTGTCCCTTGCCGCAAATTTACCTTTCTCATGATGTTGCTTGCCCCCGGCGGAAGGGGCAAGCTGCCTGCGGCGGCGCGTGTTGCGTTGAGTGCAGGGAATGGGCCGGCGTCACGGCCCTGTCGCACCGTTCCGCCACAGTAGATCCGTCGCAATCCAGCCGGATCGCAAGCGCTTTTTTGTGGGGATACACCATGCTCAAAGGTAAGGTTGCCGTCATCACCGGTTCCACCAGCGGAATCGGCCTGGCCTATGCCCGTGCGTTCGCTGCCAAGGGCGCCAACATCGTCATCAACGGCTTGGGTGATGCTGACGCCATCGAGAAGACGCGCGCTGCTATCGCCAGCGAATTCGGCGTGACGTGCCTGTATTCCCCCGCCAACATGCTGGATCCGGAAGAAATCGCCGGCATGGTCAAGCTGGCCGAAACCGAGCTGGGCGCCTGCGATATTCTCGTCAACAATGCCGGCATTCAGCATGTGGAGCCGATCGAGACCTTCCCCATTGATATGTGGAACAAGATCATCGGCATCAACCTGTCTTCCGCTTTCTTCGCCATGCGTGCCGCCATTCCGGGCATGAAGGCGCGCAAGTGGGGCCGCATCATCAACACCGCTTCGGCCCATGCGCTGGTGGCTTCTCCCTTCAAGTCCGCCTATGTCTCGGCCAAGCACGGCATTGCCGGCCTGACCAAGACCGCCGCGCTTGAAACCGCTGAGCATGGCATCACCGTCAACGCCATCTGCCCCGGCTATGTGTGGACCCCGCTGGTGGAAAAGCAGATTCCGGAAACCGCCAAGGCCCGTGGCATGACTGAAGAGCAGGTGAAGAAGGATGTTCTTCTGGCCGCCCAGCCCACGAAGGAATTCGTGACGGTTGAGGAAGTGGCCGCTCTGGCCGTCTTCCTGGCTTCGGATGACGCCCGCTCCATCACCGGCTCCATGCAGCAGATCGACGGCGGCTGGGTCGCCGAATGATGCTGGCGGCGCGGGGAGGAGTAGATTGATGTCCCACCCCGAAAACCGCTCACAAGACACCTCCTCCGCGCCCCACCGCGGAGGAGAAGCCAAGCCCTGCCGCGCCCTGAGCCTTGCGCTTCAGGGTGGCGGGGCCCATGGCGCCTTCACATGGGGCGTGCTCGACCGGCTGCTTCAGGAAGACAGCCTGCGCATCACCGGCATTTCCGGCACCAGCGCCGGCGCCATGAACGCCGTAGTGCTCGCCTCCGGCCTGGCCCATGGCGGCCGGGCGCATACGCGGGAGAGCCTCACCCAGTTCTGGCGTGATGTCTCACGCGATGGGCGCATGTCGCCTCTTCAGCGCTCCACATTCGACAGGCTGATGGGCAACTGGTCGCTGGCGCGCAACCCCACCTATATTGCGATGAACGTGGCCTCCCACCTGTTCTCGCCTTATGATCTCAACCCGCTGAACATCAATCCGCTGCGCGAGATTCTGGAAGCGCATGTGGATTTTGACGCCATTCGCGCCTCGGCGCTGAAGCTGTTCATTTCCGCCACCAATGTGCATACCGGCCGGGCGCGCATCTTCACCCGTGAGGATATCAGCCCCGATGCCATCATGGCCTCAGCCTGCCTGCCCTTCCTGTTTCAGGCGGTGGAGATTGATGACGTGCCCTACTGGGATGGCGGCTATATGGGCAACCCGCCATTGCTCCAGCTTTATGACCATGGCGATGCGGATGACATTCTGCTGGTGCAGATCAATCCGGTTGAACGCAAGGCCACGCCACGCACGGCCGTGCAGATTCAAAACCGCATCAATGAAATTACCTTCAACGCCTCGCTGGTGGGCCAGTTACGTACCATTGAGCGTATGAACCGGCTGGTCGATCAGGGGCGCCTCAGCCCGAAAACTCTGGCCAGATGCAATTTCCGCCGGATTCACCTGCACCGCATTGGCGGGGATGCCCAGCTTGATGCGCTGGACGCCACGTCCAAACTCAATACGGAATGGCCCTTTCTCCAGCATTTGCGGGATCTGGGACGGGAAGCCGCCGACAACTTCCTGAACGCGCACTGTCAGGATATCGGCCACTGCTCCACTCTGGAGGCGGGGGATGAGTTGGTTGACGAGTAAGCGCAACGCGACGCCCGACCCTTCACCCTTGCCGCATCTCCTGTCAAGCCAGAGCCGTTTCACGAATGTTCCCACCTGGAACATCTGACAAGGATTGCCCCATGCTCAAGGTTGTCGCGCAATTTTTCATCCAGTCCGCAAAGGTGGATACGGCCCTGCCCCTGCTGCGCGAACTGGCCGCCCTCTCCCGGCAGGAAGAGGCATGCATCGCCTATGACCTGTTCGTGAATGAGGAGGATTCAGGCCACTTCACCATTATCGAAACCTGGCCGGATCACGCCGCCCTCAAGGCGCACAGCCTCACAGAGCATTTCACCCGACTGGTTCCGCAGCTTCAGGGGCTTGGACGCGAGACGAGCAAGATCACGCTGATGAAAGCGGTCGATATCTGAAATCTTGCCGCAGGCTGCGCTTCCATAAACAGAATGCGCAGCCTGCAACATATGTCATGCCTCACCTTCGGCCTGCCACAAGCAAGCCACACAAGCCAGGCCATGCGCGGCATCAGGCGCCGCGCGTATCCTTTTTCGCCTGCGCCACGGCAACAAATTTGGTCACACGCCCGGCCTCACCGGCCGCACCAATTTCTTCCGGCCGCCGGCTGGCCTTGTTGCGCATGCCCTTGCCGGGGCGCGGCAGCGTAGCCGGGCGCGTCGCCAGCTTGGCGTTGCGCTTCAGCTCCAGCGCGCGATGCGCATTTTCCATCATCTCTTCGCGGGCTGCGGCCGCCTGCCGGCGCACCTCTTCACGACGGGCGCGGGTGAGTGCATCCGTCAGCACGGAGGCTTTCTCCCGGTTGCCCACATCGGCCTTCTCGAAAGTGGTCTTGCCCACCCCGCCCTTGCCGCGCAACGCCCGGCGCTGGGCATTGGCCAGGCTCATGGCCCGGTCCCGACGTTCGCGCAGATGACTCACAAGCTGATGCAGATCCGAATCCGTCAGGGCCGGCAAAGCCGGATGACGGGTCTTCTCCACCAGCTCCACTTCACCATCGGAGAGCAGACGACGTTCTGTCTTGCGCGGATGCGCCATGACGCAACCTCCTTCTATGTTCATTCTTCAAGCCAAGGCTATCACAGGGAAAAAGGAGCGCGTATGACAAACCCGAAACAGATGGATACTGTGGAATGATTGCGCATGTCCCCACATCCTCTCCAACCCGCTTTGGCCTGATGCACGGCCCGCAGACGGTGCGCCTTTCGGTCGAGACAGGCGACATCACGCAACTGGCGCTGGACGCCATTGTGAACGCGGCCAACAGCTCCTTGCTGGGCGGCGGCGGGGTGGATGGGGCCATTCACCGGGCGGCCGGGCCACAATTGCTGGCGTTCTGCCGCACGCTAAACGGCTGCCCCACCGGCGAGGCGCGCCTCTCCCCCGGTTTTGCATTGCCAGCGCGCCATGTCATTCACACGGTCGGCCCCATCTGGCAGGGCGGCAGCGTGGGAGAAGATGATCTGCTGGCCTCCTGCTATCGTGAAAGCGTGGCGCTGGCGGAAGCTCATGGCCTGAATTCACTCGCTTTCCCCGCCATCTCCACCGGCGTCTATGGCTTCCCGGCGGAGCGGGCTGCTCCTCTGGCCGTCGGCGCCGTGCTGGAAGCGCTGGTGCAGACGCGCCATGTGCGTCATGTGGTGTTCTGCTGTTTTTCTTCCCCTTCCGCCGGATTGCATCTCGATGCCCTCACACGAAACGACCATATCCGCCCCCTCTGAGCCAGCCGGCCCCGCGCCGGATCTCGAAATCCTGCATCGTGATGGCATGATGCTGATTCTCAACAAGCCTTCGGGCCTGCCTGTCCATGCCGGGCCAAAGGGCGGCGAGACGCTGAGTGACCATCTGGAGAGCCTGCGTTTCGGCCTGCCGCGCACGCCGGAACTCGCCCACCGGCTGGACAAGGACACCTCCGGCTGCCTGGTTCTGGGCCGTCATACTCGCGCGCTGGCGCAACTCGGCAAGATGTTCGCCTCCGGCGGGGTGCAGAAAACCTATCTGGCGGTAATACAGGGCGCACCACGACAGGACGAAGGACGGATAGACCAGCCCCTCGCCAAGCGCTCGCCCCATCGCGGCTGGTGGATGCAGGCCGTGCCCAAAGGCACAGCCGGCGCACAGGAGGCGGTGACGGACTATCGCCTCCTGCATCGCGGTGCGGAAGGCGGGCTGAGCGTGATAGCCCTGTGGCCCCGCACCGGGCGCACCCACCAGTTGCGCGCACATCTGGCGCATCTGGGCAGCCCCATTCTGGGTGATGCGATTTATGGCGGCGCCTCCCGCCTGCCCGGCGGACCAAGGCTGCATCTGCATGCCCTGCAGATCGAGATTCCGCCATTCGGCAAGACGGACAGCAAAAAAGCCGGCAAAAAACAGGAGCAGCAGGACAAGTCTGCGCCGGCCCGCCTTCCGGTGGTTGTCTGCGCCCCCCTGCCGCCCCATATCCGGGCCACACTGGCGCATCTTGGGCTTGACCCGGAGGCGATTGTCATGGCTGCCCGCACCACCCCGGACACTCCCGCACCGGAACCGGCTGTGTGACCCGTCGCGCACAGATTTAACCGGATACGAGCAATTCATGCCCCATCTTTGCCGGATGTCCCCGTCAGAAATGGAATATTCTGAATCATGGCCCGCCCATATGCGCATTCAGGCTGAAGAGGCCATGCGGAAACAGGCCCGACTGGCACCGGCATGAAGAAGGGGAAGACAGCAGCGTGAACCCGTCACCATCGCCCCGGCCCGGTGCAGAGCAGCCCTCCAGAGCCAGGCCGGAACGGGCCGTGAAAAAACGCGCCGCTTCGGAACGCGCAGCTCTGGAACGCGCCTTGCGGCGTGCACGGCTGGTTCTGCTGTGGGAACAGATCTGGCCGGCCATCGCCGGCATGGGCGCTGTCATCGCGGCTTTTCTGGCTGTGTCCTTCGCCGGCCTTTGGGAGATTTCGGGGCCTGTTGGCCGCATCATTGGCCTTGCGCTGTTTGCCGGACTGATGGCGCTGGCCGCGCGCCCGCTGCTGAAACTGCATCGTCCCCGGAGGACAGAGGCTCTGGCGCGGCTGGATACGCACAGCGCCATGAGCCATCGCCCCGCCACCGCGCTGGACGATCATCTGGCCACCCAGCCGGAAGATCCGGTTTCGCGCGCCCTGTGGCAGGCCCATATGGCGCGGGCGCGCAGCATTGCACATCGGCTGCGGGCCGGCCTTCCCAGCCCCGGCATGGCCCGGCATGATCCTTATGGCCTGCGAGGTCTGGCGCTTGTCGCGCTGGCGGCCACTTTCTTCATGGCACCGGGCGAACATCTCAGCCGCCTGCGCGCAGCTTTTGACTGGCGCGGTTTTTCCACCACCGCTCCCAGCCGGCTGGATGCCTGGGTGGACCCGCCCCATTATACCGGCCGACCGCCCGTGCTGCTGCCCGGCCTGCGCGCGGATGATGGCAACGCCGCAGCACAAACCGAAATCGCCGAGCCCCTCGCCGTGCCCGCCGGCAGCACGCTGGTGGTGCGCGGCACCGGGCTCACGGCTTCGGCCATCCATCTTTCCGGCGAGATCGTCCCGGCCGAGGAACGGGCTGATACACCACAGGATGGGGCGTTGCGCTTCATCATTCGCGGTGACAGCGAAGCCGCCCTGCGCGCCCCGGATGGCCGCCATCTGAGCTGGCGCTTCACCGCTCCGCCAGATCTTCCGCCGCAGATCAGTTTCATCAAACCGCCCCAGCCGGGCCAGCGCCATGGCCTGCAACTGAACTATCGGGTGGAAGACGAATATGGCGTGGCGCAAGCCGAGGCCCGCTTCAGCCCCTTGCCGCCACAACCCGGCCTGTTTCCACGGCCCGGCTCCACCCCTCCGGAAATGCCGGAAGCCCCCCTTGTTGCACCACCGGATTTCACCCTGCCCCTGCCGGCCGGCCGGCGCAGCGGCACCGTGGAAACCACGAAGGATCTGGTCGCCCATCCATGGGCTGGCGCCATGGTGCGCATCACTCTGCATGCCCGCGATGCCGCCGGCCATGAGGCGGTAAGCGAGACACGCACCCTGCGCCTGCCAGAGCGCCCCTTTACGGACCCGACTGCCCGCGCCCTGATTGATGAACGCCGCCGGCTGGCGCTGGACCCGGACAATCGCCGCCGCCTTGTCGCCGTGCTGCGCGCCCTCACCACCGCGCCGGCCCGGTTCGAGATTCCCACCGGCGAATATCTGGGCCTGCGCACGGCGCTGGCGCGCGCCAAATATGCCCGCAATAATGCGGATCTGCGCGATCTGGTGGATTATCTGTGGGGGATCGCCGTCCAGATCGAGGATGGCAAGCTGACCGATGCCGAGCGCGCCCTCATCGCCGCCCAGCAGGCGCTGCGCGAGGGGCTGGAACAGGGCGCATCCGATGAAGAGATCGCCCGGTTGATGGACAATCTGCGCAAGGCCATGGCTCAGATGATGCAACAGCTCTCCCGCCAGGCTCAGCACAGCGATGGTGCCGACCGGCCGCTGGACCAGAACACCCGTATCGTGACCCAGCAGGACCTGCAACGCATGATGGACCAGATGGAAAATCTGGCCCGCTCCGGCAATCGCGAAGCTGCGCGCCAGCTTCTCAACCAGCTTCAGGCCATGATGGAGAGCCTGCGGCAAGGCAACCCGCAGGCCAGCCGGCAAAAGGGCCAGCAAGGCGAACTGGGGGCCATGATCCAGCAGCAGCAGCGCCTGCGGGACCGCACATGGAAAGAGCAGCAAGGACAAGGGCAGCAGCCGCAGCCAGAACAGCCCCAACAGGGCGAGGCTCCGCCTTCCACCCCCGAGGATACATACCGCACGCTACAGCAGGAACAGCAGGCTCTGCGCGAGCGTCTGGACAAGATGCGCGACATTCTGCGCCGTCTTCAGCAAGGCCCGGCTGGCGCAGGCGAAAACGCCGAGCAGGGCGAAGACAGCAACACCCAGGACATGAACCCCCAGGACATGAACCCCCAAGGCATGGCCCGCGCCATGAAGCGTGCCGGCGAAGCCTTCAAGGATGCATCCGAAGCCATGCGTGAGGCCGAAGATGCGCTGGGCCAGAGTGATGCCGCTGAAGCACAGACAGCACAGGGCGAGGCTTTGCAGTCCCTGCGGCAGGGTGCACAAGCTCTGGCGGAAGGGCAGCGCGGGCAGAATGGCCAGAATGCACAGGGCAATGGCACCGATCCGCTCGGCCGCCCCTTGCAGGGTGGGCAGGGCTCTGGTGATGACCAGAGCGTGAAGGTGCCGGATGAATTCGATGCACAGCGCGCCCGTCGCGTGCTGGAAGAGTTGCGCCGCCGGCTGGAACAGCCGGACCGGCCCCAGCCGGAGCTGGATTATCTGGAGCGCCTGCTCAATGGCTTGTAAAACACCCCCTGCCTTTCGCGGGCTTGCGCACCGGCAGGGTTTCGGACAATTTGGCCACCCGGATGCAGGCAGGCTGTATCCGGCTGTCTGCACAAGCGTGGGCGCGCCCGTGCAACAGCCATCGGAACGGGGTTCATGAACCAGAACGTGCCGCAGCAGGATAAAGAAAAGACGGGCGCCGCAGAGCGCTTTGTCGCCACCCCGCCGGATTTCAACGCCGCGGCGCGGCACAGTGCCCGTGTGCGCTGGACCAAACGGTTGTTGCCCATTGCCGTTGGAGCCGCCGCGCTCGCCATTGGCCTGAGCGCGCTTCTCTCCCGGCTGGATATCGCAGCCAAACTGCCCGTCGATCTTGGCCGACTGACCCTCTCCGGCACCCGCCTGACCATGGAGCAGCCCCATCTTTCCGGCTTTACCGATGATGAGCGCGGCTACAGCGTTACTGCCAGCAGTGCTGAGCAGGACCTCAAAAACCCGGACTACATCCTTCTCGACAGTATAGAAGCCCGGATCGAACTGGCGGAAAAGGGCTGGGCGCAGGTCAACGCCAAGGGCGGAAAACTGAACATCAAGAGCCAGGAAATCTTTCTGAACAAGGGGGTCGATCTCGCCATGAATGGCGGCTTCGGCGGGCATCTGAAGGATGCGCACATCAACCCGAAGAAGGGCTCCCTTGTAACGAAAAAGCCCGTATTGCTCACCTATAACGATGCCAAGCTGGTCGCCGATAGGCTGACTGTCTCCGACAGCGGAGACAAGGCGGTTTTTGAAGGTCATGTGCAGGTGGATTTCCAGCCCTCGAAGCTGAACCCGCCCGAACAGGCCAAAAACGAAAAGCCGGCGAATGCAAACAGGCCCGGTAACACTGCCCCGGCCCCCGGAATGACCGCCCCGAAAGCGACCGCGCCAGCCCAACCCTCTTCCGTGCAGGAACAGCCCCCTCAGGAACCTGCGCCTGCCGCCGCCCCCTCCACCGGACAAAATGGCGCAACCGCCCTGCCTCCGGCCCCGCTTCCGCGTCACAAGCCGGCGCAGCTTGCAAATCAGGCCAGCCTCGCCTGGTTTTCCCCGACCCCGCCCCCTCTTCCACGTCCCAAACCGGTGCAGTATCCATGACCCGTTCCTCCTTCCATGGCGCCATGGCCCTTGCCGCGGTTCTGGCCAGCCTCGTCTCCGTCTCTCCGGCCCTGGCGCAGGGGCGCGATGTGCCGAATGCCCTACAGGGCTTTGCCCGCAACAAGGATGAGCCTGTCCGCATCAATGCCGACAAGCTGGAAGTGCGGGACAAGGACAAGGTCGCCGTTTTCTCCGGCAATGTGGTGGTGCAGCAAGGTGACACCACGCTGCGCACGCGCGACCTTCTGGTGCATTATGATGGCGAATCCGCCAAGCCTGCGGATGGCGCACCGATGCAATCCGGCCAGATCCGCAAGCTGGAAGCTACCGGCGGCGTAGTGGTGCGCACCCCTGAACAGACCGCCAGCGGCCAGACCGGCATTTTTGAAATGAAGACCAATACGGTGACGCTGGAAGGCGCACCTGTGGTGCTGACGCAGGGCGAAAATGTCATTCGCGGCCGCAAGCTGGTGGTGAACCTGGAGACCGGCGTCTCACGCTTTCAGGGTGGCCGGGTGGAAAGCCTCATCATGCCCGGCAGCATGAAGGACCAGCAAAAGCAACGCTGAACCCGTGGGGTGCCGCAATGGCGCCCCTCTTCCACGCTCAAAATAACGAGCCTGTGGAAAACTTTTCAGACCCCCTTGCCAGCCGAAGATCGGGTTGCTAAATGAAGCACCACTTCGGCGGCACACAAAACCACGAAGTAAGCATCTCCCGAACTTCCAATCGGAAGACTGGAAAATTCGAGAGCGGCGGGCGCATAGCTCAGTTGGTAGAGCAGCTGACTCTTAATCAGCGGGTCCTAGGTTCGAGCCCTAGTGCGCCCACCATCACATCAAGTGATGCGTGGTAATGACTTAGACGGAAATAACCGTCACATTTTGAAGCCTCGCCAAATTGGCTGACCGGACATTGACCGGGCACTTAAGTCAAAACATCTACCCTTTTCGATTCTGACCGGAAACAGCGCGCTGTCCGAAACGGCTCTTGTCTGTTGCCGCCCTGTCGGCATCCACACGACACTCAATCTGCAAGATCTGTGATAGCGCACAATCCTAATCCCGCAAGCCGGCTAGTGCCCCCTTGTCTCTTTTCTGGGCACGACCAACTGGGATGAACCGTGGGCGACTCATGGCCAAATCTCCCCTATGGCACAGCGCTATGTCATATGGAGAAGCGTCCTTGACGAGAACCTACGGCTGACGGGGGCAATTCCCCAGACCTGCCACCTCCTCAGCGCTTCTCGTTCCGGCAGCTCACAGCTCCCGATCGACGCTGCGGAGCCATGAGGAGACGCTGACGAGGGTGTCGCGCTTCTGCACAAGAAGCTTCAGGATCCGCGCACGCGGCGCGAGGGCCACGAGCGTCTGCGTGGCGCTGCCTGGGCCGTAGCTGCCATGGGTGATGACTGCACCACCGTTACCCCGACAGGTCGTGGGTGGTCAGAAAGGTCTGCACCGGCGCAGGCAGCGCACCACCCCAGATGGGGCGACGGTGGTGGACCCTCCTGCGGAGGTGTGCAAGATCCACGTCATGCGCATTGGCAGCAGCTTCGGCCAGCGTTTGCAGACCGATTACCTGCGCATGGCGACCTTGATTGCCAAACAGGTGCCGGGCACGCCGGTGAAAATGATGTGGACCCGCGAGGGGGACATGCTCCAGGGCCGCTTCCACCCGTTCACCCAATGCCGCCTGTGCGCCGCACTGGACGAGACGGGCGATGTGAAGGCGCTGCACATGCGCATTTCCGGCCAGCCCATCGCGGCCTACGCCTATCCCTCGCGCATGACCGCCCCAATGGCGCCCCCTTCATCTTTCAGGGACTGGTGCCGAGTGGCACCGAGGCGGCCATCGGCTACACGGTCCCCAATCTCCTGATCGACTATGCCATGCGCAACCCGCATGTGCGGCCCGAAGCATGGCGCGGCGTGAACCTCAACCAGAACGCGGTCTATCTCGAATGCTTCATTGATGAGCTCGCCCATGCCGCGGGCCAGGACCCGCTCGCCTTCCGCCGCAGGCTGATGGTGAACCATCCCCAGCACCTCGCGGTGCTGGAAGCTGCGGCGAAGGGGATCGGCTGGGAGATCGAGCCGCCAAAGGGCGTGCATCGTGAACTCGCCCAGATCATGGGCTTTGGCAGCTATGTGGCGGCGGCAGCAGAAGTGTCCGTCACGAACGGGAAGTTCAAGATCCACCGCATATCGCTGCCACCGATCCCGGCCATGTGGTCAATCCGCAGCAGAGCGAGGCTCAGGTCGCCGGCTCCTTCGCCTACGGGCTTTCCGCCATGCTCTATGGTGAGAGCACGGTGAAGGGCGAGGTTGGCGAGCCGACCATCGCGGTCGCTGCGCCGGCCGTGCTCAACACCACCCCTTCCGCCACCGGCAAGAGGGTGCGCGACCTGCAGCTCAAGAATTTCCATCTCGGCGTGATCTGAGCGCAAGCCCCCGCTCGCGCCGGAAATGACGCGTTCAGGCAACCAATCGTTCACCGCCGACATGATCGATACGCTTTCCGACGCGGCACGTAACAGTCTGCGGAGGATGGGGGTGGCTATCGGCGGGATCACCCGCACGCTTTTCGCCCAGCGCGTCGAGGTTGCCGACAACGAGGTTCGCATCATGGGATCGAAGTCGGAAGAGCTGCGAACGCGGGTCACTGCTTCGGGCGAGGAAACGGCGACGTTTGGCGTTCAGAGTTCTGTACTAAAATGGCGCACCCGGCACGATTCGAACGTGCGGCCTCTGCCTTCGGAGGGCAGCGCTCTATCCAGCTGAGCTACGGGTGCAGCGCGCCTTCACTAGCCTGAGAAAGGGGCTCAGGTCAATGCACTTCCTTCACAGGAAGCTGTTTCTCCCCAAATGGGCACGCTGCGCAGCCCCGCACCTGCCCACGGCTACCGGGCAGCCATTACTGGGCCGCCATGCCTTCCGTCTCTTCCTGAAGTGCCGCCAGAAGCGACATGAAACGCTCCCCCTGCACCAGAACATGGCTGCGCAGGCGTTGCGCGGCCTCTGTCGCATCGCCAGCCAGCAGGGCTTCCAGAATCCTCTCATGCTCGGAAAAAGAACTGTCCATGCGCCGGGGCACCCGGAGCTGAAGACGTCGATAAGGCTGCAAGGCCCGTTGCAGGCGCAGGGTTTCCGCCGCCAGCACCCGGTTGCCTGTCGCGGCATAAATGGCGCCGTGAAAGTGCGTGTTGGCCTCATAATAAGCGCTCTCATCATCCGCCTCGACAGCGGCGCGGCACTCATCATGGGCGCGGGAAAGGGTGCGCTTATCCTCATCGCTCATGCGCTGGGCGGCCATGCGTGCACAGGCGGCCTCCAGCTCGGCCATGAGCTCAAAAGATTCCATCAGTTCGCGCGGGCCCAGCAACAGCACGAAAGCGCCGCGCCGCGGCTTGATTTCCACAAGGCCGGATGCCGCCAGCTGAATCAGAGCCTCGCGGATGGGCGTGCGCGAAACGCCGAAGCGCTCGGCCAACCCAACCTCATCCAGCCTCTGCCCAGGGCGCAGACGCCCGGCAATGATGTCTTCTTCGAGGGCTTCCCTCAATTTTGGGGTCTGTTCTCCACGCACAGCTATCCCTCCTGCCCCTTCAAGCCAAAACCGAATATGGTCAAAAATGCAACCAACAAATTCTTGCATACAAGATGATTGACAGAAAATGCACAGTGGGTTTCAGTGAAGACAAGACGAGAGGCGTTCCATGTTGCAGGCGTTTTTTCATACAGGCTGTTTCGCCACGCCGGATAAATCCCGTGCCGGCAAAGCGACGCGCCATGCCCCGCTGGAGAAGGAAAACCGCTTCATGCCCCCCGTGCATCCATGCCCGAAAAGTTGCCTTGCCAGCGCCAGCTTCACCCTGTCCCATAAGACGCTCCACAGGCGGATCGGTTCCGTACGGGGCCGCAGGCGCACAGTCTCAACAGCTTCGGCAGAGGGGCGATGACATGAGCACAAGCAGCAACACCTCTTTCTTCAGCGATCTTCTCACCTCCATTGCGGAGCGTGGTCGCGCCCTGCTGTCTTCCTCCCCCCGCAAGGCGCAGGGGGCAGCACGCTCGGCAACGCTTGTAGAGCGGTGTGAAGAGTTGCTCTCCGGCCGAGGCGAAGCCTCCGGCGTGGCGCTGGCAACCGAGATTCTGGAGCGTTATGAACGCCTGAAGACCGGCGAGCGCATTGCCTTCTTCGAGGCGCTCGCCGAATCCTTCGGGCCGGACAGGGCCCGGCTTGATGCCGCGGTTGAAGCCTATGGCCGTACCGGGTCGGATGCCTCCATGGCCGAAATGCACGCCGCCAGCGAGCCACGCCGGCAAGAGCTGTTCCGCCGCCTCAACATGGCCCCGCGTGCCACGCTGGCTCTGGTACGGATGCGTGAAGACCTGATGGACGCCCTGCCCCGCCGTCGTGATCTTGCGGCGGTGAACCAGGATTTTGCCCATCTGTTTTCCTCCTGGTTCAACCGGGGCTTTCTGGTGCTGCGCCGCATGCACTGGTCCACGCCTGCCAATGTGCTGGAAAAGCTCATTCGCTATGAAGCCGTGCATGAAATCCGCGACTGGAACGATCTGCGCGCCCGCGTGGATACGCCGGACCGGCGCTGCTACGCCTTCTTCCACCCTGCTCTGGTGGATGAGCCGCTGATTTTCGTGGAAGTGGCCCTCACCGGAGATATTCCCGGTGCCATCGCCCCGGTGCTGGACCAGAACCGCGCCCATCTGGACCCCAGAAAGGCCACCACGGCGGTCTTCTACTCCATCTCCAACTGCCAGCGCGGGCTGGCGGGCGTGTCCTTCGGCAACTTCCTCATCAAGCAGGTGGTGGAGGAGATTTCCCACGAATTCTCCAACCTCACCACCTTCGTCACCCTTTCGCCAGCGCCCACCTTCCGCAAATGGCTGGACGCCGAGCGCGCAGCGGAAAATTCCGCCGTTCTGGAGGCGGCCGACCGCGAGACGCTCAAGGCACTGGACGAGGCCGGCTGGGAAGACAAGCCGGAGGTGCGCGCCGCGCTGGCCCCGGTTCTGGCCTCTGCCGCAGCCTATTATTATCTCTCCGCCAAGACCCCGAAGGGCAAGCCGGTGGACCCTGTCGCCCGCTTCCATCTCGGCAATGGCGCGCGGCTGGAATGCATCAACCCCATGGGCGACCTTTCCAGGAAGGGCCTCTCCCAGGCGGCCGGGTTGATGGTGAATTACCGCTATCTGCTCAATGATATCGAAAAGAACCACGAAGCTTTTGCCGGCAAGGGTGAGGTTGTGGCCAGCCCTGCCGTGAAGAAACTGCTGCGCGGCGATGTCGCTCAGCGCGCCCTTGTTCCCCTGTCCTGAGAAGAGCGATGACAAAAAGCGCCAATCATCTGTTCAGCGCCATACGCGACGCCATGCCGGCGCTGGAAAAACCGCTGGTGATCCATCCCGAGGGAGGTGTGGAGACCTATGCGGACGCGCTGGCCCTTTCCGGCCAGCTTGCAAACCTGCTGGTGCAGCGCGGTGTCAAACCGGGCGATCGGGTGGCCGTGCAGGTCGACAAATCCTGGCCGGCTCTGGCGCTCTATCTGGCCGCCGTGCGGGCCGGGGCAGTCTATCTGCCGCTGAACACGGCCTATACGCTGAACGAGGTGGAATATTTCCTCTCCGACGCAGAGCCGACCGTGTTCGTCTGCCGTCCGCAGATCGCCGCCGAAGCGAAGGCGCTGGCCGACAAGGTGAAAGTGCCCTGTGTGGAAACGCTGGGTGCAGATGGCAAGGGCTCTCTCACCGATGCCTCCGCCAACCTGCCTTCCGCATTTGAGGATATCGCCCGCGGGCCGGATGATCTGGCCGGCATTCTCTACACCTCCGGCACCACCGGCCGTGCCAAGGGCGCGATGCTGAGCCATGCGAACCTGCTCTCCAACGCCCGCACCCTGCGCGATACCTGGCGCTTCACCGACAAGGACGTGCTGATCCACGCCTTGCCGCTGTTCCACACGCATGGCCTGTTCGTCGCCTCCAACATCATCCTGCTGTCGGGCGCGACGATGGTCTTCTGCCCGAAGTTCGATGCGAAGCAGACGCTGGCCCTGATGGGCCGAGAGGAGTATCGCCCCACCGCGCTCATGGGCGTGCCCACCTTCTATACCCGCCTGCTGGACCAGCCCGGCCTCAACCGGGACAGCACCGCGCATATGCGCCTGTTCATCTCCGGCTCGGCCCCCCTGCTGGCGGAAACCCATCGCGCCTTTTTCGAGCGTACCGGCAAGGCCATTCTTGAACGCTATGGCATGACAGAAACCGGCATGAACACGTCCAACCCCTATGAGGGCGAGCGCATTGCCGGCACGGTGGGCTTTCCGCTTCCCGGTGTGAGCCTGCGCGTGTGCGACCCGGAAAACGGCGCGGTGCTGCCTGCCGATACAATCGGCATGATTGAGGTGCAGGGCCCGAATGTCTTCAAGGGCTACTGGCGCATGCCGGAGAAAACCGCCTCCGAATTCCATGATGGCTGGTTCATTACCGGCGATCTCGGCAAGGTGGATGAGAAGGGCTATGTGCACATTGTCGGCCGCGGCAAGGATCTCGTCATCACCGGCGGCTTCAATGTCTACCCCAAGGAAGTCGAGGCCGAGATCGACCTGATTGACGGCGTACTGGAAAGCGCCGTCATCGGCGTGCCCCATCCCGATTTCGGGGAAGGCGTCACCGCCGTGGTGGTGCTGAATGAGGGCGCCAGCGTGAGCGAGGCCGATGTGCTCGGCGCGCTGGATGGCAAGCTGGCCAAGTTCAAGATGCCCAAAAAGGTGTTCTTCATCGCGGAACTGCCGCGCAACACCATGGGCAAGGTGCAGAAAAACGTTCTGCGCGACAGCTACAAGGACATTTATCGCGACGCCGCATGACACAGCCGGCAGGGTGATGCTGACGCCAATGGTATTGCCCTGCCGTGACCCCATATACGACCACGGGCTGCAAAGCCCGAACCAGAGTGCAATGAACGCCGGCCAAGCGGCGTCACACATCACAGGAAACGTCAGAATGGCCCCGCACCAGAGGGCCTGGGAGGAAAAACCATGTTGAAGTCCACTTTTGCCCGTGTCGGCTGCGCCGTTGCGCTGGCTGCCGCCCTGACCACCAGCGTGGCTGGCGTCGCCATGGCCCGCGATATCACGCTGCGTGCCTCGCACCAGTTCCCCGGCGGCAAGGGCGACCCGCGCGATGAAATGATGCAGATGATTGCGCGGGATGTGGAAGCCGCCAATGTCGGCCTCAAGATCCAGGTCTTCCCCGGCGCATCGCTCTACAAGCCGCATGAACAGTGGGGCGCGCTCACCAAGGGCCAGCTTGACCTGTCCTCCTTCCCGCTGGATTACGCCTCCGGGCGCGTGCCACAATTCTCCGTCACGCTCATGCCCGGCCTGGTGCGTAATTTTGATCGCGCCGAACGGCTGAACACATCTCCCTTCATGGACGAGATCAAGCAGATCGCCGAGAAGCACGGCGCCATTGTGATCGCCGATGCCTGGCTTTCCGGCGCTTTCGCCTCCAAGAAGGAATGCATCACCGGGCCGGACAGCATCAAGGGCCAGGTGACGCGCGCGGCCGGCCCCGCCTTTGAGCAGATGCTGGCCAAGGCTGGTGCCTCCATTTCCTCCATGCCGTCTTCGGAGGTCTATTCCGGCATGCAGACGGGCGTGCTGGATGCCGCCAATACCTCTTCCTCCTCCTTCGTCTCTTACCGCCTATATGAGCAGGCCAAATGCCTCACCGCCCCCGGCGAAAATGCACTGTGGTTCATGTATGAGCCGGTCGTCGTCTCCAAGCGCACCTTCAACAAGCTGAACCCCGAACAGCAGAAGGCCCTGCTGGAGGCCGGCAAGAAGGCGCAGGAATGGTTCTCGCAGGAGGTCCGCAAGGGCGACCAGTTGCTCATCGACACCTACAAGAAGGCCGGTGTCGAGGTTATCGAGATGTCCTCGTCCGATTTCGATGAATGGCTGAAGGTTGCTCAGGAAAGCTCCTACAAGAACTTCTCTGAAAATGTGAAGGGCGGTGACGCGCTCATCAAGAAGGCCCTTGCGGTGGAATAATCCGGCAGGAGACGCCTTGCGGCGGCATATGCGGCAGTTTTTCGAAAAACCGCCCGTGCCGCCCCTCTCCCGCCTGTGAGCGCCAGCTTTTCTCCGGCCACGAACCGTAAGGGTTCGGGCCGGACGGAAAGAACGGTTCAACACCAGCCGAGCCACATGACGCCCCGAACGGGAGCGGAAGGCCCTGACAGACAGGACCTGAGCGATGAGTGACGTGACGACCTGCGCACAAAGCCGCGCCCCTACCCGCGCGACAAACCGCGTGACGAAAGCAACCGACATGCCCCGCCTTTTCCTCATGGCCGTGGACAGCCTGTCCCGGATCGCCGCCGTCATTGCCGGCCTGATGCTGATCGCCGCCATGCTGATCATCTGCGAGATGATTTTCATGCGCTATGTGTTCCGTGCTCCCACCATCTGGGAAACGGATTTCGTGGTCTTCGCCGCCACCGCCGCCATCTTCATGGGTGCGCCCTATGTGCTGCAAACCCGCGGCCATGTGGGGGTGGATGTGGTGGAAATGGCTCTGCCCCGCCCGGCGCGGCGCGCGGTCAGCCTGTTCGGGGCCATATGCAGCCTGCTGTTCTCGCTGGCCATGACCTATGCGATGAGCCTGTTCTTCCACGAAGCTTATGTGAATGAATGGCGCACCTCCACGGCCGCCGCCATCACGCTGTGGATTCCGCTGCTGCCCGTGCCCATCGGCTTCGGCCTGCTCAGCCTTCAGTATCTGTGTGAAATCATCCGCCGCATTGCCGGCATTGACGGCTTTGGAGATCACCCATGATGGATCTGTCTCCCACTTCCGGCGGCCTTCTGATTATCGGGCTGCTGCTTGTTCTTCTGGCCTCCGGCATGCCCATCGCCTTTGCTCTGGGTATGGCCGCCATTGGCGGGCTGCTGCTCTCCGACGGCTTCGGCATTTTCGAGGTGCTGGGCGAAACCATGTTCGCCGGCATCGCCAATCTCGCCTATGTCTCCATTCCCATGTTCGTGCTCATGGGAGCCGCCGTGGCCGCAACCCCGGCCGGGCGGGATCTTTATGATGCGCTGGACCGCTGGCTGAACCGCATTCCCGGCAGCCTCGTGCTCTCCAATATCGGGGCCTGCGCCATCTTTTCGGGCATGACGGGCTCCAGCCCGGCCACCTGCGCGGCCATCGGCAAGATGGGCATTCCCGAGATGCTCAAGCGTGGTTACCCCTCCACCGTGGCCACCGGCTCCATCTGCGCCGGCGGAACGCTGGGCATTCTCATTCCCCCTTCGGTGACGCTGATCGTCTATGGCATCGCTACCGAAACCTCGATCGGCCGCCTGTTTCTGGCCGGCGTCATGCCCGGACTTCTGCTCACCGTGATGTTCATGACCTGGGCGATGATCGACTGCAAGCGCAAGGGCATGAAATTCGAGGAGGTGACCACCCGCTTCAGCTTTGCCGAGAAGATGGAATCCCTGCCCAAGGTTATTCCCTTCATGCTCATCATCGCCGGCACGCTCTATGTGCTGTATGGCGGTGTGGCGACCCCCTCGGAAGCTGCGGGCGCAGGGGCGTTCCTCACGCTGGGCGTGGTCATCATCATCTACCGGCTGTTCCGGCCGGCCCCCATCATCAACATCTTCTCCGCCACCATGCGTGAGAGCGTGATGATCATGATGATCATGGCCTCGGCGGAACTGTTCGCCTTCGCGCTGTCCTCGCTCTACATCACCCAGAGCCTGGCCGCCGCCATCGCCGATCTGGAAGTAAACCGCTGGGTGATGATGGGGCTCATCAATGTGTTCCTGCTCATCACCGGCATGTTCCTGCCTCCGGTGGCGGTGATCGTGATGTCCGCCCCACTGCTCTACCCCATTGTGGTGGGGGCGGGTTTTGACCCCTACTGGTTCGCGGTCATCCTCACCATCAATATGGAGATCGGGCTCATCACCCCGCCGGTTGGCCTCAACCTCTTCGTGGTGAACGCCATTGCGCCGCAGATCCCCACCTCTCAGGTGCTGTGGGGGGCCCTGCCCTATGTGCTGGTGATGATCCTGTCCATTTTCATCATGTGCCTCTTCCCAAGCATCGCCACCTGGCTGCCGGATCTGGTGATGGGTCCGGCCATCTAGCAACGTCCACACTCTCCGGCCTGTGCGGGTTCGCTCGCACAGGCCCGTGGCCAAACAGGCCGGGCGCATTCTCTTTCCCGGTCTTTCAACCCCGGCTCCGATTGCTCCTTTCTGTTGTGAACCGCTCACTGCCGGCGTCCTGTCCGCCCCCCTCGCGGATATGGACGCCGCCTTTTTTGAGATGCCCTTCCGGGTTCACGCAGCCTCAGCGCGGCGGCACAAGCTCCACCGGCACCACATCCACCCCGACGGCCAGCATATGGTCGCCCGAAGCCACGATGACGCCATCCACCGGCGAGACATCGGCATAATCCCGGCCAATGGCGAGGATGATATGGTCATCCCCCACCGCAATGGCATTGGTGGGGTCCAGCCCCACCCAGCCAACCTGCGGCCCGCACCACAGCTCAAGCCAGGCATGGGTGGCGTCCGCCCCTTCAAGGCGAGGCTGGCCCTCCGGCGGCACTGTGCGCAGATAGCCGGAGACATAGCGCGCCGGCAGACCCAGCCCGCGCAGCCCCGCAATCATCACCTGAGCGAAATCCTGACACACCCCCCGACGCTCTGCGAAAGCTTCATGCGGCGGGGTGGTCACCATGGTGGCCCCCGGCTCATAGGTGAAGGCTTCCTGAATGCGATGCATCAGCTCCAGCCCGGCTTCCAGCACCGGCCTGTCGGCAGGAAAGCTGGAAGCGCACCAGCCGGTGATGTCTGCGTCCAGCGCAATGGCCCGGCTGGCAAACAGCCCATGTACCGGAGCTTCCGGGCCAAGCGCAAACTGTTCCAGCGCCTGTGTGCGCACCTGATCCACCATCAGCGTGGCGGCAGCATCCGGCAGGGGAGAGGTCTTCACATCCACCCGGCTGCGCGTGGAAATGCACAGCGCGTCATGTGACTGATCCATGGTCAGCCACACCATGGCGTTTCCGAAGAAGTCCGTACCCCATTCCAGGGTCGTCGCCTCGGGGTTCAGATCCAGCGCATGGGCAATCACGCTCTGGTGGCCAGGGCGATCCACCGGCGTCATGCGCAGAACCTGCCGGGCGAAACGCACGGGCGCTGCATAGCTGTAGGTTGTCGTCTGGCGCACATCATACAGCATGGCGACCTCACAATGCGCCGGGCAGGAACGCCGCGCCCATCTGCGGCACGATTGTTTCCACCTCCTGCCCTTGCAGGAAGTAGCGCCCGGCGATTTCATCCGACAGGCGCATGAGATTGGCTTCCATCTCACCAAACCAGTGAGGGGCGATGCTTTCCGCCGTGGTGCTGGCCATTTCGGCCTGAAGCAGCGCCACCAGCCTCTCCCGCATGGGCGGCGGCGTATCCGGGTCACGCCCCGGCAGGCAAGGCAGATGCCCGGCCAGGCGCCCCAGCTGGAAGGCAACAGAGCGCGGATTTTCAGGGTCCAGCAGCACCAGATCCAGAACTGGCACACGCGCCTCAAGCATCATGTAGCGGCTGCGATAGGTAATCTGGCTATCCACCACTTGTAACAGCGCATCCAGAGAACCCGGCGCACCGGGCTCGGAGAAGGTGCGGGCGCAACGCAGCGTATTGATGGCGCGCTCGATACGCCGGCCCAGCTCCAGAAACCGCCAGCCCACCAGCCGGTTCATATTCTCGCTGGCATAGCCGGAAAACGCCGCGATGATGCGCAGGGCCGCATCTGCCCGCTCCAGCGCCTCCACCTCGGTGGGGCTGGCGCTGGCCGGGGCCATCACGCAGGCTTCCAGATCCACCAGCGCCTTCCAGGCATCCGGCGAAAAGCGGTCACGGATGACAGAGGCCGCAGAACGGGCCGCCTGCACCAGTTGCGGTAGGGCGCCCGGCATGTCACGGCGGGTCAGAACATCCACCACATGGCGGGCTGGTGTGGCGCGGCTCATCTCCTGTGGCATCGCGCCCCAGGTGCCAAGCAGATCCAGCAAGCGGGAAAGCAGCGGGCTCACCCCGTAATCCTCACCCTCGGCCAGCCGGCTCACCAGCACACGGGAGAGACGCAGCGTCGCTTCCGCCCGCTCCACATAACGGCCCAGCCAGAACAGATTGTCGGCCGCCCGGCTGGGCAGCGTGCCGGATGAGCGGCGCACATGCACGCGCTCCGGGCTGGGCAGCAGCGTGGTATCCGGCACCATGTTTTCAGCCAGCACCCACACATCGGCGGAATGATCGCCATTCTGCATGGAAACGGCCCGCGGGTCTGGCGTGGAGGAGATACGGCAGAAGCCGCCGGGCATCACCTGCCAGCCATTTTCCGTAGCGGTAAGGAAGACGCGCAGCATGAACGGACGCGGGGTCAAGCCCTCCTCGGTCCAGACCGGCGTGGTCGCCAGATGGGCGATATCCTGCCCCACCAGATCCGCCCCGCGACGGGCCAGAACGGAGGACAGGCGGCGGCGCTGCGCCGGGCCAAGATCTGCCCCCAGAACCGAGCGACCCGGCAGCTCCGCCATGGTGCGCCCGAAGGCCGAGCCGATGACGAGATCATCCAGATGCTCCATCACCTGCACGCGTTCTGCCTCCTGCCCGCACCACCATGTCGCGACATGCGGCAGTTGCAGCGGACCACCCAGAACACGCTCTGCCAGACGCGGTAAAAAGGCCAGCAGCGCCGGAGCCTCCACCAGCCCGCTGCCCAGCGCATTGGCCATCGCCACTCCGCCGCCGCGCACCGCCTGCACCAGCCCCGGCACCCCCAGACGGGATCGGGCGTTCAGCTCCAGCGGATCGGCGAAATCAGCATCCAGACGACGCAGCAACACTTCGATGCGCTTCAGCCCAGCGACTGTGCGCACATAGAGCGCGTCATCATGCACGGTGAGATCTTCGCCCTCCACCAGCAGAAAGCCGAGATATCGCGCCAGCAAGGCATGTTCGAAATAGGTTTCGTTCAGCGGCCCCGGCGTCAGAAGGCCAATCTGCCCCTCGCGCCGCGCCAGTTGCATGAACGAGGTGCGCATGGCCTGAAAGAAGCCGGCCAGACGGCGCATGTGCAGGGCCCGCGACAAATCCGGCAGGGCCCGTTTCATGGCCAGCCGGTTCTCCAGCGCATAGCCGAAACCGGAAGGTGCCTGCGTGCGATCAGCCAGCACCCACCAGCGCCCATCCGGCCCACGGCCCACATCCGCCGCATAAAGCCGCAGGAATCGCCCACCACGCGGTTTTACCCCCACCAGAGGGCGCAGGAATTCCGGGCTACCCGCCACCACTGCGGCCGGCAAATCGCCATTGGCGACGAGATTCGCAGGGCCGTACAAATCCTGCAGCACGGCTTCCAGCAATTCGGCGCGCTGGGTCAGGCCGGCGCACAGGGCCTCCCAGTCATTCTTTTCGAGGATCAGCGGCACATGGCTCAGCGCCCAGGGCCGCTCACCGCCATCAGCATCATGATAGACGCGATAAAACACGCCCGAATCGCGCAGATAACGATCTGCGGAAGAGAAGCGCCGTCGCAGTTCATCCGGCCCATGGCTGGCGAGCCCGGCGAGAAAAGACACCCAGTGGCGGCGGGGCTGCCCCTGAGCATCCACCATCTCATCATGCACGCCCGGCAATGTGCGATAGCCGCCCAGAAGGCTCATGGCGGCCGCATGCTCGAAGGCTTCGATATTCTGCTCCGCCCCGGACACGCTTTCTCCCTTTTCAGTGCCGGCCTTGCAGGGGCGCATCGAAGCCCACCCTGCAACCGGCCGGATGAATGACCGGACCCCACCGTGCAGGAATCGCGCCATGAGATACCCGTGGCCGGATCAGCCCGGAGCAGGCCCAGAACGCGCCTCTAGCGATCAAGAGAAAGACCGCAGCGCCCATATTTGCGGCAGATCGCAGCATAAATGCGCAGGCGAGAGCCCAAAGGCGGGGAAACAACCATGAAGGCCAGTCCCTTCAGGCCGGCAAAAAGAAAATGCCGGAAACAGACGGACGAACGTCCCTGCTCCCGGCACCCAACCAAGACCCACAAACAGTGTACAGAGCCAAGCCTCATTGCGCCGGGGCATCCCAACGCCCACTCAACCGGCCCTGTATTCTCAGTAGCCCGGCAGATCAAACGGGCCCGGCAGCGGCCAGCGCATGCCGGTGATGGGGCCCGGCTCCGCAGCGGCGGGGCTGAAGGTGGGGTAATTGTAGTTCAGCGGCAGCGCATAATTCAGATCAGACTGGGAGCCCGGACGCACGATCGGCCCCGGATCCAGATAAGAGCGCTCCTTGGTGATGGTCACCTTGGGGCGCTGCGCGGCCTGGCGGTTCTGCTGGGCCTCGGCGACCCCGGCGACCACGACCGAACCGGCAAGCGCCAGTGCCAGCGCTGCGGCAAAGGTGTGAAGCGGTGCGAAACCCATGAAATCCTCCTCGAACGGCGCGACAACCGTTCTTTCTGGATTAAGCCACTCGCGCGCCCGACGCAAGGAATGGGTCATGATATGGCCATGTTTCACCACAATCCAGCCCATGGCAGTGGCGCGCCCGCAACACCGCAGACGGCCAGACAGCGCCTTTTGCCCGCAGCCCTGCCGCAATCGTTTGCAAGATGGTGATGTTCGGCATAAAAGAGCCGCATCCGGCAATGGGCCGGCAGCTTTCGAGGAGCATTATGGGCTACAAGGTCGCCGTCGTCGGTGCCACGGGCAATGTGGGCCGGGAGATTCTGTCGATCCTCGACGAGCGGGGCTTCCCCGCCGATGAGGTCGTTGCACTCGCTTCGCGTCGCTCTCAGGGCACCGAGGTTTCGTATGGCGACAAGACCCTGAAAGTCAAAGCCCTCGACACTTATGATTTCTCCGACACCGATATCTGCCTGATGTCGGCGGGCGGCTCCATTTCCAAGGAATGGTCGCCGAAGATCGGCGCTGCGGGCTGCGTTGTCATCGACAATTCCTCTCAGTGGCGTACCGATCCGGACGTGCCGCTCATCGTGCCGGAAGTGAATGCCGATGCCATTACCGGCTTCACGAAGAAGAACATCATCGCCAATCCGAACTGCTCCACCGCGCAGCTCGTCGTGGCGCTGAAGCCGCTGCATGATGCCGCCACCATCAAGCGCGTTGTTGTGTCGACCTACCAGTCCGTCTCCGGCGGCGGCAAGGACGCGATGGACGAGCTGTTCTCGCAGACCCGCTCCATCTTCGTCTCCGACCCGATCGAGCCGAAGAAGTTCCCCAAGCGCATCGCCTTCAACCTCATTCCGCATATCGACGTCTTCATGGACGACGGTTACACCAAGGAAGAGTGGAAGATGACGGTCGAGACCAAGAAGATTCTCGACCCGAAGATCAAGCTCACCGCCACCTGTGTGCGTGTGCCGGTCTTCATCTCCCATTCCGAGGTGGTGAATGTGGAATTCGAGAACGATTTCTCGGCGGAAGATGCGCGCAAGGTGCTGCGCGAGGCCCCCGGCATCATCATGATGGATACCCGCGAGCCGGGTGGATACATCACCCCGCATGAGGCGGCTGGTGAAGACGCCACCTATATTTCGCGCCTGCGTGATGACCCGACCGTTGATAACGGCATCACCTTCTGGTGTGTCTCCGACAATCTGCGCAAGGGCGCGGCCCTCAATGCCGTCCAGATTGCCGAGGTGCTGGTGAACCGCAAGCTCATCACCCCCCACAAGGCGGCGTGAGGCAGAATTGGAACGGCCCTCCCCGGAGGGCCGTTTTCTCTTGTCACACCCACTGCTGTTGCGCTTACCTCAGCGCATTGCCTTTCGCGTTCCCCGCTTCTTCTCCGGCCCGGCCGGCCTGATGGGAACGATCGCATGAAACAGGTCGACACCATGCCGAATCATGATTCCCACCTTTCTCGCGCCAGCCATGAGATCGACCCGAAATTGCTGGAAATTCTGGTGTGCCCTGTCACCAAGGGCCCGCTGGAATATGATCGCGCCCGGCAGGAACTGATCTCGCGCAGTGCACGATTGGCCTACCCCATCCGTGATGGCATTCCGATCATGCTGGCCGATGAAGCTCGCCCGCTGGACGAAAGCGAACTCACCCGCAAATAAGGTGTGCGCCCTCACAAGGCAGAGGAAGAGGGCTCATCAGCCCCGCCCCTTCAGACGACAAAACAAAAGCGCTGGTCCAGCCCGGACCAGCGCTTTTTCATGTCTCAGCTGATAATAGCCCGGAAAGCCGAATCTACAGCGCCTCACCGCGCATCAGCCGCGGCACCGTGCCAGAAAGCCCGGCGGCATCCTTGATGAAGAATTCCTTCAGACGCGGCATCCGGTCCACCAGCCCCAGCCCCACATCGCGCACCGCGCGCAGCATGTCGGAATGGTTGGAGAACAGCCGGTTCAGGCCATCCGTCGCCACACCCATGGAAACGGTGTCGAAACGCCGCCAGCGCTGATACTTCTCCAGCACGGTGGGCGAGGCGAAATCCAGCCCCACACGGGCTGCATCCGTCACCACTTCGGCCAACGCCGCCACATCACGCAGGCCCATATTCAGCCCCTGCCCGGCAATGGGATGGATGAGGTGGGCCGCATCCCCCACCAGCGCCAGACGCGGACCGATGAAACTGCGCGCCATGGCAAAGCCCAGCGGATAGGCACGCGGCGTCGTCACCGGCTTCACGGCGCCCAGCTTGTGGCCGAAGCGCTGCTCCAGCTCCTCCTGAAACAGGAAGGCGGGCATGGCCAGCAGGCGCTCGGCATCCGCCGTGCGCTCTGTCCATACGATGAAGCTGCGATGGCCCGGCATGGGCAGGGTGGCGAAGGGACCGCCCGGCAGAAAATGTTCTTCCGCCAGCCCTTCATGGGGGCGCTCATGCTCCACCGCGAAGGTGATGGCACTCTGCCCATAGGCCCAGGAGACGTTGTCAATCCCCGCCAGAGACCGCAGGCGCGAGCGCGCCCCATCGCAGGCCACCAGCAACCGGGTGCGCAGCGCAGCGCCAGACCCGGTGGTGATGTTCATATGAGAGGGCGTGGCCTCAAAGCCGCTCACCGTATCGGCCCGCATCTCCACGCCGGCGGCGCGGGCTTCCTCGATCAGCGCCGTCTGCAACACGCCATTGGCCATCATGTAAGCAAAGGGCTCACCCGGCTCCACATCACCATCAAAGGTGAGGAAAGTGGGGCGAGCGACATCCTTCACGCGGCTATCTGTCACCACCATGGAGCGCATCGGCTCGGCGCTGTCGGCCACCTTCTCCCACACCCCGAGGGTGGAGAGCAGACGGCGCGCCCCGGCCGCAATGGCCGACCAGCGCTCATCCCCCACAACCGGCTCATTGATCCGCGGATCAAACACGGTGATGGCGGCATCAGCCCCCAGCGCCCGGCGCAGGGCCAGCGCCAGACTTGCCCCGGCCAGCCCGCCGCCCACAATGGCGATATCAAGGGTGGAGGCCGCATGGTCCGCAAACTGCCCGGCAGGCTCGAACGGGCTATGCATCATCTTGTCTCCTTCACGCGCGCCGAAGCTTTACCCGCCTCCGGCCCACACCGCCAGCATTCCCGCACATTTCCCGCCATATTCCCCGGCACAAGCTTGACGGGAGGGCGGAGGACGTGGCGTCCTTGCGCCACTTGGATCACCGCGCATTGCGCTAGCCAGCGAAAGTCCGCCCGCATGACCTCTCCCGCGGAAGAAAACCCCACAGCGGAATCAAACGTCAGAATGCTTCTGTCCATCCTTGACCTCGAACCGCTTGAGATCAATCTGTTCCGTGGTCGCAGCGTCGGCATGGTCACCAAACGGGTTTTTGGCGGCCAGGTCATCGCGCAATCTCTGGTGGCTGCGCAACGCACGGTGGAAGAGGGCCGCCTCGCCCATTCCATGCATGGCTATTTCCTGCTCGGCGGCGACCCATCCGCCCCCATCATCTATGATGTCACCCGCATCCGCGACGGGCGCTCCTTCACCACACGGCAGGTGCATGCCATCCAGCATGGCAAGGTCATCTTCACCATGACGGCCTCTTTCCAGATCCAGGAAGGCGGCCTCACCCATCAGATCACCATGCCGGATGTGCCCCAGCCGGAAGAGCTGCCGCCGGATGAAACCTGGCGCGAAAAGCTGCTGGCCCGCTTCCCCGATGCTTCGGAGCGGGACTGGATGGCCCTGCGCCCGCTGGAAGTGCGTCCGGTGGCCAATGTCTCTTATCTTGGCCTGCCGGACAGCCGCCCCAGCGTGTGGCTGCGCGCCCGCGCACCTCTGCCGGATATTCAGCCCGTCCACCAGGCCGTGCTGGCCTATGCCTCGGATCTGACACTGCTACAAAGCGCCCTGCTGCCCCATGGCCGTTCGGTGTTCGATGATGACATGCAGGTGGCCAGCATTGACCATGCGCTGTGGTTCCATCGCCCGTTCCGCGCTGATGAATGGCTGCTTTACAGCCAGGATACGCCTTCCGCCTCCGGTGCG
Source organism: Haloleucobacter albus (assembly GCF_052492075.1). Classification (NCBI taxonomy): domain Bacteria; kingdom Pseudomonadati; phylum Pseudomonadota; class Alphaproteobacteria; order Hyphomicrobiales; family Xanthobacteraceae; genus Haloleucobacter; species Haloleucobacter albus. The sequence goes on from NZ_JBQWAS010000028.1 coordinate 328,669, forward strand.
CGGGGCTTCTGCCGGGGCGAGCTGTTCACGCGGGATGGCGTGCTGGTGGCCAGCGCCACCCAGGAAGGGCTGATGCGACAGGTCACGCCCCGCAAGTAAAATCTGGAAACAAGATCCGATGGCCGGCTGAGATTACAGGCAGCCGGCCATCCCATGCAGACATCTGAGACACGCAGGCAAAACCGCCCACCAAGATCGCCCTGCGCCGACATTGCGCCGCAACATCTGCACCATTGCTGAGCGCCACCCGCATCGCGCATCAGATCCGCCAGAACCTCTTTGCGCCAATATGCGGCAGATACCGGCGGCGCGCGCCAGACGCCCTCCCCCAAAGCGCCTCTCCGTTTTTTTCAAAGCGGCCCAATATCTTGATAGGGCAACAGGGATGCATCACCTGCCGGCCGGCACGTGTCTGCACCCCTCAAAAGCCCGTCATGGCCGCCTACCCCTCATCAAGACAACTTTCAAAGCATTATAAATAATAGTCTTTTTCAAATTTTGCATATTTTTTATGCGGCACGCCAAAGGATGAGGCGAAAAAACAGGCAGGTCAGTGGCAAAACCGTGATGCATCGCCACATGGCGAGAAAACAGGCACCCCCTGCCGAATGGTGATTTTCCCGCGATTCCAGTGAAAATTGGCCTTTTGGGCCCAGTTGGCACGATCCTTGATTTCCTCATTCCAGGCTTGCTGGCCATGGTGAGATGCCCTGGCGCAGCAAGACCCAGCGCCAACGCACCGTCTGCCCTTTCAGGCCCCGCCCCGGAAGATGCAGCAGCAGAAGGGACAAGGACCGATCCATGAAGATCGTCATGGCCATCATCAAGCCATTCAAGCTGGAAGAGGTGCGCGACGCCCTCACCACGATCGGCGTTCACGGGCTCACCGTCACCGAGGTGAAGGGGTATGGGCGGCAGAAAGGCCACACCGAGATTTATCGCGGTGCGGAATATGCCGTCAGCTTCCTGCCCAAGCTGAAAATTGAGGTTGCGGTTTCCGCAGCCATTGCGCCCCAGGTGGTGGAAGCCATTACGGCCTCTGCCAAGACCGGGCAGATTGGTGACGGCAAGATCTTCGTCTTCGCCATCGACCAGGCCGTGCGCATCCGCACGGGCGAAACCGACGCCGACGCCCTCTGAGCCCATTCACTTCCCGGAGCCCTTTTCCATGAATCTCAAGACATGGTCCCGCACGGGCCTCCCCGTGCTTCTTGCGACGGCAGCCATGGCCCTGCCAGCCATGGCCCAGCCGGATATGGCCCCCGCAGCGGTTTCTCCCGCTGTTGAAGCCGCAACCGCAACCGTGAACAAGGGCGACATTGCGTGGATGATGACATCCACCGTGCTCGTGCTTCTGATGACGGTGCCCGGCCTGGCCCTGTTCTATGGCGGCCTCGTGCGCGCCAAGAACATGCTCTCCATTCTCATGCAGGTGCTCGCCATCGCCTCGGTGATGATGATTATCTGGGTCGTCTACGGCTATTCTCTCGCCTTTACCGAAGGCAATGCCTTTATTGGCGGCTTCTCCAAGGCTTTCCTTGCCGGTGTGACGGTGGACAGCCTGGCCGATACCTTCTCCGAAGGCGTCAAGCTGCCGGAATTCACCTTCATCGCCTTCCAGATGACCTTCGCGGCCATCACCCCGGCCTTGGCCATCGGCGCTTTTGCAGAGCGCATGAAGTTCTCTGCCGTGCTGTTGTTCGCAGTGCTGTGGGGCACCTTCGTGTACTTCCCCATCGCGCACATGGTGTGGTTTGAAGGCGGCTACCTGTTCGACCTTGGCGCGCTGGATTACGCCGGCGGCACGGTGGTGCACATCAATGCCGGTATTGCGGGCCTTGTCGGCGCCATCATGGTTGGCAAGCGCATTGGCTACGGCAAGGAGCAGCTGCCCCCGCACTCCCTCGCCCTCACCATGGTTGGCGCTTCTCTGCTGTGGGTTGGCTGGTTCGGCTTCAATGTCGGCTCGGGTCTGGAAGCCAACAGCTTCGCGGCTCTGGTGATGATGAACACCTTCCTCGCCACGGCGGGCGCGGTGCTCGGCTGGCTGGCCATTGAATGGCTGGTGCGCGGCAAGGCCTCCATGCTGGGCGGTGCCTCGGGCGCCATTGCCGGGCTCGTGGCCATTACCCCGGCCTGCGGCGCGGCGGGCCCCATGGGCGCCATCGTTCTGGGTATTGTCGCCAGCCTGATCTGCTTCTTCTTCTGCACCACCGTCAAGAATGCGCTGGGCTATGATGACAGCCTGGATGTGTTCGGCGTGCATGGCGTGGGCGGCATCGTTGGTGCCATCGCCACCGGCATCGTGGTGGCTCCCGCCCTCGGCGGCGTGGGTGTGGATGGCTACTCCATGGGCCATCAGGTGTGGGTGCAGCTTCTGGCCACCGTCATCACCATTGTGTGGTCGGGCGTCATCTCCGCCATCATCTTCTTCATCATCAATGTGGTTGTGGGGCTGCGTGTGCCGGCGGATGTGGAGCGCGAAGGCCTCGACGTCAACGAACACGGCGAACGCGCCTATCACAGCTGAGCCTGAAGGCGGGCGCATCCGCCTCTCGCAACACACAGGAAACCCCGGCTCAGGCCGGGGTTTCTTTTTTGCGGAAACCATGAGCCCGGTGAAATGCCGCCAAGGCTTTCCCACACGCGCTGTGCCTGCTAGAAGCCGCTGTTCAGACTTTGGGGCAAGCATGGTCTTTTTCATCCCGCAAGGGCGTTTCAGCATCTGTAGCGTGGCAACGCGAATTATATGCCCGGCGCCCCTTCGCGGCCTGTGAGCGCGAGGGGTTGCCGGGTTATCCGCCAGTGACGCCTGAAGGGCGACACCCCGTTCCATCGTTACAAGATTTGCGAGCCGAGCCGCGCGCCATGACCGAACAGACCGCTGACAAGACACAGAACAAGACCGAAACCGCAGACTATTCCAAAACCCTGCTTCTGCCGCAGACCGCCTTCCCCATGCGGGGCGGCCTGCCTAAAAAGGAGCCGGAGCTTCTGGAACGCTGGAAGCGGCTGGATCTCTATCACCGCCTGCGTGAGGAAGGCCGTGGCCGCCCACGCTTCGTGCTGCACGATGGCCCGCCCTATGCCAATGGCAACATCCATATCGGCCATGCGCTCAACAAGATCCTCAAGGATGTGGTGACGCGCTCCCAGCAGATGCTGGGCCACGATTCCAACTATGTGCCCGGCTGGGATTGCCACGGCCTGCCCATCGAGTGGAAAATCGAGGAAGAGAACTACCGCAAGAAGGGCAAGGAAAAGCCGGACTTCACCGATTCCGCCGCCATGGTGGCCTTCCGCCAGGAATGCCGCGCCTATGCCCAGCACTGGCTGGATGAGCAGCGCAGGGAATTCAAGCGTCTGGGTGTGGAAGGCGACTGGGACCACCCCTACACCACCATGGCTTTCGCCGCCGAGGCGCAGATCGCCCGCGAACTGATGAAGTTCGCCGAGAACGGCCTGCTCTATCGCGGCTCCAAGCCGGTGATGTGGTCAGTGGTGGAAAAGACCGCGCTGGCCGAGGCCGAGGTGGAATATCACGATTTCACCTCCGATACGGTGTGGGTGAAGTTCCCCGTGCTCTCCGGCGTCAGCGATGAGCTGGCCGGGGCCTGTGTGGTCATCTGGACCACCACGCCCTGGACCATGCCCGGCAACCGCGCCATCTCCTTCTCCTCAAAGATCTCCTACGGCCTCTATGAAGTGACCGAGGCCCCAGACGATAACTGGGCAAAAGCCGGCGACCGCATTCTCCTTGCCGACAATCTGGCGGCGGATGTGATGGCGCAGGCCCGCGTCACCAGCTTCACCCGCGTGCGTGAGGTGACGGCGCAGGAGCTTTCCGGCCTCGCCTGCGCCCATCCGCTGGCCTCTCTCGGCTATGGCTTCAAGGTGCCGCTGCTGGATGGCGAGCATGTCACCGATGATGCCGGCACCGGCTTCGTGCACACCGCACCCGGCCATGGCCGCGAAGACTTTGAAATCTGGACCCAGCACCGCAACTGGCTGGAAGAGCGCGGCATCAACCCCGCCATTCCCTATACGGTGGATGAGGACAGCATCTACACCACCCAGGCCCCCGGCTTCGAGGGCAAGCGCGTCATCACCGCCAAGGGTGAGAAGGGCGACGCCAATGGCGCCGTCATCGCCGCGCTGATCGAGGTCGGCAACCTTCTGGCGCGCGGACGGGTGAAGCACCAGTATCCGCACTCCTGGCGCTCGAAAAAGCCGGTCATCTTCCGCAACACGCCGCAATGGTTCATTGCGATGGATCAGGTGATCGCAGGCGCTTCCGCGAAGGCCGTGGGCGCTGCGGGCTCTGTTGCAGGGGGCGGCATCGGCTCCAATACCGGCGATACGCTGCGCGCCCGCGCGCTCAATGGCATCAAGACCGTGGAATGGGTGCCGGCCGTGGGTGAGAACCGCATCACCGGCATGATCGCCAACCGGCCGGATTGGGTGGTCTCCCGTCAGCGCGCCTGGGGTGTGCCCATCACCGTCTTCGTCAAGGAAGTGGACGACGGCTCCGTCGAGATCCTGCACGATGAGGCGGTGAACGCCCGCATCGCCGAGGCTTTCGAGGCTGAAGGTGCAGATGCCTGGTACAAGGAGGGGGCGCGTGAGCGCTTCCTGGGTGAACGCGCCGCCGAGGGCTGGGCCAAGGTGGATGATGTTCTCGATGTGTGGTTCGATTCCGGCTCCACCCACGCCTTCACGCTGGAAGTGCGCCCGGAGCTGAAGGCCGAGCGCGCGCCTAACGGGCCGGACCGGGTGATGTATCTGGAAGGCTCGGACCAGCATCGCGGCTGGTTCCATTCCTCCCTGCTGGAAAGCTGCGGCACACGCGGCCGCCCACCCTATGATGTGGTGCTGACCCACGGCTTCGTGCTGGACGAAACCGGGCGCAAGATGTCCAAGTCGCTTGGTAATGTCACCTCGCCGCAGGATGTCATCAAGCAATCCGGCGCGGATATTCTGCGTTTGTGGGTGTGCGCCTCGGATTATTCGGATGATCTGCGCATCGGCCCGGAAATCCTGAAGACCACGGCGGATACCTATCGCAAGCTGCGTAACACCATTCGCTGGCTTCTGGGCTCGCTGCATCATTACCGACCGGAAGAACGGGTGGCCCCGGAAGATATGCCGGCGCTGGAGCGCTTCATCCTGCATCGTCTGGCCGAGCTGGATGGCGAGATCCGCGCCGCCTATCGCGCCTTTGATTACAAGCGGGTGCATGCGCTGCTCACGGCCTTCATGACGACGGATCTCTCCGCCTTCTATTTCGATGTGCGCAAGGATGCGCTCTATTGCGATCCGCTCTCCTCCCCCGTGCGGCGGGCCTGCCTCACCGTGCTGGATGAGGTGTTCAGCCGCATCGTCACCTGGTTCGCGCCCATCATGCCCTTCACCACAGAAGAGGCGTGGCTGGCCCGCACCGGAAATGAGGAAGGTTCAGTACATCTGCTCACCTTCCCGCAGACGCCGGATAGCTGGCGCGATGCAGCACTGGCCGAGCAGTGGCGCAAGGTGCGACAGGTGCGACGCGTGGTTCTGGGCGCGATCGAAATCGAACGCACGGCCAAGCGCATGGGCTCCTCTCTGGAGGCCGCGCCCGAGGTGCATGTGACGGATGCTGACCTCGCGGCCGCCTTCAACGGGCTGGATCTGGCGGAAATCTGCATCACCAGCGATGCCCGCCTTCTCACCAGCGAAGGTCCGGCCGAGGCGTTCCGTCTGGCGGATGTGCCCGGCGTCGCTGTGGTGCCGGCCCGTGCCGAAGGGCGCAAATGTGCCCGTTCGTGGAAAATCTCCCCGGATGTGGGCACGGACCCCGAATTTCCTGATGTGACCCCGCGTGACGCGGCGGCCCTGCGGGAATTCCGCGCACTGGAGCTTGCCGAACGGTGAAGACCCCACTGCGCATTATCGCCCTTGGTCTTGTCACAGCCATCGTGGTCCTGATCCTCGATCAGGCCACGAAGGTCTGGGCGCTCACCGCCCTCCAGAACACCCCGGCAGGCGCCATCCGCCTCTCGCCGTTTCTGGATATTGTGGCAGTGTGGAATTATGGCATCAGCTATGGCCTGTTCCAGCAGGGCGAAACCGGGCGCTGGATACTTGTAGGTATCAAGATTGTAGCCGTATTGGCCTTCGCCATCTGGCTCACCCGCACCCGCCGCAGAGCCGACGCCTTGGCTCTCGGCCTGCTCATTGGTGGCGCGCTGGGCAATGCGATTGACCGTGTCATGTATGGCGCGGTGTTCGATTTCATTTCGCTCCACGCATTCGGCTACCACTGGTATGTGTTCAATGTGGCCGATATTGCCGTCGTGGTTGGTGTCATTGTGCTGCTTGTCGATGCTTTTTTCGGCAATGCCTCAAAATCGCCGCCCTCGGACACAGGAATAAAGGCAACATCCGAAGGTCAGCCTTCTGACGTCCGGCCTTCCGAAACCGAGCCCACTCATGACCGAGCCAAGCCGTAGAGAGAGAGCCTCCATGCGCGCCATGTCCGATTATCTGCGCGATGTCGCGATCCCGCCCCGGCCCCAGCACGGGAAACCGAACCCGACCCCCGCCATCATGCGCACCTGCACAATGGGCCTTCTGGGGCTGGCGCTGGTTCTGGGCGCCCACCCGGCGGCCGCCCAGGAAGATTTCAGCCCAAGCCCGCTGCAAAGCGCGATGGATCTGCTGGGCCTGAGCGAAGATGAGCCCAAGCCGGAAATCAATTATCGCGAACGTTCCCCGCTCGTGGTGCCGCCCGGTGGCAAGCTGGAAACACTGCCCACCCCGCAGGAAAGCGCCTATAAGCGTAACCCGGCCTGGCCGAAGGACCCCGATGTCGCCCGCCGCAAGCGGGAGGCCGAGGATCGCAACAAGCCCATCATCCGCGATGATCCGGGCCGCCCGCTTATGCCCTCCGAGCTGAACAAGGGGCGCAAGAATGCCGGCATTTTCGGCATCGGCCTTGGCAATGGCTCTCCGTCGGGCGATTCGAGCGTCAGCAAGCGGCTGCTGCCGAGCGATCTGGGCTTTTCCGGCTGGCTCAACCCCTCCAGCAAGGAGCCGGTGGCCTTCGCCGGAGAGCCGGAACGTGAAAATCTGACCCAGCCACCCCCCGGCTATCAGACCCCGGCACCCAATGCGCCTTACGGGGTTGTGGAGGGCACCAAGCCGACCGGCCTGGACTTCACGAACCCCTTCCGCACCAATATGAGCGATTGAACATGAAGGGCCGGCGAACACTGCGCCGGCCTTTCGCGTTTTCCGTCCTGATCCGAAAACGGCGCAACCGCCTGTGACACATCTTGCGGCGCTCGCACCGGCCCCTTCTGTGTCTTTGCCCCTTCTGCGCCATAGTGCTGGTGCATCAAGGGTTTTACTGTGGATGCCGGCCCCGCCAAAGCATCCCGCCAGACCGGAAAGGGTGAAACTCCAGAAATTGATACCTCTGGTTTTGCGCCTGTAACACCCTATCTATCAGGCAGACATGCACGCACCGCGCCGTGCCATTTGGGAAGATCCGTCACGTGCAGATGAGCCGTTTCGCCATGGTCGCCATTCTCGCCGCAGGCACAGCCGCCAGCGCTCTTGCCACCCGCCCCGCTGTTGCAGCAGGCCCGCAGATTTCCGAATTCCGCCTCGATAACGGTATGCAGGTCATGGTTATTCCAGATCATCGCACCCCCGTTGTCACCCATATGGTGTGGTACAAGGTGGGCTCGGCCGATGAGCAGCCCGGCAAATCCGGCATTGCCCATTTTCTTGAGCATCTGATGTTCAAGGGCACCGAGAAGCACAAGCAGGGCGAGTTCTCGGCAGAAGTGGCGCGGCTGGGCGGGCAGGAAAATGCCTTCACCTCGCAGGATTACACCGCCTATTACCAGCGCGTGGCCAAGGAACATCTCGGCACGGTGATGGATTTCGAGGCCGACCGTATGACCGGCCTGAAGCTGTCTGATGAAGTGGTGCTGCCTGAGCGGGACGTGGTGCTGGAAGAGCGCCGCATGCGCACCGACAATGAACCCGGCGCGCGGCTGGGTGAGGTGTTGCAGGCCACCACCTATGTGAACCACCCTTACCAGCACCCCATCATCGGCTGGGAGCACGAGATCAGGCAGCTCAACCGCGAGGATGCGCTGGCCTTCTACAAGCGCTTCTACGCCCCCAATAATGCGCTTCTGGTGGTGGCCGGAGATGTGACCCCGGAAGAAGTGAAGGCGCTGGCCGAGAAGACCTATGGCCAGGTCCAGCCGGCGGATACCCCGCCCCGCGCCCGCCCGCAGGAGCCTGAGCCCCAGGCCCATCGCCGCGTGTCCCTGGCGGACCCGCGCGTGGCCCAGCCCAGCCTGCAACGCACATATCTGGTGCCGTCCGAGCGCACCGCCAAGAGCGGCCAGCGCCCCAGCGAGAAACCGACGGATTCCGAAGCACTGGAAGTGCTGGCGCAAATTCTGGGTGGCGGGCAGACCGGCCGCCTCTATCGCACACTGGCGGCCGAGAAGAGCATGGCGGCCGGAGCCGGGGCCTATTATCAGGGCACCGCCCATGATGACACCCGCTTCATCGTCTATGCCTCTCCCCTCCCCAATGTGACGCTGCCGGCGCTGGAAGCGGAGATGGATGCGGTGATCGCCACCCTGGCGGAAGAGGGCGTGAGCGACGCGGAGCTGAAGCGCGCCAAGACCCAGCTCACCGCCGACATGATCTATGCGCAGGATAATCAGGCCACCCTCGCCCGCGTCTATGGTGCGGCATGGGCCACCGGCATGGACCCGAAGGATGTGACAAGCTGGCCGGATCGCATCAAGGCCATAACCACGGAACAGGTTCAGGATGCAGCGCGGCGCTATCTGGTCAACCGCCGCGCGGTCACAGGCTATCTGGAGCCCGCACCAACTGTTGCAGCCCGGCAGAACGATGCCCCCGGCGCTCCCCAGAATAAGGAACAGGCCGCCACGCAGCCCGGAAAGGACATCCAGCAGTGAGCCTGTCCTCTCCTTCCATGGGTGGCATGGGCATGGCTGAGCGGCCATCCCCGTTTTCATTTTCCACCCGCCCGGCTTTCCCCCGTTTTGCCCCCGGCCGGATGCTGCCCCGTCTGCGGCGCGCCGGCCTGCTCTTTTCCGTGATGGTGACCATGGCCCTTTCTCCCCTTTCGCAGGCTCACGCACAGGCATCAGCCGAGGCCCCCGCCAAAAGCGGGCAGGTCGCACAGGCAGAGAGCCGCGCCGGCCGCATTCAGGAGATCACCAGCCCCGGCGGCATCAAGGCATGGCTGGTGCAGGACACCACCCTGCCGCTGATCGCCATGGAGTTCGCCTTCCTTGGCGGCGCTGCGCAGGATGGACAGCAAAAGGCGGGCCTCGCCAGCCTTGCCGCCTCCCTGCTGGATGAAGGCGCTGGCGACATGGACGCCCACACCTTCCAGCAGGCGCTGGCCGATACGGCGGTGGATATCAGCTTCAATGCCGGGCTGGATGAGGTGCGCGGCTCCATGCGCACGCTCTCTGAAAACCGCAACGAAGCCTTTGATCTGCTGCGGCTTGCCGTGACGGAACCGCGCTTTGACGCCGAGGCGGTTGAACGCATTCGCGCGGCCCAGCTCGCCGGCCTGCGGCGCGCCTCGACGGACCCCGGCTCCATCGCCAGCAAGCGCTGGTCCCAGCTCGCCTTCCCGGACCACCCCTATGGCCAACAGGCGCGGGGCACGCTGGAAAGCGTTCCCACCCTCACCCGTGAGGATCTTGCAGGCTTTGCCCGGAACACCATGGCGCGGGACAATCTGCGTGTGGCCGTGGTGGGCGATATCACCCCCGAGGAACTCGGCAAGCGGCTGGATGATGTGTTCGGCCCGCTGCCGGAAAAGGCGCAATTGCAGCCGGTGGCGGATATCACGCTCCAGAATGTCGGCACCCGCGAGGTGGTGGAGCTGGATGTGCCCCAGTCCGTTGTCATCATGGGCACAGTGGGGCTGGAGAGGCAGGACCCGGATTTCATCCCGCTGTTCGTGCTCAACCATATTCTTGGCGGCAGCGCCTTTTCCTCACGTCTGTTCAAGGAGGTCCGCGAGGATCGCGGGCTGGCCTATTCGGTAGGCTCGCACCTTGCCGCGCTGGATCATGCCGGCATGTGGGTGGCCAGCACCGCCACCAAGAATGAAAGCGCCGGCCAGGCCGTGGACCTGATTGCCGACAATTTCCGCCGCATCCTCACACAAGGGCCAACTGCGGAAGAACTGAAAGAAGCCAAGAGCTACCTCACCGGCAGCTATGCCCTGCGCTTCGATACCTCATCCAAGGTGGCTGGCCAGTTGCTGCAAATCCAGCTCGACAAGCTGGGCAAGGATTATATCGACCAGCGCAACGCCCTGGTGGAAGCCGTGACACTGGAGGACATCCAGCGCGTCGCCCGGCGTCTGTCCAAGGCGCAGGATGCGCTGGTTGTAGTGGTAGGCAAGCCGGAAGGGCTCGCCTCCACATCTGCCCCCGCCCAGCCCGCACAGGATGGGGCGAACTAATCCCCCCAAGCTCCGGCGGGCAGCTCCGGTCACCCGCCGGTTCACCATATTTTCCTCTATTGGCCTTTCGGCGCTGCTTTTCGCTCCGGGGGCCGTTCGGTCTGGTGGCAGGCTTTGCTATCATCAGGCCAAATGAGACAGGCCCATGGAGTTCAGCAAGATGGCTCGCGCGCAGGATGCCATGCAAGATCACGCCCCCAACACCAGCCATATGGCGGTAGATGCAGGGGGCAATGGCACCACCATCCGGGCACCGGGCAAATTGCTGATCGGTCTTCTGCTGGGCGGCGCACTCACGCTGGCCGGCTGCGCCAGTGATGGAGAGCTTGGCCCCGCAGGCGGAAGCGCCGGCTCGGTGGGCGGTGTCCAGAACACAGCACCGGGCGCAACCATGACGGTGGGCGCCGGGCCAGATGCCTTAACTTATGACTGCCCCGGCATCACGGTGCGCACCGGCGCATCCACACTGGCGGTGAAGGATGGGCAGGGCCGTCTGCGCTACCAGGCCAATATCGGCCAGCTCGCGCGTGAATGCGCCATTGTCGGCAATCAGATGACTGCGAAAGTCGGCATTGAGGGGCGCGTTCTTCTGGGCGAGGCCGGATCTCCCGGCACCATCAAATTGCCCGTACGGGTGGCTGTGGTGGAAGAGGGCCCCTCCCCGCGCACCATTGCCAGCAAACTCTTCACCGTTCCCGTGACGATACCCGCCGGCGAAAGTCAGGCCGCCTTCACGGTGGTGGAAGACCAGATCACCTTCCCGCTGGAAGGCCGGCCTTCCGATATGGAGCGCTATATCTTCTACATCGGCTATGACGGGAAGGCGCAGCACACCCCCACCTCCCGGCCTCGCCGCAGCAGCTCCAGCAACACGCGCACACAGCGCCCGGCAGCAAGTGCCAAACCGGCCCCCGCCAGCACGCCGACGGCCTCCGCGCCCAAGCCTGCGCCAAGCAGTACACCCAGCAGCATGCCCGATAGCATGCCCACAGATATGGCGGCCCCGCCGAGCGACGTGTTTGGCCCGCCGCCGGAATCCAGCACGGCCACGGGCGGTTTTGCTCCGCCTCCATCCAGCAGCGCTTTCGAGCCGCCGCCTGCCGCCAGCACCAACTGATGACCGGCTGAACATTCCCCCTATCGGAGCGGGCCGCATTGCGGCCCGTTCTGCATTTCGGCACCCTCTCCCATTTCGGGGAGGCCGCAGATATGCACCCGTCACATTCCTGGATTGACGAAAACCGTGCAGCGCCTATCCTGAATGCACGGAAGTCACGGAATCGCTCCAGCATTGCCGGAACGGTTCCGCCTTTATCGGATGATCCCTGCGGGAGAGACCGGCCCTTTTCCAACCCTGTGCGGATGGAAGTGGAGGCCGGCGCCGAAGGCGCAACCGCCCCGGAACCGCTCAGGCCCAAGGACCGCAGGGGGACGACGCTCTGGAAAGCAGCGTCGCCATATGTGTGGCCTCCTCCGGGAGGCCCGCCTCATATGGCGGCTCTCACCGAAGGAGTAAGCCGCACCTCTCCACCGGGTGCGGTGAAATCTCTCAGGTTCCGCAGACAGAGGGGGCGCCGCCGGGTCTCCGCCGAGGCCCCCTTTTATGGCGCACTCTGTTTGGAGCAGTCATGACAGACGCTACCAGTCCATCCGGCGCACCACCCCTGCGCACGCCGCTTTATGAGGCCCATGTGGCGCTGAAGGCCCGCATCGTTCCCTTCGCCGGCTATGAGATGCCGGTGCAATATCCCGAGGGCATTCTGGCCGAACATAACTGGACCCGCACCCATGCGGGCCTGTTCGATGTATCCCATATGGGGCAGGCTTTTCTTGAAGGGCCGGACCACGACACCACTGCCCGCACGCTGGAAAAGCTGATCCCCGCCGATATCGTGAATCTGAAGCCCGGCACCCAGCGCTATTCCCAGTTTCTCGCGCCCGACGCCACCATAATGGATGACCTGATGATCTCCCGCCCCGAAGGCGAAGGAGAGGATGGGCGCCTGTTTCTGGTGGTGAATGCAGCCTGCAAGACGGCGGATTTTGCCCATCTGGCCGCCCATCTGCCAGAAAATGTACGCCTGAACGTGCTGGATGAGCGCGGCCTGATCGCCCTTCAGGGGCCGGAATCAGCGCAGGTCATGGCGCGGCTCTGCCCTGAGGCCGCCGAACTGCCCTTCATGGGCACGCTCAGTGCCACCATGGCCGGTGTGCCGGTGCACATCTCCCGCTCCGGCTATACGGGCGAGGATGGGTTCGAGATTTCCATGCCTGCCGCCTCGGCCCGCGCCCTGTGGGATGCGCTGCTGGCGGAGCGGGAGGTCAAGCCCATCGGCCTTGGCGCGCGCGACAGCCTGCGGCTGGAAGCCGGCCTGTGCCTCTATGGCCATGATATAGACCGTACCACCACCCCGGTGGAAGCCGGCCTCATCTGGTCGATCCAGAAGCGGCGGCGCGAGGAAGGCGGCTTTCCCGGCGCGGATATCGTCCGCACCCAATTGGCGGAGGGCGTGGTGCGCCAGCGTGTGGGGCTGAAGCCGGAAGGCCGGGCCCCGGCCCGCGAAGGCGCACAGATCATCCATCAGGGCGAGGTGGTCGGCCATGTCACCTCCGGGGGCTTCGCCCCCTCTCTGGGCGGCCCCATCGCCATGGGCTATGTGCCACCCGCACTGGCCGCCCCCGGTACCCGTCTTGAGCTTCTGGTGCGCGGCAAGCCGCTCGCCGCCACTGTCACCACTCTTCCATTCGTGCCGACGCGCTATGTGCGCAAAATGTCCAAGGGGGCCTGAACCATGACCACCGTGCGCTACACGAAAGACCATGAATATGTGCGCGTCGAGGGCGATATCGCGACTGTGGGCATCACCCACTATGCACAGGAGCAGCTCGGCGATGTGGTGTTTGTCGAACTGCCCGAGGCCGGCCGCAAGGTGGAAAAGGGCGGCGAGGCGGCCGTGGTGGAAAGCGTGAAGGCCGCCAGCGATGTGTTCGCGCCCGTCTCCGGTGAGGTGACGCAAGCCAATGAGGAACTGGAAGGCAACCCGGCGCTGGCCAATGACGACCCGGAAGATTCCGGCTGGTTCTTCAAGCTGCGCCTGTCCAGCCCCGGCGAGCTGGATGAGCTTCTGGACGAGGCGGCCTACAAGGCCTTCCTCGCCACGCTGGACTGATTTTCATGCCGGCCCTTTCTGTGCCGAAGGATTTTCACGCCACCATCATCTGGCAGCGGAATGGCGCCCTGTTCACGGACGGGCGCTATCCCCGCAGCCATATGTGGGTGTTTGACGAGGGGGTGCAGATCCCCGCTTCGGCAGCACCCGTCTGCATGCCCTCTCCCCTTTCCCGCCCCGATGCGGTGGACCCGGAGGAAGCGCTGGTGGCGGCGGCCTCAAGTTGCCATATGCTGTTTGCTCTGGATTTCGCCCGCCGGGCAGGCTTCCGGGTGGACAGTTATGAGGATGCCGCCGAAGGCGTGCTGAGCCCGAACGACACTGGCCGGCTTTACCTGTCTCACATCCGCCTCAGGCCCGTCATGATCTTCTCCGGGGGTCGGCAGCCCTCGGGCGAAGAGCTGGGAGACCTGCACCGCAAGGCCCATGAGGCCTGCTATGTAGCCCACTCCCTGCGTGCGGACATTACCGTATTCCCGCAGATGCGCGCGGCCTGAAGGCGAACGGAAACTGACATGCGCTACCTTCCCTTGACCGCAGAGGACCGCGCCGAGATGCTGGCGCGGATTGGCGCGCCCACGGTGGACGCCCTTTTCGCGGATATTCCCGCAGACAAGCAACAGATCGAACTGCCCCGCCTTCCGCGCGCTAAAAGCGAAATGGAGGTGGAGCGCCAACTGGCCGCTTTGGCCGCCCGCAATGTCACGGCCGGCTCCGTGCCCTTCTTCATCGGGGCCGGGGCCTATCGCCACCATGTGCCGGCCAGCGTGGATCACCTCATCCAGCGTTCGGAGTTTCTCACCTCCTACACGCCCTACCAGCCGGAAATCGCGCAGGGCACGCTGCAATATCTCTTCGAGTTCCAGACCCAGGTCGCCGAGCTCACCGGCATGGAAGTGGCCAACGCCTCCATGTATGACGGCTCCACAGGCACCGCCGAAGCCGTGCTGATGGCCCATCGCATCACGAAGCGCGGCAAGGCGCTGCTGGCCGGCAATCTGCACCCGCATTATCGCGCCACGGTGGAGACCGTGTGCCATTATGCGGAGAATGAAGTTGTGGCGCGCCCCCCCGCCCCGCAGGGCGAGACGGACCTCATCAGCGCCATTGATGAGACCACCTCCTGCGTGGTGGTGCAGAGCCCGGATGTGTTCGGCAATATTGTTGATCTCAAACCCATCGCGGAAGCCGCCCACAAGGCCGGTGCACTGCTGATCGCCGTCTTCACCGAGGTGGTGAGCCTCGGCGCAATCGAGCCGCCTGGCGCGCAGGGGGCCGATATTGTGGTGGGCGAGGGCCAGAGCCTTGGCAATGCGCTGAATTTCGGCGGGCCCTATGTCGGCCTGTTTGCCACCCGCTCCAAATATGTGCGCCAGATGCCCGGTCGGCTGGCCGGTGAAACGGTGGATGCGGAAGGCCGCCGGGGCTTTGTGCTCACCCTGTCCACGCGCGAGCAGCATATTCGCCGTGAAAAGGCGACCTCCAATATCTGCACCAATTCCGGCCTGTGCGCGCTGGCCTTCACCATTCACCTCACCTTGCTGGGCCAGCAGGGCTTCTCCCGTCTGGCCCGTCTGAACCACGCCGCCGCCTGTGATCTGGCAGACCGGCTGGCCAGCGTGCCCAGCGTGGAGGTGCTGAATGGCAGCGTCTTCAACGAGTTCACCGTGCGCCTGCCCCGCCCGGCCGCAGATGTGGTGGAAGAGCTGGCTAAACGCGGCATTCTGGCTGGCGTGCCCTATGCCCGCCTCGCGCCGGAGAGCGGCCTCGACAATCTGCTTCTGGTCGCCGCAACCGAAACCACCACGGAAGATGACCGTGCGGCCCTGACTGCCGCCCTGAAGGAGCTGCTGGCATGAACAGCGAAGGCCGCGGCACAACCCAGCCGCATCCCGTTTCTGAAAACCGCCTGCCGGAAACCTTCACCGGCAACCGCGCCCTGCAACTGGAAGAAGGACTGCTGTTCGAGATTGGCCGCACGGATGTCTCTGGCGTTGATCTGCCCGAACCGCCCCCCTTCCGCGACCGGCTGGGCGGCCATGCCCGCACCACCGCGCCGGACCTGCCGGGCCTGAGCGAACCGGAGGCGATGCGCCATTATGTGCGCCTCTCGCAGATGAATTACGGCATCGACAGCGGCATCTTCCCGCTCGGCTCGTGTACCATGAAGCACAATCCGCGCCTCAATGAGAAGATGGCGCGCCTGCCCGGTTTCGCAGATGTGCATCCGCTACAGCCGGCCTCCACCGTGCAAGGTGCACTGGGACTGCTGAGCGAGCTTTCCCATGTGCTGCTGGAACTCACCGGCATGCAGGCCGTGGCACTTTCACCCAAGGCCGGCGCCCATGGTGAGCTGACCGGCATGATGTCCATCAAGGCCGCCCATGAGGCCCATGGCCAGACCGGCCGACGCATCGTGCTGGTACCGGAGAGCGCCCATGGCACCAATCCGGCCACGGCGGCGCTGATCGGCTATCAGGTGCGCGCCATTCCTGCCCGCGCCGACGGTACGGTGGATGTGCAGGCGGTGCGCGATGCGCTGTCTGATGATGTCGCCGCCCTCATGCTTACCAACCCCAACACCTGCGGGCTGTTTGAGCGGGACGTGGTGGAGATTGCGGCCGCAGTGCATGAAGCCGGAGCCTATTTTTACTGCGACGGCGCCAATTTCAACGCCATTCTCGGCAAAGTGCGTGTGGCCGATCTTGGCGTGGACGCCATGCATATCAACCTGCACAAGACCTTCTCCACCCCCCATGGCGGGGGCGGTCCGGGTGCAGGGCCTGTGGTGCTCTCCGAGGCGCTGGCCCCCTTTGCACCGGTGCCGGCGCTTGTCACCACCGAAAACGGGTTGCGCCTTGCCGAGGACAAGGGCGCGGCAGGGGCCGAGCAGGCGCTGGGCCGCATGAGCGCCTTCCACGGCCAGATGGGCATGTTCGTGCGCGCGCTGGCCTGGATGCTCTCCCATGGATCTGATGGCATGAAGCAGGCATCCGAAGACGCCGTGCTTTCCGCCAACTATATCCGCGCCAGCCTGTCGGATCTGATGAGCGTCCCCTTCCCCGAGCGGCCCGCCATGCATGAAGCGCTGTTCGACGACAGCTGGCTGCATGGCACCGGCGTATCCACGCTGGATATCGCCAAGGCGCTGATCGACGAGGGGTTCCACCCAATGACGGTCTATTTCCCGCTGGTGGTGCACGGGGCCATGCTGATCGAGCCGACAGAGAGCGAATCCAAGGCCTCTCTGGACCTGTTCATCGCGGCCCTGCGCGATCTGGCCATGGCGGTGAAGGGCAATGACAAGGCGCGCTTCCTCGGCGCGCCGCACTATGCCCCCCGTCGCCGGCTGGATGAAACCCGCGCCGCCCGCAAGCCGGTGCTGCGCTGGACCCGCCCCGCACCCCTGCCGGAAGCGGCGGAGTAAGGCACTGAAAATCACGCCCCCTCCGCTGCAATGGAGGGGGCGCTTTCATGCGCTCATATTCTAGGGGGCCGGCAATATCCCTGCCGGCGGATGGGCCACGCGCCCCCGGATCGCTTTGGAAAAAGGTTCTGAACGCCCATTCTGCGGCGGTATCACGGCGTCACGGCGCACCTCGGCCAATGGTGCATCCGTACGGATCAGGCCGAGATCATACAGATAATCCGGCAAATGGCCGGAAAGCAGAATGCGCCAGTCAAAAGGCAGGCGTGCATCCACCAGCCGCGCCAGATCATAAATAACCGTGGTGCAGTTGGTGGCGATGGTCTGGTAAAATTCCGGCTTTTCCGCCAGAGCATTGGAGCGCGCCAGATAAAACAGGAAGAGTTCGCGCGCCTGCCGTGGCGTCACCTTCAGTGGATAGATGGAAACCGTCTCTCCACGCGCATCCGTACGCAGACGGATGATATCGTTTTCATCCGCAGCGATCATGGAAAGTTCGAACTCCTTGAAGAAGCCCCCAATCTCGGAGAATGCCTCGCTCTTCTCCCGGCGGATCTCGATGGAGAAGACCACATGCTCTCCATCCTCGAAACCGAAGCCGATCAACGTATGGGCAATGGAGGGGCTCGCCCAGACGGAGCTGAACAGATCCACCGATCTCAGCTTGCGCAGATCATAGGTGCGGGTTTCCCAGCGGGGGGTGAAATCCTCTTCGGTGCGCCAGTCGAAATTGCGCACATTGTGCAGGGTAATTTCTGAACCATTGAGCTGCGCCGTCACGGTGCGGTCCAGTTCCGGGGCCCAATCCCGCGTGTTGGAGGGCAGGATGGACGCCCACCACAGGCCCATCACCAGCGCGGCCAAGGCTGTTCCCAGCCAGGCCAGTGCCTGCCGCCGGAACCCCAGAACCGCCAGCCCGGTGGCCACCAGCACAGCCAGCCCCATCCACACGCCACGCCAGGCCGGTGGCGCCTGATACCACAGTGCCGTCACACTCCATGCCGCACCTGCCGCCAGCACCACCAGCAGCAGGGCCAGCCCCACAAGGCGGCGCAGCTTCCACCCGGCCCGCGCGCGAGCTGCGGCTTTATCCCCAGAGCTGGACACGGAATTTTGCATCAACCCATCCTGTCCCGGCCAGAACCTTGTGTATTCGCAGACATAAGCGGCAATGAAGCCGATTTTCCAGCCAAACAAAACATGGGGGCGGCGCATCGCCGCCCCCACCCAACCGGACAGGTCAATTTTCCGCGATATCCAGAACCCGCAACCGAAACCCACGAGCCCCTTCAAGGCCCCACCCTCAAGAGCCATGGCCGCGGTTCAGCTTCACCCCTGCGGGGGCAACCCCAGCTTGCGGGACATTTCGCTGCGCAACACGAATTTCTGGATCTTCCCCGTAACCGTCATCGGAAAGGCTTCCACAATTTCAATATAGCGCGGCACCTTGTAGTGAGCGATTTCCCCCCGACAGAAAGCGAGGATCTCATCCTCTGTCAGGCTGTTATCCGTTGGCACGATGCAGGCGCAGATTTCTTCGCCATACAGCAGATCCGGCACGCCAATGACCTGCACATCCTGAACCTTCGGGTGACGGTAGAGGAATTCCTCGATCTCGCGGGGATAGATATTCTCCCCGCCGCGAATGAGCATATCCTTCACCCGCCCGGCAATGGTGCAATATCCGTCCTCGTCCATTGTGGCGAGATCTCCGGTATGCATCCAGCCTTCTTCATCAACCACCTGGGCTGTCTTTTCCGGCTCGCCCCAATAGCCGCGCATGACAGAATAGCCCCGCGTGCACAATTCCCCCGTCTCTCCGGGGCGCACCGTATCACCAGAGGCATTCACCAGCTTCACCTCCAGATGGGGGTGAATGCGACCAACCGTGGTGACGCGCTTGTCCACCGGATCATCCACAAAGGACTGGAAGGAAACCGGGGAGGTTTCCGTCATGCCATAGGCGATGGTGACATCGGACATATGCATCTGCCCACGCACCTTTTTCATCACCTCCACCGGGCAAGGCGCGCCAGCCATGATGCCGGTGCGCAGGGAAGACAAATCGTGCGTGGCGAAATCATCGGCGGCCAGCATGGCCGAAAACATGGTGGGAACGCCATAAAGCCCCGTGCAACGCTCACGCGAAACGGCAGCGAGCGTCGTCTTCGGATCAAACCCCTCGCCGGGGAAGACCATGGCCGCGCCCTTGCTGACGCAGCCCAGAACCCCCATCACCATGCCGAAGCAATGATATAGCGGCACCGGAATGCAAAGCCGGTCTTCTGCGGTGAGACGGATGCGATCCGTAACAAAATTGCCGTTATTGACAATATTGCGATGGGTCAGCGTCGCCCCCTTCGGAGACCCGGTCGTACCGGAGGTGAACTGGATATTGATGGGATCATGCGCAGACAATTGCGCCGTAATCCCGTCCAGCCGGGCGCGATCAGCCGTGGTTTCGGCAAGCTGCGCAAACGGCACCATGCCGGCGCGCGGCGCCTCCCCCATGGCGATGATCGCGCGCAGATCCGGCAGACGGTCCGAAAAGAGCGCCCCTGGCAGAGATGTTGAGATTTCTGGAAGAATATCTTCCAACATGCCCAGATAATCGGAACTCTTGAACCTGTCTGCTGTAATCAGGGCTCGAATACCGACACTGCGCAGTGCATAATCCAGCTCACTTTTGCGATAGGCCGGGTTCACATTCACCAATATGGCGCCAATCCGGGCCGTGGCGAACTGGGTCAGCACCCATTCCGGGCGGTTGGGAGACCAGATCCCCACTCTGTCGCCCCGGCGAATGCCCATATTCAGCAGGCCGGTGGCCAGCCCATCCACCGCATCCGCAAAAGCCTGCCAGGTCATACGCAGGCCATGGTCGCAGAACACAATGGCCAGCTCATCCGGGCGCGCGGCCACGGTGCGGGCCAGCAGTGCAGGAATGGTTTCTTCAAGCAGAGGGGGCGTATCCACCCCCTTCACACGGGCTTCATCCGGCAATGGCCGGTCACTATAGCTCATTGCTTCCTCCCGAAATTGCACCATGGTGTCTTGTCCAGGCGCTGTGACACGCATTCTTTTTGTGCGCGTTTGGTTCAGCTCTCGCAGCGGGCGAGAAATGCTCTTGAAACCTGAGAACCCACCGGGCGGCCGAGATGATGGGAGATGAAGGCAGCCGCCTCGATCACCCCTTCCAGATCAATGCCTGTTTCGATACCCAGCCCGTGCAGCATGTAGACGACATTTTCTGTCGCCACATTGCCGGTTGCCCCCTCGGCATAAGGGCAGCCGCCCAGCCCGCCCACGGAAGTGTCGAACTGGCTGACGCCCAGCTCCAGCGCGGCATAGATATTGGCCAGAGCCTGCCCGTAAGTATCGTGGAAATGGCCGGACACATCGGCCAGCTCATAAATGCCCAGGGCGGCTTCCAGCGCCGCCTGCGCCTTGCACGGCGTGCCTGTGCCGATGGTGTCGGCCACCGCCACATGCTGCACGCCGATATCCTTCATCAGCCGCGCCACATGCGCCACCTTGTCCGGGCTGATGTCGCCCTCATAAGGGCACCCAAGAGCGCAGGAAATAGCCCCGCGCACCCTGATACCCTCATCCAGAGCCGCCTTCACCACCGGCGCGAAGCGCGCAATGCTCTCTTCAATGGAGCAGTTGATATTGCGCTGGCTGAAACTCTCGCTGGCGGAGCCAAAGACCTCGATTTCACCGGGATGCGTGGCTCTGGCGGCTTCAAAACCGCGAAGATTGGGCACCAGCACGCAATAGGTCACATCCTCTCGGCGAGACATGCCGGCCATCACCTGCGCATTATCCGCCATTTGCGGCACCCATTTCGGGCTGACGAAACTGGTGGTTTCGATATGTCGCAGACCCGCTGCCTGCAAACGCTCAATCAGCTCCACCTTGATGGCCGCAGGAATGAGCTGCTTCTCATTCTGCAACCCATCCCGCGGGCCCACCTCCACAATGCGCACGCGCGCAGGCAAGGCAGATTGCGCCAGAAGCATCGCCATGGCTCAGGCCTCCTCCAGCACCGGGGCCAGACGCAGCAGTTCCGCCCCTTCAGTCAACTGATCCCCCACGGCGAAGAGCAGTTCGGCCACAATGCTGTCGATCGGGGCCTTGATGGTATGTTCCATCTTCATGGCCTCCATCACCGCCAGAGGCTGGCCCTTGGTTACGCTCTCGCCCGCTTCCACCAGAAAGGCGATCACACGGCCCGGCATGGGAGCCGTCAGCCGGCCGGCTTCCGCCTCTGTTTCACCGGCGTGAGCCAACGGATCCACCAGCTCCGCACTGGCGCTGCCGGAAGGCGTGAAAATGGAGAACAGCTCCCCCGTGCGATAAACACTGCTGTGCAGCCGGGTGTCATCAAGCCGGATCTCGCCGGATGGCGGCAGGGCCAGCACATGCTCATAGCCATCAACCTCCAGCCTGTAGCGCACATCCGGGGTTTCAGACTGTGGAGTGAAACGCACCGTCTCCAGCCGCTCGCCCATTTGCAGCCGCAGGCTCCGGGTTGCGGCCCCTCCCACGCGCCAGCCATCCGGCCGCGACCATGGGTCCGTTCCGGCCTGCCGCGCCTCATCCTGCACCATGTGCGCCACCACGCTGGCGGCGATATGGGAGAAAGACAGACCCTGCTGATAAAACAGCACGGCGCTTTCGCGCTGGATCAGCGCCGTGTCGAGATCGGCAACAGTGAAAGCATGGCTCGCCGCCGTGCGCCGCAGAAAGGCGACATTGGTCGCCACGCCCACAATATGGGTCTGGGCTAGGGCTTCATCCAACCGCGCCAGCGCCTCCTCACGGGTTGCGCCATGCACAATGAGCTTGGCGATCATCGGATCGTAGAAGGGGGAAATCTCATCTCCCTCCCGCACGCCGGAATCCACCCGCACCCCATGAGCATGGGTGGAAAAATCCAGATGCGCGGGCAAATGCAACACATCCAGCCGTCCCGTGGCCGGCAGAAAATTGTTATCCGGCGCTTCGGCGCAGATACGCGCTTCAATGGCGTGGCCGCGGATCGACAGTTCATGCTGTGTACAGGGCAGATCCTCACCGGCCGCCACGCGGATCTGCCACTCCACCAGATCCTGCCCGGTTATGGCCTCCGTTACCGGATGCTCCACTTGCAGGCGGGTGTTCATCTCCATGAAATAGAAGGAAAGATCGCCGTCCGCTGCGGGCTCGGCGATGAATTCCACCGTGCCGGCCCCCACATAGCCCACTGCCCGTGCCGCGGCGATGGCGGCTTCGCCCATCTCCTGCCGGCGTTCATCGCTCAAGCCCGGCGCGGGCGCCTCTTCCAGCACCTTCTGGTGACGGCGCTGGACTGAACAATCCCGCTCGAACAGATGCACATAATGGCCATGCGCATCCCCGAACACCTGAATTTCGATATGGCGCGGGCGCTGCACATAACGCTCCAGCAACACCGCCGCGCTACCGAAACTGCTGAGCCCCTCGCGCTGGCAGGACGCCAGATTTTCCGCGAAATCCTCGTGCCGCTCCACAATGCGCATGCCCTTGCCGCCACCACCGGCGCTGGCCTTTATCATGAGCGGATAGCCAATACGCTCCGCCTCGTGCGCCAGCAGGGCTTCATCCTGATCCGCCCCGTGATAACCCGGCACCAGCGGCACCCCGGCCTGTTCCATCAGCCGCTTGGATTCCGCCTTCAGCCCCATGGCGCGAATGGCTGAAGCCGGCGGACCGATGAAAATCAGCCCGGCCTCCGCACAGGCGGCGGCGAAATCGGCATTCTCGCTCAGAAAGCCATAGCCGGGATGGATGGCATCCGCCCCTGTTTCCTGCGCGGCCGCGATGATCTTCTCCCAGAGCAGGTAGCTGTCCTTCGGCGCAGCGCCACCCAGGCTGACAGCTTCATCACACATGGCGACAAAGCGCGCATCCCTGTCCACATCCGAATGCACGGCCACGGTGCGGATGGCCAGACGACGGGCGGTCGCCGCCACACGGCAGGCGATCTCTCCACGATTGGCGATGAGGATTTTGTTGATGGTCCGGCGCATCATTTCGCCTCCCCTGCCATGCTGGACGGCCCCGAGAGTTGCCATGTGGGCTGCCGTTTGTTGAGAAATGCCTGAACGCCTTCACGCCCCTGCTCCGAGGCGCGGATATCGGCGATGCGCGCGGCCGTATCGGCCACAAGCGCATCATCAATTTTCCGCCCACCGACTTCGCGCAACAGGCGCTTGCAAGCGGCAAGGGCGGCCGGCGAGGCGTTGAGCAGATGCTGGCTCAGCCGCGCAACGGCTTCATCCAGCTCTTCCTGCGCCACCACCTCATGCACCAGCCCGGTGGCCGCCGCAGCCTGTGCGGAAAAAACCTCCGCCGTCAGGAAGAAGCGCTGTGCCGCCCGCGCACCCATCGCAGCCATGACATAAGGCGCGATGGTTGCCGGAATGAGCCCCAGCTTCACCTCGCTCAGACAGAAGCGGGCCTGCCCGGCCGCCACCACCATGTCGCAGGCTGAAACCAGCCCCATCCCGCCGGCGAACACATCCCCCTGGACCCGCGCAATGACAGGGACAGGACATTCATGGATGGTGCGCAGCATGGTGGCGAGCGCAGTGGCGTCAGCGAGATTTTCCGCATGGTCATAATCGGCCATGCGACGCATCCAGGACAGGTCCGCCCCGGCGCAGAACGCCTTGCCGCTGGCCGCCAGAATGATGACGCGCACGCTGTCATCCTGCCCCAGCGCATGGAAAGCCCGCGTCAGTTCACCGATGAGCACATCATCAAAGGCATTGCGGATCTCGGGACGGTTCAGCGTCACCGTGGCCACACCGCCCGCGCGGTGCATGAGAAGATGCTTCATATCCGCCCCCTCACATGCGGAAGACGCCGAAGCGCGCTTCAGGAATGGGAGCGTTGAGGCTGGCCGAAAGGCCCAGTGCCAGCACGCGGCGTGTATCTGCCGGATCAATCACCCCATCATCCCACAGCCGGGCCGTGGCATAATAGGGATGGCCCTGATGCTCATAGCGCGCGCGAATATTTTCGCGGAATTCCGCCTCTTCCTCTTCCGGCCAGTGACCGCCGGCTTTTTCCACCCCATCGCGCCGCACCGTGGCGAGCACGGATGCCGCCTGCTCTCCGCCCATGACGGAAATGCGCGCATTGGGCCACATCCAAAGGAAGCGCGGGGAATAGGCGCGCCCGCACATGCCATAATTGCCAGCGCCGAAGGAGCCGCCGATAATGACGGTGAATTTCGGCACATTGGCGCAGGCCACCGCCGTCACCATCTTGGCGCCATGGCGGGCGATGCCCTCATTCTCGTATTTCTGCCCCACCATGAAGCCGGTGATGTTTTGCAGGAACACCAGCGGAATCTGACGCTGACAGCACAGTTCCACAAAATGCGCCCCCTTGGCCGCGCTCTCGGAGAACAGGATGCCATTATTGGCGATAATGCCCACCGGCATGCCTTCAATATGGGCAAAGCCCGTCACCAGCGTGGGGCCGAAACGGGCCTTGAACTCGTGAAACTCCGAAGCATCGACAATCCGGGCGATGATCTCACGCACATCAAAGGGCTTGCGCGTATCGGTGGGAATGATGCCGCCCATCTCGCGCGGATCATGTTTCGGCGGGCGCGGGGAAATGGTTTCCACCGGAAAATTCTTGGGCCGGTTGAGGTTGGAAACCGCCGTGCGCGCCAAAGCCAGAGCATGGGTATCATCATTGGCCAGATGATCCGCCACGCCGGAAAGGCGGGTATGCACATCACCGCCGCCCAGCTCCTCTGCGCTCACCACCTCACCTGTGGCGGCCTTCACCAGAGGCGGACCCGCAAGAAAAATGGTGCCCTGATTGCGCACGATGATGGTTTCATCGCTCATGGCCGGCACATAAGCGCCGCCGGCGGTGCAGGAGCCCATCACCACCGCGATCTGGGCAATGCCCGCCGCACTCATCTGGGCCTGATTGTAGAAGATGCGCCCGAAATGATCGCGATCCGGGAATACATCATCCTGGTTCGGCAGGTTGGCCCCGCCTGAATCCACCAGATAGACACAGGGCAGATTGTTCTGCGCGGCAATTTCCTGCGCCCGCAGATGCTTCTTCACCGTGAGAGGAAAATAGGTGCCGCCCTTCACCGTGGCGTCATTACAGACAATGACGCATTCACGCCCGGCAATACGGCCGATCCCCGCAATGACCCCCGCCGAAGGGGCCGCATCACGACCATCCTTCTCCTTGTAGACATTGAAGGCCGCCATGGGCGCGATTTCCAGAAAGGGCGAACCTGCATCCAGCAGCATGTTCACCCGCTCCCGTGGCAACAGCTTGCCACGGGCTTCATGTTTGGCGCGGGCGGCTTCGCCACCGCCCTGCGCAATCTCCTCAAGGCGGATGCGCAGATCCGCCACCAGGGCGTCCATGGCCTGCGCATTGGCCTGAAACTCCGCGCTGCGCGGGCTGATCTTGCTCTCGATTTCCGCCATGATCACAGCCCGGCGGTTTCGTTGAACAATTCGCGGCCAATCAGCATCCGGCGGATTTCGGATGTGCCCGCGCCAATCTCGTACAGCTTGGCATCGCGCCACAGACGCTCCACCGGGAACTCCCGCGTGTAGCCCACGCCGCCGAGGGTCTGGATGGCTTCGCCGGCCATCCATGTGGCCTTTTCCGCCGCCAGCAGAATGGCGCCGGCGGCATCCTTGCGCAGCGTGCGGGAATGGTCCGCCCGATCACATGCCTTGCCCAAGGCATAGACATAAGCGCGGGTGGATTGCCACGTGGTGTAAACATCTGCCAGCTTGCCCTGCATGAGCTGGAATTCGCCGATGCTCTGGCCGAACTGCTTGCGCTCATGCACATAGGGCACGATCGCATCCATGGCCGCAGCCATCAGGCCGAGCGGCCCGCCGGCCAGCACGGCGCGCTCATAATCCAGCCCGGACATGAGCACCTTCACGCCCTTGCCCACGCCGCCCAGCACATTTTCTTCCGGCACTTCCACATTATCGAAGAAGAGCGGATAGGTATTGGAGCCCCGCATGCCCAGCTTGTCGAGCTTGGCACCCGCAGAGAAGCCGGCAAAACTCTTCTCGACCAAGAAGGCCGTAATGCCCTTCGCCCCTGCGGCCGGATCGGTCTGGGCATAAATCACCAGCGTATCGGCATCGCCGCCATTGGTGATCCACATCTTGGAACCATTGAGGATGAAGCGATCGCCCTTCTTTTCGGCTTTCAGCTTCATGCTCACCACATCCGAGCCGGCATTGGGCTCACTCATGGCCAGTGCGCCGACATGCTCACCGGAGATCAGCTTGGGCAGATATTTCTGCTTCTGCGCTTCCGTGCCATTCCGGCGGATCTGGTTGATGCACAGATTGGAATGCGCGCCATAAGACAGGCCAATGGAACCCGACGCGCGCGAAATCTCTTCCAGCGCCACCATATGCGCCAGATAGCCGAGGTTCGTGCCGCCATATTCCTCGCTCACGGTCAGGCCATGCAGCCCCATATCCCCGAGCTTCTTCCACAGATGCGCAGGGAAGAGATTGTCGCGGTCCACATCGGCGGCGATGGGGGCAATTTCCTTCGCGGCAAAGGTCCGCACGGCTTCGCGCAGGGCGTCCACATCTTCGCCAAGGTCGAAATCCAGCCCGATCCCAGACAGCAGCATCGCGTCTCTCCCATTTGCTTGTTCGCAAGGGCCATGTTTCTGGCCCGTTGCCGCTGAGAGTAGCCACTCGCCCTGACGGGTTGGTGCCACAATAGTTGCAAATCGTGCCATCATGTATTGAGATCAGAGCATGAGGAAACCAGAACCCGGCACACAGGCGGCAGTCACCCCCATCGCCTTCGTCCGCGCCATATCACAGGCTTATGCGCATTATGGGCGCCCCTTCGGGCCAGCCCTGATAGCGGCACATATTGCGCCGCACCTTCTGGAGAATGACGCCGCCCGCGTCACCGCCGAACAGTTCGAGGCGCTCAACCTGCACGCCATGCGCGAACTGGATGACGAGGCATTGGGCTGGTTCTCCCGCCCCATGCGCTGGGGCAGCCTTGGCCTGTTATGCCGAGCCGCGATTTCCGCCCCCGATCTCGGCGTGGCACTGAAGCGCTGGTGCCGCTGCCATGGGCTGATTGTGGATGATATCCGCATCACTCTCAGCCGCAGGGAAGGCACGGCCAGCATCACCATAGAAGAACAGGCTATCCGGCAGGGCATGCGGGAATTCTGCCTGGTCTCCACCCTGCGCGCCGTACACGGCTTTGCCTGCTGGCTGGTGGATTCGCGCATTCCGTTCAGCGATTTGAGCTTTGCCTTTTCCCGCCCGGAGCATGCCTCCTCCTACCGGGCCATGTTTCCCGGTGAAGCGCGGTTTGATGCGGCGCAAACCGGCTTCAGCTTCAATGCCGATTATCTCACCCTGCCCCCCATGCGAGATGAAGCGGCGACCCGCGCCATGCTGCAAAACGCCCTGCGGCTGATGGTGCTGCAATATCGGCGGGACCGTCTACTGGTGGAGCGGGTGCGCATGCAGTTTCGCGCGCGACTGGCCGCGAATGCCACCAGCCTGCCCAATGCGGAGGAACTGGCCGAAAGCCTCAACATCTCCCGCCGCAGTCTGCATCGCCAGTTGCAGGAGGAGGGCTCTTCCCTTCAACAGATCAAGGATGACATCCGCCGCGAACGCGCCCTGCAACTCATTGGCCGCAGCAACCGCCCCCTGAAGCAGGTGGCCCACATGGCCGGTTTTCGCAATGAAAAGAGCTTTTCACGCGCCTTTCGCCAATGGACAGGTCAATCCCCCGGAGAAATGCGCCGGGAAAGAAAGCCCTGAGCCAACCCACCACTCATTCCCTTGGCCCCATTACCTTGGCCCCACGCCATTGCCCCACCACGCCCTTTCCCCTTGCTCCGGGCCCCGGCTGCTGCGAAAAGGGCCCAATCATGATCGTGCTTGACGATATCTCACTGCGCCTTGCCGGCCGCCTCCTCATTGACCACGCCAGCGTGGCCATTCCCGAAAATGCGCGCGTGGGCGTGGTGGGGCGCAATGGCGCCGGAAAAACCACTCTGTTCAAGGCGCTGGTGGGCGAGCTGGAGCTGGAATCCGGCATTGTGCGCCTGCCTAACCGCACCCGCATTGGCCGTGTGGCGCAGGAAGCCCCCGCCGGCCCCGACAGCCTGATCGAGCGAGTGCTGGCCGCCGATACCGAGCGCGCCGCCCTGCTGCATGAGCGCGAAACCACGCAAGACCCGATGCGCATCGGCGAAATCGAGATGCGCCTTCTCGATATTGACGCCCACGCCGCTCCGGCCCGCGCGGCCACCATTCTGGCCGGCCTCGGCTTTGATGAAAGCGCCCAGCAGCGCCCCTGCGCGGAATTTTCCGGCGGCTGGCGCATGCGTGTGGCGCTGGCCGCCCTGCTCTTCACCGAGCCGGATTTGCTGCTGTTGGATGAGCCGACAAACTATCTCGATCTTGAAGGCACATTGTGGCTACAGGATTATCTGGCCCACTATCCGCGCACGGTCATCCTCATCAGCCATGACCGTGACCTGCTGGACAGTTCGGTGGACCATATCCTCCACCTTTCCAACCAGAAACTCACCCTGTATCGCGGTGGCTTCACCTCGTTCGATCGCCAGCGCCGGGAACGGATGTTGCAGGATCAGAGCGCGCGCAAGAAGCAGGAAGCCCAGCGCGCCCATATGGAAAGCTTCGTCGCCCGCTTCCGTGCCAAGGCCACCAAGGCCAAGCAGGCGCAATCGCGGCTGAAGGCGCTGGCCCGCATGGAGCCACTCTCCGCGCAGGTAAACGAAGAGGCGGCGGCCATCTCCATCCGCCACCCCGAAAAGCTGCTCTCGCCCCCCATCATGGTGCTGGATCAGGTCTCAGTGGGCTATGAGCCCGGAAAGCCGATCCTCCGAAACATGACCCTGCGCATTGATGAGGATGACCGCATCGCGCTGCTGGGGCCGAACGGCAATGGCAAATCCACCTTCGCCAAGCTTATTGCCGGCCGGCTGGAACCGCAGGACGGCAGGCTGGTGCGCGCCGACAAGCTGGAAGTCGCCTATCTGGCCCAACACCAGATTGACGAACTCCACCCGGAGGAAAGCGCCGTGGAGCATGTGCGCCGGCTGATGCCGGATGCACCCGAGGCCCGCGTGCGGGCGCGGGCGGCTGAAATGGGCTTTTCCGCCGGCAAGGCTGACACCAGGGTTTCATCCCTTTCCGGTGGCGAGAAAGCCCGTCTGCTGCTCGGGCTGGCGACCTTCCACGGGCCGCATCTCGTCATCCTTGATGAGCCGACCAACCATCTCGATATCGAGGCCCGTGCAGCGCTGATGGAAGCGCTGAATGATTTCCCCGGCGCGGTCATCCTCATCTCGCATGATCGCAGCCTTCTGGAAGCCTGCGCAGAACAGCTTTGGCGCGTGGGTGGCGGTGTCGTGAAACCCTATGAGGGCGATCTCGACCAGTATCGACGAGAGGTGCTCTCCCGCGCGGATGGCGACCGCATGACCAGCGAAGGCCGCAAGGACAAGGCCGAGACCCGCAAGGACGCCAAGGCCGAAAAGCCGCGCCGCATCGCCACCGGACCAATCAAAAAGCGGGTGAAGGCCGCCG
Organism: Haloleucobacter albus; assembly: GCF_052492075.1. Lineage (NCBI taxonomy): Bacteria > Pseudomonadati > Pseudomonadota > Alphaproteobacteria > Hyphomicrobiales > Xanthobacteraceae > Haloleucobacter > Haloleucobacter albus. Next base: position 358,441 of record NZ_JBQWAS010000028.1, read on the forward strand.
AAAGCCTGATGGAGAAACTGGGCAAGGAACTCTCCGGCCTTGATACCCGCCTCTCCTCGCCGGATCTGCACGCAAAAGACCCGATGGAGGCCGCCCGCCTGGCCCAGCAGCGACATGAAATCGCCGAGGCCATGGCGGCAGCGGAGGAGGAGTGGCTGATGGCCAGCGCAGAACTGGAAGACGCACAGGGCTGAGCCCGCACCTCTGCTCTCCCCAGCCGCAGGCGGCCGCACCGCCTGTGGCGCATCCATGACAATGCCCGCCTTTCATTCGGCCTGCTCAGGCTCGGGTGTCATGTTCCGGTTCAAGATGGCCAGCCGGGGCCGCAGCGCCAGAATGGCGTGCACCAGCAGACCAAACACCAGCCCCCAGAAAGCCGCCCCCAGCCCCCAAAGGCTGAGCCCCGAAGCGCTGACGATGAATGTCATCAGCGCGGCATCACGTTCGTGCGTCTTCTGCACGGCCTGCACAAGACTACCGGCCACCACGGGGAACAGAGCCAGCCCGGCCAGCGCCGCAATCAGCGCCGGTGGCAACAGGGCGAACAGCCCCAGCACCGTGGCCGCGAACGTGCCGAACACCAGATACATCACCCCGCCGGCCACGCCGGCCACATAGCGCCGCTCCGGCTTTTCATGCGCCTCCGCCCCCATGCAGATGGCAGCGGTGAGCGCGGCAAGATTGAGGCCGTGGCAGCCCAAGGGAGCAAGCACCGCCGAACCCAGCGCGCAACCCGTAATGACAGGCCCCGCCGCCGGCTTCTCATACCCAGCCGTACGCAACACGGCGATGCCCGGCAGAAACTGGCCTGTGAGCGACACCACCACCAGCGGCACCGCAATATTGGCCATGGCCTGCCACTCGAACACCGGCATGGTCCAGACCGGCATGGTTGGCGCGAGACTGAAGTGCACCTCTCCCATTTGCCCGGTGGCCAGCGTAAGGCCCAGCCCCACCAGCAGCACCGCCGCCACCGCATAACGCGGAAACCAGCGCCGCCCGACAAAGAAGATCGCGAACATGGACAGCACCATCACCGGTGCATCCGGCACCACATTCACCATATCCACGGTGAAGCGGAACAAGATACCTGCCAGCATGGCCGCGCTGATGCCGACCGGAAGGCGCGAGACCAGCCTGTCAAATGCGCCCGAAAGCCCCACCAGCAGCAAAATGATGCTGGCGACCAGATAGGCCCCCACCGCCGCAGCGAAATCCACCGTCGGCAGCAGGGTGACCAGCAAGGCGGAACCGGGTGCGGACCAGGCCACCACCACCGGCACCCGATATTTCAGGCTCAGCACAATGCCCAGCACGCCGCTGCCAATGGAAATGGCCCAGACCCATGAATCCAGCAGGCCGGGCGCAAGGCCCGAAGCCGCCTGAAATACAATAACCAATGGCCCGGCGAAGGAGATCAGCGTGGCAACCGCCCCGGCCACAATGGCCGAGGCGGAACTGTCACGCGCCAGTTGGCGCAACATGGTCATGAGGCCAACCCTTTCAGGCCGTCGCCGGGGTCGGCTGCGTCACCGCACCGCGCCGGGCGCTGATGGCGAACACCACCATGGCCAGAGCTGAAATCGCGCCAGGAACGGCAAAGGCCATGAAATTCGCCGAAAGCGGAAGCTGTGCGGCCATCAGCACACCTCCCAGCATGGGGCCGGCAATCGCCCCGATCCGCCCCATGCCGGAGGCCCAGCCCAGCCCGGTAGAGCGCACCGAGAGCGAATAGAACTGCGCCACGCTGGCATAAAGCAGGATCTGCGTGCCGATGGTGGTGGCGCCCGCGATGAAGATGAGCAGATACAGCACCGGCATGGGGCTGTTGTAACCCAGCATGGCAATGCACACCGCGCCAAACAGGAAGAAGCCCACCACCACGCGCGGCAGCCCCAGCCTGTCGCTCAACCAACCTCCGGCAATGGCCCCGAACATGCCGCCGAAATTCAGCGCCAGCAGGAAGGACAGGCTGGAGCCGAGGCTGTAACCGGCACTCTTCATCAGCTGCGGCAGCCAGGAGCTGAGCGCATAGACCATGAGCAAACAGCAGAAGAAGGACACCCACAGCATCAGCGTGCACAGGGTGCGATTATGGCGGAACAGTTCGGCAACAGAAGCCTTGCCGCCCTTCGCTTCATGATAATCCAGCTCACCTGCGGCCAGCGCCTTCTGCGGCGCAAGCTGGCCCAGAACAAGCCGGGCCTTCTGCTGCTGGCCCTGCCGGATGAGAAAACCGACGGATTCCGGCAACCTGGCCAGAATGAGGGGCAGCAGCACCAGCGGCACCACGGCGGCGAAGAACATGGATTGCCAGCCGAAATTGGGCAGCATCCAGATGCCCAGACCCGCCGCCACCATGCCGCCGACCGAATAACCGGAGAACATCAGCGCCACCAGCGTGCCGCGCAGTTTCTTCGGCGCATATTCATTGGTCAGCGCCACGGCGTTGGGCATCAACCCGCCACAACCCAGCCCGGCCAGAAACCGGCAAATGCCGAATTGCAGGGGCGTGGAGGCAAAACCGTTGATGATGGTGGCAGTGCTGAACAGCAGAAAACACAGGGCAATCCCCTTCTTGCGCCCCACCTTATCGCCCAGTGGACCAAAGAACAGAGCGCCGAACATCATGCCGAACAGAGCCCAACTGGCCAGGGAGCCGGCCTCTGTGGGCGAGAGCTGCCATTGTTCCATGAGCTGCGGCAGAACCGAGCCATAGATGAAGACATCATAGCCATCCACCACCAGCAACAGGCTGCATAACAGCACGATATTCCAGTGGAAGCGTGTAAACCTGGATTCATCTATGATTGTATTGACGTCTATGCTGCGCATGGATGTCCCTTCCCCGGAGTTCAGGCCGCCCTGTTCTTGCTGTGAGCTGGCCATTTGCAGTCTCAGCCCTGATCTCCGCCTCCCACGGGAAGAACAGTGCCGGTGATATAGGCGGCCTCATCAGAAGCCAGAAACAGAATGGCGGCCGCCTGTTCATCCAGCGTGCCGTATCGTTTCATCAGGCTGCTTTCGATGGTCTGGTCTACAATCTGCTGATACCAGGCCTTGTCCTGCGCGCTCTGCTGCGCATTGTTGCGCGGAATGCGACGCGGCGGTGCTTCGGTGCCTCCGGGAGCCACGGCGTTCACCCGCACCCCGTATTCCGCGCCCTCAAAGGCCAGACAGGCGGTAAGCGCATTCACCCCGCCCTTGGCTGCGCCATAGGGCACGCGGTTGATGCTGCGCGTGGCGATGGAAGACACATTGACAATGACGCCGCCGCCCTGCGCAATCATGCAAGGCAGAACGGCCCGGCACCCCCACAGGGTGGGGAACAGGGACCGGCGAATTTCCGCCTCGATCTCGGCTTCCTCATAATGCTGGAAGGGCTTGGCCCAGATGGTGCCGCCCACATTGTTCACCAGCACATCCACCCGGCCCAAATGCGCCTGCGCCGCCTCCATGGCCGCACAAGTCTGGCCAAAATCCTCCAGATCCACCCGCACCGGCAAGGCGCGGGCGCTGGCTGGCAGTGCAGCGGCCAGTTCTTCCACCAGATCGGAGCGATCCAGCAGCGCCAGTTGCGCCCCTTCCGCCGCCGCTCGCTCGGCCACGCGCCGGCCAATGCCCTGCGCGGCCCCTGTGATGACCATCACTTTATTCTGGAAGCGCGCATTCATTCGGCCGCCTCCCGCGAGGGCGGCACGGTGGGCGTGAACTTCTCATAATGGAAGCTCGCCGGTGTAATGCCCTGCGCCTCCAGGCTGTGGCGCACTGCATCCACCATGGGCGGCGGGCCGCACAGATACACATCCACATCCCCGCCATTGAACATCTCGGGGGTGAAATGATCGGTGACGAAGCCCTTGTGCGGATGATCTGCCTCCGGCGCGGCGATACAGGTCAGAATATCAAGCTGCGGCAAACGTTTGCCCATGGCCTCAAGCTGATTCACCAGAACCAGATCCTGCGGGCGGGTGACGCCATAGAGCAGATGAACCGGCTGGGTGCAGCCCTCGCGCGCCAGTTGTTCCAGCATGGAGAGGAAGGGGGCCAGCCCAGTGCCTCCGGCCAGAAACAGCAGCGGGCGCTTCACCTCTCGCAGATAGAAACTGCCAAGCGGACCATGCAATGTAAGGTCCTGCCCCATACGGGCCTGCTCCAGCCATCCGCTCATCAGCCCGCCCGGCACCCGCCGGATCAGGAAACTGATGCGTGCGTCTCCCGGTGCGGAGCTGAAGGAATAGGCGCGATGCTGCCCGCTGCCCGGCACATCAATATTCACATACTGACCGGGCAGAAAGGCGGGCGCCTCCTCCTGAGCCACCTCCATCTCCACCTCGAAGGCGGCGTCATCATGCATCACGATGCGCGTCAGCCGCGCACCAAACTGCGCCACACCGGATTTGCACATGCCGGAGGCCGCCGGAACATCCAGCACACAATCACTCTGCGGCTGCATCTGGCATGTCAGCACCAGGCGCTTTTCCGCTTCATCCGGGCTCAGGGCCTCTTCCAGATACTCATCCCCCAGATCATAACGCCCGCTGTCGCAGTGGCATTTGCAGGCCCCGCACACCCCATCGGAGCAATCCATGGGCAGGTTGATCTTGTGACGATAGGCGGCATCCAGCACCGTTTCACCGGGATTGCAGACGATGAAGCGCGTGACGCCATCCTCGAAATTCAGGGCGATGCGATAGCCCATGGCGACCTCCCGGATTGGGTCAGATATGATAGATATCAATGACCTGATGGATGTAATCGTTCTTCAGAACCACCTTCTTGCGCAGAATCTGAAAATCTTCGCCCGCGCGGGTGAGGGTGTAGAAAGATGTTCCGAAGAAGCTGTTGGTCGCCTTGTAGCGATGGCTGAGCGTGTGCCAGTTAAAGCGCACATCCACCTCATCCGGCCGCGTGGCCACCACCTCCACATTGGTGATGAAATGACAGGTGCGGGGCTCCGGTGTACTGGCACCGGAGCGTTCCGTCTTGATGCGGAACACACGGTCTTCCAGCCCCTCGCGATTGGGATAATAGATCAGGGAGATCTGCGATTGAGGATCTTCCACCAGCCGGTCATCATCATCCCACGCCGGCATCCAGAACTCGACGCCGGGGGCATAACAGGTCAGCCAGGCATCCCATTGGCGATCATCCAGCAGCCGGGCTTCACGATAGAGAAAGGCTTCAATGCGGGAGAGGATCATGCTGCGTCCCTCCCGGCCAGGCTGGCGTGCGGAGATGTGGGCTTGCGAGCGCCTCCACCTCCATCATCACCCCCGGCCAGGGCCGCACGCAGGGCGCGCGCCCAATAAGCGTGCTGCGAGACGAACAGCCCTTCATCCTCGCTACGCTCTCCGCTGATGACAGGCTCCAGCCCCATGGCGCGAGCATTGTCATCCGCCCCATAAATCCAGCGCGCAGCCCCCCGGCTCAGATCATTCCAGGCGGCGGCAAGCCCCTGATAGCCTGTCTGGCAAGCCTGAAACTCCTCAAGATCATCCGGCGTACCCATGCCGCTGACATTGAAGAAATCCTCATACTGGCGAATACGCAGAGCGCGCTCTTCCGCGCTCTCCCCCTTGGGCGCAAAGCAGTAGATGGTAATTTCCGTCTTATCGACACTGATAGGCCGCGTGACCCGGATCTGGGTAGAGAACTGATCCATCAGATAGACATTCGGATACAGGCACAGATTGCGCGTCTGCTCGACAATGAAGCTGGCCCGGTCCGCGCCCAGACGCTGCTCCAGCTCTGCACGATGTTGATACACCGGGCGCACATCCGGGTTCAGCAGGCGTGTCCACAAGAGGATGTGGCCATTCTCGAACCCATAGACCCCGCCAACGGAACGCGACCAGCCATTGGCATCCACCGTGCGCGTGCCTTCGGCCTCATAATTGCGGTGGCCCATGGTGGCGGCATAATTCCAGTGCACCGAGGAGACGTGATAGCCATCGGCCCCGTTCTCCATCTGCAACTTCCAGTTTCCGTCAAAGATATAGGAAGAGTTTCCGCGCAAAACCTCAAGCCCGTCTGGAGCCTGGTCAACAATCTGGTCGATGATGACACGGGTTGCACCCAGATAGTCTTCCAGCGGCACCGCATTTGCACCCAACGCACCGAACAGGAAGCCACGATAATTCTCAAACCGAGCCACACGGGTCAGGTCATGTGAGCCATTGGTGTTGAAATTTTCGGGATAGGCTCCGGTCTTGCCATCCTTCACCTTCAGCAATTTGCCGGTGTTGGAGAAGGTCCAGCCATGGAAGGGGCAGGTGAAACTGCCCTTGTTGCCATGTTTGCGCCGGCACAATGTCGCCCCACGATGCGCACAGGCATTGATGAAGGCATGCAGTTCGCCGGCCTTGTCTCGGGTAATGACAATCGGCTGGCGCCCGATCCATGTGGTGAAATAATCATTTGGCTCTGGAATCTGGCTTTCATGCGCCAGATAGACCCAGTTTTTCTCGAAGATATGCTCCATCTCCAGATCGAACAGATCCGGATTTGTGAAAACATCGCGCCGGCAGCGAAAAACACCGGCCTCATGATCTTCAACAACCGCTTCAGTCAGCAGCCTGTCCAGCAGGCGCGCCTTCTCCATCCCTTCAGGCATGGGGCATCCTCCTCACATGATGTGTGGAACGTGGTGTCACATTCAAAGCGGCAAGCCGGGGCCGGCAGAACCGTGCAGGCACGGCACCGACAAGCAGGCAAACCACGGATTTTACAGATTGACAGGTTCAGGCAGAGGGCCGCTTCTCAGGCGCGTGACGCCAGCCCGCCCCCCGCACATACTCTGCGGGAAGTTGTCTGCACTTCAGGAATTCAGGCGCATCTTGACTGTTGCCCGGAATATCCGCAGCCATGGTCCCCTCCCATTTCAGCTTTTCTTTCCGTTATTTTCTTCAGAAAGACTGTTTTTATTTTGACCCGAGCCATTCACAAGGCCCGGCACATCCTTCCCACACCTCACAACATGGGCAGAAGGATGAAAGTATTCCAGCTCATCCAAAGACCATTGACGGCCTTCGTGGCGGTGAGCACTGTTATGTTAGAAAGATTATGCCCTGAACCCACTCCAGAAAGCCAACACCATTTTGGTCTGCTACTATATCTTGAAGGTATAATAAAAGCGCGAACGTGCCGCACTGCAAAACAAGGCGCGACATATGCAAGAGACCGGGGAGGATACTTGAATTGGACCTGCGCCAGCTGCGCTATTTCGAGGCGGTGGCCCGCCTGCGCAACTTCACCCGTGCCGCAGAGGAACTCTGCATTGCCCAACCTCCGCTCAGCCGGCAGGTCCAGCTTCTGGAAGAAGAACTGGGCGTCACGCTGATCGTGCGCAACACCCGCCCGCTGAAACTCACGGATGCCGGACGGCTGTTCCACGAACATGCCCTACAGGTGCTGAACCAGGTGGAGCAGATGAAAAGCGCCACCCGTCGCGTAGGCCTGAATGAGCGTGGCGTCTTTTCCATCGGCTTCGTACCTTCCACCCTCTATGGCGGCCTGCCCACCGTGGTGCGCAAACTGCGCCACTATGCGCCAGAGCTGGATATCCAGCTTGTGGAGCTGCTCTCCATCCAGCAGGTGGAGGCGCTGAAATCCGGGCGCATTGATGTCGGTTTCGGGCGTCTGCGCCTGAATGATCCGGGCGTGGTGCGCACCGTTCTGCGGGAAGAACGGCTGATGCTGGCGAGCCCGCCCGGCTCTCCCCTCAGCACCAGCACTGCGCCGGTTTCACTGGATGTGCTGAAAGACCAGAAGCTCATCCTGTTTCCGAAAGAGCCCCGGCCGAACTTCATTGACCAGATCCTCACCTTGCTGGCGGATCATCAGGTCCGCCCCGGCGAGTTGCAGGAAGTGCGCGAATTGCAGACTGCATTAGGGCTGGTGGCGGCCGAAGTGGGGCTATGCGTCATCCCCGCCGCCGCACGCCTGTTGCGCACAGATCTGCATTACCGGCTGATTGATGATGAGAAGGCCACCACCCCCATCATTTTCAGCCATCGGGCCAATGACAAATCGCCCTATCTGCAAATGATCCGGGAACTGGTGCAGGAGATGTACGACGAAAAGCCGCCATGGCTGGATGCGGCCTATAATTATCTGCCGCATTGGGAGCTGCCGCCACATCCCGGCACGCCCCAAACGACACCCCGCAACACATCTCCACGCCGGAAAGGACGCACCCCCTCAAAATGAGAGGGCCGGTGCACGAAAAGACGGAAGGGCCAATCAGCCCTCCGCCTTTTGTGGGCGCGCCATCAGCGCCTCAATGGCCGCATCAATGGAAAGACGACCGGAGAGCACATCATCCACTGCGGCACTCACCGGCATGTCAATCTGGTGCGCACGGGCCGTCTCCATCAGCGCTGCTGCCGTGAAGGCCCCTTCAGCCAGCTTGTCCGCCGTCGCCCGCCCCGCCCCCAAAGCCTCGCCAAAGGCGAAATTGCGCGATTGCGGGCCGGAGGTGGTGAGAATGAGGTCTCCAAGGCCGGAGAGCCCCGTCACCGTCTCGGGCCGTGCCCCACGGGCCAGAGCAAAGCGCATCAGCTCGGCGAACCCGCGGGAAACCAGCGCCGCCCGCGCGCTTGCGCCCAACTGGCGGCCCGCCACAATGCCGGCAGCGATGGCCAGCACATTCTTGGTGGCCCCGCCAATTTCCACCCCGCGCATATCGGTAGAATAATAAAGCCGCAGCGTGGAAGACCCCAGCGCCTGCGCCAAAGCCTGCGCCTGCTCTTCATCAGCCATGGCCAGCGTCACCGCTGTCGGCAGGCCAGCGGCCACATCGGCCGCGAAGCTCGGGCCCGAGAGCACGGCCGGCACCGCCTGCGGGGCGGTTGCGGCAATCACCTCGCTCATGAAGGCCCCGGTGCCGCGTTCAATCCCCTTGGCGCAGGAGACAACCGGCGTTCCGGGTGCGAGGCAGGCGGCAAGCTGCTCCATCACGCCCCGGCAGGCCTGCGCCGGCACCACCAGAAGCACGACATCGCACGCCGCCATACGGGAGAGCTCCGTCACCGGCTCCACCGCATCCGCCAGCGCAATGCCCGGCAGGGCGGCCACATTTGCACGGCGCGCAGCCATATCGGCCATCTGCCCGGCATCGCGTCCCTGCAACACCACATCAAGGCCGGCGCGCGCCCCGGCATTGGCCAGCGCCGTTCCCCATGCCCCGGCGCCCACCACGCCCAGCCGACGAATGGTCTTCATCGCTCAGGCCCGCGCATGGGGAGAAGCCGCAGCGGCCGGGTCCAGCGGCCAGCGTGCGCGCGGGCTCACCGTCAGATCATCGGTCATGCCAAGTGCGAAGCGCTCTGCCCCGGCCCAGGCGATCATCGCACCATTATCCGTGCACAAATCGCGTGTGGGCAGGGCCAGCCGGGTGTTGAGATCGGCAGCAACCCGCACCAGTGATTCCCGAATAGGCGTATTAGCCGCCACACCGCCCGCCACCACCAGCGCCGTCGGCCCACGGCCCAGCCTGTCGCGGAAGGCTTTTGCACCGGCGCGTACGCGGTCGGCCAGCAGATCCAGAACAGCAGCCTGGAAACTGGCGCACAGATCCGCCACATCCTGCTCGCTCAGCGGGGCCAGGCGCTCGGCTTCCAGCCGCACGGCGGTCTTCAGGCCGGAGAGGGAGAAATCCGGCTCGCGCCGCCCCATCATGGGGCGCGGAAAGGCGAAACGCCTTGCATCTCCCTGCGCAGCCTGCTTTTCCACTTCCGGCCCGCCGGGATAAGGCAGGCTCAGCATCTTGGCCACCTTGTCGAAGGCTTCACCCACGGCATCATCCAGCGTGGTGCCAAGGCGGGTGTAGCGACCCACATCCTCCACCGCGAGAAGCTGTGTGTGCCCGCCCGAAACCAGCAGCAACAGATAGGGAAAGGCCACACCATCCGTCAGGCGGGCGGTGAGCGCATGAGCTTCCAGATGGTTCACCGCCACCAGCGGCTTGCGGGCAGCCAGCGCAATGGCCTTGGCCGTGGTGATGCCCACAATCACCCCGCCGATCAGCCCCGGTCCGGCCGCGCCGGCCACGGCAGACAACTCCTGATAGGAGACATTCGCCTGCCGCATGGCCTCGGCAATCACATGATCGAGGATTTCCACATGGGCGCGGGCGGCGATTTCCGGCACCACGCCGCCATAGGGGGAGTGGATTTCCACCTGCGAGCGCACCACATTGGAGCGGATCTGCCCCGCGCCGGAAGGCGAGCGCGCCACGACCGCTGCGGAGGTTTCATCGCATGTGCTCTCGATTCCAAGGACGAGAAGATCGGCCAAACCGCCCTGCCTTTTCGACGCCGGCCGCAGACTGCGCCGCAACGCCGCTCTATCTTATTTTGATTCCCACCTTCATTCTTAGCGCCCATGAGCCCGGAAACGAACAAAGAAGCGTCCATGTCCCCGCACAATTCCTCTTCCGCCCTTCCGCGCCTGCGCATCGGCACGCGCGGCAGCCCGCTTGCGCTGTGGCAGGCCCATGCGGTGCAGGAGGCCCTTTCAAAAGCCTTCGGACGCCCGGCGGACAGCATCGAGATCGAAGTGATCCAGACCTCCGGCGACCGCATTCTGGACCGGGCACTCTCGCTCGCCGGCGGCAAGGGGCTGTTCACCAAGGAGATCGAGGACGCCCTGTTGGAAGAGCGGATTGATCTGGCTGTGCATTCGGCCAAGGATGTCGCCACTCAGCTACCGGAAGGGCTGCATCTGGCTGGCTATCTGCCGCGCGCCGATGTGCGTGATGCGCTCATCATGAAATCCGGCAAAGGTCTGGAGGATCTGCCACAAGGCGCGAAGGTCGGCACCGCCTCCCTGCGGCGTGAAGCGCAATTGCGCCGCCTGCGGCCGGATCTGGAGGTTTCGCTACTGCGCGGCAATGTGGCCACGCGCCTCTCCAGAGTGGCGGAAGGCGTGTTCGACGCCACGCTGCTGGCCTATGCCGGCCTTTCCCGTCTGGGGCTGGCCCATGAGGCCAGCGCCGTGCTGGATGTGGAACAGGTGCTGCCCGCCGTGGGGCAAGGCGCGGTGGCCATTGAATGCCGCGTCGCGGATACCGCCACCAATGCCGCCCTTGCCGCCATCACCTGCCGCAACACGGCCCTGGCGGTTACGGCCGAACGCGCTTTTCTCGCCGCCCTGGATGGCTCCTGCCGCACCCCTATTGCCGGCCTCGCCACGGTGGAACAGGGCGAAGACGGCGAAAAACTTCGTCTTCAGGGGCTGGTTCTCACCACGGATGGCACTGACAGCGCCGCGCTGGAGGAAGCCATCTCCCTCACCGCCGGGCAGGAGCACTCACAGGCTGCGGCTCTGGGGACACGGTGCGGAGCCATTCTGCATGACACCGCCCCCGCCCGCGCCCTGCGCGCCAGGCAGCAAGACTGAACCCACCGCACGCCTGACAGAACAGGCGTGCGCACCCTATATGTGTGAAGACGCGGCCTCATCACGAAGGGAACCTTCATGCTCACCCTTGTCACCCGCCCCCGGCCGGCCGCCGAAGAAACCGCCGCCCGCCTGCGCGCGCTGGGGCATGAGGTGCTGATGGACCCCATGCTGCACATCCGCCATCTGCCGGAAGGGCTGCGGAAGGCCATGCTGGCGGCCCCTTTTGTCTCCCCTTTCGATGTGCTCGCCTTCACCTCCATCAATGGGGTGGACGCCTGCATGGCGGCCATGGCCGCTGCACCTGAAGGGCCCGCCTGGTTTCAGGCACTCAGCCCGCTACCGGTTTATGCCGTTGGCACGCGCACGGCGCAGGCCGTGCGACAGGCTGGCTTTTCCACCATCATCACCTGTGCGGGCGATGCGCGCGACATGACCCGCCGCATGGCGCAGGATCTGCCCGCCGACACACGCATCCTCTACCCCGCAGCCCTGCACCGGGCAGCGGACCTGCCCGCAGCCCTCGCGCCCCACGGTCTGCACGTCACCATCAGCGAGGTCTACGCTGCGGAAACGGCGCGCACTCTGGCGCAAACCACCCGCGACGCCTTGGCTGAAGGGCAGATTGAATGCGTCCTGCATTATTCACAACGCACGGCCACCGCCCTGCTCTCCTGCGTGGCGGCAGCCGGCCTCATGCACCGGCTCTCCAATGCTCGCCATCTGTGCCTTTCCGCGCAGGTGGCAGGCCCTCTGGTTGCAGCCGGCCTTCAAACCCATCTTGCCGGTGCCCCCAGTGAAGAGGCACTTTTGGCGCTTCTCTAGCAAGGCGCATCTGTGCGACGGTTGCAGAGACCGGCGCGGCAGTCTATCCCGAAAGTAGAAGCCGGCTTCGATCCGCGAGGAGACCCATGGCGAGCCAAGATCCGAACGCGCAAGGCTTTTCATCCCGCAAGGGACGCAAGCCCCCCACCCTTGAGCTGAAGGCTGAAGAGGTGCGCGTGGAAGAGCAGCCCAACCCCGATGCCGCGCCAGACAAGGCTGAACCCGGCCCAATGGCGGACAAGGCCACCCCGGCGCAAACTGATTCCACGGCGACATCCGCTCCTTCCGCAGAATCCGGCGACACAACCTCTGCGCGTGACGCTGCGCGCGCCGAAGGCGCACAAGCACCGGCAGAATCTACAGGAAACAAGGCGGATGCTCCGGCCAAAGACACCGGCGCGGACACGGCTTCGCCCACAACGCCGGAAGAACCGCCCCGGAATGACAAGCCCCATGATGAACCGCCCCGCGGATCATCGCGCCTGGGAGCCGGAGGCTTCATTGCCGCGCTCATCGCTGGGGCTCTTGCCGGCGGCGCTGCGGGGGGCGGCGTAGTCTATTACATGGCGGCGGAAGGCCGCTTCACGCAGCCAGCTGTGGATCTGACGCCCCTCACCCAGCGGCTGAGCGCGCTGGAAGAGCGCCCGGCCATCACACCTCAGGCACTGGCCAGCGTGGAAGCGCAGATCAAGACGGCGCAAACGCGTCTTGCAGCCCTTTCCGGCACGGTCGGCACTCTGGAGGCCCGGCCGGAAGGTGAGGCCCAGCCGGCTCTGCCAGAAGATGCGGCCCAGCTGCTAACCCAGTTGCGCCAGCAGGATGAAGACCTGAAATCCACCTTTACACAAATCGGCGTGGAGATTGGCCGCCTGAGCGCTGCCCAGACAAAGCTGGGCGCACAGCTGGAAACACAGGCCACCCAGAGCGAACAGGCTCTGCAACAGGCCAAGACCGCAGCCGATACTGCCGGAGAAACCGCCCGACAGGTAGCGGCGCTGGCCCCACGGCTTGCTTCCATCACGCAGGACGTTGCCAAGGCCACCCAACTGGCCCAGCAGAGCGAAACCCTCGCCCCGCGCATCGACGTACTGGATTCCAGCCTCACCGAGATGCGCAAGGCGGCGGAGGCTCTGGCCCCGCGCATTGCCGCGCTAGGCTCTCGCATCGCCGATGAGCGCCGGCAAACCGATGCGCAGATTGCCGAGACAGACAGTTTCAGCCGTTCCGCCGCCGCCATGGTGGTGATGGCCGATCTGCAAAATGCCGTCCGCGCTGGCCGCCCCTTCACGCCAGAGCTGAACGCCGCCCGCACCCTTCTAGGCCCGCAGGCTTCGGTTCTGGACCCGCTTTCGGCCTCTGCCGAGAAGGGCTTTACCCCCCGCGCGACGCTGGCCGAGAAACTGGAGAAGGAAGGCGCAAACGCCTTCGCCGCCCTGAAGCCCGTGCCGCAGACGCCAGAAGACGGCTCTCTGGTCTCCCGCTTCCTGTCCAGCGCAGGGTCCCTCGTCACCATTCGCCCCGCCGGTGGGCCGGATATGGCGGGCGCACAAGGCGCACTGGCCCGCGCCGTGGTGATGGTGCGGGTGGGCGAACTGGACAACGCCCTGTTCGAATTGCGGCAACTTCCGCCGCAGGTCAGCGAGAAACTCACCGCCATTACGGCGGAGATCGAGGCGCGCCGCCAGGCGGTGCAGCTCGCCTCCTCGCTTTACCGTAACGCCCTCGCCGCCATTTCGGGGAAGACGCAGTGATCCGCCTCGTCCTCTTCCTGTTTCTGCTGGCCGCCATTGCCTTCGGGGCCTCCTGGGTTGCTGATCGCCCCGGTGAGATCACCGTGGTGTGGCAGGGCTGGCAGGTGGAAACCAGTGTGCCGGTGGCGCTTGTCACCATAGCCATCACCGCCGGCGTGCTGCTGCTGCTGTGGCGTCTGCTTGTGCTGCTGCTGGATATTCCCGCCCATATTGCGAGCTTCTCCCGCAAGCGAAAGCGCGAAAAGGGCTGGAAGGCTGTCACGCGCGGGCTGCTGGCCATCGGAACCGGCGATGGTGCAGCCGCCCGCCGGGCGCGCGCCGAGGCCGTGCGCCTGCTGCCGGATGAGCCGCTCACCCATCTGCTGACCGCGCAGGAAGCCCAGTTCGAGGGTGAGCATGAAGTGGCTGTCGCCACCTTCCAGGCCATGGCGGAAAACCCGGAAACCCGCCTTCTCGGCCTGCGCGGGCTGCATATAGAGGCGCGCAAGGCCGGCCACCATGCCGCAGCTGCGGCCTTTGCCGCACAGGCCGCAGAAGCTGCCCCCACCCTGAACTGGGCAGCTGATGCCGTCATTGAAGCGCGCTGCGGCGAGGGCGATTTTGCCGGGGCTCTGGCTGTGCTGGAACGGCAGATGGCGAAAAAGGGCATCGACAAAGCCCTGTATCGCCGCCGCCGCGCCATTCTCCTCACCGCCGAAGCGCTGGCTCTGGAGGAAACAGACCCCACGGTAGCGCGCGAGCGGGCAGTGGAAGCGGTGCGCCTTGCGCCCACACTGGTGCCGGCCGCTGCCTGCGCCGGGCGTCTTCTGGGTGCCAACGGGCAAATGCGCAAGGCCAGCAAGATTGTGGAAACGGCCTATGCCGCGACCCCTCACCCGGAACTGGCAGAAACCGAAGCCTTCCTGCGTCCCGGCGACAGCTCTCAGGACCGGCTGAAGCGTATCCGCGCACTGACGGCCCGCGCGCCGGACCATGCCGAAAGCGCCATTGCCCTTGCTCATGCGGCGCTTGACGCCCAGGAGTTTTCCGAGGCGCGCACGGCCCTTGCCCCGCTGCTGGAGCAGCCCACCCAGCGCGTCTGCATGATGATGGCCGAGTTGGAAGCCGCCGAGCATGCCGATATTGGCAAGGCTCGGGAATGGGCCGCCCGCGCCGTGAATGCCGCGCATGATCCCGCCTGGATTGCCGATGGTGTGGTCGCCGAGCGCTGGGCTGCCCTGTCACCCACATCCGGCAAGCTGGATGCCTTTGTCTGGGCAGTGCCGCCGGGCGTTTCGACAACCCCGCTGCTGGAACATGAGGCCGAGCGCGTGAAGGCTGCCATCGCTGCCATTCCGGCCCCCATGGCCGGCAGCGTCGCCACCACGGTGGAGGGGGCAGTCACAGCGCCCGAAACAGAAGCGAGTGCGCCCCCCGCAGAACAGACGGGCCAGCCTGTTGCAGATGAGGTGCCGCAGAAGCAGCCGGAAACCCCAGCGCCACCTGTGGATGACAAAGCCTCTGTACCTGCCATGAAGGCCACAGCGCCGACTGATATTGTCGCCATGCCGCCCCTGCCCGACGACCCTGGCCCGGAACCTGAAGGTGAGACGGAAAGCGTGACGGACAAGCGCCGGATTTTCGGCCTGTAAGCCTCTGCATGGAACAGGAAACGGCCGCGCCAGAAACACAGGTGCGGCCGTTTTCGCGCCGCTACGGCCCTTGCGCAACGCCAGCCCTCGCCAAACACTCCGCCCCCCTTGCAAAGCCGGCGGCAAACCGGCACATGCACGGCATCTTCCCTCCCGCCGGGCCCTTGCGGTCACCGGCCTGTAACCGGAGAGCGCGCCATGGCCCACTGGCTCTACAAATCCGAACCCGACACATGGTCGTGGGAGCAGCAGGTTGCGAACGGGGAAAAGGGCGAACCCTGGAATGGTGTGCGTAACCATTCCGCCAAAAAGAACCTTCTGGCCATGAAGGTGGGGGATACGGGCTTCTTCTACCACTCCAATCAGGGACGGGAGATTGTCGGCATCGTCGAGGTCATCCGTGAAGCCCGGCCCGACCCGTCGGACCCTTCCGGCAAGTTCGTGATGGTGGATGTGAAAGCCGTGAAGCCCCTGAAAACACCTGTGACGCTGGCCACCATCAAGGCCGATCCGCGCTTGCAGGAGATGGCGCTGGTGAAATATTCCCGCCTCTCCGTGCAGCCGGTGACGGATGAGGAGTGGAACATGATTTGCGCAATGGGCGGACTGTGAGCCAGCCGATCCGCGACCCGGTCGCTTTCATCCGCACGGAAACCCGCCTGCGCACGGTGCCTCTGGTGCCCGGCATGCGCCTGCATGTGGCAGATGAGGCCGTTCCCATCTGGCACCGTACCGAAGAGGAGCTGGGCCAAATGGGCCTGCCCCCGCCTTTCTGGGCCTTTGCCTGGGCTGGCGGGCAGGCGCTGGCCCGCCATGTGCTGGACCACCCGGAAACGGTGGCCGGAAAGCAGGTTCTGGATTTTGCCTCCGGCTCCGGGCTGGTCGGCATCGCGGCCATGCAGGCGGGCGCAGCGCATGTGGAGTGCGCGGATATCGACCCCTTCGCCCTTCACGCCATCCGCCTCAATGCCGAGGCCAATGGCGTGGTGCTCACCCCCATTGGCGAAGACCTGATCGGGCAGGACAAGGGTTGGGACACCATTCTGGCCGGGGATATCTGCTACGAGAGGGATCTGGCGGAACGGGTCTTCCAGTGGCTGCTGCAACTGGCCGGACGTGGCGCGACAGTGCTGATCGGAGACCCCGGCCGCAGCTATTTGCCGAAAGACCGGCTGCAACAGCTTGGCGAATATCATGTCCCCGTCACGCGGGAACTGGAAGATATGGAAATCAAGCGCACCTGCGTCTGGCAACCGCGCAACACGCCGCCGGAGGGCTGACCTTCAGCCCTCCCCTCCGGCCCGCCCGCAGTTCTTCAACGTGACGCACGCATCTGGCGCAGAACCTTCACATTGCTGGCCGCTTGCTGGGATGAAAGATCCTGCGAGAAAACCTTCCGCGCTTCATCATCCTTGCCACGCATGGACAAAATGATGGCGAGGTTCTGCCGAACGCGCGCATCTGCACCGGCCCGGTTGGCGGCCTGCCTTGCCATGCGCTCGGCCTTGTCCATCTGCCCGTTCGAGGCATAGGCCATGGCCATATTGGCTTCGATGCGAGGATCTTCCGGCTGCAAATTCAAAGCCCGTGTGAAGAATGCCTCCGCCTGCTGCACATCGCCCATCTTGGCCGCCACCACACCCTGCGCAGACAACACCATCGGGTCTGGATTATCCGGCGTATGGGCATTGGCCAGCACATCCCGCGCCTCGGCAAGACGCCCCAGCCCCACAAGGCTTTTGCCATAGGCCGCGCGCAAGGTCATGTTTGACGGATCGGACAGGGCTGCCTTCTGAAGAATGGCGGAAGCCTGCTCCACCTGCCCCCGCTCTTCCAGCGCCCTAGCCTGGGCAATGACAGACTGCGCGGTTGCCGAAGCGCCCGGCTGCCCCGTGCCGCCACTGGTCTGGCAACCGGCCAGAGCCACGGCAAGACAAGAGACAGCTAGAATTGGAAGGCGCATCTTCATTCCTCAGGCCACGACATGTCCAAAACCCACCGCTTAGATTATTCGCGCCCCGGAAACCAGTGCCCCGCACAGCCCGGAAGCACGCAGCAACATGCCCCAAGCCCCCAAACTCCCCCCTCAAAAGCCCAGCATGAGCCGAGGGTGGACATTTCAGTCCGGGTCCCATGCACAACGCTCGTAAATATCCTCCGAGGCATGAGCATCCGGAAACCTGCGTTCCTGATTCCAGCAGCCCACACCCCAGATGATCCGCGCCGCACCCTGCGCGCCCGAGCCGGGCCGCACAAGATAGGTTCGGCTTCCAACCCGGATTTCAACAGGGGCTGGCGCTTCACCACCTTTGCCGACAGTGACGGTAATTGTTGTCCCCGGCGTGACGCGCTCTCCATTTCTGTAGGAAAGCTCTCCGCCGCCGCCGGCATATCCCTTGTCCCAGGATTTTGCGGCAGATGGGGCCATCACGCCACCACCGCCGCCACCATGGCTTCCGCCGTCCGCACCGAAGACAACCCCGCCGGCCCCCTGAATGATATAATCAGAGCCTTGCCCTGCCGATTGCCCCCCGGAACCGCCACCACCACCAGCAGCGCCATTCTGGCTCCAAACCCCGTTATCGGCGTAGCTGTTGATACCCACACCACCGCCGCCGCCTCCGGCCGCCCGACGATAATAGCCACCGCCACCACCGCCACTATGCCCCCCCTGGGGCATGGTATCCCAGTTTATGGCCGCGCCTCTTCCGGCGTTCCCGCTCTCGCGATACCCCGCGGCACCGCCGCCGCCGCCACCACTCACCAGCGCCGTGCCTGCCTCGGTCCAGGTCTGGTCGCCATCCCACCGGATCGGGGTTCGGCCGCCATCACCACCGCAGCTCCCACCCTCCTTGCTGCTATTGCAGCCGCCAGCCGTGCCGGGGCGATCATAGGCATTCTCTCCAACGGAAAGGGCGTCATATCCGCCGCCACGCGCCGTCACTGCGCTGGGTGCGTAGATGATGCTGGCCTCTCCCGGCCCAAAACTGAAGGTTCCCGTTTCAGAAGCCGCGACACTGCCACTGGCTCCGCCGCCGACAACCAGCACGGAAACCCGCCTCACACGCTCCGGCACAGTCCAGCTATAGGTGCCGGGCGCGGTGAAAGCCTTTCCGCCCGTGGGACAATCCGGCTCCAGATATTTCCATGTATTGTTCGCTCTCCAGCCATTGGAGCGCTGTTCTCCACGCACACAGTGATAATTGGTGGTGTATTCCCGAAGGCCCACCATATCCTCCATCTGCTGGGTGGAGGGGCAATATATCGCGTTAGACTGCCGGTCCTCCTGCCAACGCGTGAACTTTCCTTTCAGGCAGGAGGAGCTACAGCTGTTCACAACATCTCTGGCGCGCTCCTCTGGCGCAACATCCACCCATTCTGTCCAGCCTTCATCATTGTTTGCCGCACAGGATGGGTAGCTGGCCTGGCGGACCCTGTAATGGATTGCGCCATAATTCTCTCCGTTCGGGCACGCCTCCTCCCGAGTGGCTGACCAGCGATAGCGCGGCTGGCGATCATCCTCCCGGCATTGGAGCTGCGGCTCTTCGCAGGTGTTGACGGTTTGCCTGTTGCCGGTCGGCACCCAACTGCTCCACACCGGCTCCGTCGCCCCTTCCGGGCAGGAAGCTGTTCTCTTTTCTTCCGTTTTCTCAGAGAGGGTTCCGGTCTGCCCCGCTGGACAGATACCCGCCGTTTCAACCCAACGGGTTTCCTCATCCTCATCCGGCAGAGTGCAGGCCGGAGCCGCACTGATGGTTGAAAACCCTCTGGCGCAGACCCACAAGGATGCAGTGGAAGCGCCGCCCTCTTCCCCCGCCCCTTCACCTGTCCCTGCCCCCTCGCCCGCACCCGCTCCGGTTTCGGGAATCCCACCCTCCGGTGAAGGATAATTCACGCCAAGGCTTTTATAGATGGGATCGAACAGGGGTTCATAATTGGCGCAGACCCGCACGGAAACATCCGGCGCGCTCCCTTCAAGCTGCACGATACAGCCCTCGACCGTAGCCCGGCACAGAAGCTGAAGCTGCGCCTGATCCCTGCCACGGGCATATTCATGGGCGGCCATATCCGCCGCCACCTGCAACTTGCGGCGCAGATCCACCACATAACCGAAATCCAGCGCGACGCCACTGAAAGCCAGCACACCGGATAACAGAAAGCCGCCCAGAATGAGCATATTGCCATCCTGCGCGCGCAAAACATCGCGAAGCCGGCGAATGAAGCGGTGCCAGATCATGAAACCCTCATTTCCAGCCCATATAGGAAATGAGCGCAGGAATGGCGCTGATGACAACCAGCGGTGGCATAAAGAAAATCATAACCGGCAGAGACAGGATGGCCGCGATTTTCGCCCCCTGCTGCTCGGCGGCGGAAATACGGGCGGCCCGGCTTTCGGCAGAAAGAGCCCGCAGGGCCGGGGCAAGCGAGGTGCCCTGCTGCTCGGACTGGATAATCGCCATGCAAGCGCTGCGCACCTCGGACAAATCCGTCCTGTTGCCCAGATTTTCATAAGCCTGCCGCCGCTCCGGCAGAAAAGACAGTTCCGCCAGCGTGATGCTGATTTCCTCGGACAAGGGCGCAGAGCTGCGCGCAATATCATCCGCCATGCGGCGCAGCGCCTGCTCCACCGGTTTGCCCGCCTCCACAAGGATCAGCGCCAGATCCAGCGCATCCGGCCAGGCAGCCTTGATGGAGGCAATGCGCTCGCGCCCGGCTCGGTCCAGCTGAATTTCAGGCAACTTGATGCCGATATAGGTGAAGAATGTAATGACAAGCACGGCCAAGGAAAAAGGCAACCCGTCCGGCAGCACAAGGAAAACATAGAGCGCGGAAAAGACAAGCGCCCCCACACCTGTTACCAGACGTACAAACAGGAACTGCGCCTCAGCCTGTGGCCCGCGCCGGCCCGCCCGCGCCAGCTTCTCACGCAATGGGGCAAAACCCAGCCAGCGCTCCAGTTGCAACACCTGCGCAATAATCTGGACCAGATCCTTCAGTTGCTCTCTCACCGGCACATGGCCCGCTTCCTGCGCCCGCCAGGAAGCCAGTATGGCCCTGCGCCGCCGCTCACGCGCATCACCCAGCACAAGCGTGCCAAGCGCATAAATGCTGATCCCCGCCAGAGCCGCGATGAAGATACCCTGGAGCATGCTGAATTCTCCCTCCCGGATAGGCCCTAGACCTTGATGGCCTGAAGGCGCTTCATCACGAAAAAGCCGATGAGAACCCAAGCCGTCCCCAGCAACAGGGTCACCCTGCCGATTGTCGTGGTCCACAGCAGTGAGGTCTTCTCCGGGTCGATCAGATAGTTCACGACAAGGCCGATATAAGGCAGGCTGGCCAGCAACATGGCGCTAGCGCGCGCCTCTGCCGTCATGGCGCTGATCTTGTCGGTGAGCTTGCGTCGCTCACGCATGGTGTTCGCCAGTGAATTCAGCGTCTCAGCCAACCCACCGCCCTCTCCGGCCTGAAGCGAAATGGCGAGCGTGAGAAAGCGGGTTTCCTCCACGGGAATGCGTGTATGCATCCGCTTCAGCGCTTCTGCGAGGGTGGAGCCAATGGCCTGCTCATCCGCCACCACCTGAAACTCGCCACGCAAAGGCTCCTGCCCTTCCCTCACAATGATGCGCAGGGCTTCAGAAATGTGCAGCCCTGCGCGCATGCTGCGCGCCATGGCCTCAAGGGCATCTGGCAACAGCTTCACGAAAGCTTTGATCCGGCGTGCTCGCTGCACCTTCAGAAACTGCCGCGGCAGCAGAGTGCCAAGCACAATTCCAAGCGGCAATGCCAGCAGGCTGGCCCCCATGACCAGAAACAGCAGAGTGCACAGCACCCCCACACCAATACTGGCCAGCACATATTGCCGAACGGTCCATTTCACCCCCGCCTGAGACAACAGGATCTTCAGGGTCATCTGCCGGCGATGGCGCTCTTCTTCCGCAACTTCGGCCAGACGATTGGCCAGCAACATGCGGCGCACACGCAAACCTTCGTTCGGGTCCTGCGGATTGGGGGCAGCTTCCAGAATATCCTGCATGCGCCGGGACATTTGCGCCGGCGTGAAAAGCGGCCTGTAGAACAGCGCGAACAATGCGGTCGTGACCGCTATTCCAATCAGAACAGCGGTGAGCAGGTTCATGACCGGCCACCATTTGCAGCTTGCAGGGCCTTGGTCAGGCGATCCACCTCGCCATAACGGGAGGCCTGCTCGGACAGAAGCGGCTTGATGATGCCCGTTCCTTCAATACGCTCTGTCCGGTAGTTGAAGCGCAAAAGATCCTGAAGAACGACCGTCTCCCCCTCCAGCCCGCACACCTCTGTCACATGGGTGATGACGCGGCGCCCGCTGGGCAGTTGCTGGGTTTGAACAACCACATCCAGAGAATCCGCCAGATCCTTGCGAATAATGTGAGCCGGCAGGTTCTGATAGCCGGAGCCGGTGCGGATCAACGCCTCGATCCGCGCCAGGCACCCGCGCGGATCATTGGCATGGACCGTGCCCATCGACCCCATATGGCCGGTATTCATGGCCTGGATCAGATCAATGGCGGCATCGTCACGCACTTCACCCACAATGATGCGATGCGGCTTCATGCGCAGCGCGTTGCGCACCAGAGAGCGCATCGTCACCTCGCCCGTGCCCTCATTGCTGGCCGGACGGGTTTCAAGCCGCACCACATGAGGCTGCTGAAGCTGAAGTTCCGCCGTATCCTCGCAGGTAATGATGCGCTCACTGGCATCAATCACCCCCGTCAGGCAGTTCAGCAATGTGGTTTTACCACTGCCGGTGCCACCGGAAATCACGACATTGACACGGATACGACCGATCACATGCAGCAATTCGGCCGTTTCCGCCGTCATCGAGCCAAGCCGCACCATGTCTGCCAGCACGAAGCGGTCCTTCTTGAATTTTCGGATGGTCAGGCAAGTGCCATCCACCGCAACCGGCGGAATGATGACATTGACGCGGGAGCCATCCTTGAGGCGCGCATCGCACATGGGCGATTGCGCATCCACGGTGCGACCCACTGCCTCCACAATCTTGCGACAGATGCGCAGCAGGGTTTCTTCACTGCGAAAGGCCAGTTTCGTCTTTTCGATCCGCCCGCCTCGCTCAAGATAAATGGAGCTGGCGGAATTGACCATGACTTCCGAGATACTGTCATCTGCCAGAAGAACTTCGATAGGACCATAGCCCACAACTTCGGCCGTGATCTCCTCAATCAGCTTTTCCCGTTCTATTCGGGAAAGATTACCTGGATCATTGGCGGCAATCTGGGCCAGCGCGGCACGCACTGCGGTGCGTTGGGAAGCATCATTGACGACACTGGCGTTCCGGCTGACGGCGATGAGATCAGCATTGGCCATCAGCCGTTCCATCCATCTCTGGCCGATCGTCGCGGCGCGCTGGCGGAAGCCATCATCCTCATCCGGCAGGCGAACAGCAGCCGGGGTGGAGGATGCCGCCAGATGCTCCGCCGTCCCCCCTGAAGCAGAAGCCTCCTGGCCAGGCTGTGAAGCCGGGCCAAAACCCGTCCCCGCCGCACGACCGGTTCCACGACCTGCCATCTTGCCAAGATTCTTGCCAAAGATCGCCATCATGCACCTTTCTGCGTCAAGCGCCGGAACAGCTGCGAGAAGGGCCAGGACCAGCCGTCCGCCTTCTCTTCCGGCTCCCCGAACAGCTGGGCGACCAGACGCCGCAATTCCTGCATCCCGGCATGGGAAGGGGCGATTTCACACAAGGTTCTCCCCTGCGCCACACTATCTGGAAACGCCTTGTCCATCGCGATCTTGTACGTCTTCGGCGCATTCAGGGCGGCCCGGACATCCTCCGTCTTCCAGTTGTCCGAATCCTGTGGTCGGGCCTGGTTGAGCACAATCAGGGTTCCATCCCGCATCTGCCCCAGATAGTGCAACAAGGTTTGCGCGGGGGGCAGGCCGGAAAAATCAGGCGTCGTCACCAGCACCACATGATTGGCCTTGACGAGGATATTCTCCACCGTCGCATTCCATTGCAGGGGCACATCCAGAACCGTGCAGGAAAATTCGGAACGCAACAATTTGATGAGGTGCGCCGTGCCGGCATCATTCCGCCGACGGCCTGCGGCCTCAAGGCTGGGCGTGGCGCACAGGACAGACAGATTGCCCGTCTTGTGAATGAGCATCCGGCTCAGGGTTTCCGGGTCGGATATCAGCTCCGGCGTATACAGCAGGGCCGACAGTTCCGGGTCCGGCCGGCAATCCAGCGCCGACGCCAGCCCCCCGAAGGGCAGATCAAGATCGACCAGACAGCAGTTTTCCTCACGCTCCTGCGCCAGCATCCAGGCCAGATTGGAAGCGATGGTTGTGGTGCCCGCACCACCACGCGCGCCAACCACCGCAATCACCTTGCTGGCCTTCTCCGCGGCATCCTTCTGCGCCAGCCGGCTGGCCAGGGATTGCAGAATCTGATCGCTGGTGACAGGGGCCACCAGATAATCGGCCACGCCCTCATTCAACAAAGCACGATACAGGGCGATATCATTATCGTGCCCAATGACGAGCACCACCGTATCCTGATCGCAATAAGCCGCGAATTTTGTCAGCTGCTGGAGAATTTCCCGCTGATCGGCCTGCTCGCCCACCTCAACGATGAGCGCGCCCGGCAGGCCATTGGCTGTCAAATTCTTGCCAAATCCGCCCACATCAACAGCCCGCGCCGGCATGACAGTGGGGCGCACACGCGCCATGGCCGGATGGGCGAACGCCGCATTAATCGCCTCCATGACCGGCTCTGTCTCACAAAACGCCAGTATCGAGACCCGCGGCAGAAGAACCGGCTTATCGGCGCGCACCATCAATTCTCCACCTGATCCGCGATGGATTCCGCAGCATTATAGGAGGAGGCCGGGTCCTTGCCGGTCCGCAGCGCCCTGATGTCATCCACGGCCCGCACCGTATCCGGCGGCGAGGACACCCGCGGACGCACCAGATCCACCGGGTCCGCCACCTGCTGGGCCAGATTGGATTGTGTGGCGCAGCCAAAATTCCAGTAGCTTTCGTTCCAGTATCCCTGCGGATCACCGCCGGTTGCCAGATCCTCGGGCCATTGCCCGCATTCATTGGCCACACGCGCGCCGAAGCTGTCGTAGGAAAGGGTCAGCGGCGCGGCAGAATAGCTCGCCGGATAATAGGAGACCATGATATTGCGGCGCTCAACACCGGCGCGGATCAAGGTCTTGCGCACGCTTTCCAGCGTGGCGCGCACGGCTGGTTCCATGGCGTGACCTGCGGATTGGCCGGATGGCCCCTTGCCATAGGCCAGCGCCTGCTGCGGCACCGGCACATTAATAAGCAGCTTGCTCTTGGCAGACCGCCGATAGACCTGCCCAAAGGCCGTGACATCCGCGCGCTGGCGCGGCTCCAGCCCATAAGCCCAGCGCGGAAAGACCTCCAGCGTCGTCGTCTCATCCGTCAGTTCAATGGGATGACGCTCCTTGTAGGAGGTCGGATAAGGCGGTTCTGTCCACGGCTCGCTCGTCTTGCAACCCGCAAGCCCCAGGGCCGACACGCCGACACAGGCGAACATGCAATGGCGAAGAAGACTGTTCATTGCTCTTGCCTCAGTCGAGGATGAAACCTGCATGGCCATAGAATTGAGAGGGATCGACCTTGTGCCGGGGGCTGCCAATGATACGGTTGACCTGCCCCAGAAACACGGCGCGCGGGTCCGGCGCATCCGCAAACCCCTGATCCGGCCGGGTGACCTGGCGCGCCTCCAGCGGGCGGGCGAGCATTGGCGTAACCGTGATAACCAGTTCTGTTTCCAGCCGCTGATAATCCCGAGAGCGAAACAATGTTCCCAGAATGGGCACATCCATGGCGCCGGGAATGCCGGTGATGGCCTGCTGCCCGCTCTCCTGAATGAGCCCCGCCGTGACAAGTGTGCCGCCGGACGGCAACTCCACAACAGTCTGCTGCTTGCGCACCCGGAAGCCGGGAATGGAAAGGGTGGACGTACCCGTGGAGAAGGAGAGCTGGTTTTGCGTATCCGGCTCGGACACTTCAGTAGCGATCCGCAGGCTGATACGCCCGGCGCTCAGCACCACCGGCGTGAAGGTGAGCGTGACACCAAATTTCTTGAATTCAATCGTCGGCTGACACGTATTGGTGGAGGAGCAGGTCATGCCTGTGGGAACAGGCACTTCACCCCCCACAAGAAAGGTGGCCGTTTCACCGGAGGCCGCTGTCAATGTCGGCTCCGCCAGCATGCGCGCCACGCCGGTTTGGGCCATGGCGTGAAGGGTCAGCGTGTTTGTACCCCCGGCGGGGTTGACGGAAGACCCCGCAATGGCCCCCACCGTGCTCGTCAGGGCCTGCCCGGCGACGCCATAGGGGTTATTCATCACCCCGCCCATGATGATGTCGCCAACCGCCCAGGAGCCATTGGCATTCACGCCGAACTGCTTCAGCACATTGCGCTGAACCTCAGCCACGGACACCTTGAGCATCACCTGGTCCCGCGCATTCAGCGTGATGGCATTCACCACCTTGTCGGGGTTTCCGGCAAAGCCGGCCGCGATATCCACGGCGCGCGCCGCATCCGCAGCAGCCTGCACTGTACCTGTGAGGATGATGGCGTCACCTGCGGCCCGCGCGGTAATGTTTGAATGCGGCAAAGCCGTCTGCAAGGTGGACTGAAGCTGCCCCATATCCCTGGCCACGCGCACTTCAACAGACGCCAGCGGCCGGCCATCAGCGGCATTCACCAGAATGGTGGTATCGCCATCCTTCAAACCCGTAATCACCAGACGTTGCCGGGTCTGCATCACGGCACTTGCAACTTCAGAATCCGCCACATAGGTGTCACGCGCCGGCTCCGACAGCTCAATCACCCGCGAGCGCCCCACGCCAATATTCACGATCTGATGCATCGGGACGGAGAAGGTGGAACTCTTCTCCCCATCCCCGAAGCCGTTCGCTCGGGCCTGCGGCAGCGCGCTCAGCATCAGCGCACAAACAACCGCAACAAACCGCAGAGCGCCAGTCAGACGCACCATTAGGACCCTCGTTCGAACAGCGCGGCTCCGCGCTTATGAATATTCGTTAACTACTTTCTATATGGTTAATAAAGCATAAACAATCAGCAACACAGGCCAACACTGCTGTTTCGGCAGATAAATTTTTTGGTGCATTCTGTCAATATTACAACTTATAAGGGAATTTTGAATTATGAATACTTAATCACAGCCATCAAAGATCGTGCCACGAGGTAATTTTCAAGCACCTCACCCCCAGAAACACGAAAGATATTGAAATCTCTGAAAGCATTACCGGCATACAATAGGCATGCTCAAACAAGGGCGCATCAACACGCGCCCGCAGGAAGAAAACCATCACTGAATGCGGCCAAACCGTATGGTCATGACCGACCCCGGAGAAGCGGCCCCGCCAGCTTCCGCCGTATCCCCCACAGGCCGCAGAATGAGAGAAACCTCGACGCCCGGATGTCGCATGGCTGTCAGCAAACGACCCGCCTGATCCGGCGACATTTCAAGAGTTACGGAATCCGCCAGCGCTGACTTCACCCCCGCGCCGCCGGCCTGCGACATTTCACGCCCAACGGCCAGCACACGCACATTCTGGAAAAGCATCCGCGCGGGCTGTTCCACACCATCCACACGGCCAGCCTGCATGGGGGCCCGCGTCACAACAACATCCACACGATCCCGCGGAGCAATCAACCCACTCACCGCCCGGACATTTTTAGCATCCAGAGGGATGGAGACAGCACGCATGCCCCGCCCGAGCATATAGGCCAGCGCCCCACCCTCTTCAGATGCGCCCAATTTGGCCAATATGAGCGGCTCACCCCCCTCAATCGGGCGCATCACCACCCGCCCGTTCAACTCTGCCATTGCCTCCGGCTTGTCCTTGCGCAAGATCGCGCCCTCCGGCAGGCGATCCTGCGGCATGGATTGCCACGCCAGGCTCCCGGCCCCAAGCCGGGCCCCGAGCTGCAAGGCCTTCGTCGCAACCAGCACCTCCAGTTGCGACGGACGCACAGGCTGACTGATCCGACGCTCCGGCACGGGGGGCGGACCGGATTGCGGCCCCGTCCGCATGGACAGGTAGAAGGCAAGCCCTCCGGCCAGAACGGCCACGGCCAAAAGCAACAGCCTTTTACGTTCCATGGGAGCCTCCTAGATCCAGGCCCAGTAGACAGCCCCGGCCGCCAGCGGCACCCCAAAGGGAATGACAGCCTTGCGCAAGGACACATCCGGGGAAAGCAGATCTCGTAACCAGGCTGGCAGGCGCAGTGATGAACACCGATAGATCAGGCCGGTTTTGCGAAACATCAGGGCGATTAACAGAAGCGCGGCGTAGATCACGCCCGCAGCGACCAGCCAGCGCACAACCCCAGGTGCAGAACCGATCCACAAACCAACAGCACCGGCCAGCTTCACGTCCCCCCCACCCAGAGGGCCGAGCATCGCCACAGCAAGAAAGCAGGCAAAAAGAAAAAATGCGAGACCAACATGGCCCAGCAACACATCCCAGGCCAGCCCCTGCAAAGCAGCAAAAGGCACGAATGCCCCGGCGACAAGCAAATTCAGCTTATCCGGTATACGCAGGAAACGCGCATCCCACACCAGAACCAGAAGCATGAGAAGGCTGAAGACAAGACGAGCTACAAATTCAATCGTCATGAACCACCTCATGAAAAGCACAAAGCAGATCGCGTCAGACGCCCCATCTCCTTGCGCATTATTTATGATCCCGGCGATACCTCAGGGGAAAACCTCGAACGCCTCCCCAATCATCTTCACCATAGCCAGAAGCTGGTCGGTATAGAGGCGCATGATGACCCCACCGAGAGCAAGCACGCCGATAACCACCAAGCCATATTCCGGGATGGTGGCGCCGGAACCATCTGCCAGAGCGCGCCTCAATCGCCTACGCATCCTGCAGAACATGCTCAGCTCCTGCGTGTAAGTATAAAAATACTCGCCATTAGGTTGTGCAACCATAAATGGCAAGATACTCCATCACATATCTTGGCCCATAATAGAAGTGCCGGCCCTGTGAGCCGGCACCGAACTTTTGACACCATGTAAAGCCAATGAAGAATCAGCCACCAGCGCCCTGAGCCTCGATCTTCGTTTTGGTCGTTGCAATATCCTCGCTGATTCCAGAGAAGAGATCCTTCACCTCTCCAGACAACGTTGCAAGAACAATACCTGCAACAGCGATCACAGCCACAATCAGAAGACCATATTCAACAATAGTTGCACCGGATTCATCGGCGAGAACCTGGCGAACCTTGGCAGGAACGATATTCATTTTCTGCTCCGCTCTCAAAAATGCCGTGTCATCACGGTAGCACTTGTATAATCTCCCATTTTTGACAAGTCAATTTTCACATCCATTATCACACTATATTTTTATCCATATATATCAATGGCTTATGAGGTATTCGATTTTCCATCACCTCCACCTCACGCTGCGCACAACACGCCAGCGCCGCGCTGGATGCAGGCTTGGCCTGAACGCACTCCGCGCCTTGCAAGGCTTTGTTCATGCTCTTGCCCCTAAGTGAGAAGATGGTTCCGCCCTCCATCATCCGATGGGTATCAGCGGTGAAAGGCTCAGTGATTGGCCATGGGAGAACAGGGATGTCGGTTTTGAGGCGTGTCGCTCTGGCTGTTCTCGCCGCGCTCAGCCTGTCATCCGCACAGGCGCAAAGCCTGCCCCCCCAGTTGCGCGGCTATATTCAGATGTCCATTGATCAGGCGCGCGCCTTCACCCTGCCGGAAGGGGCAAAAATCGTCATTATCGGCAATCCCGTTATTGCAGACACTACGACAACGCCGCTCGAAGACCGCCTTCTCACCATCCTGACCAGCAAATCCTACGGCGTCACCCAGTTGCAGGTGCTGGATGACAAGGGGCGCCTGCTGGACACGGCCGTGGTGAATGTGGGGCGTGAGAATCGCGACATCGTGACAATCCATACAGGCCCCAAGGAGCGCGCCTCTTTCAATTGCGCTCCGGTCTGCTCACCCGTTCCCGCCCTGGGCGACAGCCCGGAAGCCTTCTCTGCGGCAAACTCACAGATCCAGCAGCGCAGCAGCCGGGCAGAAGGAAACTGACATGCCACGCGCCCACTCCAAGGCACGCCTCCTGCTGGATAATCGTGGGGCCGCCATGGTGGAGTTTGGTTTTGCCGTGGTGCCCTTTACCCTGTTTGTCCTGCTGATGATTGAGGCTTTCCTGTCCATCACCAGCCAGTATTTTCTGGAGGCTGCCACAGTACGTGCCGCCCATGAGATTTCCGTACACGGCCACGTCACGCGTGATGCCGTGGTTGCGGCGGTCTGCAACGGCCAGCTCATGCTGTATTCAAAAGCCGGCTGCGAGGCCAATCTCCAGGTGGGCATTACGCCTGTGACCAAAGATGCGCCCCCACCCTACGCATTGACCAGCGAAGGTGAGCTGAATGCGGGGCAATTCACCGTGGCGGGAGGGCGACATGATATTCTGCTCGTGCGCACGGCACTTCCCGTCCCCTTCAGCCTGCCCATTCTGAAACCCCACCTGAATGAATGGGCCGTCGCCGGAACCGTCACGCGCGTTTCCCCCTATGCGCCAGCCGAAGGGGCAGCTGAATGAACACCCCCCTGCTTCTGCGGGCGCGACAGGTCCTGCGCGATCAGCAAGGAACCGCCCTTGTCGAACTCGGTTTTCTGCTGCCGCTGTTCATCTTCATCTGCGTTGCGACATTATATTTTTCGGATCTCATCATCGCGATGAACCGCGTCTCCGCCGCCTCTGACGCCATCGCCACAACAGCAGCGCTGGAATCCTGCCTGAGTGACAATGACGACACGCGAACAGCCATTTTCAATGGCGCCAGGGCCCTTCTGCCCCACGGGACCGAAGTGCAGGCCCTGGTGCTGACCAGCCTCGCCCCGGAACTGGGCACCGACAACATCAAAACCGGCAACTGGAGCGTGCAATGGAGCCGCGCCGCCCCCGGCGCAGCCATCGCCAGCTACGGCTTCAGCCCCGCACAAGCCGAAGCCTTCAAGGCCGAGCAATGGGACAAGCCGCTGATGATTGCGCAAGTCAAGGTGACATACCGCACCGCGATTCCCCTGCTGGGTGATCTGCCCGCATGGAATATATCGCGCGAGAGCGTGGTGCCCGCATTCGACTCAACGGCAAATTGCGCCCCCTGACGCAGCAGCCCGGACAAGCGCAGCTCATATCAGGAAACGGAATGCGGCATCAAAGGCATCGCCTTTTCCAGGCCATGCCCATGCTTGCGCAGCAACTGAACGGCCTGCTCCCGCGCAACAGCCCGCGAGAAAGCGTAGCCCTGCCCAAACTCACAACCCAGACCACGCAGCATCTCGGCCTGCTCTACCGTTTCAATGCCTTCAGCCACGGTCACAATCCCCAGATCACTGGCGATCTGAAGCACCCCCCGGACAATCGGCAGGCTGGGCCCCTCCCCCAGTTTGCGGATAAATTCCCGATCAATCTTGATGATATCAACCGGCACCGTCAACAAATGCCCAAGAGAAGCGCGCCCCACGCCAAAATCATCGAAGGCGACGCGCACATCCTTGATTTTCAACTCCATGATACCTGTAGAGACAACCTGATCGCGCTGGCCAATATCAGCGTCTTCCGTCACTTCCAGCACAAGATGCTTGAGTGCTGCACCATGGCGAGTAAAAGCGTCGTCAATCTTTGAGGGCAAGTCGCCGCTGGAAAAATCCGCAGACGTAATATTGACCCCAATAAACTGCACAGGAAGCCCCTCGACCTGCCATGTGCGAATATCTCTGGCCACGATTTCCAGCATATGCCGGGTTGTCTCCACGGCCACACGCGCATCCGAAAAAGCTTCCCGGAAGATCGCGGCCGGCAGAATCTCACCTTGATGGTTTGTCAGCCGGCACAGCGCCTCAAAGCCAATAATCTCATAGGTATCAAGTCGCAGAATGGGCTGATACTGCGCATCCACCCGATTATCTTCAAGCGCCTCGATCACTTCCTGAACAGAGACACGCCGGTTGGCGAAACGGGAGCCGATCTCCGGCCCATATTTCACATGGCTGCCACGCCGCGTGGCCTTGGCGTGATAAAGGGCGAAATCCGCATTGTTGCGCACGCTCTCAGCCCGGCGATCCTGCATGGACAACAGAGCGCTTCCCATGGTGACCTGCGGATGAAGCGCTTTTTCTCCAAAGAAAAAGGCAGATGAAAGCACGGCGAAAACCTGCGCCGCAGCCTGATCCAAATCACGCAGCGCGGCCTGATCCTGAAGAATGACCGTGAATTCATTGCCGGCTGTGCGGTAGACATAATCCGGCGCGAGAACAGCCGACAAACGTCTGGCGATCTCGATAATCATCGCATTTCCGGCTTCAAAGCCCAGCGCATCATTCACATTTTTCAAGTCATCAATGCTGATGATGAGCATGCCCCAGCTCCCCGGCTTCTCACACCGCAGCTTGAGCAACGCCTCATCACAGGCAGGCTTGTTGGGCAGGCCGGTCAGGGGGTCACACAGAAAATGATATTCCCGCTCCAACTCCGGCTCATGACGGGACAGAGCCAGCTCACACAGCTCAATAGCCGTTGAAAGAACCTGCCGTTCTTTCTCGCTGAGGGCCCGCATGGCATGCAGATAGATGGCCAGCGCACCAATCGCCCTGCCATCCCCATTGCGCAAAGGCTCCGCGATGCAGGCCCGCCACCCCAATGGCAAGGCCATAGCCTTGAAGGCGCCCCATTTCGGATCGTCCTCAATATCCTCGACAGTCACGGGAATATTGTAATAAACGGCGCTGCCGCTGGACCCCACGCCCGGCCCCACCAAAATCCCGTCCAGGGAACGAAGATAAATTTCAGGAAAACTCGGCGCGACAACTGGATGCAACATGCCGGCAGGATCCACCAGCAACACGCTGCAATCTGCATTTTCAACCAGGCGCTCAACTTCAAGGCACAACCGCTCCAGCACGTCTGGAAGCGGAGCATTATTCGCAATCAGTCCGAGAACACGATTCTGCAATGTCAGCACGAGTATGAATCCAGGAAAGAACGTTCCGAAGAATCATATCAGATTACATGAAACGCGGTCACTACAGTTTAAATCATCCGCCAGCACATCCAGTAGTACTGCATATTCAGAAAACACACGCATGGGTTGATTTCAAATTTACACCCCTCTTCACAAAAGCGAAGCGCCCTACTGCCGGAAGAGCGAACAAACAGCATCCGAGATACACGTCCAGCTCAGCGCCGGCTGCCGGCCTCACAAATGCCAGATGAAATCAATGGGAACGCAAAGGGGAGCGTTTTTGCAAAAGAACGTCTAACTTATTGCTTCAAATGGCGCACCGGGGAAGATTCGAACTCCCGACCCCCAGATTCGTAGTCTGGTGCTCTATCCAGCTGAGCTACCGGTGCCTACCATATCATCAGCTTTACGCTGATCTGAAAGAGAACCTCTTTCAGGCCGCCGGCTGTTTCCGCCGGCGAGGCCCGTTAACTACCCACTTTCCCGTAGCCGCGCAAGGGGTATGTTTTGAACCTGCCATAAAAATCCGCCCGCCTGTGGAAAACCCGGCCTTTTCCCTTAACAGAACTCACCCTTCATCACCCAGCATGCGATGCGGCAGCGTGAAGCGGAAGGTGGTGCCCTCAACCGTATCCAGCAATTGAATCTGGCCACCATGAGCGTGAACCAGCTCACTCGCGATGGAAAGCCCCAGGCCCGTGCCACCCCGCCGGGTTGAGCCGGAAAAGGCCCGAAACAGGCTGCCCCTCTGCTCCATCGGAATGCCCGGCCCGGTATCAGACACCTCGACCTCCGCGTGATCCTTGCGATGACGCGCACGAA
The DNA here is from genome assembly GCF_052492075.1 of Haloleucobacter albus. Lineage (NCBI taxonomy): Bacteria > Pseudomonadati > Pseudomonadota > Alphaproteobacteria > Hyphomicrobiales > Xanthobacteraceae > Haloleucobacter > Haloleucobacter albus. The sequence continues at coordinate 391,953 of NZ_JBQWAS010000028.1, forward strand.
TACGGATCTCATCCCGGTCCGGGTCCAGGGGGCCGCGCAATTCCAGCGCTTCCACCGCATTACGCGTCAGGTTCAGCAGCACGCGGAAAAGCTGGTCCGGGTCCGCATATATGGTCATGCCCGGCGGCACATCCACCACCCAGGCCACCCCCTCACCCGTACGGCGACGCAAGGTCTCGCGCACCTCATCCAGCAGGGGGCTCAGGGCAATCTCCCGCCGGCGCGAGGGCGGCTCCATGGCTCGCCCATAGGAAAGGGTCTGCTCACAATATGTGATGGCCCTGTCCAGCGCTGTGAGCAGCTTGGGCGCAAAGCGCTGGACGGTTGGGTCCGGCACCGCGACGAGACGATCCGAGATAAGTTGCGCAGACGCCAGAAGATTACGCAAATCATGATTGATCTTGGAGACTGCCAATCCCAATGCGGCCAGGCGGCTCTTCTGTTGCAGGGTCTGCACCAGATCTCGCTCCATCTCCGCCAGCGCCTCTTCTGCTGTACCGATTTCATCGCCCCGCCCGCTGGGCACAATGATGCCGCTGGCGTCCTCCGGGTTATTGCGAAAGCTTTCCATGCGCTCGGAGAGCCTCAGCATCGGCTTCACGAACATCCAGTTCAGGCCGAAATAGAACAGAACCCCCGCAGCGCCCGCCACAATGAATGAAGCAATCAGGGCCAGTGTCGCAAAATGTTTCAGCGCATGTCTCAAAGGCGTACCGGAGAGAACGATCTCCACGAACTCGCTGTCCACGGGCTCGGGGTCACCCACCACGCGCAGAATCCGGCCATCTTCGGCCAGTAGCGTACCCACAGCCCCTGTCACCGCCTCCAGCGGGGACAGGTTGCGCATGTCGATAAAAACATCCACCCGCACCGGCATGTTCGACATGGCCAGCAAGCGACGCGAATCGGCATTCTTGACAACGATGACATGGGCACCCACGCTGCTAAGCAGTTCGCGGGTCAAATGGGGGGGAACAATCTCTCCTGGCGCGGCATCCAGCACCATAGCGGCAGTGCGCGCGGCGGCCAGGCGATCCGAAAGCCAGTCCAACCTGTAGCTGGCGATGGTGGGCAGTAACACAGCCACCTCGACGGCAACCACCACAATGGCCGTGAGCAACAACACCTTTGCCGAAAGGCCGAACCGCCACCTCTTGCGGGGCGACCGGCCGTCATTCGGCAAAGGGTTCGATGCACCGTTCATGGCCATGAGGGGTCGCGCCCCTCCCCTGTCCTGCGCAGGTGACAGACCCGCCCTGCATGCCTCTTCGGCAACACAGCAAACCCGCAACCCGGATGTCCGCGTCCCAACAATGGACGTTTCAGCATAGAGATAGGGGCGACTGACGCATCAAACCAGCATTGATTTGCAGCCGCTTGAAAATACCCGCCACAGTTGCGTGCGCACGGCCAAAACAGATCCGGGCGCTACTCATCCTCGCCGAAACGGTTGGCCACAAGCGCACAGAGGGCGTCCATCACATCCTGGGCCTGCGGCCCTTCCGCGCTGACAGTGACACTCGTGCCTGTGGAGGCTGCCAGCATCATCAGGCCCATAATGGATGTGCCGCACACTTCCTCGCCATTCCGGGCCACGCAGACGCGGGCCTGATAGCGCTCCACAGTCTGCACGAACTTGGCGGATGCGCGCGCATGCAGCCCACGTTTGTTGACGATGGACAATTCGCGCACCAAGCCCCCCGGCGATGCCCCATTGCGGGCGATCTCGTGCGGGGGTTCCGGGTGAAGCGGCTTATTTGCCAGCGAGGACACGGCTTGCGACATTGATATATTTCCGGCCTGCTTCCTGCGCCATGTCAACCGCCTCGGCCAGAGGCAGTTCACAGCGCACTTTTGCGAGGCGCACCAGCATGGGCAGATTGATGCCCGCCACTACCTCCACATCCGGATTGTTCATCACGGAGATGGCCAGGTTTGAGGGTGTACCACCGAACATGTCTGTGAGAATAACGACGCCATCGCCGGCCCGCACCCGGTCCACGGCATCAAGAATATCCTGCCGCCGCCGCTCCATATCGTCCTCAGGACCAATGGTAACGGTGGCCAGCTGTTTTTGCGGACCCATGACATGCTCAAGAGCCGCGCAGAACTCGTCTGCGAGACGGCCATGAGTGACGAGGACAAGACCGATCATGCTCCCTCCGCCCCCACTGCCGGTGAAGGCCACCCCGCACGGCGGGACAGACATATTCAGATCGGCTCAAAAATTAAGCAAGGGGTGCAGCGCACAAAAACACATTCAATCGAGGTGATCCATGCCTGTCAGGGCCGCTGCGAGCATCAGAACTGCCCGTACGGCATCTTTTGAGACGATTTGTCGCAGCTCAACCCCCTCAAAGTCCACATGGCGACACTCCGGCATGCGCTCATTGTCCCTTCCCAGATCCACCAAATGGGTCAGGCGCACTCGGGGGCGATGGGGGAAGCGCATGATGCCCAGCCCCCGCACCTCAACAAGCCCGGCCAGAACCGGCGGCGGCGCGGCCCAAAGGGCTCCATTCTGGCGGCTCAGAAACACCCGGTCATCGGCCACCAGATCTCCCGGCGGCAAGCAGCGCGGCGCATCCAGCATCAGGTTGAGAATAAAGCTGGATTTGCCGCAGCCGGCCGGCCCCCGCACCAGAATGCCGGCCTCTCCAACGGCAACGCAGCTTGCATGAATGCTGGGCCCGGCAAAGCCCTCATCCGGTGGCCTGTCCAGTGTCTGCGGCATAATGGCGAGCCTCCACATCAAGGCGCCTTTCTCAAGCCGCCTCCTCGGACGAATCAACTGTGCGCGGCCTCAGGCTGTGGGCAGGCGCACCACAAAGCGCGCCCCGGCGACTTGCTGGGTTCCATCCGCCGCCTTGTGCATCCGGTTCTCCGCCCAGATCTGCCCACCATGGGCCTCCACAATCTGCTTGGAGATGGACAGCCCCAGACCGGAATTCTGCCCAAAGCCCTGATGCGGCCTGTCAGTATAGAAGCGCTCGAACACACGGGCCAGCGCATCGGGCTGAATGCCGGGCCCCTCATCGTCCACGGTGATCTCCACGCCATCCCTCAGGCGCTTGCAGTTCACCGACACCATCCCACCCTCCGGTGAGAAGGAGCGGGCATTGGAGACCAGATTATCCACCACCTGCCCCAGACGCGAGGCATGGCCAGCCACAAAGAAATCCGCCGGGGCACCGGGGCCGCGCTCGAAATGCAGAGCCACATTCACCCCGTCATCTTCCTTGCGCACATCCTGCGCCATGCCCACAACCATTTCCAGCAACTGTCTCAGATCCAGATCCGCCGCTTCCTGACGCTGCAATTCAGCATCAAGACGCGAGGCGTCGGAAATATCGGAAATCAGCCGATCCAGCCGCTTCACATCGTGCTGGATCACCTCCAGAAGCCGGGCACGGGAGTTTTCCGTCTTGGCCAGAGGCAGGGTTTCCACGGCGCTGCGCAGCGAGGTGAGCGGGTTTTTCAACTCATGCGACACATCAGCGGCAAAACGCTCAATCGCCTCGATCCGGCTGTAGAGCGCATCGGTCATATCGCGCAGGGCGCCAGAGAGATGGCCAATCTCATCCGAACGGCGGGTGAAATCGGGAATCTCCACACGGGTCTTGATACGCCGGCGCACGCGCTCCGCGGCAGCCGCCAGTTTGCGCACCGGGCCTGCGATAGTGCCCGCCAGCAGCACCGACAGCAGCACCATCACCGCCGCGGAAACCAGAAACACCCGTACGATCACGAAACGCTCGGCCCGCACCGCTGCATCAATCTCCCCCCCTTGGGTGGAGAGCATCAACTCACCGAGGATGGCGCGAAAACGCTGGATGGGCACCGCGACCGACACCACCACCCGGCCACGCTCATCCACGCGCACCTCGCTCGCCTTGCCGCCCAGCGCCGCAATGGCCACTTCCGGGTAATTCTTGCCGGCCTGCGGGCCATATTCCTTGTAAAGAGGCAGATCCCCGCGCCCGAGCCAGAGCTGCACAGCCTGCCAGGCCCGCTCCACCACACCCGGCCGGGGCGTATTGGGCGACGGCAGATCAAACCGCAGAATTTCCCCACGCGAATAGAGCGAGCGCGAATCCAGCAGAAGCTGGCCATCACGATCATAGATGCGGGCGCGGGTCCGGGTGGGGCCCACAAGCCGGCGCAGCACCGGAGCCACACGTTCGGGATTGATGGGAAACTCCAGCGGAGAGAACCCGTCCTCGCTGGGGCCATAGCTTTCCCCGGCCTGCAATTCCAGCAGCCGGTCCGGGTCCACCGAGATGGAATTGGTTTCCACCTGCGCGGAAGAGGCGATGGCCGCGGCGATAATCTCGCCCTGCACCATCAGGCTCTGCACCCGTGCATCAATCAGGCCGGCGCGAAACTCCGACAGATAAAGAATGCCGGACACCAGCGCGCACAGGCCCGCCACATTCAGCAACACAATGCGCTGGGTCAGAGATGAAAAACTGCGGAAGATGATGAAACGGCGCCCCCAGCGCCCCAGCGCGGCCATGCGCGCCCCAGCGCCACTCCACCAGCTCCGCTTCAGCGGAGCGGTGTCAGCAGCGACGCCATCACCACGCACAGCCCCATCACCCGCCTGCTCCGGCCCAGCCGGAGCGGCAGAGGCCGCCTCGGAGGCAGACGCCCCCCTGCCCGTCTCCGCATCCACAGAGCCGGCTTGTGCTGCTTCGCGATGTGCTGTCATGCCCTGTTGCGCGAGCGGCCCTCAGACCACCCGCGCTCACTCCTTGAAGCGGTAGCCAACGCCATAGAGCGTTTCGATCATCTCGAAGCTGTCATCCACCACCTTGAACTTCTTGCGCAGGCGCTTGATGTGGCTGTCGATAGTGCGGTCATCCACATAGACCTGATCATCATAGGCCGCATCCATGAGCGCATTGCGGCTTTTGACCACGCCGGGGCGCTGGGCCAGAGCCTGCAAGATGAGAAATTCGGTGACGGTAAGCGTGACCGGCGCACCTTTCCAAGTGCAGGTGTGACGCTCCGGGTCCATGCGCAGATGTCCGCGTTCCAGCACCTTGGCGCTGTCGGTTTCACGCACGGGGCTGCCTTCACGCGCACCCGAACGGCGCAGAACGGCCTTCACCCGTTCCACCAGCAGGCGCTGGGAGAAGGGCTTCTTGATGAAATCGTCCGCACCCATCTTCAGGCCGAACAGCTCATCAATCTCATCATCCTTGGAGGTGAGAAAGATGACCGGCATGTCGGTCTTCTGGCGCACACGGCGCAGAAGCTCCATGCCATCCATGCGCGGCATCTTGATATCGAAGATGGCCATATCTGGCGGATTGGTCTTGAAACCTTCCAGCGCGGAAGCGCCATCGGTGTAGGTTTCGATACGGTAGCCTTCCGCCTCCAGCGCGATGGAGACCGAGGTGAGAATGTTGCGATCGTCATCGACGAGAGCGATGGTAGGCATGACACCTCTTTCAAGCCGTTATCTGCCGTCCGGCGCGTTCGCCACTGACGCGTCTGTCTTTCGGAACCATCACCCGCAGGTGCTGCGGCACGGAACAAACGCATGGCCGGGGAAATTGCGGTCAAGTGCGCTGGTGAACCCGTTTCGCGTGGCCAAAATGTGACACTCAAGGACCAACAGCGTCAAAATAGTCGCTTTTTCCCCGAACTCCAAACATCTGCGCGGCTTATGAACGTCTAATTCTGCAAAAATGAGACATGCCCGCTCTTATGGCGGTATGCAAGTGTGTTGCAGAGAGAAACAATGTGCGCATGAAGCGCCTTGCGAACCGCTCGCAAAAACGGCATCCTCCCCTCGAAACAAGGAGGATTCTCATGAGCAAGCCTGCCGCAGTCGTTCGCCGGCTGATCCACGAAGCGCGCTTTGGCTCTCTGGCCACGCTGGATGAGACCGGTGCCCCTTATGCCTCCATGGTGGCGGTAGGCACAGACCCGGCAGGCCAGCCCACCCTGCTGATCTCCAAGCTGGCGCTGCACACCCAGTTTGTCGAACGCGATGGGCGCGTGACCCTTCTGGTCGCCACCCTTTCCGCGCCAGACCCGATGAATGCCGCCCGCGCCAGCCTGCGCGGCAAGGCGGAGCTGGTGGATGATCCGCAAGTGCGCGAACGCTTCCTGGCCCGCCATGAAGATGCCGGCCGCTATGTCGATTTCCCGGATTTTGCCTTCTATCGCATCCAGATCGAGAGCGCGCATCTGGTGGAAGGCTTCGGTCGCATCATTGATGTGGATGGCAAGGATCTGCTGACGGACTGGTCAGGGGCTGAGGCGCTGGCCGAGTCGACCGCCGGCGTCATCTCCCACATGAATGAGGACCATGCCGACGCCGTGGCCCTTTACGCCACCCGTCTGGCCGGGGCCGACGATGGTGCGTGGAAGCTCATCAGCCTTGACCCGGAAGGCTTCGAGGTTGCTGCCGGGCGCAGCGTGCACCGCATCGCCTTCCCCGAGCGCGCCGCCACCGCCATGGCCGTGCGCAAGGGCCTTGTGGCGCTGGCCGAGCAGGCCCGCCGCACGGACGCAGCCTGAAGCCTGAAAAGCCCCGATTTAAAAGGGTGCGCTGCTTATGGCGGCGCGCCCTTCAGCGGGCCTTTATAACGCTTCGCCAGTATTGATGCAGCGCCTCCACATCGCCACACGTCACAAGCGGCATTGCGGCCTTCAACTGCGCGTCTGTCCACTCCCACCACTTCATTTCAAGCAGCAACTGTATCCGGGCGTCATCAAAGCGCCGGCGGATGAGACGTGCCGGATTTCCGCCGACAATGGCATAAGGCTCCACATCACGGGTCACGAGTGCCCGCGTCCCGATCACCGCCCCATCCCCAATGCGGACGCCCGGCATGATGATGGCCTCTGAGCCGATCCACACATCATTCCCGATAACGGTATCGCCTGCCGGCTGAAACCCATTCTGCGCCCCCTCGAACGCCGCCACCTCCGGCATCCAGAAGAAGGGGAAGGTGCTGATCCAGTCTGTCCTGTGCCCCTGATTGCCGGCCATGATGAAGGCCGCACCGGAGCCGATGGAACAGAAACTGCCGACAATCAGCCTGTCCACGCCTTCATCATGGGAGAGGAAGCGGGCGCAATCATCAAACCCATGGCCGTGATAATAGCCGGAATAATAGCTGTACCGCCCCACAATAATGTTCGGGTTCTTCACCTGCTCTTCAAGCCGAATACCCTTGAACGGGCTTTCGAATACAGAGATCATGTCAAAAATTCCATCTCATTGGCCGGGCCGGCAGGCCGGCCACACAAGAAAAGCCCCGGCCTTGCGACCGGGGCTTTTCTTCATTCAACCCTGGAAGGGCGGATCACTCGCCCCTGTTCAGCGCCAGAATCTCGCGCTTTCCGGCATGGTTGGCCGCGCCAACAATACCTTCCTCCTCCATCCGCTCCATCAGGCTGGCGGCCTTGTTGTAGCCCACCTGCAAACGACGCTGGATATAGGAGGTGGAAGCCTTGCGATCACGCATCACAATGGCCACGGCCTGCTCATAAAGATCGCCGGAGCCATCGCCCATGCTGCCCTTGTCGAACACGGCGCTGTCATCACCCTCGCCGGAGCCTTCGGCCTCGGCATCCGTCACCACTTCCTCAAGATATTCCGGGCCGCCCTGGGTCTTCAGATAGGAGACCACATGCTCCACCTCGGCATCCGAGACGAAGGGGGCGTGCACCCGCTGGATGCGTCCGCCACCGGCCATGAACAGCATGTCGCCCTGGCCCAGCAGCGTCTCCGCGCCCATCTCGCCCAGAATGGTACGGCTGTCGATCTTGCTGGTGACCTGGAAGGAAATGCGAGTGGGGAAATTGGCCTTGATGGTGCCGGTGATGACATCCACTGAAGGACGCTGGGTCGCCATCACCAGATGGATGCCGGCGGCACGAGCCATCTGGGCCAGACGCTGGATCGCGCCCTCGATTTCCTTGCCGGCCACCATCATCAGGTCGGCCATTTCGTCCACGATGATGACGATGTAGGGAAGCGGGGAGAGATCCATCTCCTGCTCCTCGAACAGCGCCTCACCGCTTTCCTTGTCGAAGCCCACCTGCACCTGACGCGTGATGACCTCACCCTTCACGCGGGCCTCGGCCATGCGGGCATTGAAGCCATCAATATTGCGCACGGCCAGACGCGCCATCTTGCGGTAACGATCCTCCATCTCCTTCACCGCCCATTTCAGGGCGATGATGGCCTTCTTCGGGTCCGTCACCACGGGGGTGAGCAGATGGGGGATGCCCTCATAGATGGAGAGCTCCAGCATCTTGGGGTCGATCATGATGAGCCGGCACTGCTCGGGCGTGTGCTGGTAGAGCAGGCTCAAAATCATGGTATTGATGGCCACCGACTTGCCGGAACCCGTGGTGCCGGCAACCAGCAGATGCGGCATGCGGGCCAGATCCGCAATCACCGGCTCGCCGCCAATGGTCTTGCCCAGGCCAAGGCCAAGCTTGGTGCGGGCTTCCTCGAACTCCTGGCTGGAGAGCAGCTCCCGCAGCCACACCGTATCACGCCGGCGGTTCGGCAGTTCAATACCGATGACATTGCGACCGGGCACCACCGCCACACGGGCGGAAATGGCGCTCATGGAGCGGGCGATATCATCGGCAAGGCCAATCACGCGGGAGGACTTCACACCCGGCGCGGGCTCAAACTCATACATGGTGACAACCGGGCCGGGATTGGCGTCGATCACTTCGCCACGCACGCCAAAATCACGCAGAATCTGCTGAAGGGCGGCAGAGTTCTGATCCAGAGCCTCTTCCGAAAGCTCGTAATCGGGCTCCAGTTCCGGCGGCTCGCTCAGCAGATCCAGATCAGGCAACTGATAGGCAGCTACCGGCTCGCCGGGCACCACCACCAGATCTGTTCCTGTCGCCACAGCTGCGGGCGCGGGCGCGGCCGGGGCTTCACCCGCGCTGTCATCCTGCGTGGACGCCTGAACCGGGGCCTGCGCGACAGTTGCGGAGGGCTGTACGGCAGCCGGTGCAACCGGCTGGGCCACCAGACCAAACCGCATCAGATCAGAGCTGATATTCTGCTGATAAGGCTGCCACTGGAAGCCCGCCCCCAGAACCTGCCCGCCAACACTGGCCGCAGCGGCCAGGCCCATATCCTGCGCCTCAGGCGTGGAAGGCTGGCTTTCAGGCTGCACGGCCACAGCATCCGCCGCCTCATCCTGCACGCACGTCTCTTCCGTCAGGACCAGTGCGGATGCGGGTTCGTCCTGCACCGGAGCGGCGTCTTGCCCGTCCGCTTCCGTTTCGGCTGCGCACGCATCCCCGGCGACCACCGCCATCTCCTCGATAACGTGTTCAGCCGCACTCACATCTTCGCTGATCCGTTCAGCCTCGATTTCATCCATCGCGTCTTCGGCGACGTCATCCTCACAAGCTACAGCGTCATGAATGAGAAGGTCCGCCTCATCATGCGCGATCTCCTCAGCCGGCTCCAAAGCCGAGAAGGTCTCCACCTCAAGGCTTTCCGCCACAGCATCTGCAATGGAGGACTGAAGCGGGGCGACATCCTCCGCGGCGAAGGTCTCTTCGGCCACATGCATCAGGCCGGCTTCATCCAGCAGTGCATCGCCGGAAACCTCGGCGAGCGCCTCGCACACCACCGCCACAAACGTGTCCAGCGGGGCTTCGGGCAAATCCACCACTTCGGCCAACCCTGTCGCGGCCTCGGCGACCTCAGCAACAGCGTGCTGGGCCGGCACCTCGTCCAGAGCCCCGATTGCGGCATCCGCAATCAGAACCGGGCTTTCGGCAATATCCGCGTCGGCCATCTGTGCCTCATCCTGCCCGATGAGTTCGTCAGAGATATCGGCGACGGGTTCAGCAAACACTACGGGTTCGGAAAGAGCTGTGGTTTCGGAGAGATCCTCTGTTTCCACGACGGTCTCAGCAACGCTGTCCAGTCCGTCAGTGTCCGCGATGAGCCCCTCAGCCTCGATCGGCAGGTCCTCTTCCGGGCGGGCCAGCATCGTGGCATCCACGACGTCACCAGCCAATTCAGCCTCTTCCGCGGCTTCAGCCTCATGCTGCGCATCGGAAGACCAGCCCATGGCCTCCAGCTCGGCGTCTCCCACCACAGGCATGCCGATGGCGGCACCGCCCACCAGCGGTTGCAGATCCTGATCGCCCGCATGGTCGCGGACAAAATCGGCATCACCCAGAATGAAACTGCGCGCCAGCACCATGAGATGCGCCGGCGGAGCGAAATCCATCTGCTCCTCCCCATCACGCGCGGAGACCGACGCCTCAAAGGCTGGCTCCTGCGCAACCAGTTCGCCGGCCTCCAGAGCAGAGGCACCACACGTCAGGGCTTCCGCATCCTCCGCTTCGGAGCGCCCCAAATCAGCCGTTTCCGCATCAGCATGCAGAAGAGCCGGCTCTCCATCCATCTGCGTAGCGGCAACGGGGCGGGCATCCGACGACCTGCTCACCTGCCCGACCACCTGCCCGCTCACCTGCCCCGCCATCTCGCTCTCAAGCGGGTTCTGTTGCAGGGCATCCTGCATCAGCCCGCCCCCGAAGGTGAGAGCAGAAGGCGTGAGTGCCGGCATGGCCTGTTCGATCGAAGACGCGTTGGCGTCGGCCCAGGCCGCATCCGCCCAATCGCGGAAATGCAGCTCCTGCCCGGCCTCAGTCATACCCTCATCAGCCACGCCTGTTTCCGGCTGCATGTCAGGCATCGAAGCTTCGGGCTGAAAGGCGCTCTCATCCTGCACAACAGGCTGGCCGCCTTGCGCATAATAACGCAGTTCCTCATCCGAGAGGCTGGCCGCAAATTCCAGATCGTCCGGTGCATGCAGCATCTGCCCGGCCTGTGCTTCCGACAGTTCCCCCCCGGCATCCGCTTCAATCAGAAGCTCAGGCTCCACCTTTACAGGGGCCGCAGCAACGTCCGGGGCGGCATAGGCGGCGGCACGCTCCACCTCTTCCGCACTCAGCTCCGAGGCGACGGACTGCTGGGCCGGAAGATCCGAGAAAGCATGTTCAAGGGCCTCCAGATCGGCATGAACACTGGAGGCAGCTCCCGCCTCCTCATCCACATCCGGCGGCACATCCAGAAAATGCCAGCCTGCCCCGCCGATGCAGTAGCCAATCTCATCGGCAGTGGACAGGTCTTCCGGCTGAGGGGGCACTGTTGCAGCAGCTTCAGCCACCAGCTCTTCATCCGATTTGCGCATCAGATGATCCGGCGTTCGGGTGAAGCGGGTGTTGCCATCCAGATTGAAGGGCCGCAGCCAGCTCGGCACAAAATCCGAGTCGATCCAAGTATGAACGTCAGAAGTATGAACGCCGGCTGGGTGCGTCTCAGGGAGAGGCTCCACAGGAGCAGGCGTCATGGCCGCCGACATGATGGGCGCGGCCGAAGCGGACGCAACCGACACGGAAGCCCCGGACATGGAAGCCCCGGACATGGAGGCAGCCGGCGCAGCGTTTCTCTGCATGGAGCCAGCCTGTGCGGTGCTAACCTGTATGGCGCTGGCTGAAACATCCCCCGCCTGCCCCGGCTGGAAAGCCATATGGCTGTTGCGTCCGGCATTTGTCCGCAACACATGGTCCAGATCGCGCAGATCCTGAGGCAGAAGATGCCGGGCTGTCCGGGTGCCGGAAGCGCGCTCATTCGTGCCCCCGTCCTCCGAAACCAGGAGCGAGGGGAAATTGACCGATCTCGGTGGCTGGTTCGAAGCTGACATGATCCATAACCCAAAGGAAGACTGATGCTGCAAGGCATAGAGCGGCGAAATTAAAAGGAGGTTTTCATGCCGGCTCAGATCTCGCCCATCTTGTGGGCATGCCGGCTTCGCTCCCGTTTCCAGCCCCGGATAAAGCTGAGACGAGCACGCCCGGCAACGTTCTCTATCCTGCTGTTCCAGCGCATCTTTCCCGGCCTCGGAGCAGCGCACAGGCACGCCGTGAGGCGGCAAGTCACAGCAGATTATGCACATGCCGTTTCATCCGCAGGGTGCGGCCTGCTGCGCCAATCCTGTCGTGGCTTCGCAACAATTGAGTGGTTCCATGAAACCGGATCGCACTCTAGAGAAGGGGGTGGAACCTTCATTCAGGCTGGCGCTGCCACCGAAACCTTCCTCGATTCTTTCCGCACCGCCCGAGCGCCTCGGGCCGATTCTCTCCCTCTTCCAGTTTGAGCCAGCCCAACACCATGCCGCGTACCTCTTCCCCGCCCCATATCGCCATTATCGGTTCCGGCCCGGCCGGCCTTGCAGCGGCAGAAAGGCTGGGCCAGGCGGGCCTTCAGGTGCATCTGCATGACCGGATGCCCTCACCCGCACGCAAGTTTCTCATGGCCGGGCGAGGCGGGCTGAACCTCACCCATTCAGAACCCTTTCCCCGGTTTCTGGCCCGCTATGGCGAAGCAGCGGAGCGGCTTGAAGCGGCCCTGCGGGCGTTTCCGCCTTCCGCGCTGCAACGCTGGGCCGAAGAACTGGGTGAGCCGACCTTCATTGGCTCCAGCGGGAGGGTTTTTCCGCACAGCTTCAAGGCCAGCCCGCTGCTTCGCGCCTGGCTGGCGCGTCTGACCCGCCTCGGCGTTCAGCTTCATCCCCGTCATAACTGGCTGGGCTGGAGCACAGATGGCGCGCTGCGGTTTGAAACGCCCGAAGGCCCTGTGGAGAGCCGGCCCCACGCCACCATTCTGGCGCTGGGGGGTGCCTCCTGGCCTCGCCTCGGCTCAGATGGCCACTGGGTGCGCCTGCTGGAACAACAGGGCGTGCAGATACGCGAACTGACGCCCTCCAATATGGGCATTCACCTCGACTGGTCGGATATATTCCGGGAGAAATTTGCCGGCAGCCCCCTCAAGCGCATCGCCATGAGCTGCGGCGGAGAAAAGGTTCGCGGCGAGGCGATGGTGACGCGGAACGGACTGGAAGGCGGCGTGATCTATGCCCTTTCCCGCAAATTGCGCCATGCCCTGTCCGCCGGCCACTCCACGCTTCTGGTGGACCTGCGCCCCGATCTGGATGTGGCAGCCCTCACCGCCCGGCTGGCCGCTGCGCCACGCAAGCTCTCATTCGCCAATCTCATGCGCAAGGCTGCGGGGCTTTCACCCGTAGCCACTGGGCTGGTGCGGGAGGTGATGGGCCAGAGCCGGCCTGAAACCGCCGCAGAACTGGCCCATCTCATCAAGGCCCTGCCCTTGCCTGTCACCGGGCTGGCCGGCATCAGCCGCGCCATTTCCAGCGCCGGCGGCATCATGTGGGAAGGTATCGGGGAAGATTACGAGCTCACCGCCCTTCCCGGCACCTTTGTATGTGGCGAGATGATGGATTGGGACGCACCCACAGGGGGCTATCTACTTCAGGCCTGCTTCGCCACCGGGCGGGCCGCAGCAGAAGGCGTGCTCGCCCATCTGACCCAGACCGGACAGATACCGGAAAGGCGGGGCTAAAGCCCCACCTGCCACCACCCGTCAGCCGCTGAAGCCGCCGCCATCCAGATAGGCCTGTTCTTCCGGCGTAGTCGTGCGCCCCAGAATGGGGTTGCGATGGGGAAAGCGACCAAAACGGGTGATCGCATCCTGATGAATACGTGCAAATTCCAGCCCGGTTTCATCTCCCCACGCCTCATAGAGAGCCACACAGCGGGCCTGCGCCCGCGCATTTTCTGCATGCATGAAGGGCAGATAGAAAAAGCCCCGCAATGAAGGCGGCGCATTCACGGCCGGCGCCTGATCGAACCCACGGGCCACCGCATATTCCGCTGCGGCAAGGGCGAGAATATCCGTTGCAAAGGCGCGAGGCGTGCCGCGAAACACATGACGCGGCACCTGATCCAGCAGAATGATCCGCGCAACGGCGCTTTCCGGCGCATCCTGCCAATCATCCAGTTCGCCGGCCACGGCGCGCTCATAAGCCGACAAAAGATGATTCTTCACCTCTTCATCGAACACCGGCCCGCCTCCGAACCATTTCTGCTGCCCCTCCGAGCGCCAGAAATCCAGAACGGCATTAATCTCGGCCTGCGTGCTCATGCATCTCTCCCTTTGGCTCTGGTGCGGTTGTTGGCGCATATGCCTGCCAGCAACCTGTTTGCCGGCAACAACAAATGTTTCCGACAAGGCTCTGCGCGGCCCCCTACCCCATGCCGGGTGGGGCCAGCGGATTTTCCGTCAAGGCCACCTTGTCCGGTCCATCAATGCGCGGAATCCCCAGAAAGGCGTTGAACAGATCCGCGATCCGGCGCGGCTCCAGATCCCGCACAATCATCACCAGACGGGTACGATGATCCTCATCCGGCCAGGCGGGCAAACGCTCTGGCGGGTGCATCACATGCTGTACGCCATGGATAACCATGGGCTGATCCGGCGTATCACTCATCTTCACGATCCCCTTCAGCCGCAGCATATGGGCCCCGTGGTTCGCCCGCACCAGATCCAGAAACATATCCAGCGTGGCTGGAGAGATGGCTGCATCCGTCGCCAGAGTGAAGGCGCGGATATGCGCATCATGCCTGTTCGGATCATGGCGTGGCGCACAGGCATCACCCGTCTCCTGCGCCGCCGCAATGGCTTCATCCGCCAGCCATCGCGCCACATCCGGGCTTTTGCCAGTGGGGTCATACAGGCCGGCATTCAGCAACTGATCGGCCGAGGCCTCGCCCTGCGCCGCATCCAGCATGCGGGCGCCGGGGGCCAGTTGCTCCAGCCGGTAACGCAAGGCCCGCCCCTGCGCCTGTTCTTCCGGCGTGACGAGAAGATCCGTCTTGGTCAGCACGATGCGGTCTGCCATGGCCACCTGCTTGACGGCTTCTGCATGGGCATCCAGCGTGGCGTCACCATTCACCGCATCCACCACACACACCACCCCATCCAGGCGATAACGCAGCACCAGATAGGGGTGAGTCATGATGGTGTGAAGCACCGGGGCCGGATCTGCCAGCCCCGTGGTTTCGATCACCACACGGGTGAAAGGCGGCAGGCGCTTGTTGTCACGTCCGCGCAGCAGATCCTCCAGCGCCGCCACCAGATCCCCCCGCACCGTGCAGCACAGACAGCCGGAAGAGAGCAGCACCACGCCCTCCTCCACCGTGCGGACAAGCAGATGATCCAGCCCGATCTCACCAAATTCATTGATGAGCACGGCCGTATCCGCCAGCGCCGGATCAGCCAGCAGGCGATTGAGCAGGCTGGTCTTCCCCGCCCCGAGAAAGCCAGTCAGAACAGTGAGTGAAATGGGAGCCGGAGGCCCCGCCTTGGGATCTGCGCCAGACATGCCGGCAAGCTAGAGCATTTGCGCAGGCAGTGGCTACCGCTTTGGACGAAGAAATCGTCTTGCGCTGCCCTGCGGCGTCATCCGCACACGGCCCCGCCCTGAAATGCCGACATGAAAAGCCGGCATGAAAACGCCCACAACAGCGAAGTTGTGGGCGCATGCTCCATTCTTCCGCTCAGATAGCTGGACGAGAAGGCGGAATGGGCGCTCCACCGGCAGCCGCGCGCGGCTTGTCAGAACTGCTCTTGTTGGAGGATCTGCGTGCAGTGTTTTTACCGGCCACACCGCTTGTATCCGCAGAAACCCGAACCGGAGGCATGGAGGGGGGCAGTTTCTGCAACAATTCCGCGCCGGAAGCCGGCAAGCCCGGATCATTGAAGGACAGAAGCCCCCCCAGCGTTTGCCCGCCGGGCTGTTCATCCTCATTTTCAGCGGCCACAGTGTTGCGCTTGGCACCACAAACTTCGGCCCGCATGCTTTCCGGCTGCCCCCCCTCATTGGGCAGGCTGGACAAGGTGGTGCTGAAGAAGGAGAGGCTGGGCCCGGAGCGGAAGCCCTTTTCCAGCAGCAGGGCGGCATCCTCATTGCGCCCCTTGGCGGAATGAGAGCCGAACACCACCGCAATCAACCGGCGATTGCCGCGCGTGGCCGTGGCCACCAGATTGAAGCCGGAATCACAGATGAAGCCGGTTTTCATGCCATCCGCGCCGGGATAGCGATCAATCAGGCGGTTATAATTGCGCAATACCCGGTTACCAATCTTGATGGAAGGGATGCGGAACAGCCCTTCATATTCCGGGAAATGATAAATCAGCGCACGCACCAGAAGGGCCATATCGCGCGCGGTCGTCACCTGTCCGGGATTGGGCAATCCGTGAGGGTTGGCAAAATGCGTGCCGCTCATGCCCAGATGCTGGGCCACGGCGTTCATCTCCCTGACGAATTCCTCTTCCGAACCGCCAACCCCTTCCGCCACCGTCACGGCGATATCATTGGCGGATTTCACCATCAGCATCTTCAGGGCATCTTCCAGCGTCACTTTCGTGCCGGGCTTGAACCCCATCTTGGAAGGTTGCTGCGAGGCGGCATTCCGGGAGACGGTGATGGGCGTATCCATGGCGAGGCGCCCGCTTTTCACAGCGTGCAGCGCCACATAGGTAGTCATCAGCTTGGTGACGGAGGCCGGATACCAAGGTTTGCCGGCATCCTTCTGCTCCAGCACCCGGCCGGTTTCAGCCTCCACCAGAAGAATGGGGTTGGCCTGCGCGGCCAGCGGCGCAAGAGCCACAACGCCTGCGAGCGCCGCCAAAGCCAGAGCAGGGCGCCCGGCGCGGCTGCGGTCCGGCCCGCTTTTCCGCCAGCCACGAGACCATGCGTTCGCGAACGCGGATATGAAGGTTTTCGCGCGCAACACCCGTTCCGCTCCCGTAATGAAAGGAGGCACCCTGTTCATGAGGCCTTCTTCTTAGCTCTTTTTGCAATTGCGGGAAAGGTGAAAGGGCATGCCGCAACCACATGCCCGGCCCGATTTTCAACCGGCTGATTGCCTTGATTTTGCCGAATTGGCGCAAAACCCATCAGCCCGAAACAGACATGCCCATACATCTTGCAGGAATCTTCCCGAAGAAAGGGCTGCCGCCGAAGATCAGAGCAGCATGCGGGGAAAAAGGCCGGCTCCGCCCACACAGCCAGGCGGAGCCGGTATCCATGCCCTGTCTGCCCCGAGAAGACATGGACGCACATATATGAGCAGAAAAATCGTCATTTGGCTCTGAGGTGAATCAAATTTCAGCACGTTGATTGTATCTTTTCCACAAAACACAACCTGAGATTGCCGAAGCACCCCTGCCCGGCGGGACAAACGCCGTACCGCACAACAGATGCTCCCCTGCCCCGATACCACCCGGCCATGAAATGTTCTAAGCTGCGCCCACCGTCAGGAGCTCTCAATCTGGCGGGACTCGGAGAAAACTGATGCAAGACACAAAAGCCAGGATGCCGGAAAGCGCCCCCGCCATCCGCACCATCGCCATGCCGGCAGACACCAATGCGGCGGGCGATATTTTCGGTGGCTGGCTGATGTCTCAAATGGACCTTGCCGCAGGTAACGTGGCCGCCCGCCGCGCCAAGGGGCGCACGGTCACGGCTTCGGTGGAAGCCATCAGCTTCCTGTCTCCTGTTTATGTGGGAGATGAAGTAAGCCTGTTCGCCAATGTGGAAAAGGTGGGGCGCACCTCCATCCGTATTGATGTCGCCGCCTGGCGGCGGGATCGCGGCACCGATGAAACCATCAAGGTGACCCAGGCCGTTTTCACCTGTGTGGCCGTGGATGAAAAGGGCCATCCCCGCCCGCTGCCGCCGGAAGGTGCCTGAGCGCATCTCCGGCTCAACGCCCACCCCGCCGTCAGGTCCCTCTGGGCTTGGCGCGTGTGGTGGGCGGGGCTTCTGCCGGGTCTTCCGGCCAGGGATGCCTGGGATAGCGCCCGCGCATTTCGGCGCGCACATCCCGCCAGGAGCCGCGCCAGAATTGCGGCAGATCCTGCGTCACCTGAATGGGGCGACGGGCAGGTGAAAGCAAAGCCAGTGTCAGTGGCACACGCCCGCCCGCCATGGCCGGATGCTCGTTCAGGCCAAACAGCTCCTGCACCCTCACCTGCACCTGCGGCCCGCCTTCCGCGCCATAATCTATCGGCAGACGCGAGCCAGTGGGCGCGGTGAAATGGGTGGGGGCCTCCTCTTCCAGCCGGCGGCCCAACTCATAAGGCAACAGGCTGCGCAGGGCATTGGAGACCTGCTCAGCCCCGATTGAGGACAGCGCCGTTTCCCCCTCGATAAAAGGGGCGAGCCATGTCTCCACCGTAGCGACGAGGGTGTTGTCGGTGAGATCCGGCCAGACCCCACCCTCCGCAGCACGCAGAAACATCACCCGCTCCCGCCACTGCTTCAGCGCCGGGCTCCAGGGCAGGCGTTCAAGCCCCAGCGCTGCAATGCCCTGTGCCAGCAGCCGCGCCGTTTCGCTGTCCGCCTCCAGCTTGCAGGGGCGGCTGGCCAGCTGAAGAGCGCCAAGCCGGCGCACTTCACGCGCCCGCATGGCTGCGGCCTGCCGATCGAAGCTCACATCGTGACCGGCCTGAATCTGGTCCTCAAACAGGCTCTCCAGTTCCTCCACCGTCAGGGCCGCCGCAAGCGTGATGCGCGCAGCCTCCGCCTTGCCGGAGATTTCGGCCACCGCCAGAAAAGGCGCGCGTGCAAGGCCCACCGCCGGGTCCATCACCCCACCGCGTCCATTAGCCAGAAGAAAGCGCGCACCATCTCCACGCGCCTTCGCCACCCGATCCGGAAAGGCAAGGGCCAGAAGGGCAGCGGGAGACATCTCTTCCCGCGCCGGCGTCACGCCCCGTTCTGCCGTTTCAGCCCAGCGAGCAGCCAGACGACGTGCATCTTCCGCCCGGCGGGAACGATCACGCAGGAACCCGTCGAGGCGATGCAGCAAATCCACGCTCTCGCCGCCCAGACCGCGCTCGGTCAACAAGGCTGCGATATTGGCAGCCAGCGCCCCCCTGCCCCGGCGCGCGCCCATCACCACCATATGGGCCAGACGCGGCGGCAAAGGCAGGCGCGCCATGCGCGCACCCAGTTCCGTCACGCCGCCCTCTTCATCCAGGGCTCCCAGCAGACACAGCAGAGCCTTCGCCTCAGCCACGGCAGGCGCGGGCGGCGGATCAAGAAAAGGCAGGGCGACCGGCTCACGCACGCCCACACGGGCCAGATCCAGCACCAGCCCGGTGAGATCCGCCGCCAGAATTTCCGGCGTGGCGAAGGGCGGCAGGCTGGCCGTCTCCCCCTCATGCCACAGCCGGTAGCAAACGCCAGGTTCAGTCCGCCCGGCGCGACCCCGGCGCTGGTCTGCGCTGGCCCGCGAGACGCGCACGGTTTCCAGCCGTGTCAGCCCCACATCAGGCTCATAGCGCGGCACGCGGGCCAGGCCGCTATCCACCACCACCCGCACACCTTCAATGGTGAGAGAGGTTTCGGCAATGGAGGTGGCCAGCACCACCTTGCGCCGCCCGGCCGGGGTGGGCAGAACGGCCCTGTCCTGCTGGGCCTGATCCAGCGCGCCATACAGGGGCACGATGTCAATCGAGGAATCTCGCACACTATTGCGCAGCAGATCTTCCGCCCTGCGAATTTCACCCGCCCCCGGCAGAAAGGCCAGCACAGAGCCTTTTTCATGCGTCAGAGCCCGCACCACCGCCTCCGACACCTGCGGGGCGATTGGCGCACGGGCATCGCGCCCCAGATAGTGCGTTTCAACCGGAAAGGCCCGCCCTGCACTTTCCAGAACCGGGGCCGGCGCGTCTTCCCCCATCAGGGCCGCCACCCGCGCACCATCCAGCGTGGCCGACATAGCCAGAAGCCGCAGATCCTCCCTCAGCCCGCGTTGCGTATCCAGCGCCAGTGCGAGGCCAAGATCAGCATCCAGACTGCGTTCATGGAACTCGTCGAACAGCACGGCGGCGACACCCGATAGTTCAGGATCATCCAACACCATACGGGTGAAGACCCCTTCCGTGACCACCTCGATGCGGGTGCGACGCGACACCTCGGCTTTCAGCCGCACGCGATAGCCCACCGTCTCGCCCACACGCTCGCCCAGTGTCTGCGCCATGCGGTGCGCGGCGGCACGGGCAGCCAGACGACGCGGCTCCAGCATGAGAATGCGACGGCCCGCCACCCATGCCTCATGCAGCAGGGCCAGCGGCACCCGCGTGGTCTTGCCCGCACCGGGCGGCGCAACCAGCACGGCGCAGGAGCCGCAGGCCAGCAGGGACTGAAGCTGCGGCAGAACAGCATCAATGGGCAAGGCGGCATCGAAGGAGGGTGTGTCAGTCATGCAAGCTGGCGATCATGGCGGGCGGAAAGAAAGGCTGGCGCCTCTATATCAGGCCATGGCGGGCGCAGGCCATCTGGTGAGGTGGAAGACTTTTCCGCACCGCGCCTATCGCATTTGCGACCGGCAGCCTACATACATGCTTTCCTCTCCTTCAGCCGGAAAGTTGCGTCGCAATGACCTCCGCCCCATCCAGCCTCACCGACAAGGTTCACACCCTCGCCCTTGATGCCGAGATCATCACGGCCGGCTTTCTGGGCGACACTCCGGCCTTTGTGAGCGCGGATGGCGAACTGCTTCTGGTGAACGAGAATGCCGAAATCCGCCGCATGCAGTTGCATGAAGGGGCCATTCTCTCCGCCATCATGGAAGATGGTCGCCTGCTGAGCGGCGGCGATGATGGCCGCGTGGTGGAAACGCGGGAAAGCGGGGACAGCGAGCCCCTCTCCGAGCACAAGCACAAATGGATTGATCGCATCGCCTTTGGCCCCTCCGGGGCGCGGGCCTGGTCTGCCGGCAAGACCGCCTTCGTGCGCGACGGCAAGGGTGCGATCAAGAGCTTCGACGCCCCCTCCACCGTGGGAGGGCTGGCCTTCGCGCCCAAGGGCCTGCGTCTGGCGATTGCGCATTATGGCGGTGTGACCCTGTGGTTTCCCAATGCGCCGGGGGCCAAGCCGGAGAAGCTGGAATGGAAGGGCTCACATCTTGGCGTGCAGTTCTCGCCGGATGGGCGCTTCGTCGTCTCTTCCATGCAAGAGCCTGCGCTTCATGGCTGGCGGGTGGTGGATGGCGCGCATATGCGCATGAAGGGCTACCCTTCACGCGTCCGCTCCTTCGCTTTTACTGCCGATGGAAAATGGCTGGCATCATCCGGCTCGGGCGAGGCCATTCTCTGGCCGTTCCAATCCAAGGATGGGCCGATGGGCAAACAGCCCACCATGCTGGCCCCTTCTCCTTCAGCACGGGTGAGCTGCGTGGCGCCGCACCCCAAAGACCCTGTGGTGGCCATGGGTTATGATGACGGCATGGTGATGATGGCGCGTATTGCCGATGGCGCTGAAATTCTGCTGCGCGCGCCCGATGGCGCAGCCGTGAACGCCATGGGCTGGCACACCGCCGGAGGGGCGCTGTCCTTCGCGTCCGTCAAGGGCGGCGCAGGCATTCTCACCTTCTGATTGCATTGCGATAAACATGCGCTACATAAAGGCTTGTGCAGTCTTGGGGTGGGTTCCCACGTACACGCCCCTTTCGCGGAGCAGCGATACTGTATCAGCCCCCGTCACGCTCGACTGGAGATCTGCCTCTCATGAAGATCGAAGACGTCCGTCGTTCAGCCTATTCCATGCCGCTGACAAGCCCTTCCTTCCCCAAGGGGCCATATCGCTTCTTTGATCGGGAGTTTTTCACCATCACCTATCGCACGGACCCCGCCGCGCTGGAGAAGGTGGTGCCCGAGCCGATGAAATTTGATGAACCCATCGTCAAGTATGAGTTCATCCGCATGCCCGATTCCACCGGCTTTGGTGATTACACCGAAACCGGGCAGGTCGTTCCCGTCACGCTGAATGGCGTGAAGGGCGGTTATGTGCTGGGCATGTATCTGGACGATGAGGCCCCCATTGCCGGTGGGCGTGAATTGTGGGGCTTCCCCAAGAAGTTCGCGCGGCCGCGTCTTCAGGTCGAGAAGGATACGCTGGTCGGCTCCCTGCATTATGGCAGCGTGCTGTGCGCCTCCGCCACCATGGGCTACAAGCATGTGGCCGCAGACCGGGAAGCCGTGCTCGCTTCTCTGGCTGAGCCCGCCTTCTTGCTGAAGATCATCCCCCATGTCGATGGCTCTGCGCGCGTGTGCGAGCTGGTGCAGTATTACATGGAAGACGTGACGCTGAAGGAATGCTGGGTGGGCCCGGCCGCCTTGGGGCTGTTTCCCCACGCCCTGTGCACAGTGGCCCAATTGCCGGTTCTTGAAGTGCTCTCTGCCGTGCATCTGAAGGCCGACATTACCCTCGGCCTCGGCACGGTGGTGTATGACTATCTGAAAGACGAGCAGGCGTGATGATCTTGCGTGGGGGCGCTGCTCCCACGCTTTCATTCCACCCGAGCAAAGCCGCCCCAAAAAGAGAGAAGATGACCATGTCTTCAAATGCCTGGGAACTGCCCCCTGATCTGTGCGACATCACCAAGGATTATGAGCGCATTGCCCTTGTGTTTCAGGGCGGCGGTGCGCTTGGCGCCTATCAGGCCGGCGTGTATGAGGCGCTTTCCGAAGCCGGCTGCGAGCCAAACTGGATTTCCGGCGTCTCTATCGGCGCGATCAATTCAGCCATCATTGCCGGCAACCCGCCCGCCCTGCGCGTGCAGCGTCTGCGCGAATTCTGGGAAACCATCTCCGGCAACAAGGGCATGGTCTGGACCCCGGAAGGTGATATTTTCCGCCAGTGGCGCAACCAGTTCAGCGCCGCCATGACCATCATGCGCGGCCAGCCCGGCTTCTTCCAGCCGCGCGTTCCCAACCCCTGGCTTCAACCCAGCGGCGCAACCGGCGCAACCTCCTTCTACGACACCTCGCCCCTGCGCGAGACCTTGCTGAAGCTGGTGGATTTCGATCTCATCAACTCCAACGAGAAGCGCTTCTCGGTTGGCGCGGTGAATGTGCGCACAGGCAACTTCATCTATTTCGACAATAAGGTAGACACCATCGAGCCGGAGCACATCATGGCCTCCGGCGCGCTGCCGCCCGGCTTCCCCGCAGTAAAGATTGATGGTGAATATTACTGGGATGGCGGCGTGGTTTCCAACACCCCGCTTCAGTTCCTGCTGGATCAGCCCGATCACCCCAGCGCGCTGGTGTTCCAGGTTGATCTGTTCAGCGCCCATGGCCCGCTGCCACGCGACATGTTCGATGTGGCGGAACGGCAGAAGGATATCGGCTATTCCAGCCGCACCCGCTACACGACGGATGTATTCCGCCGGGTGCAGGAGCTGCGCAACAAGCTGTATGATGCGCTTCAGCGTGTACCGGCAGACCAGCTGACCCAGGCGGATCGAGATCTGATGAAGGATTACTCCACCTCCGGGCCGGTCAATATCTGCCACCTGATTTATCAGGAAAAAACCTATGAGCGCGATTACAAGGACTATGAGTTCTCTCTCGCCTCAATGCGGGACCATTGGCGCACCGGCTATGAAGACACGGTGAAAACCCTGCGTCAGCGCAACTGGCTGCAAAAGCCGGATGATTCCATCCAGATTGCGGTTCACGATATTCACCGCATAGCGGAGTGATCCGCGCCCCAGCGCGGGGCGTGTTCCGATACATATGAAAAGGCCCGCGGCAAATCTGTGCCGCGGGCCTTTTCATGTTCACTTCATATCCGGCTAGTTCAGTCTGACGCAAGAATGTGATTGCGCACGATGGGATAGACCTGCCCCGCCCATTTGCGGCCAGAAAATACCCCATAATGCCCCACCCCCGCCTGCATATGGTGGCGCTTGCGGTGCGGGCGGATATTCGCGCACAAATCATGTGCAGCCATGGTCTGGCCGATGGAGCAGATATCGTCCCGCTCCCCCTCCACCGTCAGCAAAGCCGTGCGACGGATAGCCCCGAAATCCAGCGGCCGGCCCCGATAGGTCAGCGCGCCCTTCGGCAGCAGATAATCCTGAAAAACATATTTCACGGTTTGCAGGTAGAAATCCGCATCCATATCGAGAACCGCGAAATACTCATCATAGAAATGCTTCGTGGTCTGTGCCTGCTCCCAATCGCCTTCTGCCAGACTGTAATATAAATCCAGATGCGCCTTCAGATGACGGCTCATATTCATGTTCACAAAGGCTGTGAGCTGCATGAAGCCGGGATAGACCCGCCGCCCGGAACCGGCGAAACCACGCGGCACCCGTGAAATCAGATTGCGCTCAAACCAGCTCATCGGCTTGGTGGTGGCCAGCTTGTTCACGGCCGTGGGGTTGATGCGGCAATCAATCGGCCCGGCCATCAGCGTCATGGAGGCAGGCGTCGCCGGATTTTCCTCTTCCGCCATCACCGCCGTGGCCACCAGAGCCTGCACGCAGGGCTGGCACACCGCCAGAATGTGCGCGCCCGGCCCCAGAACTTCCAGACAGCGGATGACGTGCTCCACATAATCATCAAAGCCAAAGCGGCCATCGGAGAGGGGTACATCACGGGCATTGTGCCAGTCCGTGATGTAAACATCATTGTCGGGCAGCAGCACCTTGACCGTATTGACCAGCAGCGTGGAAAAATGGCCGGAAAGCGGGGCCACCACCAGCACCCGAGGTTGCGGCGGCAGATCCGCCTCCTTCCGAAAGCGCAGAAGGGTGGCGAAAGGCAGGGTCGCGACTTTCTCCTCGGTCACCGCGACCTCGGCCCCGCTCTCCCCCACCTCCACGGTGCGAATGCCGAAATCCGGGCGGCCATGGCTGAGGCCGGCGCGCTCCACCATCTCGCAGGCGGCCGCCAGCGGGCGCAGAGCAGGGCGGGCCTGCGCATTGAAGATGGGGCCGCTCAGTGTCTGCCGCACCAGCCCTGCACATGCGCGCACCGGCTCCATGAGATCGGCCTGAGCCTGATATGCCTGATACATCATGAGCAACCTGTCATGGCTGTGAGCACAGGGCGAAACGCCCGCGGAAAATGGCGGCCCCCAAGGGGCTGCCGAAAGAAAGGATCTGCACATATGGCCAAGCCATCATTCCCTCCTGTTCCGCAGGGGCTGCTGGCCCACAGTGCTGGAACGTCAAGATGTTACCCCCAATTGCTGCAACTGTTGCTTCAGCCCCGCTGAAATTGTAACAATAATGGATATTGAGACGCCGGATGGCGCATTGCAACATACTGTGCCGCCGAAACAAAAGGCACGACTGCCTATATATTCATCTTCTTCGCAGCCCTATTCTGGCGATAATCAGAAGGGCGGACGGCAAAACCACTTTCCACCATGAAAGTATCCGGCGACAAGCCGCGAAGCCAGGGAGCAGGCGATATGGCAACACTCACCATCTCCAGCAAGAACTACTCCTCCTGGTCCTTGCGGGGCTGGCTTCTGTGCAAGATGGCCGGCCTGCCTTTCCGGGAAGAACAGGTGCCAGCGGATGATCCGGGCGTTCGGGCAGAACTGCTGCTGCTCTCCCCTTCCTTTCTGGTGCCCCGCCTCACCCATGAAGATGTGACGGTGTGGGACACGCTTGCTATCGCGCTGTTTCTCAACGAGCTGTTTCCGCAAGCCCGCCTTCTGCCAGAAGATCGCGCCGCCCGCGCCCACTGCCTCTCCATTTCGGGAGAGATGCATTCCGGCTTCGCCAATCTGCGCTCGGCTTTGCCCATGAACATCAAGGCCCACTATCCCGGCTTCAAGGTGTGGTTGGGGGCACAGGCGGATATTGACCGCATCGCCGCCATCTGGCGCGGCTGCTTTGCGGCCCATGGCGGCCCCTATCTCATGGGCAACCGTCCCACACTGGCAGATGCCATGTATGCGCCGGTCTGCTCACGCTTCACGACATATGACGTGCCGCTGGACGAGGCATGCGCCGCCTATCGCGACAGGGTAATGGCCCACCCCGCCATGCAGGAGTGGATTGCCGGCGCCCTGTCCGAGCCGGACGATCTTGAAGAACTCGACGTCGAGTTCTGAACCTGAAATCCTGACACCCCAACGGCTCCGCCTGATGGGATGCGGCAGGCTTGCTACTGCCCCGCCGCCCCCAATGTTTGCCCCCCCCTGAACGCCTGTTCAGGCGGACTGACGGAACTCCCCGGCGATCAGATCCGCCAGAGACGGGCGCGCCACTTCCAGCCCGGTGGGGCTGATGAGCCCGCGCGCGCCCAGCAGGGCATCGGCTTTCAGCTCCAGCCCCAACAGGCGATGCTGTTCATACACCCCCGGCATCCACAGGGCTCCGGTACGTGCGGCAGAAAAGCCAAAGCGCTGGTAATAAGCCTCATCACCCACCAGCAAAATAGCGTCATGGCCAAGCTGACGTGCCGCCTCGATAGCCGTACGCATCAAAGCCCCGCCCAATCCTCCGGCGCGAAACCAGGGATGGACAGCCAGCGGCCCCAGCAGCAGCGCCGGGCGCGCCGCGCCAGCCGAAACGTGCCAAAGCCGCACAGTGCCTGCAAGGCGCCCATCCGGTCCATGGGCTGCAAAAGCCAACCCTTCCGCAGGCAAACGCCCTTCACGCAAACGCTCGGAGGCTTTAGCCCGCCGCCCCTCGCCCATGCACAAATCCAGCAGGGCTTCGCGAGCGGCCAGATCTTCCACGGCTTCCAGAACGATGTCTGTCATCGACAACTCCCGTGGGCACCTTGTGCCCGATCCGAGATATGAAAACCCCTGCTCCGGCCCGCAGGCGCAAAAGCGCGCGACAGCCAGCGACCTCACACGAGGCACAGCAGCCGAAACGGTTCAGAAACAGGGTGCGGAAGACGAGGGGGCATCCCCCTCCTCATGCCTCCGGACGGCAAGCCGGTGCCGGAAGAACAGACGCAGCATGAAACGGGCGCACAATCACGCTCTCCCGGCACGACGTCTGCCGTGCCGTTCCCGTTTCAGCCAGACCGGCAGCCCAATGCAGCCGACGCGTTCAGATAACGTAGGACTTCAGCGGCGGGAAGCCATTGAAGGCCACGGCCGAATAGGTGGTGGTGTACGCACCGCACGCCTCGATGAGAATCTTGTCACCGATGGCAAGCGAAAGCGGCAGTTCCACCGGGGTCTTTTCATACAGCACATCAGCGGAATCGCAGGTCGGGCCGGCGAGCACGCAAGGTGCGGTATTGTCCCCGTCACGCGGAGTGCGCAGCGGATAGCGGATGGATTCGTCCATCGTCTCGGCCAGACCACCGAACTTGCCGATATCCAGATACACCCAGCGCAGCGCCTCGCCTTCCGACTTGCGGGAGATCAGCACCACCTCGGCCTCAATCAGCCCGGCATTGCCGACCATGCCGCGCCCCGGCTCCATGATGGTTTCGGGAATGCGGTTGCCGAAATGCTTGCGCAGCGCGCAGAAAATGGCCTCGCCATAAGCAGAAGCCGCCGGCACATCATGCAGGTAACGGGTCGGAAAGCCGCCGCCCAGATTCACCATGGACAGGGCAATGCCCCGCTCAGCGCATTCCCGGAAAATGGCAGCCGCCGAAGCCAGCGCCCCATCCCAAGCCTCCACATTCTTCTGCTGGGAGCCAACATGGAAGGAAACGCCATAAGCCGTCAGGCCAAGACGATGGGCGTGCTCCAGCACATCAACCGCCATCTCCGGCTCGCAGCCGAACTTGCGGGAGAGCGGCCATTCAGCGCCCGCCCCATCGCACAGGATGCGGCAGAACACCTTCGCGCCCGGCGCGACACGGGCGACCTTCTCCACTTCCTCGCGGCTATCCACCGCGAACAGGCGCACACCCAACTTGTAGGCGCGCGCAATATCACGCTCCTTCTTGATGGTGTTGCCATAGGAGATGCGCTCGGCGCCAGCACCTGTGGCCAGCACCATCTCGATTTCCTGCACGGAGGCGCAATCGAAGCAGGAACCCAGCTCTTCCAGAGTCTGGAGAATGAAAGCGTCAGGATTGGCCTTCACCGCATAGAAAACGCGGGTATCGGGCAGAGCGCGCGCAAAAGCGCGGTAATTGGAGCGCACAACGTCGAGATCAACCACCACGCAGGGGCCATCTTCACGTCGGTTACGCAGGAATTCGCGGATGCGATCGGTCATGGTATCCTCCCCCGTGACCTGAAGCCGAGTGATGCACGGCATGGCCGTGCGCCGACAGGGACAGATGAGATGGCCCGCGCCATAATCCATGCGGCGGCGGCTTTCTCTCATCCGGGACATGCACCCACGCTTTCCGACGATGTGGAGACGCCTGGAAAGTCCATGAGCCATGCCCGCTTCGCCGGTCTTTCAACCGGCCGCATCATGGCACCGACAGCAGAGCACTCGCCCGGCTCGACCTTCAGGGCGAGCCTTGCGATTGAACTGCGCACGTTTGGAGAAGGAAATTCCCGCTCCGCACGGCCGGCAAGATGTAATGCCTCTTCAGTACCGCAGCCCTTTGGAGGGGCCACTGAGACCAAAAAAGCCCTTACGTCGTTGCTTCAAGTCACGTCCCCCGCATTGAGGAGCGGGGTGGGCCGGTTCCCTCCGGCTATCGATCGTCCTGGCGGCTTTCCGGTCTTTAAACCGGAGTCCCCACCGATCGACACGCAACCACAGGCACGTGCGAAATTGGGCAGCCGCTTATGTAAGGGATTCGCCATGGCGATGCAAGAGGCAAAAGTCCATAAAAGCAGCAATCCGCCCCCCAACCGTATGCAGCCGGCAAAATCAACCGCGCCGGATCGCCGCGCACCCCTTCTGGCACTTGATTACTGTTCTTCTCCGTCGCAATGTACGAACAGAATAGGATTAGAAAAAGTTCGGATCGCCCACCCGATCCGCCCCGCCTGTAGGGACCGGAATGAATTACGATCATTTCTTTACCGACGCCATTGACGCATTGCGCAAAGAGCGCCGCTATCGCACCTTCGCCCAGATTGAGCGCGACGCCTCTCATTTTCCCCGCGCAGTCTGGCATTCTCCCGGCGGCCCACGCGATATCGTGGTGTGGTGCTCCAATGATTATCTCGGCATGGGAAGCCACCCTGATGTGGTGAACGCCATGTGCGAAACAGCACGCGCCCGCGGCGCAGGCGCAGGCGGCACGCGCAACATCTCCGGCAACAGCCATGAAATCGTGATGCTGGAGCGCGAACTGGCCGATCTGCATGGCAAGGAAGCCGGCCTGGTTTTCACCTCCGGCTATATTTCCAACGCCACCGGTATTTCCACCATCGTGAAGCTCATTCCCGATTGCGTGGTGATCTCTGATGAACTCAACCACAATTCCATGATCGAGGGCGTTCGACAGGGCGGCCGGCAGAAGTTCATCTTCCGCCACAATGATCTGGAACATCTGGAAGAGATCCTCAAGACGATCGGCGACCGACCCAAGCTGATCGCCTTCGAGAGCGTCTATTCCATGGATGGCGATATCGCCCCCATCAAGGAAATCTGCGATCTCGCTGAGCGTTATGGTGCCATGACCTATCTGGACGAGGTCCATGCCGTGGGCATGTATGGCGCGCGCGGCGGCGGCGTCGCCGAACGCGATGGCGTGATGGACCGGGTGGATGTGATCGAAGGCACGCTGGGCAAGGCCTTCGGCGTGATCGGCGGCTATATCACCGGCAAGCGCGCGATGATTGATGCCGTGCGCTCCTATGCGCCGGGCTTCATCTTCACCACGGCCCTGCCCCCGGCCATTTCCGCTGCGGCCACCGCTTCCGTGCGCCACCTCAAGGCATCGCAGAGCGAACGTGAGGGCCAGCGCGCACAGGTCACCAAGACCAAGGCGGCGCTCGCCGCTGCCGGCCTGCCTCAGATGGACACGCCCACCCATATCATTCCCGTCATGGTGGGCGATGCAAAAGCCTGCAAGATGGCCTCTGATCTGCTGCTGGCGGAATATGGCATCTATATTCAGCCCATCAATTACCCCACAGTGCCACGCGGAACAGAGCGGCTGCGCATCACCCCCACCCCCTTCCATGATGACGCATTGATCGCCCATCTGGTTCAGGCGCTGAGCGATGTGTGGGAGCGGCTGGAACTGCCCTATGCCGACCGTATGGCCAAGGAAAGCAAGTCTCGCCGTGTGGCTCTCGGCCCGGCCCCCATTCCGGTGCCCGTAGCCGGTGGCTGAACCCGGTTTCTCATGAATGACCTTTGAAATGCCCCGGCCCAAAGCCGGGGCATTTTCTTTGGGCCACACACCTCATCTCCGCACACAAGCCCAGCGGGCAAATCTCACCCGCCCCAGCAGATCCCCTGTCGTGCAAGGCCGCGATCATCCTCACCCTTCTGACCTCACGCCACCTTGCAGGAACGCCGCAGGAACTCACTTGCCCAATAAAAATGCCGCCGACCCACAGGCCGGCGGCATTTGTTGTGCTGTGAAAAAACTTCGCGCTAGGCGGTTGGCTTCTTCTTGCGGAACATGCCCTTCACATTGTCCCACAGCTCGATCTTCACACCATGGCGCTTCATGATGACCGACTGCTGCGCCACGGAGAGCGCATTGTTCCACGCCCAATAGATCACCAGACCCGCCGCGAAGTGCGCCAGCATGAAGGTGAAGATCACCGGCATCCAGTTGAAGATGGTCTGCTGGGTCGGGTCAGTCGGCGCGGGGTTCAGCTTCATCTGCACCCACATGGTGATACCCATGATGATGGGCCACGCCCCAAGCATGAGATAGGCACCCAGAACCGGCACCGCAGACGGATCCCACGGAATAAGCCCGAACAGATTGAAGATGGTGGTCGGATCCGGCGCAGAAAGGTCGCGAATCCAGCCGAAGAAGGGCGCATGGCGCATTTCGATGGTGACGAACAGCACCTTATAGAGCGCAAAGAAGACCGGAATCTGGATCAGAATGGGCAGGCAGCCCGCCACCGGATTGATCTTCTCCTTCTTGTACATCTCCATCATGGCCTGCTGCTGCTTCACCTTGTCATCGGCGTAGCGCTCGCGAATGGCCGTCAGCTCCGGCTGAACCGCCTTCATTTTCGCCATGGAGGCATAAGACTTGTTGGCCAGCGGGAAGAAAATGATCTTCAACAGCACTGTCACGACCAGAATCGCGACACCAAAATTGCCCACGAGCCGGTAAATCCAGTCAATCACCAGGAAGAGCGGCTTGGTGATGAAATAGAACCAGCCCCAGTCAATCAGCAGGTCGAAGCGGTCAATATTATAGGTGCTCTGATAGCCATCCACCACCTGCACCACCTTGGCTCCGGCGAAGAGCTGTGACTTGGAATGCACAGTCTCGCCCGGCCCCACGGTCACCGGGGCCGCCAGATAGTCCGCCTGGAAGGTCGGCTTGCTACCGCGCATCACAGTGGAAAACTTGGCATCGAACTTCTGGGCCTGATCGGGAATAACAGTCGCAGCCCAGTATTTATCGGTGATACCCAGCCAGCCGCCAACATTGCCACTGAAACCTTGAGGGGTGCCCGGCTCCACGTCGGAATAACCGATTTCCTGCAAGCCATTTTCACCGATCACGCCGATCAGGCCTTCATGCAGGATGTAGAAGCCCTCCACATGCGGCACGCCATGGCGCGACACCAGCGCATAGGGATACAGTGTCACCGGATTACCGGAGGAGTTCACCACCTCATCCTTCACGGTGAACATATAATAATCGTCCACCGCATAGGTGCGGCGGAAGACCAGTCCCTCGCCATTATCCCAGTTCAGAACAAGCGGTGTCCTGTCCGTCAGCTTTGCGCCGTCTTCAGCCGTCCACACAGTATCCGGCCCCGGCAGCTTCACCGGGTTGCCGGCTGCGGCAGCCCAGCCAAATTCCGCATAGAAGGGATTCGGCGCGCCAGAGGGGGACAGCAGCGTGATGTTCGGGCTGCTGGGGTCAACAGTCTCGTGATACTCCATCAGCAGCAGGTCATCGACCCGCCCACCCTTGAGCGCGACGGAGCCATGCAAACGAGTCGTGTCGATCGCCACACGCGGAGAAAGGGCCAGCGCCTGGGCGCGTGTCATCGGCACGCCCGGCAAGGTGCTGCCCTGCCCCGGCTGGGGCACGCCATCCGGGCTACCCGCAGGCGCCGGGGTGGGGGCGGCGCTGACCTCATGCGCGGCCTGGCCGGCGGCATTCACCTGCTGGGCCTGCTGCTGCGCCTGACGCTCGGCCTCCGGCATGCCGAAATAAAATTGCCAGCCGAGAAGAATCACCAACGACAATGCGATGGCGATAAACATATTGCGGTTTTCACTCATGCCGGAAGGCCTCCGTCGGCGGCGGGTGGCGCCTCGGAAAGCGCCGGAGCATGCGCATCACTCACACGCATAGAGGATGAAGGGAGAAGAGATTCGTCAGCATTCGCTACGGCCAATGGCGCTGTGATGACAGAGCCATGCACCTCAGAGCCATGCACGTCCGCCCCGCTCCGATCTGGCGGAGAAGGTTGCACCGCAGCCATGGAATCACCGGATATATGCTGAGAAACCTGAGCAGATTTCGCACCCGAAGGCCCCATGTGATCAGAGCCTGAATCGCGAACACCCGCACTCCCCTTCTGGCCAGAGCCATCAGGAGCACGTCGGGCAGCTTTGCCATCTCCGGCTTTTGGGCGCGCCTTGCGACCCGCAGCAGAAGCAGGGCTGGATGAGGGTGCAGCAGGCGCGTGCAATTTCCGCACGGCCCGCTCTATGTCACGCACAAGCCCTTCAAATGACATTGTCAGGGCTTGGTGACGTGCGATGAGCACATAATCGTGCCCATCTTTCCCGGCCTGGGGCAGAACCTGACGCGCAGCTTCCCTCAGGCGGCGGCGAATGCGATTCCGCACGACCGCATTCCCGATCTTTTTGGTGACTGTAAAGCCGACACGCAATGCGCCGGCATCACCACGGTCGCGCCCCTGCATCAGGCAGCAGCCGGTTCCTGCGCGTCGCCCTTTGGCGGCGGCGAGAAAATCCCGGCGTTTGCGGATATGGTCCAAGGCAGACGACCAGAACGGGAGAACGACTGACAAAGGAACAAGCCAAGCCTGCCGATCCGAAAAGAAGAACTTCCTTCAGACCGGCTGCACGGCTGCGCCTTTATCAGGCGGACAGGCGCTTGCGGCCGTGGGCGCGACGAGCGGCAAGAATCTTGCGGCCGTTGCGGGTCGCCATGCGCGCACGAAAGCCGTGGCGACGCTTGCGCACGAGCCTGCTGGGTTGATAGGTGCGCTTCACGGTTCTTGTCTCCGGATTAGCTGAAAGTTCAAAAAAGGATCAGGGCGACCATGCCGCCGGATGGGCCGCTTTCACATTTCCCTTATGCTCGCAAACGAAGCGTGGCAATATGGAGAGACGCGAAACCGGGCTCCGGCCGCAAACGCCGCCCGAGTTCGGAGGGCTTATAGGGGCGCAAGGCGCGTCCGTCAATGTCCTGCATCCGCTTTCTGCCTTCCCCTCGCGGCTGCACATTGACTTTACCCTCCATCTCCTGTAGGCGCATCAGTTCGCGCAGAGCCTGAACATGGCCTGCATTTCCCGCAGACCGGAAAAAGCCCGCCCTCGCAGGCGCGGCTGAACACATAAGCGAGACAAAAGATGTTCGCGGTCATCAAGACGGGTGGCAAGCAGTATCGCGTTGCCGCCAACGACGTTCTGACCCTTGACAAGCTGGAAGCCGAAGCCGGCGCCACAGTGACCTTCCCCGTGCTGATGCTCGGCGGCGAAGAGGTTGCCGTGGGTGCGCCCGTGGTTGAAGGTGCCAGCGTCACCGCTGAAGTGGTGGAGCAGACCCGCGGCAAGAAGGTGATCGCCTTCAAGAAGCGTCGCCGTCAGAACTCCCGCCGCAAGCGCGGCTTCCGCGCCGAGCTGACCACTGTGCGGATCACTGAAATTTCCGGCCTCGGCAAGACCGTGAAGGCCGAAGCCTCTGACGCCGCTGGCGCCTGAAGACTGAACGAGGAGAGCAACAATGGCTCATAAAAAGGCAGGCGGCTCGTCTCGCAACGGCCGCGATTCGGAAGGCCGTCGTCTCGGCGTAAAGCGCTCTGGCGGCCAGGCTGTGGTGCCCGGTAACATCATCCTGCGCCAGCGCGGGACCAAATGGCACCCCGGCGATAATGTTGGCATGGGCAAGGATCACACCATCTTCGCTCTGGTGGAAGGCCGCGTGGCGTTCCGCACCAAAGCCAATGATCGCACCTATGTATCGGTCGTACCTGCTGCTGAAGCAGCAGAGTAATCCGGCGAAAGACCTACTCATGCAGGTTTCCGCCGGTCACGCTGAACCGGGGGAGCCTGCATAGGGCCGCACCAGCCAACACAGCAGGCTGAATGTGGCGAGGGTTCCCAGACCGGGGAGGCGCAAGCCGTCATGATGCCCACTTTGTGCGGCAGTTCCTCATGACGAAAGTCTTCCCGGTTGCATATGCCCCACATGATACACGCATATGCCCAAGTGACAGGAGCCCGTTTCATGACCATGCTGGGAACATCGTCAGATCCGGCACTGGCTGAAAACAATACGTCCGTCCTTGAAACCCGCCGGCTGGTGCTTCGCGCGCCGCAAATGCGGGATGCTTCGGCCATTGCGACACTGGCCAATAATCGCAAGATCGCGGAAATGACCGCGAGTCTGCCGTTTCCCTATTCCAGAGAAGATGCACGCGCTTTTGTGGAAAATGGGTGTTTCACGGCCGATTCCGCGATTTTCGCCCTGTGGCAGAAGCGCGCCGAAGGCCCTGTCTTCATCGGCATGAGCGGCTTTACACCGCGCCCCGGAGAAACCACGCCAGAGCTTGGCTACTGGCTGGGAGAACCCTATTGGGGCCAGGGGCTGGCGACCGAAGCCGTACGCGCCGTGATTGATTATGCCTTTTCCAACACGCCTGTGACGGCCCTTTCCGGCTCCTCCCGCGTGGTGAACGCCGCCTCGCGCCGGATTCTGGAAAAGTGCGGCTTTGAATGGCAAGATGTGAATCTGTGGCAGGTGCAATCTCTCGGCGCCTCCGTCCCGATGGATCGCTTCCGCCTTGAGAAGCAGCAGTGGATCTCCGGTGCCACGCCCAGTTATCCGCCACGCCTGACCATCGCTCATTAGCATTTCGACAGAATGGCGGGTTCTGCCCTTCTGTCGACAAGCCTGCGCATCATGTCTTGCGCTCAGCCCCTGCACGCGGCATCACTGCCTGAAAGTGGCGGAGCGAAGCCCAGATGAGCAAAGAGCAGCACCCTTCCCTTTATCGCCCCTGCGTGGGCTTGTGCGTTTTCAACCCGGCTGGCCAGGTTTTCATTGGCCGCCGCTTGGGTGAGGCCGATCAGGTGGACCCGGCCTATTGCTGGCAATTGCCACAAGGGGGCATTGATGCCGGGGAGGAGCCTTATGCCGCCGCCCTGCGCGAGTTGTATGAGGAAACCTCCATCCGCTCAGTTTCCCATCTCGCCGAGGCGCAGGACTGGCTTTCTTATGACCTGCCGGGAATCGTGGCCGGACAGTTCTGGCGCGGCAAATATCGCGGGCAAACCCAGAAGTGGTTCGCCCTGCGCTTTACCGGCAAGGAAGCTGAAATCAATATCAGCACCCCCGGCGGCGGCCGGCACAAGCCGGAATTCGTGGAATGGCGCTGGGAAAATCTGGATCGGGTGACAGATCTCGTCATCCCCTTCAAGCGCGATGTCTATGCACAGGTCGTGCAACAGTTCAGCCCGTTTGCTGTCACAGCCTGAAAATCCAGCCAATGAAACAGGAAGAGATGGCACTCCAGCATGCCGTCTCCTCCATATTCAGCGCGGCTGTGCGGCCAGCGCCCGGCGCGCAAGCATATGGTTGCGCGGATCATTGACGGAACAAACCGCCAAAAGCCGCTCACCCAGAAAATAACGCACGCTGAACCGCCCGGACGCCAACTCCCCTTCCAGCTCCGAGCGATCATGGCCATCCAGAAGGCCGGCAATCTGCATTTTCACATCATACTGATCCGACCAGAACCATGGCACCGGATCATAGGTCACGGCCTGCCCGATCATGGCCCGTGCCGCAGCCTTTGCCTGATCTATCGCGTTTTGCACCGATTCGAGGCGAATCCGGCGGCCATAAAGCGCCGAAGGGAAGGACGCCACATCCCCAACCGCAAAAACATCCGCCATGCTGGTGCGCGTGGCCGCATCCACCTTCACGCCATTATCCAGCACAAGCCCGGCAGCCTCCGCCAGCTCCAGATTCGGCTGGGCCCCGACAGCGCAGAGCACCAGATCGGCGGGCAGAGCCTCACCATCCGATAGAATCACCGTGCGAACGCGACCGTTCTCTTCACCCTGCAAGGCTGAAACACCTGTCTGCGTGCGCACCCTCACCCCCTGCTTCTCATGCAACTGTTGCACGAATTGCGAGATGATGGGGCAAGCCACGCGCGCCAGCAGACGCTCCCGCCCCTCCAGAAGGGTGACATCAAGCCCCAGCTTGCGCGCCTTGGCCGCAACTTCCAGCCCGATATACCCGCCACCGATAATGACAAGCCGCGCACCGGGCTGGCAGGCCGCGCGGAAGGCGTTCACATCCTCAATGCTGCGTATGGAAAAAACGCCGGCCAGATTCGCGCCAGGCACAGGCAGCGCGCGCGCCCGTGTGCCCGTAGCCAGCAACAGGGCGCGATAAGACAGACGCGCGCCCCCTTCCAGCTCCACCATTTTTTCTTCTGTCAGCAGAGCTGTCACACGGCTGGAGAGCCGCACCTCCACCCCATGTTCAGCATAGAAAGCCGGTGCCTTCAGCTCCAGCCGCGCCGCATCCATCTCCCCGCCCAGATAGGCTTTGGAAAGCGGAGGACGCTGATAGGGCAAATAGGGCTCATCCCCAATCAACACGATCGGGCCGCTGAAAGTCTCCGCCCGCAGGGTCGTGATGACCTGGGCGGCGGCCTGTCCGCCCCCCACAATCACGATAGGGCGCGCATCTGTTTCCATGCTACTCTCCCAGCTAATCCCGCCTCGCGAGAGCCATGGCTCAGTGATAGATGAACAGGGCGCAGGGTGGATTTTCCACCAGCTTGCCCGTGGTGGAGCCAAACAGCATCTGCCGCCAGCCGCGCCGGCCATAACAGCCCATCACCAGTGTACGGGCTTTCTGCCTTTCCACCTCACTGCGAATGACGCTGGTCGGGTCTGCGCGGGAGGCCACGGGCAGGGCTTCCGCCTCGATCCCGTGCAGTTTCAGATAGGATACCGCCCCCTCCGCCCGTCGGGCGGCCTCTTCTTCGGAGGCATCAATGGACAGCACCCGGATGGATTGACCATTTGCATGGCCAATCCCATGCCCCAGCCCGATAAGGGTAAACATTTGCAGGGCCCGCATGGCTGGCAGGCTGCCATCATAGGCCACCAGAATGCCGCCATCCTCCGGCACATCGTCGCCACACACCACCACAGGGCGCGGCGTGGCGGCCAGCAGGCGAGACAACATCTCAGACAAGGGCTGGCCAACCCGCGCCTCAAAGGTGATGTCATGGCCCGTAATGAGCAGATCGCGTGTTTCCGCGGCCAGCAGCAGCGCCTCATCCGGGTCGCCTTCGAAGGTCAGCCACTCGAAGGGCACGCCATGACGGGTGCATTCGCGCTGATAGCTCTCGTGCAGGCGCTGGCGCAGCTCTTCCGATTGCTGACGCAGATCCTCTTCCAGCCGAGCCTGAATGGCGGCCGCCCCCGCCCGCCCCAAGGTGGGAATATGCAGCGACACCAGATCAATGCCTGCAAGGCCCGCAAGCTGCATCCGGTCAGACTCGCCAGCCAGGCGAAAAGCATACTGACGGGCCGCAACGGAGGGCGCAGATTCACCGAGCAGAACCAGAAGACGTCTCAGCATGTTTCCTTTCCCCTTTCATATCGGCTGTCTTCACCAGTTGTTCTTTCAAACTGGCTGTTACGCACTCCACCTCAACAGGGCAACCAGCCAGAAGCAAGGCCATTGTTGCATTTGCAGCCATAGAGGGCTATAAGCGCGCTCTCGCGCAAGGCATGCGCCCCCCTGGAGGCGTGCCGGTGCGCGGCCGGGGCCGGCAATCTGCATGGCCCCTTTTCATATCCATATTCAGATTCAGGACGATACAACATGACCGCCACCAAGAAACTGCAGGCTGTGGCACGCCCGCGGGCTGGCAAGGGGGCCGCCCGTGCAGAGCGCCGCGCCGGACGTGTGCCCGCCGTCATCTATGGGGACAAGCAGGAACCCGTGACCATTTCGCTCGAATATATCGAGCTGAACAAGGCGATCTATGCCGGTCACTTCCTCTCCACCCTGTTCGAGATCGAGGTCGACGGCACCAAGCATCGCGTGCTGCCGCGCGACTACCAGCTCGACCCGGTTCGTGACACCCCCCTGCATGTGGATTTCCTCCGCGTGGCCAAGGGCGCGAAGATCACCGTGGAAGTGCCGGTGCTGTTCATCAATGAAGAAGCCTCCCCGGCCATCAAGGGCGGCGGCGTGCTCAACATCATTGCCCACACCGTGGAAGTCGAGTGCCCCTCCGATGCCATCCCCGAAGGCATCACTGTGGATCTGACCGGCGCTGATTTCGACACCACCTTCCACCTCGACAACATCACCTTGCCGAAGAATGTGGTGTGGACCGGTCGTGGCGAAGACACGCTGGCCTCCATCGTGCAGCCGACCGTCTCCGCCGAGCCGACGGACGAAGCCGCTGCCGAGGGTGGTGAGGAAGCCTGATCGGCTTTCCCGCTTTTCGTGTAAACTGAACAGGTTTCGGGCCGGAGGCGCCATATGTTCCTGCTCGCAGGGCTCGGCAATCCCGGCCCGAAATATGCCGGCAACCGGCACAATATCGGCTTCATGGCGCTGGACGCCATTTGCCGCCGGTATCGGCTGGGTCCGCTGCGACGGCGCTTTCAGGGCGCTGCGGCGGAAGGGGAAATCGAGGGCCAGAAGGTTCTGGCCCTGTTTCCCGAAACCTTCATGAATGAGAGCGGCCGCGCCGTGGCGGAAGCCATGCGCTTCTACAAGATCCCGCTCGATCATGTCTTCGTCTTTCATGACGAACTGGATATCGCGCCCGCCAAGCTGCGCATCAAGAAGGGCGGCGGCAATGCCGGCCATAATGGCCTGCGCTCCATTACCGCCCAGTGTGGCAATGATTACTGGCGCGTGCGGCTCGGTATCGGGCATCCCGGCGACAAGGCGCGGGTGCACTCCTATGTTCTGGGTGATTTCGGCAAGGCCGAACGTGCGTGGGTCGAGACGCTGGGCGATGCCTGCGCCGACAATGCCGGCCTGCTGGTGAACGGGCAGCCGGATGCCTTCCAGAACAAGGCGCATCTCTACATGGCCGCGCAGGGTTTTGCAGACCAGAAAATGCCCGGCGAGAAAGCCTGAAACGCGCAACATGACGCGCACCAGCAAGGCGGGCGCACCCGGCCCGGCCATAATGCCCGCCGCTTCCCCGCCGCCCCCCTTGACTTGAGCGCCGTTCCGGCCAAGTTGCGCCCAATCCTTCTTCGTGCGTGCGGGCACGCTGTTTCTGCTGCGGTCGCCACGCGCTCACCCCTTCCGTCACGCCTCACGGCGGGCCAGATCAGATCAAGCACAGGTAAGGCATCATGGGCTTCAAATGCGGTATTGTCGGCCTGCCGAATGTGGGCAAATCGACCCTGTTCAACGCACTCACCCAGACAGCGGCGGCGCAGGCGGCCAACTACCCCTTCTGTACCATCGAGCCAAATGTGGGTGATGTGGCCGTGCCAGACCCGCGCCTCGATATTCTGGCCAAGATCGCCCATTCCGGCCAGATTCTGCCGACCCGCCTCACCTTTGTGGACATTGCCGGCCTGGTGCGCGGTGCATCCCGCGGGGAAGGGCTGGGCAACCAGTTTCTTGCCAATATCCGCGAGTGCGACGCCATCGCCCATGTGGTGCGCTGCTTCGAGGATGGCGACGTAACCCATGTGGATGGCCAGATCGCCCCTGTGAACGATATCGAGACCATCGAAACCGAGCTGATGCTCGCGGATCTCGAAAGCCTCGAAAAGCGCGCCGCCGCGCTGGAAAAGAAGGCCAAGGGTGCGGACAAGGAAGCCAAGGAAACCCTTGAGCTCATGAACCGCGCACTGGTGCTGCTGCGCGAAGGCAAGCCGGCTCGTCTGGTCGAGGTGAAGCCGGAAGAGCAGAAGGCCTTCAACATGCTGGGCCTGATGAGCGCCAAGCCCGTGCTTTATGTGTGCAATGTGGAGGAAGCCTCGGCCTCCGAAGGCAACGCCCTCTCCGCGCAGGTGTTTGAGCGCGCGAAGCAGGAAGGCGCCCGCGCCGTGGTGGTGTCCGCCAAGATCGAAAGCGAGATCGCCGTTCTGCCTCCCGAGGAACAGAAGGACTATCTCGAAGCCATCGAGCTGGAAGAGCCGGGCCTCAACCGCGTCATCCGTGAAGGCTACGCCCTGCTGGATCTGGTGACCTATTTCACCATCGGTCCCAAGGAAGCCCGCGCCTGGACCATCACCAAGGGCACCCGCGCCCCGCAGGCTGCCGGCGTGATCCATACCGATTTCGAGAAGGGCTTCATCCGCGCGGAAACCATCGCCTATGAAGACTATGTGAAACATAATGGCGAAACTGGCGCGCGTGAGGCTGGCCGCTTCCGTCTTGAAGGCAAGGACTATGTCGTCATTGATGGCGACGTGCTGCATTTCCGCTTCGCCAACTGAAGAAGCCAGGAGATCAGCCCATGTCCCACACGCCCGCACAGGCTGGCGGCCCGCAGGAGCTGGGCCGCTTCACCTTCTCGACGGACGAAATCATCCGCTTCGCCAGCCAGTATGACCCCCAGCCCTTCCACACTGATCCGGCAGCGGGGGATCAGGCCCTGTTCGGTATGCTCATCGCCTCCGGCTGGCAGGTGGTGATGGTGTGGATGCGTTTCTTCGTGGATGCTCACGCCGTGCCGGTGGAGCCGGTGGACCCGCGCACCCTGGTGCCGGTGGGGCTGGGCATCGGCATTGACAAGCTGCGCTGGCACGCCCCGGCCCGGCTGGATGATACGCTGGTGTTTGAAACCGAAGTGCTGCAAAGCCGCGCCAGTTCCAGCCGCCCCGGCTGGGCCGTGGTACAGCGTATTGGCAGCGCCCGGCGCGAGGATGGCACCCGAGTGATGAGCTTCGAGATGACCCATCTGGCACCGGATTTCACCCTTCCGGCCCCGCAAACTGCTCCGGCAGAGGCTGGCTGAACCCGAACCAATGCCGGCCGGATACCAACCGGCCGGCATTTTTCTTGCTTTTTGTGGCAGGGGCGTTTATCTGGAGGTCAGATAGCGTTCACAGATGAGAGCTTGCAAACCCGTGTCGTGCCATACGACCATGACTGCTTCTTCTCTCTCCCGGGCCATGACGGCTGCGGGCACTTGCGCTATTTCTCTTCCCCTTCTGCTCCTTAGCCGCCCCTGAGAGCCGGCCGGGCTTCTGCCTGGGCACTCAGGGGATTGTGTCGCCGGCATCAAGACCCGGCATCCGTTTCGGCTTATCATCCGGCTGAGATCTGCGCGCACTCCAGCACCATGCGCACCGCCGGACCGCAAGAAGGACCAGACCCATGACCAACACCACTTCCGCTTCCGCCCAGAAGGACCGTGTCATCATTTTCGACACCACCCTGCGCGATGGTGAGCAGTGCCCCGGCGCCTCCATGACCTTCGAGGAGAAGATGACGGTCGCCGCCCTGCTGGATGAAATGGGCGTGGACGTGATTGAGGCCGGATTCCCCATGGCCTCCATCGGGGATTTTGAAAGCGTCTCCGAAATCGCCCGCCGGGTGAAGCACGCCTCTGTGTGTGGCCTGTCCCGCGCCGCCCTGAACGATATTGACCGCTGCGCCGAGGCCGTGAAGCATGCCGTGCGCCCGCGCATCCACACCTTCATCTCCACCTCTCCGGTGCATATGAAGTACAAGCTGCAAAAGACGCCCGAGCAGGTGCTGGAGATGATCTCCGCCTCTGTCACCCGCGCGCGCAACCATGTGGAAAATGTGGAATGGTCCGCCGAGGACGGCACCCGTACGGAGATTGATTTCCTGTGCCGCTGCGTGGAAACCGCCATCCGGGCTGGCGCCAACACCATCAATATTCCCGATACGGTCGGCTACACCACGCCGGCGGAATATGAGGCACTGTTCCGCACCGTGCGCGAGCGCGTGCCGAATGCGGATCAGGCCGTTTTCTCCGTGCACTGCCATAACGATCTGGGCATGGCGGTGGCCAACTCCCTGGCCGGGCTGGCCGGCGGCGCGCGGCAGATCGAATGCACCGTCAATGGCATCGGCGAACGGGCCGGCAATGCCGCGCTGGAAGAGGTGGTAATGGCCATCGACACCCGCTCGGATGTGCTGCCCTACAGCACCGGCATCAACACCAAGATGCTGACGCGCGCCTCCAAGATGGTTTCCGCCGTCACCTCCTTCCCTGTGCAGTACAACAAGGCGATTGTGGGCCGTAACGCCTTCGCCCATGAAAGCGGCATCCATCAGGATGGCATGCTGAAGAACACCCAGACCTACGAGATCATGACCCCGGAAAGCGTGGGCGTTTCCAAGACCTCTCTGGTGATGGGCAAGCATTCCGGTCGCCACGCCTTCAAGGAAAAGCTGAAGGAGCTGGGCTATGAGCTGGGTGAAAACGCCCTGAATGATGCCTTCGCCCGCTTCAAGGATCTGGCTGACCGCAAGAAGGTGGTTTACGACGAGGATATTGAGGCGCTGGTGGATCGCGGCATTGCCGCAGGCAATGAGCGCATCAAGCTGGTGTCCCTGTCCATCATCGCCGGCACCCGTGGGCCGCAGCGCGCCACCATGAAGATTGAGGTGGATGGGGAAGTGCACACCGAGGAGGCCGAGGGCAATGGCCCGGTGGACGCCACCTTCAACGCCATTCACGCACTGGTGCCGCACGAGGCCAGGCTGGAGCTGTATCAGGTCCATGCCGTGACCGAGGGCACCGATGCGCAGGCCGAGGTTTCCGTCCGTCTGGAAGAGAATGGCAAGGTGGTGACCGCCCGCGCCGCTGACCCGGATACGCTGGTGG
Organism: Haloleucobacter albus; assembly: GCF_052492075.1. Lineage (NCBI taxonomy): Bacteria > Pseudomonadati > Pseudomonadota > Alphaproteobacteria > Hyphomicrobiales > Xanthobacteraceae > Haloleucobacter > Haloleucobacter albus. The sequence goes on from NZ_JBQWAS010000028.1 coordinate 434,765, forward strand.
CTTCCGCCGAGGCTTACATCACCGCGCTGAACAAGATGCAGATGAAGCGCGAAAGCATAAACCCGCAGAGCGTCGCCATCTGAGGCCAGAGGTCACGCCGAAGGTGGGGCTGCGGCCCCGCCAGACATTCAAGACAACAGAGGCGCGTCCTTCCGGGGCGCGCCTTTTATTCAGCCTCCATCCTCCCGCAGCAACCGGAAGAACGCCCCGAACATCTGCACCAAAGCCTCACCGGCAAGAGCTTCACCGGAAAGCGGGCAACTGGGCAGGCGGCAGGTTTGGGCAGGTTGCAGGTTGCCACCCTCACGGGTTCACCGGGCTGCCGCCTTAATAATTCAACCGGGCATAATAGCTTTCTTCCGCCGCCTTACGGGCCTGCGACAGCGTGTGAATATCGCGCTGGGCCAACAGCGGCAGCAGCTTGAGAAACACTTCCGCCGTCACCAGCGCATCCCCCAGCGCCCGGTGACGGTCTGATACCTGAATGCCCAGCCGGCCGGCCAGCGCCTCCAGCCCATGGGCCTCCTCATTCGGCCATACAATGCTCGCCAGAAGCAGCGTATCCAGAACCGGAAGATCGAAGAAGATCCCCGTAGCCTCCTCCTTCAGCTTCAGAAAGCGCATGTCGAAGGCGACATTGTGCCCCACCAGCACCGTATCGGAGACCCAGGCCCGGAAGCGTGGCAACACCTCGCCAATGGCGGGCTGCCCCCGCACCATGGCCGGCGTCACCCCATGCACGGCGATGCCCGCTTCGGGAATGCTACGCTGCGGGTCCACCAGCTGATCGAAGCATTCCCCGCGCAGAATCTTGCCATTCACGATGCGCGTCGCCCCGATTTGCAGGATTTCATCGCCCCCGCGCGGATCAAGGCCCGTGGTTTCGGTATCGAACACCGTGTAACTCAGTTCACCCAGTTCGCGCTCTTCCAGCTCACGATTGCCGGCGCGAGCAGAGAGCAGGCCGAAATCGTAATATTCCGGCCGACTGTCGGCAGGGCTCAGCAGATCCACAGCGGCTCCCGTGGCCTGCGGCAGCAGAAAGCGGAAAAAGGCCAGATGGCGCGCGCCATCATGCTCCAGCCACAGCTCGCCCCCATGGCGCTCGGCCACATCGCGCGCGCTCATATGGCCTTCGCCCTGCGCCGCCATCGGCATGTTTTGCCAGGCTGTCAGCTTCTCCACCGGCAAGGCCGCCTCCAGAAGGGCGCCCCCTTGCCCGCCACGCCGCCACGCCAGATCCAGATGCGCCCGGCCGCCGGCTGCGGAAAGGCGCAACAGCAGTTTCAGATCCGCCTGTTCCTCCACCAGTTGTTCCGCCAGAAAGGCCAGTGATTCCACCACGGCGAAACTGTCAACGCTCAGCCATAGCCCCGCATCCACCTCCTCCATGGCAACCGGCTTGTGAAGCCGGGTCTGGATGCGTTCGGCCACCAGCGTCACCAGATCAATGCCGGGCATATTTTGCAGGGGCCAGCGGGTTTTCAACTCCTGTCCCACATCGGCGGCCAGCACGCTCAGGCGCGCGCTCATGGCCCGCACCTCATCACGCACAATGGCGAGGAAGCGCTCGCGATCCGCAACGTCCAGATCGGGATAATCCAGCATGTCGAGCGCGGCCTGCATATTGGCGAAGGAGGCGCGGCTTGCCTCCGTCAGTTCCAGCAGGTGGCGATCACGGCGGGCATCGGCCTCATATTCCTCGGTGATGTCATCCAGCAGCAGCACGAAACCAGAGAGGGCCTGCATTTCAGTCGCCTCCCCCGCATCGGCCATATCTTCCGTATCGGCCGGGCGCACCGGCGCCATGCTCACTTGCAGCAGATGGCCGGCCGGCGTGGTGATGACGAAACGGGCTGAGGCCGGCATTTCATGACGGGCCAGATGGCGCTCCACCTCTGCGCGGGCATGATCCAGATAGGCTGGCTCAATCAGCGTATGAATGGAACGCCCCAGCCCGATAGCCGCACTTGCCGGCGTGCCTCCCGCCTCTCCCTCCTCCTGCAAGACGCGCCGGAACAGGGCCCGCGCCCGCGCATTGTAGAGCAGGATGCGCCCTTCCAGGTTGCACACCACCACGCTCTGCTCCAACTCGGCCATGAGGGCGGCGAGCTGGTCGCGCTGATGGGCCACATTGCGGCTGGCCTCTTCCACCAGACGCTCCATATCCTTCGCCAGATCCCGGCGACGTGCCGCCAGCGCATTGATGGCGCGGGCCAGTTCGCCCACAGCGCCGGAATGATCCGGCAGATCCGGCGCTGCCGCATCCTCGCTCATGGCGCGGGTCGCATCCGCCAGGCGGGCCGGCGTGGAGACATGGCTTTCATGAAAGCGCGCCACCACCCACGCCCCAACGCAGGCCAGCACCAGCCACCAGGCGAACACCAGCCCGCCATGGCTTTCCATGATGGGCTCAACCGCCTCCAGCATCTCCTTCTTCTGGCCCGGAACCAGCATCACCCAGCCCAGCACAGCCCCCAGCACCAGCCACAGGCCCAGAACAATGCCCGGAACCGCAATGGCCAGAATTCGGCCTTTATCGAAACCCGGCCGGCTCATGCCATCAGCCCCTGCACCTTTTCCATCAGATCCCGCGTGGAGAAGGGCTTGGTGACATACAGATCCGCCCCAGCTCCCATGCCACGGGCCATGTCTGTCTCGCGCCCCTTGGCGGTGAGCATGAGAATGCGGGTGTCATTGAAGGCCGTATCGGCGCGCACGGTGGCGCACACATCAAAGCCGCTCATGCCGGGCATGGAGGCATCCAGCAACACAAGGCGCGGATGGTGGGTGCGAATGGCCTCCAGCGCCTGCGTGCCATCACGGGCAACAAGCACCTCATAGCCCGCACGCTTCAGCATGAATTCAAGGGAGATAACGATATTGGGCTCGTCATCGGCAACCAGAACCTTCCGGCTGGCACCCGCGCTGGCGGTCTGCTCCATGGTTACTTCCTCCCTTTTGAACCCGCATCCATCGCCCCATGCGCAATAGGCGGGTTTCTTCTTATGTTTCAGGCCGGCCCGGCAACTGGGCCATGACCTGTCATCTCGGCATGCCATGCCTCTGTCTGCAAGGGCAGACGAAAAATGAAACGCGCTCCGCCACCGGGCGCTTTTTCCAGCCACATCCGCCCGCCAAAATGTTCCACAATCTGCCGGCTGATCGGCAGCCCCAGCCCGGTGCCCGGCGGGCGAGTGCCCCCGGCCCCGCTCTGGCGGAACTTCTCGAAGATGGTGTTCTCCTCGCCCTCCGGCACGCCCGGCCCGTTATCCTCCACATGAATGGTGAGGCTCTCCGCGTCCACTTCCATCGCAACTGTAGCGCGTCCCCCCTGAGAGGGCACAAATTTCGCGGCATTGGAGAGCAGATTCACCATCACCTGTGTCAGGCGATCCGGGTCGGCGCGCAGCGGCGGCACCATATCGGGCAGGTCCAGCACCAGCTCCGCGCCGCGGCTGCGAAACAGCTCGCCCGAGGCTCGGGCGGCATCGCGCACGATGCGGCCCATATCAACATCCTCGGCGTGCCATTCGGCCAGGCCGGATTCCAGCTTGGCCATGTCCAGAACCTGGTTCACCAGCCGGCCCAGACGCTCACTCTCCGCCACAATGATGGCGAGGAACTCCTCGCGCTGCGCCTCCTCCATATCCGGCGCATCATGCATCAGCTCGGACAAGGCGCGGATGGAGGTGAGCGGCGTGCGCAGCTCATGGCTGACAGAGGAGACGAAATCATCCTTCATCTGGTCCAGCGTCTTGAGCTGCGCATTGGCGGCGCGCAATTCCGCCGAGGCCAGTTCCAGAGAACGGGATTTATCCTCCAGCGCACGAGCATAGACGCGCAATTGTGAAGCCTCATCGAGAATCTCCACCACGTCATTGATGCCCAGCGGCTCCTCATCCACCACCGCCGAAACCAGGACCCGCGCCGAGGCACTGCCCACCGCACCGGCGAGCTGTCGCTCCACCCGGTCCACCAGCCGTGCATCGGCCACCAGATCCCGCACCTGGGCCACACCGCTCTCGCGGGCATGTTGTTCAAACAGGCGCTGCGTGCGCTCCTCTCCCAGAAGCCGGGTTGAAAGCGCCATCAGATCATCCAGTTGTGCCCGTCCGCGCCAGAAAACCGGCACGGCATTGCCCGTGCGCTCGAACACATCCACAAACAGCAGCCCCTGGCTGGCCTCGCGCGCCGCAGGCGTGCGCCACAGGGACAAACCGACAAACAGCGCAATATTGACGAGAAAGCTCCAGAACAGCGCATGGGTCAGCGGGTCCAGCCCCTCAAGGCCGAACAGATGCTGCGGTGCCAGCAGGCTGAAACCGAAGGGGCCAGAGAGAAACCCATCTCCGATCCAGCCGGATTTCGCCACCGAAGGCAGCATGAGCGTATAAGCCCACACCACAAAACCGCCCAGCAGCCCCCACAGCGCCCCCAGCCGGGTGCCGCCCTGCCAATACATGCCGCCAATCAGCGCCGGTGCAAATTGCGCCACAGCCGCAAAACTGATGAGGCCGATGGACACCAGCGCATAGGCTTCACCGGCAATATGAAAATAGAGATAGCCCAGCAGCAGAATGAGCAGAATGGCCGCCCGGCGAATATTCAGCAGCAACCGGGAAAGATCGCCCTGCGCCCCGGCGCGGAAACTCTTCAACCGCAACAAACTGGGCATCACCAGATCATTGCAGACCATGGTGGAAACAGCGATCGTCTCCACAATCAGCATGCCGGTGGCCGCCGAAAGCCCGCCAATATAGGCAAACAGCGCCAGCCCCGGCGCACCATGAGCCAGAGGCAGGGACAGAACGAAAGTGTCCGGGTCCGCCCCCTGTGGGCCAAACAGCACCAGCCCGCCAATGGCCAGAGGCAGCACGAAAATATTGATGAGCAGAAGATAAGCCGGAAACACCCAGGCCGCGCGGCGGATATGCTGCTCGTTTCCGCATTCCACCACCATCACCTGAAACTGACGCGGCAGCATCAGCACCGAAAGGGCGGAAAGCAGGGTCAGGGTGAACCACTGGGCATGGCCAAAATCCTGCGCGCCGGCGGTCGAACCCAGACGCAGCAGCGCGTCCATGCCGGGCAGATCCTGCGCCCGCGCCCAGATATCCCCCATGCCATTGAACAATCCATAAGTGACAAACAGCCCCACGGCGAGGAAGGCCACCAGCTTCACCAGAGATTCAAAGGCCACGGCAGCAACCATGCCCTCATAGCGTTCCGCGCTGTCGAGATGCCGCGTGCCGAACAAAATGGTGAAGGCCGCCAGCGCCACCGCCACGACCAGCGCGCCATCTCCCGCCCATGGTGGCAGGGCCGGGCCGGCATCACTGGCCGTGAGAACCTGAAAGCCAGCGGAGACCGCCTTGAACTGCACAGCAATGTAGGGAACGATACCCACCACCGTGATGAGCGTGACCAGCGCCGCCAGAAGCGGGCTCTTGCCATAACGGCTGGCGATGAAATCCGCGATGGAGGTGATACGATAGGTGCGGGCGATCCGCACCATCTTGCGCACCACCAGCCAGGCCAGCACCATGGCCAGCATCGGCCCCAGATAAATGGGCAGAAACCAGATGCCGCTCGCCGCCGCCCGGCCCACCGAGCCGAAATAGGTCCAGGCTGAACAATAGACCGCCAGTGAGAGCGCATAGACCCAGCCATTGGCGATGATGGAGCGGCCCTGATCCGCCCGCTTGTCGGCATAGGCCGCAATGGCGAACAGCACCAGCAGATAGGCGATGCATACGCCGATGACGAGAAGAGCATTCATGCCCGGCCCCTCCCGCGCATCCTGCGGCCCGCCCTGATCCCGCAGGCCCTCCCTGTTACCGGGCCTGTTACCTCAAGGGCGAGAAAGCACCAGGGCGCGCATGGAGCAACGCGCACCCCGAATGCGGATGATGCCGACCCGGCTTTCAGGAAGAGCTCATGCCGTGCGTCCATCGCCCGGCTCCCTGTGCGATAGCTGAAGAGAGGCCGCATCCGGCCTGCTTTCAGCTTCGCCGGTTTCAGCGTCTGACCACCCCGCCTCTGCGACCGCGCCCCCTGCCAGATGCGCCTCCATACGCGGCTCTCCATTTCGGCGGGGCATCCGTTCACACACAATGGCCAGAACCACAATCAGCCCGGCCCAGACCGTGAACAGCGCCACCGGCAGCAGGGGCAACCCCAGCACGGTGGATGGGCTGTCCCACACCATGAGCAAGGGAAAATTGAACAGCACCACGCCGGCCGCACACAGAAAGAACAGCACCTGTGGCCGGGGGCCGCGTGCGGCGGCGCTTTCGTGGCGGGTACGATTCATAGCCGATCAAACCTGTAATGCCGGCCCAGCCATTCACGAAACTGGCGCACAATGGCGAGCGAATCCTTCAGTGCCTGCTTGTCCAGCGTGCCCAGATCCGACAGGCGAATACTGTTGCCCGGTTTTTCCCCGCGTGCCATCTGCCGCAGATTGTTGCCGAGCTTCAACCCCATCAGACAATGCAGCGCATCGGCAATATCGCGCGCCAGCGGCGCTTCCAGCCGTTTCTCCTTCACCAGCTCATCCAGCCGCCCGGTGGTGCTGCACGCCTTCACCCGGAATTCCAGCGCCAGCGCGCGCACCCCGTGCACCACGGGAAACAGACCCAGCTTCTTGATGTCGATTTCCGCCGCATCGCGACCACGCAGGCCCGGCAGGCGCGACCACCAGCTACCCGGCGCGGTGAACTGTTCCACCGCCATGGCGAAACGGGCATAATAGGCGGCATCATCCTGCAACAGGCGGGTGAGATGGGCGCGCGCCTCATCCAGCAGCGCCTCATCTCCGGCCACCACATCGGCATCCAGAAAAATGGCGAGATTCATTGGCCCCTCGGCTGTGGCGTCAAACAGCCAGGCCGCCAGCGTCTTGCGAAAACTGGCCACGCTCTGGCACCACAAGGGGCGGCTGAGCATGATGCCGCCGGGGCATGGCGGGTAGCCGAAATCAATCAGGGCGGCAGTGAAGGCCGCTGTCACCTGCTCCAGCTCCGGGCATTCAAAACCATCGCGCAGCAGCAGCGCATTATCCTGATCGGTCTTGATGATCTGCTCTCCGCGTCCCTCGCTGCCCATCACCAGCAGGCAACTGTTCCGGCGCAGCGCTTCGGGGGCCAGAAGCTCCCACAGGCGGCGGAACAGCAGGCGGTTCAGCTCACCCACAAGGCGGGCGATGATACCCACCCGCACCCCGTCCTCATTCAGCACGGTGATGAGACTGTCGATCTGCGCGGCGGCGGCCTTCAGCCCGGCGACAGTCTGCGCCCCGCTGATTTCAAGGGAAATGAGATGAGAATGGCTGGCCACGAAGGCCATCAGATCCAGTTGGCCCAGCAGCCCCACCACCTTCTCGCCATCGCGCACCACAACGCGATGAATGCGATGGCGCAGCATGAGGATAAGGGCGTCGTAAAGCTCATCATCCACCGAAACCGACCATGGCTCGAAGGTGGAGACATCGCGCACGGCCATGCTGGCGGGGGCCTCGCCCCGCGCCAGCGCATCGCGCAGATTGGTGGTGGTGAAAACGCCCAGCCGACCGCCATCGCGCACCAGCGCATCGCTCAGGCCAAGGCGGGAGAGTTCCTTGCACAGGGTGACGAGATCCGTATCGCCCTCCACGAAGAAGGGCTTGCGCACATAAGCCTCGCCGACCCGCGAGCTCATCAATGAAATGAATTCGCGCTGATCCGGCCCCGGAATGGAGGCTGAGGCGGAATGCGCACCGGCCCGCCCCTTTCGGGGCGAGCCGTGCTCTTCCGGCCTGTTCTGTGCCGGACCCTGACCCGGCACAGATGGATTGGAAGATTCAGGTGCCATGCGCACCACCTCAGTGAGAGGAGGCCTGCGAGGCGCCGATACCCGTTTCCGAACGCACCTGCTGCGCCAGGAAGCCATCGCGATCCTTCTTCGCACGGGCGCTGTTATCGGTGATCGAGAACAGCCAGATGCCGAGGAAGCCGATGGTCATGGAGAACAGGGCCGGAGAGGTATAGGGGAACGGCGCGGAACCGGCCGGGTTGCCAAGAGTCGCTTCCCACACCGAAGGCGAGAGGATGGTGAGCAGCACAGAGGCGATAAGCCCCAGGAAGCCACCCACAACCGCGCCGCGCGTGGTGCAGCCCTTCCACAAAATGGAGAGGAACAGCACGGGGAAGTTGGCGGATGCCGCCACCGCGAAGGCCAGAGACACCATGAAGGCGATGTTCTGCTTCTCGAAGGCGATGCCCAGCAACACGGCCAGCACACCCAGGCACAGCGTGGTGATGCGCGAGACCCTCAGCTCCGAGGCGCTATCGGCCTTACCACCCTTGATGACGGTGGAGTAGATGTCATGCGACACCGCCGACGCACCCGACAGGGCCAGACCCGCCACCACCGCGAGGATGGTCGCGAAGGCCACCGCCGAGATGAAGCCGAGGAACACCGAGCCACCCACGGCATTGGCCAGATGAACCGCCGCCATGTTGTTGCCGCCGATCAGGCCTCCCTCGGGAGTGAGGAATTCCGGGTTGGTCAGCACGAAGGTGATGGCGCCGAAGCCGATAATGAAGGTGAGCAGGTAGAAATAGCCGATCCAGGTGGTGGCCCACATCACCGACTTGCGCGCTTCCTTGGCGGAAGGCACGGTGAAGAAGCGCATCAGGATATGCGGCAGACCGGCCGTACCGAACATCAGGGCCATACCGAAGGAGATGGCCGAGATCGGGTCCTTCACGAAGGTGCCCGGCCCCATGATGGCCTGGCCCGCAACGGCTGCGGCCGTCGGGTCCGCCCCCTTGGTTTCGGCAATACCGGCCTTGATCTGCACCGCACCGGCAAAAAGCTGCTCGGGGCTGAAGCCATAGTGCATCATCACCATGAAGGCCATGAAGGTGGCGCCGCCCAGCAGCAGGCAGGCCTTGATGATCTGCACCCATGTGGTGGCCGTCATGCCGCCGAAGAGCACATAGATCATCATGAGGATGCCGACGATCACCACCGCGATCCAGTATTCGAGGCCGAACAGCAGCTTGATAAGCTGACCGGCACCCACCATCTGGGCGATGAGATAGAAGGCCACCACGACCAGCGTGCCGGAAGCCGCAAACATGCGCACCGGGGTCTGGGCGAAGCGGAAGGCCGCCACATCGGCAAAGGTGAACTTGCCGAGATTACGCAGCCGTTCGGCCATGAGGAAGGTGACGATCGGCCAGCCGACCAGAAAGCCGATGGAGTAGATCAGGCCATCGAAGCCCGACACCATCACCGCGGCAGAAATGCCGAGGAAGGAGGCGGCGGACATATAGTCACCGGCGATGGCCAGACCATTCTGGAAACCGGAAATACCGCCGCCGGCGGTGTAGAAGTCTGCCGCAGACTTGGTGCGGGATGCCGCCCATTTGGTGATGAAGAGCGTGCCCACCACGAACACCGCGAACATGATGATCGCGGTCCAGTTGGTAGCCTGCTTTTCGGTGGGGCCAATCGTTTCCGCCGCGAAGGCGAGAGCAGGCAGAAGGGTGGCACCGGCCAGCGTGGCCGTGCCGAGAAGCGCGCGAGCGTTTTTCACTTCAGCACCTCCTGCTTGATCTTTTCGGACAGCTCATCGAATTCGCCATTGGCGCGGCGGACATAGACGCCCGTGATGAGAATGGTGAAGACGATCACCCCGAAGCCGATCGGGATACCCCAAGTCATCACGCCATCACCGAAGCGTGTGGCCAGCAGTTCCTTGTCGAAGGCAATCAGCAGGATGAAGCCGTAATAGACGATCAGCATGAGGATCGTCAGCGTCCAGCCAAAGCTGGAGCGCGTGGCTTTCAGCTTTTGATAATTCGGGTTTGCCGAGATCTTCTCGACGAGTGATGTTTCCATCGCTTGCTCCCTGGGTCGCCCCGGTTTGTCCGAGGGCGTTTTGTTTTTCAGGTGGCCGGCTGCCAGCGTCAGCTCAGCAGCACGTTAGGCCTACAAGTATTAGCAGACCCGCGCGAAACGCATACCGTACTTTCGACGGAATTCGGCACGAAGTGCCATGACAGCGTGCATTGCACAAATTGTGGCGTGCATATTCCATGTTGATGTATACAAAAAATGCAGAATACAAAAACATCCTCGCCGCATTGCAGCAATTCATATAAAAAATACAAATATCACAAGAAAGAATTACATTAAAAATCCTGCAACCCCATCATCTTCAGCCCCACACAAGGCGATATTAAGGGGTTACAAAAGGATAAAACAAAATATGAAAAGAATACCGTCAGGTTGCATGACGACAACCTCACACACGCAAGCCGGGTGACGGACGGCCTGGCAAAGTGTGGCGCAACGTCACATCAAAATGTCCGGCAGCCGAAGACAGACCCGCCAGACAAGCCGCTGGCGGGCAGATGGCGGGCTGACTCACCCCGATCTGAATGCGCCAAAAATCAGCGCGCCACGCGACGCAGCAGATAAATATCCATGATCCAGCCATGGTGACGGCGCGCCTCTTCCCGCGCGGACAGAATCTGCGCAGAAACCTGCTCCAGCGGGCCGCAGATAAGCAGTTCCTCATCCATACCCAGATAGGCGCCCCAGAAGATCTCCAGCCCTTCGGGGTCGATATGGCTGAAAGCCTGCTCCCCATCCAGCATCACCACCACGCTGTCGGCCTCCGCAGGAAAGCCCTGCATGAGGCGACGCCCCGTGGTGATAAGCACAGGTGCACCGATGCGGTTGAGCGGAATGCGATGGCGCGCCGCCAGCATCTGCACGCTGCTGATGCCGGCAATCACCTCATGTGAGAAGGCCAAAGTGCCCCGGCCATGAATGCTGTCCAGAATGCGCAGCGTGCTGTCATAGAAGGCCGGGTCCCCCCACACCAGAAGAGCTCCGCATTCCTCTTCGCCCAGCTCCGTACGGAAGGCGTCGATATAATTGCGCTCGATCTGCGCGTGCCAGTCCGCCACGGTGGCGCGGTAATCTTCCGGCTGAGCCTCACGGGCGGGGATCTCCACGTCCACGAAACGGTAATTCCGATGGTGGATGAAACGCTTGCAGATGGCCTCGCGCAGATGAGCCAGCGCCTCCTTCTGTGCGCCCTTGTGGGGAATGAAGAACACATTCACCCGGTTCAGCGCCTCGATCGCCTCCTGCGTCACATGCGCCGGATTGCCTGTGCCGATGCCGATAACCAGAATCTTCCGCATGTTCCGTCCTCAATGCAGGCGTCAGCGCCCGACCCTGCCATTGTTTTCATGTGCCAAGGCAAGCAGCGCATCACAATCCACATGGGTTTCCAGATGGCTGGCGAGATGCTCCAGCACCTCGTCCAGCATCACCTCATAAGACAGGCCGGAGGCGGAGGCCCCCAGTTGCGCCAGAAAACGCCGGCGCATCTCATCCGCCGTGAACAGGCCATGCAGATAGGTGCCCGCCACACGGCCATCTGCGGATATCGCCCCATCGACGCGCCCATCCGTCAGATACGCGAAAGGCCGGGCCGTATCCGGCCCGGATGTCACACCCATGTGCATTTCGTAACCAGCAAGGGGTACAGCGCCTTCAGCCAGATGCCCGCTCACCCGCTCCAGCCGCTTGCCGGCCTCCATGCGGGTTTCCACATCCAGCAAGCCCAGCCCTTCCACCCGGCGGGGAGCCCCCTCAAGGCCCAGCGGATCTTCAATCATGCGCCCCAGCATCTGGTAGCCACCACACAGGCCCAGCACGCGCCCGCCACGTCGCAAATGCGCCTTGATATCGATATCCCAGCCTTCCGCTCTCAGGTTCTCCAGATCATCAATCGTGGCTTTCGATCCGGCCAGCAGCACCAGTGCGGCATCTGCCGGCAAGGGCCTGCCGGGGGGAATGAAACGCACCTCCACCCCCTCTTCCTCGCGCAGCGGGTCGAGATCATCGAAATTGGAAAGGCGCGGCGTCACCGGCACCACCACCAGCGGCTTGCCGGGGCGGGCGGGCGAATCAGCCAGCCCCAGCGCGTCTTCCGCCGGCAGGCGGCGCGCCTCGTCAAAATGCGGGATCAGCCCCAGCGGAGCCCAGCCGGTGCGCGCCGCGATAAAAGCCATGCCATCGGCGAACAGCGCCGGATCTCCCCGGAAGCGATTGACGAGAAAGCCTCGGATCATCGCCGCATCATCCGGGTCAATCACGGTCTTCGTGCCGACAAGGGCGGCGATCACCCCACCGCGATCAATATCGCCGGCCAGAACCACCGGCGTGCCAGTGGCACGGGCAAAGCCCATATTGGCAATATCACCGGCCCGCAGATTCACTTCTGCTGCTGAACCCGCCCCTTCCACAATCACCAGATCGGCCTCGGCCTTCAGGCGGGCGAAACTCTCCTGCACCGCCCCCATGAGGCGCGGTTTCAAGCCCTGATAATCACGCGCACGGGCCGCGCCGAACACCTTGCCCTGCACCACGATCTGCGCCCCCACATCGCTTTGGGGCTTCAGCAGCACCGGGTTCATGTGCACGCTGGGGGCCACGCCCGCCGCACGCGCCTGCATGGCCTGCGCCCGTCCAATCTCGCCACCATCCTCGGTCACGGCTGCGTTGTTGGACATGTTCTGTGGCTTGAAGGGGCGCACGCGCAGCCCCCGCCGCGCGAACAGGCGACAGAAGCCCGCCACCAGAAGGGACTTGCCCACATTGGAGCCGGTGCCCTGCACCATGAAGGCGCCGGCCATCAGAATTCGATACCCTTCTGCGCCTTTACCCCGGCCGCGAAATGATGCTTCACCAACATCATTTCCGTCACCAGATCAGCGGCCGCGATCAGCTCCGGCTTCGCATTGCGGCCGGTGACCACAATAGTCAGGTCATCGCGCCGGTTGGTGAGGGTGGAGATCACCTCGTCCAGCGGCAGATAATCATAGCGCAGGGCGATATTGAGCTCATCCAGCACGATGAGGCGGATCTCCGGGTCGGTCATCAGCTCGCGCGCTTTGGCGAAGGCGGCCTCGGCGGCAGCGATGTCGCGCGCCTTGTCCTGGGTCTCCCAGGTGAAGCCCTCGCCCATGGTGTGCCAGGAGATCTGGTCTCCGAAGCGCTCGAAGGCCGTACGCTCGCCAGTTTCCCACGCGCCCTTGATGAACTGGACGATGCCGACCTTCCAGCCATGCCCCAGCGCACGCAGCAACAAACCCATGGCTGCGGTGGATTTGCCCTTGCCCGGCCCGGTATGGACCATGAGAAGCCCCTTCTCGATGGTCTTTTCCGCCACCTCCCGATCCTGCACGGCCTTGCGCTTCTGCATCTTCTCACGGTGGCGGGCAGCTTCGGCGGTTTCCATCTCGTGCTCCTGTGTGGGACACCCTCTGTGGGATATGGGTGTTGTGGGCAGTGGGGCTCATGCACAATTCACAGGCTGGTGTACAGCCCCGCCCCGCATCATGCGCGGCCTTGCGCGGCGCAGCGCCGCCCGCTAACGCTATAAGCGACGGTGCCTCGAACTTCGAGGTGAAAAGGGAATGCGGTGCAAAAGCCGCGGCTGCCCCCGCAACTGTAGGCGGATTCGCCTTTCGCAACAGGCCACTGGGCGCACGCGCTCCGGGAAGGCGCGAAATGGAATGTCCGCGAGCCAGGAGACCTGCCGTCACGCCCTGCTTCCATGGGCCCATCCGTCGGGGTGACGGATGGCGCTGTGCCGGACATCCGTCCGCTCCGTCCGTGGAAGAGACCGGCAGAACCGCCGGAGCCTGACGGAGCTGATGATGCCACGCCTTTCTCCCGCCCGCTGCGCCGCTGCGCGCCGCGCCCTTTTGCAGAACAGCAACAGGCGGCATGCGGAGGCCGGGCGATGAACACCCTTTCTCCCGCCCCCAACACCCTCACCAAGATCCCCTGCACCATCGTCACCGGCTTTCTCGGTGCGGGCAAGACCACGCTGGTGCGCCACGTTCTGGAGCATGCCCATGGTGCACGCATCGCGGTGCTGGTGAATGAATTCGGCGATGTAGGCTTTGATGGCGGCTTTCTGGAAGGCTGCGGCATCAAGGGCTGTGAAGACGGCCGGGTGGTGGAACTGCCCAATGGCTGCATCTGCTGCACCGTGGCCGATGATTTCGTGCCCGCGCTGGACCAGCTCCTGGGCTCGGATACCCCGCCCGACCATATCCTCATCGAAACCTCCGGCCTGGCCCTGCCCAAGCCGCTGGTGCAGGCTTTCAACTGGCCGCAAATCCGCTCACGCGTCACGGTGGATGGCGTGATTGCGGTGGTGGATGGCCCCGCCGTCGCCGCCGGCTTCTTCGCCGATGACCCAGAGGCGCTGGCCACCCAGAGGGAGCAGGACCAGTCCGTCGATCATGACAACCCGCTGGAAGAAGTGTTCGAGGACCAGATCCTGTGCGCAGATCTCATTCTGCTCAACAAGGCGGACCTGATGGATGCCGGTGCGAAGGCGAAGGCGCATGCCGAAATCTCCGCCCATCTGCCCCGCGCCGTGAAGATCGTGGAAACCGCGCAGGGTGAGGTAGAACCCAGCCTGCTGCTCGGCCTTGGCGCGGCGGCGGAGGATGATCTCGAGGCCCGCAAGACCCATCATGATTCCGGCGAGCCGCACGATCATGATGATTTCGAGAGCATCGCCCTGCCTGTGGCCGACGCCGCCTCGCCGGAAGAACTCGCCGCCCGAGTCAGCCGCGCCACAGAGGCCGCGGGCGTGTTGCGCATCAAGGGGTTCGTGCCCGTCACTGGCAAACCCATGCGGCTGGTGGTGCAGAGCGTAGGCCGCCGCGTCTCCCATCATTATGACCGCCCCTGGGCTCCGGGGGAGGCGCGCGAGGGCAAGCTGGTGGTGATCGGCCTCAAGGGGTTCGATCAGGCCGCGGTGGCCGAAGCGCTGGCTGGCCGGGCGGCGGCCTGAAGATGAGACGGGAACAGGCACAATACAAAGGCGGGGGCAAGAGGCCTTGCGCCCCGGTGCGCCCGCGCCGGCTAAAGGTCATGTGGGGGCAAGAGGTGCTCTGGCCTCATGCGGGCCATATCATGCTGGCCCGCCCCGGCTCCAGCCCCAGTGCCCACCCTGCCCTGTTCCTGTCTCCCGTCTTTTTCAGGGCGGGCTAGGTCATGCATCTTCTGCCTGTCAGCACGGTCAGCCTGGATGAAGGGGAAACCGCCACGAATCTGGCCCAGCCGCCCGGAGATGTGGTGGCGCTCTCCTTTGCGGACAGCGACCTTTCCGCACTCGCGCTGGCGCAGGCCCGCCTTCAGGCTAAGGCCGGGCCGACCGCCGGGCCGGCCTTTCCCACCTTGCGCCTCGCCAGCCTGAAGAAGCTGCGCCATCCACTCTCTGTGGATTTCTACACGGAAAAGACACTGGCCCATGCCCGTGTCGTCATCGTGCGCTGTCTGGGCGGGCTGGATTACTGGCGCTATGGGGTGGAAACCCTCTCCGCCCTGTGCCGGGCGCGCCATATCTCTCTGGTCCTCCTGCCGGGAGATGACCGGGAAGACCCGCGCCTTGCCGCGCATGACACTGTTCCGCCAGCCCTGCGGGCACGAATGGACGCCTGCTTCCGCGCCGGTGGGGTGGACAATATGGAAGCCCTGCTGCGCCTTGTCGCACATGAGCTTCTGGGCCACGCCTGCGCCGTTCCGCCCCCGCAACCCGTTGCGAAACTCTTTGTCTGGAACCGAGAACAGGGCATCACCCCGATTGAGGCAGAAACGCCCGGCCAGCACGCCTCAGGCTCTGCTCCACGCGCACTCATTCTGGCCTATCGCTCCGCCATTCTGGCCGGTGAAACCGCGCCACTGGAGAAGCTGGCGGCAGCACTGGCACAGCAGGGCATGGCCGTACAAATTCTCGGCCTCTCCAGCCTGAAGGATGAAGAGGTGGCGCAGACGCTCGCCACCCATATGGCCGCCTGCCCGCCGGATATCATCCTCTCCACCACCGCCTTTTCCGCCCGGCAGAATGAGGGCTTCGTGCTGGATGGCGCTGATTGCCCCATTCTTCAGGCCACCCCTTCCGGCAGCACCCGCGCCGCATGGGAGGCATCCGGCCGGGGGCTGGCGGCGGCGGATCTGGCCATGCAGGTCGCCTTGCCGGAATTTGATGGCCGCCTCTCGGGCTACCCCATCTCCTTCCGGGAGGAGCTGGAGGAAGACCCGGCTCTCGCCTTCACCCGCCGTGTGCAAACACCTTATGCAGAGGGCATCGAGGCCCTTGCCCGGCAGGCCGCCGGCTGGGTGCGTCTGCGCCGCACGCCCGCCCATGCGCGCCGCCTCGCCATTGTCCTGCCGGATTATCCCGCCCGCGGCGGACGGGCCGGTTTTGCCGTGGGGCTGGATACGCCGCAAAGCGCCTGCGCCATTGTGGATCTGCTGCATGAGGCCGGCCATGACACGCCCCGCGCCTTTAACGGGCCGGCCCTGATGGCCGCCCTCACGGGCGAGGGTGCCGCAGATGAAATCACCATCCCCCTCGCAGATTATGAAGCCTGGCTGAAGGCGCTGCCTGATGCGCCCCGTGCGGCCCTTCTCGCCCGCTGGGGTATGCCGGCAGATGACCCGACCTGCCGGGATGGCGCATTCCGTTTTCCGGCCCGGCGCGCCGGCAAGGCCGTCATCGCGCTCCAGCCGGACCGCAGCCGAGGAGTGGACCGCAAGGCCATTTATCACGACCCGGAAGAACGACCGACCCACGCCTATCTCGCCTTTCATCTGGGCCTTGCGCATCAGAGCGATGCGCTGGTGCATCTGGGCACCCATGGCACGCTGGAATGGCTGCCAGGCAAGGCGGTGGCGCTTTCACCCGCCTGCTGGCCACGTCTGGCACTGGCGGGCCTGCCTGTCATCTATCCCTTCATCGTGGATGATCCGGGAGAGGCGGCCCCGGCCAAGCGGCGCATCGGCGCGGTGGCGCTGGGCCATCTCACGCCGCAGATCGGGGAAGCCGGCCTGCATGGCGAGGCCACCGCCCTGCGCGCGCTGGTGGAGGAATATGCCACCGCCCAGGTGCTGGACCCGCGCCGGGCCGATCTTGTCGCCGCCGATATATTGGAACGCGCAGAATTATGTGGCCTTGCAGCCGAATGCGGCGTGACACAGGACATGGCCCGCACCGAAACCGGCATGAGCGACGCCCTGAGCGCGCTCGATGCCCATCTGTGTGATATCGGCGAAGCCTCGGTGCGTACCGGCCTGCATGTTTTCGCCCATGCACCGGAAGGCCATGAGGATTGCAGCCGGGGTGAGCGCGAAGGGCTGTTGTGCGCCCTTTCCGGCCGCTTCGTCATTCCCGGCCCGGCGGGTGCGCCCCTGCGCGGGCGACGGGATGTACTGCCCACCGGGCGCAATCTGGCCACGCTTGATCCGCGCGCCATTCCCACCCGCGCGGCAGCCTTTCTGGGCGAGAAGGCCGCCGCCGAGGTGCTCCGTCGCCATTTGCAGGATCATGGTGACTGGCCGCGCCGCATTGTCATGGATCTGTGGGCTTCGCCCACCCTGCGCACCGGCGGGGAAGACATGGCCCATGCCCTGGCCCTGATGGGCGCGCGCCCGCGCTGGGATGATGGCTCCACCCGCGTCACCGGCTTCGAGATCATCCCGCTGCCGAAGCTGAACCGACCGCGCATGGATGTGACATTGCGTATCTCCGGCGCGTTCCGCGATACCTTCCCCGAACAGATCGCCCTTCTGGATCAGGCCATTCACGCCATCGCCGCGCTGGATGAAGAGGCCGAATGGAACACGCTGGCCGAGGCGCGCCGCACGGGTGATGCCCTGCATCGCATTTTCGGGGCCGCATGGGGGCGCTATGGCGCGGGTGTCTCCGGTCGGGCGCTGGATGGCGCATGGCAGAATGGAGAGGATCTGGCCGCCACCTACCTGGCGGAAAGCCAGATGGCCTTTGGCGGGCGCGAGGGGCACGGGCACCAGGGGAACGGGGAGATGCGCGAAGGCTTTTCCGAACGCATCCGCACCGCCGAAGCCTTCGTGCACATAACGGATGTCGCCGAACGCGATATTCTCGATGGCGATTCCATCGCAGACAGTTTCGGCGGCTTTGCTGCGGCCGCCCGCGCACTCGGGGCCAGCCCCGCCCTCTACAGCCTCGACACCTCCCGCCCGGAACAACCCAGAAGCCGGACTCTGAAGGAGGATCTTGGCCGCATCGTGCGGGCGCGCCTCATCAATCCGGCATGGATCGAGGCCCAGTTGGCCCATGGCTGGCGCGGCGGCGCGGAGCTGGCGCAGGGGCTGGATGCACTGTGCGTGTTCGCCGCCACCACGGATGAGGTGCCGCCCCACGCCTTCGACGCCATCTTTGAGGCATGGATTGCAGATGCGGCCGTGAACAGCCGCCTGCGCGCCGCCAACCCACCGGCGGAAGCCGCCATTCGCGACCGGCTGAAGGATATGCGCGCGCGGGGCCTGTGGCGCAGCCGGCTCAATTCTGTCGCAATGCTGGACGAGTGGAACATATGAGCCACCTCCTCCCACCCCATTTCGCACTCTCTTTCGATACCATGGCCCGCGGCTGGTGCCCCGGCCTTACCCGCCCCATGGCGAGCGGAGACGGCCTTCTGGCCCGCATCCACCCCCCCCTTGGCACGTTGACCCCGCAACAGGCGCTGGTGTTGTCCGAGGCTGCCCATCAGGAAGGCAATGGGCTGATCGACATCACCAGCCATGGCAATCTGCAAATTCGTGGTGTGCGGGCCGCCACCCATGCCGCCCTGCTCGCCCGGCTTGCGCCTCTGGGGCTGGATGATGCCGGGTTGCGCGCCCCCTATCGCGCCACGGTTCTCTCGCCTCTGGCCGGGCTGGACGAGGCCGAGCTGATGAATGGGCGCATACTGGCCGAACAGGTGGAAACCATGGCCCGCGCCGTGTTGCTGCCGCCCAAATTTCTCATCACGATCGAGACCGGCGGGCTGTTCGCCCTGGACCATTTGCGGCCGGATCTGCGCCTCATGGCCACCGCCCCAGACCGGGCGCAACTGGTGCTGGCCGGCGCTCCCCCCCTAGCCTGCGCCCCCATGAAGGCGGAGCAACTTCTTTCGGCCCTGCCACATCTTCTGCACATGCTCTCGGCCTTGCTGGAAGAAACCGGCGCGCGGCGGGTGCGCCGGCTCACCGGCAATGCCCGAAGGGCGGTTCTGGTGCAAGCCGGGCTCGGAACCGCAGGGCTGGAAACGGCTCCCTTGCGCCACACGCCAGCGTCAGAGCGGGGTGAAAGCCCCGCAGCCCGCCCGCGTCGCGCACCGCGCGCAGGCATTATCGTTCTGAAAAATGGGCGCTGCGCCCTTCTGGCTGCGCCGCCCTTCGGCCAGATGTCTGCCCGCGCGCTGGAAGGCGTGGCTCGGCTGGCGGAAGATCTGGGGCTTGACGAAATCCGGCTCTCGCCCCTGCGTGGTCTTGTTCTGGCCGGGCTGGGAGTGCAGCAATTGCCGCGCGCACAAGCGCGCCTGGCTGCGCTGGGCCTCATTCTCCGGGCTGATGACAGCCGCCTGCGCATCCTCACCTGCGCCGGCGCGCCGGCCTGCGCCCGTGCACACTGCAACAGCCATGCTCTGGCGAGCCAGCTTGCCGCTCATCTGCCCTCCGGCCCTTCAGATGACGCCGAGATTCATCTTTCCGCCTGCCTCAAGGGCTGCGCCCGGCGGGAGGCCTTGGCCCTCACTCTGGTGGCTATGGGCGAAGATTTCGCCGTCATCCCCGATGGCGGGCCTCTTGATGCCCCCCTGATGCGCCTGCCCTTTGCGCAGATCGTTCACCGCCTTTCCACCCTTCCGGCCGGCCACACGCTGCGCGCCGCCTTCTGAAAGAACCGCCTGCCCGATGCCCGAAAACGCACCCGTCGCCACACGCGAGACCTATGAGAAATCCGGCGCGGAGATTTATCGCCGTTCCTTCGCCATCATCCGTGCGGAGGCGGATCTGACGCGCTGGCAAGGACAGCCCATAGCCGAGCGTGTGGTGGTGCGCATGATCCACGCCTGCGGCATGACGGATCTGCCCGCCGATGTCGCCATGGCCGAGGATTTCGCCGAAAGGGCCGAAGCGGCCCTGCGCGCCGGCGCGCCGCTTTTGTGTGATTGCCGCATGGTCGCCGATGGCATCACCCGCGCCCGTCTGCCGGCGCATAATGAAGTGATCTGCACCCTGAACGACCCCCGCGTGCCGGAGCTGGCCCAAGCACAGGGTACCACCCGCACCGCCGCCGCCATGAACCTGTGGGGCGAGAAGCTGGCCGGAGCCGTGGTGGTGGTGGGCAATGCCCCCACAGCCCTGTTCCGCTTACTGGAAATGCTGGATGAAGGCTGCCCCGCCCCCGCCGCCATCATCGGCATTCCGGTGGGGTTTGTTGGCGCGGCGGAATCCAAGGATGCGCTGGCGGCGGACGGGCGCGTGCCCTTTCTCATCGTGCGTGGGCGACGGGGCGGCAGCGCCATGGCCGCGGCAGCCGTGAACGCCCTGTCCAGCCCGAAGGAATGATCTGCATGGAACAGTCCCAGATGGCGGAAAAGCCCGCAACCCCCGTCGCCCTGCTCTATGGTATCGGCCTTGGGCCTGGCAACCCGGATTACATGACCCTGAAAGCCCGCCGCCTGCTGGATGAAGCGGACCTGCTCGTGCATTTCTGCAAGGCTGGTGAGCGGGGCAATGCCCGGCGCATTGTCGATACACTGCTCGGCCCCCAGCCGGAGCGGGAACTGGCCTTGCCCTATCCCCTCACCACCGAACTGCCGCCCACCCACCCGGAATATCGTGCCCGCCTCGGGGCCTTCTACGAAGAGGCCGCCAGCAAGCTTGCGCAGGAACTTTCCCGTGGGCGGCGCATCGGAGTGCTGTGTGAGGGAGACCCCTTCTTCTATGGCTCCTTCATGCATTTGTGGCGGCGTCTGGCCCCGCGTTTTCCCACCGAGGTGGTGCCAGCGGTCTCCGGCATGTCTGCGGCCTGGACCCATGCGGATGCGCCCATCACCTGGGGCGATGACATTCTCACCGTGCTGCCCGGCACCCTGCCGGAAGAGGTGCTGACGGAGCGCCTGAAGCAGACCGACGCCGCAGTCATCATGAAGCTGGGCCGGCATCTGCCCAAGGTGCGCCGCGCCCTGACCGCCGCCGGGCTGGAATGGCGCGCCATCTATGCCGAGCGGGTGAGCATGGCGGAAGAAAAACTGATGCCGCTGAGCGAAAAGACGGAAGATGACGCCCCCTATTTCTCCATGATCCTCGTGCCCGGCAAAGGGCGCAGGCCATGAGCGGAAGCAATGGCGGCCAAACAGGCCGCGTGAGCATTATCGGCCTTGGACCGGGCGATGCCTGTTACCTCACCCCGGCGGCACAGGCGGCGCTGGATGAGGCGACAGACCTGATCGGCTACTTTCCCTATGTCGCCCGAGTGCCGGAACGGAACGGCCTGACGCGCCATGCCAGCGACAACAGGGTGGAGCTGGATCGCTCCCGCCATGCGCTGGAGCTGGCCGCCGGCGGCGCCCATGTCGCTGTGGTTTCAGGCGGAGACCCCGGCGTTTTCGCCATGGCCGCGGCTCTGTTCGAGGCGCTGGACAATGGCCCGGATCACTGGCGCGCCTTGCCCATCACGGTGGAGCCGGGCATCACCGCCATGCTGGCTGCCGCCGCAAAGGCCGGCGCGCCGCTGGGCGGGGATTTTTGCGCCATCTCACTGTCAGACAATCTGAAACCCTGGGCGTTGGTGGCCAGAAGGCTGGAGGCTGCGCTTTCGGCGGATTTCGCCATCGCCCTCTACAACCCCATCTCGAAAGCCCGACCGCATCAGCTGGATGACGCCTTCACACTCGCCCGCGCGCATCGCGCCCCGCAAACGCCGGTGCTGCTGGCGCGCGCCGTGGGGCGGACAGATGAAAGCCTGCGCATCGTGCCACTTTCAGAGGTGCGCGGGGCCATGGCGGATATGTCCACCCTCGTGCTGATCGGGGCCAGCACCACAAGGCTGATTGAAAAGCCGGATGGCACGGCCTGGGTCTATACGCCGCGCTTTCACGCCGGGCTGGAAGGCAGACCTGCGGAGGATGGCGGCAAATGAGCCTTCACGAAGGCCAGCGCCTCCTCCACCCGCTCTGTCGCCGGCAAGGCGGTGCTGGCCGGGCGCGCGATCATAACCACCGGCAAGCCAAGACGCCGGGCGGCTTCCACCTTGCCATAGGTGGAAGCCCCGCCCGAATGCTTGGTGACGAGCACCTCCACCTTCTCGCGCAGCATCAGCGCAACTTCGGCTTCGGCATCGAAAGGGCCGCGGGCATTGAGTTCGGTCAGGTGCGGCACGCGCAACACTTCACCCACCGGCTCGATGGTGCGCGCCAGATAATGATGTTGCGGGGCGCGGGCGAAGGCATGA
This sequence comes from Haloleucobacter albus, assembly GCF_052492075.1. Taxonomy (NCBI): domain Bacteria; kingdom Pseudomonadati; phylum Pseudomonadota; class Alphaproteobacteria; order Hyphomicrobiales; family Xanthobacteraceae; genus Haloleucobacter; species Haloleucobacter albus. Next base: position 457,122 of record NZ_JBQWAS010000028.1, read on the forward strand.
AGACCCTGCCGACCAATGGTGAGAAACACCCGGCGCGGCGCAGGTCCCAATACCTCTACGGCCTCACCCAGCCCCGGCACGTCCAGCCAGATATCGCCAGCCTGCCGCGCCCAGCCGGCCCGGTGCAAGGTGAGAGCGGGAAGGCCCGTCTGCGCCACCGCCTGTGCGGCATTGGCCGAGATGCGGGCGGCGAAGGGATGGGTCGCATCCACCAGAGCGGTGATGGCGTTTTCACGGATGAAGGCGGCCAGCCCTTCCGCCCCGCCAAAGCCACCCACGCGCACCGGCAAGGGCAGCGCCAGCGGTACCGCCGTGCGCCCGGCCAGAGAGATAAGACAATCGGTAAGCCCGGCTGCGGCGCAGGCCCGCGCCAGCGCGGCAGCCTCGCTGGTTCCACCCAGAATGAGCACTGTCATGAGCGGGTTTTCTCCCATGCAGGATGAGATGTCGAGCGCTTCTTGCGAAGCATTGCCCATGCCTTGGCTCACCCTTGTCGGCATTGGCGAGAATGGGCGCGACGGGCTTTGCCCCGCCGCCCTTCAGGCGCTGGAAGAGGCATCACTGGTAGTAGGCGGATCACGTCATCTGGCGTTGGCGGCCCCCTTTTCCGGCAAAGCTCTGGCATGGCCAAGCCCGATGCATGAGGCTTTTCCCGATATTCTCGCCCGGCGTAGGCAGAAAGTGTGCGTGCTGGCCAGCGGAGATCCGTTCCATCACGGGGTTGGCAGCCTGCTGGCGCGTCTGGTGCCGGCAGATGAAATGCGCACCCTGCCCGCCCCCTCCGCCTTCTCGCTGGCCGCGGCGCGCATGGGCTGGGCCGTGCAGGATTGCACCACGATCAGCCTGCATGGACGCATGCTGGAGCGCATCATTCCACAGCTTGCCCCACGCCGTCGGCTTCTCGTCCTGACATGGGATGAGACCACCCCGGCAAAGCTCGCCGACCTGTTGTGCGCGCGAGGCTTCGGCCCCTCCACCCTCACGGTCCTGGAAGCCCTGGGCGGCCCACGAGAGCAGATACGCGCGGCGCAGGCGGAAGGATTTGCCCTCTCTGGCATCGACCCGCTCAACATCATCGCGCTGGAGGTCGTCGCCGGGCCGAATGCCCGCCCCCTGCCGCTCACCCCCGGCATGGTGGATGACAGCTTCGTGCATGACGGCCAGATCACCAAGGCCGAGATCCGCGCCCTCACACTGGCTGCCCTTGCCCCTCTCCCCGGTGAAACGCTGTGGGATATTGGCGCCGGTTCCGGCTCCATCTCCATCGAATGGTGCCTGCGCCATCCCTCCAACCGCGCCCTTGCGGTAGAGGCTCACCCCGAGCGAGCCGGAGGCATTGCCCGAAACCGCCTAAACTTTGGCGCGGAAGGGCTGAAGCTGGTGGTGGGCAAGGCCCCTGCCGCACTGGAGGGGCTACCTGCGCCAGATGCCATTTTCATTGGCGGCGGGCTCACCGTGCCCGGCCTGTTCGAGGCGGCATGGTCCGCCTTGCCGGAAGGCGGACGGCTGGTGGCCAATGCCGTGACGCTGGAAAGCGAGGCCCGTCTGGCGGCCCTTCATGGCCAGCATGGCGGGCAGATGCGGCGCATTTCCATTGATCGCCTTTCCCCCGTGGGCCGCCTTCATGGCTGGAGGCCGGCTATGCCGGTAACGCAATGGCGCGTGGTGAAACCCGCCCGCTCCATCGGCATTTCTCGCAAGTACAGCCTCGCAAATACCGCCCCCATTATGGCCGGCTTCGGCATGACTGAGCATGTGAGCGCGGAGATTTTGCTGGATGTGTTCGCTGCAACCGTGAAGTTGGCCGGGATCGAGCCCAGTGCTGTCACGGGCCTTGCCACCCTCGCCCGCCATGCGGAACTGCCCGCCTGCAAACAAGCCGCTGCATGCCTTGGCCTGCCCATCCACCCCGTGGATCTGGAAGATCTGCCCGTCGTGGATGCACGCGTCATCACGCGTTCGGAACGGATCATCCGCCGGTTCGGCACCGGCTCGGTGGCGGAGGCCGCCGCCCTGCTGGTGGCGGGGGAACAGGCCCGCATCATCGTGCCCCGCCAGCGGGCAAAGACCGAACGCTGCTCCGCCACATGTGCCCTCGCGGCCGTACCCACACAGGAAGAGCCCCTGCCATGAGCATACATTTCATCGGAGCCGGGCCGGGCGCGGCGGATCTCATCACCGTGCGCGGGCGTGACCTTATCGGGCGGTGTGGCATGTGCCTGTTCGCCGGCTCCGTCGTGTCGCCGGACATGCTGCGCTGGTGCCCGGATGGCGCGGAGATCATCGACACCGCCCCGCTCGATCTGGAGGCCATCATCGCCTATATGCAGCGCGCTCATGCCGCCGGCATCGAGGTGGCGCGGCTCCATTCCGGCGACATCTCCATCTGGAGCGCGGCCGGCGAGCAGATGCGGCGGCTGGATGCCCTCGCCATCCCCTACACCATCACGCCGGGTGTGCCAGCCTTTGCCGGGGCCGCGGCTGCGCTTGGGCAGGAACTGACCGTGCCGGAGCAGGCCCAGTCCCTCATTCTCACCCGCACATCCGGCCGGGCCACGCCCATGCCCGCGCGTGAAACGCTGGAGACCTTCGGGGCCAGCGGAGCCACGCTGGCCATTCACCTGTCCATTCATGTGCTGGACAAGGTGGTGGCGGATCTTGCCCCGCTTTACGGAGCCGAATGCCCTGCCGCCGTGGTGTTTCGCGCCACATGGCCGGAAGAAAGGATCATCCGCGCCCCGCTTTCGGAACTGGTGGCGGCGGTGGCGGCGCAAGGCGGGGTGGAACGCTCCGCCCTCATCTTTGTCAGCCCGGCGCTGGCACAGGGCATCTCCCGTGAGAGCGCACTCTATTCCACCGATTATGACCGCCGCTTCCGCCCCCGACATGGTGCGGAACGGCAGGATCTTGAACACCACACGCCCCCGCATGCGGGAAAGCCGACATGAAACACAGCCCTTCAGATACCACCCCCGCCCCGGCCAGCACCCAGCCTGTACGCATCACCCCCGCCTTCAACCCCGGAGAAGTCTGGCTGGCCGGTGCCGGGCCGGGTGACCCCGGCCTGCTGACCCTGCACACGCTCAACGCCATGCAGCAGGCGGATGTCATCGTGCATGATGCGTTGGTGGATGCCCGTATTCTCGCTCTGGCGGGGCGGAATGCCGTGCTGGAATTTGCCGGCAAGCGGGGCGGCAAGCCTTCCGCCACACAGGCCGATATCACCGACCGGCTCATCACCCTGGCCCGGCTGGGGCGCAAGGTGCTGCGACTGAAGGGCGGCGACCCCTTCATTTTCGGACGGGGCTGCGAGGAGGCCGAGGCGCTGGCCCAGGCCGGCATCTTCTTCCGCATCATTCCCGGTGTCTCCAGCGGGCTGGCGGGGCTGGCCGTGCATGGCGTGCCGGCCACCAGCCGGGATTCCAACCATGCCGTCATTCTGGCCACGGGCCATGCGGCAGAAGGCCAGCAACTGGATTTCCGGGCGCTGGCGCAGGCGGGCGCGCCGCTGGTGCTCTATATGGCGGTATCCCGTATGCCCGCCATTGCGCAGGAACTGATGGCCGGCGGGCTGGCGGCGCAGACCCCGGCCCTTGCCCTTCATGCTGTCACCACCGGGCGGGATGAAGTGACGGAAACCACGCTGGGCCAACTGCCACATCTGGCGCAGCAGGGCCTGATCCGCTCCCCCAGCATCGTGGCAATTGGGGCCATTGCCGGGCTGCGCACCCGCCTCGCCGCCCATATTCTGACAGATCACCGGATATCTGCCCGCCCCACATCCGGTGAAGCCTCCACTGAAGGTGCAGCATGAACCCCGCTCCTCCGGCTCTTCCCCCCGGCCTGCTCATCGCCGCGCCCCGCTCAGGCTCTGGCAAGAGCACCGTCACCCTCGGCCTGCAACGCGCGCTGACACAGCGCGGGCTGAAGGTGCAGGCTGTCAAATGCGGGCCGGATTATATTGACACCGCCTTTCACGCTGCGGCCACCGGCCGGCCCTCCATCAATCTGGACAGCTTCGCCATGCCCTCCGCCATGATGGCGGCACTGGTGGCCGGAGCGGCGAAGGGTGCGGATCTCATCATCGCCGAGGGTTCCATGGGCCTGTTTGATGGTGTGCGGGCAGACCATGGGCACACCGGCGCGTCTGCCGATATTGCGGCCGGTTTCGGCTGGCCCGTGGTGCTGGTTCTGGATGTGGCGGGCCATGCCCAATCCGCCGCCGCCGTAGCGCTGGGCTGCGCGCGCTATGATACGCGCATCACCGTGGCAGGAGTTATCCTGAACAATGTCGCCAGCGACCGGCACCAGCGGCTGGTGGAAGATGGCATGCGCACCATCGGCCTGCCGGTTCTGGGGGTCATCCGGCGCAATAGGGACCTGCTGTTGCCGGAGCGCCATCTCGGTCTCGTGCAGGCCAATGAGACCGACAATCTGGAAGCCCGGCTCGATCATCTGGCCGATGCCTGTGCGGCGGGGCTTGATCTGGATGCGCTGCGGGCGATGGCGCAGAGCTGTTCCCAGCCACCCAGCACCCACGCAGCTCCCAGCCCGCTTCGGCCGCCGGGCCAGCGCATCGCCGTGGCGCAGGATCGCGCCTTCTCCTTCCTCTACGCGCATATCGTGGAAGGCTGGAGGCAGCAGGGGGCCTCGCTTTTCCCCTTCTCGCCCCTCGCCAATGAAGCCCCCCATGAGAATTGCGACAGTTGCTGGCTGCCCGGCGGATACCCTGAACTGCATGCCGGGCAACTGGCGGCCTCAACGCATTTTCTGAACGGGTTGCGCCACTTTGCCAAAACCCGCCCTGTGCATGGGGAGTGCGGCGGATACATGGTTCTGGGCCGCGCCATAGAGGATGCGGAAGGCGTGATTCACCCCATGGCCGGCCTTCTGCCCGTGGCCACCAGCTATGCGAAACGCAAGCTGCATCTGGGCTATCGGGTGGCCCGCCTGACGCAGAACAGCGCCCTGGGTGAAGCCGGAATGCGCCTTGTGGGGCATGAATTCCACTATGCCAGCATCACCGAAGCAGATACCGCCCCAGAAACCGCCTTCGCACAGGTGAGTGATGCGGAAGGGCGTGATCTGGGCATGGCCGGGCACCGTGTGGGGGCTGTCTCCGGCAGCTTCTTCCATGTCATCAGCGCGGGATAGAACGCGCATCAACAGGGGGAAGCTGCCGATCATCGCCTTTCAGCTTTCAGGCAGCTTTCCGCCCCCCCACCCATGCCCTCATTTATGCCGATGCCTCCACCAGCCGCCCCTCCTTCAGAGCGAGAGAACGGGTGGCCATACGGGCGCGGAAGGCGGGATCATGCGACACCACCACCATGGCCAGCGGCAATGACAGCAAAATCTCGGTGAGGCGCGCCTCGTTTTCCTCATCCAGCGCATTGGTGGGCTCATCCAGCAGCAGTACATCGGGCTTCATGGCCAGCACCGTCGCCAGAGTCACCAACCGCTTTTCACCGCCGGACAGCTTGTGCGTGATGCGACTGGCCAGATGGGTGAGCGCCAGCCCCTCCAGCACCTCCTCCACGACCGCCTCGGCCTCCTGCCGGCTCTTGCCGAGATTGAGCGGGCCGAAGGCGATATCCTCCCGCACGGTGGGGCAGAAGAGCTGGTCATCCGGTTCCTGAAACACCAGCCCGGCGCGGCAGCGCACCGCGTGGAAATCATCCTCCGTCCGCCGTTCCGCGCCAAAGGCCCATACCGAGCCGGAGAACGGATGCAGCAGCCCCACCATGATGCGCAGCAAGGTGCTCTTGCCCGAGCCATTCGGCCCCTTCACGCACAGGCGTTCACCGGCCCCAAGCTCCAGCCCTGCGCCATCCAGAATGGTGCGCCCGCCGGGATAGCCGAAACAGATCTTCTCAAGACGCAACAGGGCTGTCATGCCAGACCTTTCAGGGAGAGAAGGCAAAGGCCCGCAAGGCCGCATGCAAACACGAAAGCAAAGGCGGCATCCTGCCTGGTCCAAGCCAGATCATCCAGCAGCGGAATCTGGCCCCGAAAGCCGCGGCAGCGCATGGCGTCCAGAATCCGTTCGGAACGCTCAATGGCACGCACCAGCATCATGCCCATGAGATAACCAAGGCTGCGATAGCTGTGCCAGTTGGAACGGGGGCGAAAGCCGCGCGCCTTCATGGCCTGCCGCAGGCGCTCATATTCCTCGCGCAGCACATCCACATAGCGCACGGTGAACAGCAGCAGATGCACCAGACCAGCCGGCACATGCAGGCGATGCAGAGCATGCCCCAGACGCACCGGCTCCATGGAGCCGACCAGCGACAGCAGCATCAGCACCACCGCATTGGCCTTCAGTGCAATATCCACCGCCCGCAGCAGGCCCTCCCGGCTGGCCGGATAGCCGAACAGCGAGAACATCTCCTCTCCCGGCACGGTGAAGGGCAACAGCAACAGCATGAACAGCACAAAGCCATCCATGGCGACCATGCGTTTCAGCGTGCGCGCCATGGGCAGGCGCGCCAGCAGCATCACCAGCCCGGCCGCCAGCACCGCAAGTGACAGGGCGACAAGATCATGCAACGCCACCACCACCAGAGCAAAAGCGGTGGCCGCCAGAATGCGGCTACGCGGGTCCAGCCTCTCCAGAAGAGAAACGGGGGCACGGCCGGCCATGCTGTTGGCCAGAACCGGCGCGCTTTGCCCGCTGGCTTGCAGATGCGCCATCGCCCTAGCCTCTGGCCAGCTTGCGCCGTGCCGCCAGATAGAAGCCAAGGCCGAACAGCCCCAGAATATAACCTATGCCCCCCAGAACATTCTGAAGGTTGGTTTTTTCCTGATAGGCGGCGATCTCGCGACGCAGCGGCACGATCTGCTTTTGCACCACGGTGGCGATCAGCTTTTCCTGAGCGGCCATGGTGAGCGCAGTGGGCGTTTCTTCCAGAGATGCGGCAGCGCCGGCCTGTACAGCGGGCGCAGCAGCGGGGGCTGCGCCAGAGATAGCGGGCAGTTCATCCGCCTCCATGCGCACCTCGGCCACATGCCCGCCGCCCAGATTGGCGCGGAAGATATGCGCTACGGCGCGGGTGGGGCGGAAGGTGAAGAGGCCATCCTCATCCGTCTTCACCTCACCCAGCCTGTTGCCTTGCGGATCGAAGATCTCTACCGGCACATCCTGCGCCATATCGCCATTGGAAAAGCCGATATCGCCGGAGATCACATCTCCCTCCGCGTAGACGGAGGCGATCACCTTATGGGCGAAAGCCGGGGTGGACAGCGCCAGAAGTAGCGCCACAATGCCAGAAAACAGATGCGTTTTCATCAGGATGCACTCCCCTGCGGCGCCTGCATCACGCCGAACAGCTCCGGCTTGACCTGCCGGGCAAGATAGACCGCCGCCCCGGTAATCAGCGCTTCCACCACCATCACCGGAATATGGGCGATGAAGACGAACTGCGCCGCCGGCAAGAACTCCTCGCCGCTCATGGCCAGAGACAGCGCAACGAAACAGGTGGTGAAGACAATGGCGAGCCCGCCGCCCAGCGCGCCCCACAGGGCAGATACCATGGGCGAGGCCGAAGCCACGCCGCGCCGGCACAGATAGAAGACCAGCACGGCCGGCAGGGCGATATTCACCGCATTCACCCCCAGCACAGTGATGCCGCCAAAGCCGAAGAACACCGCCTGCAACAGCAGGCCCACAAACAGCGCAGGAAACGCCGCCCAGCCCAGCACCAGCCCGGCCAGCCCATTCATGATGAGATGCACGCTGGACGGACCAATGGGGACATGAACGAGCGAGGCCACAAAGAAGGTGGCGCTGAGCACCCCCGCCGCCGGAATCTTCTCCATGGTGAGGGATCTCAGCCCCAGCGCCAGCCCACCAACCGCCACCACCGCCCCGGTCACCAGAACCGGCGTGGACAGGGCACCATCAACAATATGCATGTGCAGCCCTCCTCGAACCTTCAGAACATCCATCGCTTTGCCCGCACGGGCATGGTGCGTGGACCATGGGCCGGCCGCACCGGAAGGGCGTGGCCGGCCAGGTTCGGCCTCAGGGCTGGGGAATCTCGTCAGCGCGGACCCAGATCACCGCATCCTGGGAGAGTTCCTTGCCGTCATGGGTCTTTTTGGGGCCCGAGCCGAGCGCCGCGAAGCCCCAGTAACCGGCCTTGGGCACACCGAAGGTAAATTCGCCATTGGCATTGGTGATAGCCACCACAGCGCCACCCGGCATGGGCGCAGCCTTGGGCTCGGCCGCCTTCTTTTCACCCGGCACAGGCTCAGCGGCCATATATTCCACTTCCACCTCAACACCCGGCACGGGCTTGCCTTCAGACAGCACGCGGCCGGTAAAGGTGGAGCCGGCAATGATGTTCGTCGGCCGGTTGAGCGGCACGATCTCGGTCACCAGCCCCTGCGGCTCGGACCAGTCCGTGGGCAGCTGACGCAGATTCACGTAGCTCTTCGCGATCTGCTGGATGTAGATGTCTTCGCTGCCTTCCAGATAGGGCTCGGGCACGGCCACCAGCACATAATCGCCGGGGCGCTTCACCGGCAGCACGCCTTCCCAGGCCTGCGCCTCGCTCTCGCCCGCCCGGAAGCTGAACGCCTTGAGGGACGGCTTCAGGTCAATCTTCTTGCCGCGATGCACCGCATAAAACTCCTGCGGCTCACCCATCGCCATGACAGGCCCCAGTTCGAAGGGATGCCAGAAAATGAGCTGTACCGGCACATTGCCGGGCTTTTCCAGATTGGCATCGGTAACATAGACAAGCTGGAAATGAGCCGAAGCCATATGGGGCGCGCACACCAGAGCCGCACCCAGCGCAAAAACAGATGCGCCAGCCTTCATCATCTTGCGAAACAACACGTTCCCGTCTCCCCAATACCGGACAGCACCGCGCCTGAGGCGATGTGGCGGCACATGCGGAACGAGGGGCAAAAGCATGGGCGTGGAGCACGGGGCAGCCGGAGGCTGCACGGAGCCCAACCGCCAAACGCACACCCCGGCGTCCAATTGCGGAAAGAACGCCGCTGAGGCGACGTTCCGTGTCCAAGGCAGGTCTCCTGGCTCACGGGTCTTCGCATGGGCCTCGCCTTCCCGGGATAGTCCCAGTGGCATGGTGAGGCCGGGCTCGCCGTTCACAGTTGCGGGGGCAGCCACGGGTTTGAAGGGGCTTTGCCCCCACGCACCGTGTTCCCTCTTCGTCCCGGGCGTCACCACCCGGAAACCTTCGACACAGGCAAGAGGGGCTAAAGCGCCCCTCAAGTCAATTGCTAATATGGCAGGGCTGCACCATTCAGCGCAGCCTCGCCCCCTCCCTGCGGATCAATCCCAGGCTAATGCGCCGCCATTTTGATATTCGATGACGCGGGTCTCGAAGAAGTTCTTTTCCTTCTTCAGATCCATGGTCTCGCTCATCCAGGGGAAGGGGTTTTCCGTCTCGGGAAACACCGGGGCAAGGCCCAGCTGGGCGCAGCGCCGGTTGGCGATGAAATGCATATATTGCGCGCACAGGCCGGCATTCAGCCCAAGGAAACCGCGGGGTATGGTATCGCGCCCATAAGCGGCCTCCAGCTCTGCGCCCTCCTTCAGCATGGCTCGCACATCCTCCTGAAAGGCCGGGGTCCACAGATGCGGATTCTCCAGCTTGATCTGGTTGATGACATCAATGCCGAAATTGAGATGAATACTCTCATCACGCAGAATATACTGATACTGCTCTGCGATCCCCACCATCTTGTTACGCCGCCCCAGAGAGAGGATCTGCGCAAAGCCGGTATAGAACCACATGCCCTCGAACACGACATAGAAGGCCACCAGATCCCGCAGGAAGGCCCGCGCCCCCTCTTCCGTTTCGGTGGAAAAGGCTCCATCGGCAAGGTTTGAGGTATATTTCAGCGCCCACGCCGCCTTGTCGGTGATGGAGGGCACTTCGCGATACATGTTGAACAGCTCACCCTCATCCAGACCCAGACTTTCAACAATATACTGAAAAGTATGTGTATGCACCGCTTCCTCAAAGGCCTGTCGCAACAGATATTGCCGGCATTCAGGATTGGTGATCTGCTTGTAGATGGCGAGCACGATATTGTTCGCCACCAGGCTTTCAGAGGCCGCGAAGAAACCGAGATTGCGCTTCAGCATGCGCCGCTCATCGTCTGTCAGCCCCTCGCGGGATTTCCACAGCGCGATATCCGCCTGCATGGAGACTTCCGTCGGCATCCAGTGGTTGTTGCAGCCGGCAAGATACTTCTCCCATGCCCATTTATACTTCATGGGCAGAAGCTGGTTTACATCAGCCCGCGCATTCAACATGCGCTTTTCATCCACCGAGACGCGCCCGCCAGAGCGATCAATACCGCCCAGCCCGGTGGCGTCCCCCTCCTGTGGAAGAGACGCCGGAATGGCCGGGGCCGGCACAGGGACAGGTCGGGCGGGTTTGGCCGGGGCAAGTGGCGTATCAGACCAGTCGAGCATCACAACACTCCTTCTCTGCTCACTGGCAGGCTTCACATTCGGGATCATTGATGGAGCAGGCCGCGGGGCTGGAGGCCGGGCTCTCCACCGGAATGGGCGCAGATGCGGAAACCGCATTCAGCTTGCCATCCGTGCCCTTCAGCGTGGATTTCTCCACATGGGTGGCGGAACGCGCGCGCAGATAATAGGTGGTTTTCAACCCCTGACGCCAGGCGAAGCGATAGGCTTCATCCAGCTTCCGGCCCGAGGGTTCGGCAATATAAAGATTGAGCGACTGAGCCTGATCGATCCATTTCTGCCGCCGGGCTGCCGCACGAATAAGCCATTGCGGGGCAATCTCGAACGCCGTGGCGTAGAGCGCCTTGAGATCATCCGGCACGCGGTCGATGGCGCTGACCATGCCATCATAATATTTGAGATCGGAGATCATCACCTCATCCCACAGATTGCGGGCCTTGAGGTCATGCACCAGATGGGCGTTCACCACGGTAAAATCGCCCGACATGTTGGCCTTCACATAAAGCTGGCTATAGGCCGGCTCGATGGACTGGGACACGCCGACAATATTGGAGATGGTCGCCGTGGGGGCGATGGCCAGCACATTGGAATTGCGCATGCCGGTGGCCTGCACGCGGGCGCGCAATGTCTCCCAGTCGAGGTGCTGGGTGCGGTCCAGCTCTACATCACCTTCACGCGCGTCGGCCAGCAATTCGAGACTGTCGATCGGCAGGATGCCCTTTGACCAGAGCGAGCCCTCGAACGAGGCATAGCGCCCCCGTTCGGCCGCCAGATCCACCGAGGCGGAAATGGCGAAATAGCTGATGACCTCCATGGATTCATCGGCGAACGCCACCGCCGCTTCCGAGGCCGTAGGCAGGCGCAACTTTTCCAGCGCATCCTGATGGCCCATCAGCCCCAGCCCCACCGGGCGATGGCGCAAATTGGAGCGGCGCGCCTCGGGGATGGTGTAGAAATTGATGTCGATGACATTGTCGAGCATCCGCATGGCGGTGGAGACCGTGCGCTCCAGCCGCGCGAAATCCAGCCCGTCCCGGCCGATATGGGCCGGCAGGTTCACCGAGCCGAGATTGCACACCGCCACTTCATCGGCATTGGTGTTGAGGGTGATCTCGGTGCACAGGTTCGAGGAATGAACCACCCCGGCATGCTGCTGCGGCGAACGCAGATTGCACGGGTCCTTGAAGGTCACCCAGGGGTGGCCGGTCTCGAACAGCATGGTGAGAATGCGCCGCCACAGATCCACCGCCCGCACCGTGCGGAAGATGCGGATTTCACCGCGCGCGGCCCGAGCCTCCGCCGCCTCATAGGCCGCCTTGAAGGGCTTGCCATACAGGTCATGCAGTTCCGGCACTTCATCGGGGGAGAAAAGAGTCCACTCCGCGCCGGCTTCCACCCGCTGCATGAACAGGTCTGGTATCCAGTTCGCGGTGTTCATGTCATGGGTACGGCGACGGTCGTCGCCGGTATTCTTGCGCAGGTCGAGAAATTCCTCGATGTCGATATGCCAGCTTTCCAGATAGGCGCACACCGCGCCCTTGCGCTTGCCACCCTGATTGACCGCAATAGCGGTATCGTTCGCCACCTTCAGGAAGGGCACCACGCCCTGGCTCTCGCCATTCGTGCCCTTGATATGCGCGCCAAGGCCCCGCACCGGGGTCCAGTCATTTCCGAGGCCGCCGGAATATTTAGCCAGCAGCGCATTGTCACGCACCGCCTTGAAGATGCCGTCGAGATCATCCGACACCGTGGTGAGGAAGCAGCTTGAAAGCTGCGGGCGCAGCGTGCCGGCATTGAACAGGGTCGGCGTCGAGGCCATGAAGTCGAACGACGACAACAAATTATAAAATTCTATGGCGCGCGCTTCACGGTCAATCTCGCGCACCGCAAGGCCCATGGCCACGCGCATGAAGAAGGCCTGCGGCAGCTCGAAGCGCGTGCCGGACACATGCAGGAAATAACGATCATAAAGGGTTTGCAGGCCCAGATAATCAAACTGCAAATCCCGCTCCGGCTTCAGGGCCGCCGCAATGCGGGCGAGATCGAACCGGCCCAGTTCCGGGTCCAGCAATTCGGCCTTGATGCCGGCCTTTACATAAGCGGGAAAATAATCCGCATAGCGCGCGCCCATCTCGGTCTGCGTGGCCTCATCCGGGTGGCCGGCAATGAAACTGAGCGCCTCACGGCGGAGCCTGTCTGTCAGAAGCCGCGCGGAGACCTTGGCATAATTCGGCTCGGTCTCGATCAGCGTGCGGGCGGCCAGAATGGGGGCCAGCGCCAGTTCATCACGCGTGATACCGTCATACAGATTGCGCCTTGTCTCGGCCAGAACCGGCTCAGGCGAAACCCCATCAAGGCCGGCGCAGGCTTCGCGCACCACGGTTTCAAGGCGCGCACCATCCAGCGGCACGCGGCTGCCATCGCTCTCGCGCATATGCAGCTCGGGCACCGCCTGCGCCTTCTCCTGCTGCTCAAGAGCCGCCGCACGCTCACGGGCGCGGTCCTCGCGGTAGAGCACATAAGCGCGCGCCACCTTATGGTGTCCACCGCGCATCAGGGCCAACTCGACCTGATCCTGCACATCCTCGATATGGAATGTGCGGCCCGCATCCACCCGGCGAGTGAGGTTCGCCACCACCTGTTCCGTCAGCTCCGCCACAATGTCATGCACCCGGCGTGAGGCAGCCGCCGTACCGCCTTCCACCGCCAGAAAGGCCTTGGTGAGCGCCACCGCGATCTTGGACGGATCAAACGGCGTCACCGCCCCGTTGCGGCGGATGATCTGGTAGCCCGGCTCACCCGCGCGGGCCGTGACGGCTGGCGCGGCAGAAACCGGAGTAACCGGCGCGACCTGTTCCGACTGGACAGAAAGAGACATCTGGCATGCACCCCGTGCGCTGGAGGCAGGGGGCGAAAAAACGCAGAAGGCGCATGTCGCAAGACAGCGCCGGCCTGCGATCCTCCGGGGCACCCCGCCCGTGGTCGTTTCTTGCTGTCACGACAGAGATGTCCTGGCTCGCGGGTCGTCGCCAGCCATCCGCCTTCCCGGTTGCCGGTGGCCCGGCTTTTCCAGTGGCTGCATCCTGAAAGATGCGTGGATTTCGGCTCGTCGCTTACAGTTGCGGGGGCAGCGTCGGTGTTGCACCGAACTTCCCTCCTGCCTCCCGAAAGGAGACCGTGACCACTATATGTAGCGGCCACATGAACCCGCATGTCAATATGCTGTTAGCTGCCCGAGGCACCCCCACTTGCGAAGCAGCGGGAGAAAACGCGCATGGGCAAACCATTACAGCCAAATGGGCCAGCCGGAAATATTTTGCGACGCCACAGCGCAACACAATGCTTTTGTGGGAAACAAATGTGGACATCTGCGCGGCGGGCCGGAATCAAGCGATTATGGCGCAGATGCTCGTCTCTTCCGCCACGAATCATGGTCGCCCGGTCGTCTCAAAAGACCGACCAGCCCATACGCCGGCTCAGAAACTCCAGCGCGTCCGTGCCCAGCAGGGAATTGCCCTGCTCGCTCAGCCCCGGTGACCATACCGCAATGGAGGCCGTGCCGGGCAGAATGGCCAGAATGCCCCCGCCCACCCCGCTCTTGGAGGGCAGCCCCACCCGAAAGGCGAAGTCTCCCGAGCCATCATAATGGCCACAGGTGAGCATGATGGCATTGATACGCCGGGCCCGCTCCGGGGCCACCACGGAAAAGCCGGTGAGCGGATTGCGCCCGCCATTGGCCAGGAAGCCCCCGGCCTGCGCAAGCTGGCGACAACTCATGGCCATGGCGCACTGGTGGAAATAGACCCCCAGCACCATCTCCGGCTCATTATCCAGCGTACCGAAGGATTTCATGTAATTGGCCAACGCCACATTGCGGAAACCCGTGGCTTTTTCCGCCCGCGCGACCAGAGGATCAATCGTGATGCTGTCATCCTGCGCCAGCGCGCGAACGAAGTGCAGGATTTCGCCAATGGTCTCGCGCGGCTTGTGGCCGGCCAGCAGCACATCGGCCACCATGATGGCCCCGGCATTGATGAAGGGATTGCGCGGAATGCCCTTCTCATGCTCAAGCTGAACAATGGAGTTGAAGGCATTGCCAGAGGGCTCGCGCCCCACGCGCTTCCACAATCCATCCCCCACCTGCCCCAGCGCGAGCGTGAGCGAAAATACCTTGGAGACGCTCTGGATGGAGAAGGGCGCATCCGCATCACCCGCCACATGGACGCTACCATCATTCAGCGCTACGGCGATGCCGAACTGCTGCGGGTCCACCTCCGCCAGCGGGGGAATATAATCCGCCACCTTGCCGCGCCTGACGCGGGCCGCCATGCGCGACACCACATCATCCAGCGCCGCCTGAAGACGCTCTGGCGGACAGGAATGTGCCAGACAAACCTCACGGGCGATTTCAGCTTCCTCGGACAAGAGCGGCCCCCACCCTGCACATGGCTCGTGCAGAACCATAAACTGCTTCGGTTACAAGGCCATAGCTCTTTCTTGCCTCTTTCTGGCGCAAAGCACAGCTCAACCCAAGCCCGCGCCGTGGCGGGCGACATCATGGCAGCAGGGTGCCCCACAAACGTTTCGCCAGCTGATGAACACCTACGCCCCCATGCGCCCCGGACATGCGTCCCCGGACCTGTGCCCCCGCAACAGAAAAGGCCGCGGGCAAAAACACCCGCGGCCTGCTGATCGTATCTTCTGAAAAGGCGGGGCGGCCCGCCTTACAAAATGGTGCCAGCCAGCATGACCCACGCCACCGAGAAGTAGATGACGATACCCGTCACATCGACGAGGGTTGCGACGAACGGTGCCGAAGCGGAAGCGGGATCGAACCCGGCGCGCTTGATGATGAAGGGCAGCAACGAGCCGGTGATCGAGCCGAAAGTCACGATACCCACCAGTGCTATGCCAATGGTGATCGCCAGAATCTGCCAATGCTCACCGTAATCGAAAATGCCGGCTTCCTGCCACACGGTGATACGGATGATGCCGATGATGCCGAGAATGGCACCCAGCACCATGCCCGTAGGCAATTCTCGGACAGCCACCCGCCACCAGTCTCTCAGCGTCACTTCACGCAGCGCGAGGGCGCGGATGATGAGCGAAGTGGCCTGCGAACCGGAGTTACCGCCGGAGCTCATCACCAGCGGAATGAACAGGGCGAGAACGATGGCTTTTTCCAGCTCATCCTCAAACACCTGCATGGCAGAAGCGGTGAGCATTTCCGCCAGGAACAGCACGCACAGCCAGCCCGCGCGCTTCTTGATCATCTGAAGGAAGGAGATATCGAAATAGGGCTTGTCAATCGCTTCCATACCGCCCATGCGCTGGACGTCAGCGGTCTGCTCCTCGATCATGACGTCGATGACGTCATCCACCGTGATGATGCCCAGCACATGGTTGGTGCTGTCCACCACCGGCAGCGCCAGCACATCATATTTGGAAATGGCGCGAGCCACATCCTCACGCGGCATTGTCGGGTTGAGGGTGATGGGCGCATGGGCCAGCGCGGCCGACAGCACATTATCCTCCGGCTCAGCGGCGATCAGCCGGCGCAGGGTCACGATATTGACGAGACGCTGGGTGGAGGGGTTCAGCACATAAATGGCATAGACCGTCTCGCGGGAACGCTCGACCTTGCGGATATGGTCGATGGTTTGCTGCACGGTCCAGTTGGAGGGCACGCTGACGAACTCGGTCGTCATCATCGAGCCGGCCGTGCCTTCCGCATAGGACATGAGGTGATCGACAGCCGTGCGGGTCTCGGCATTGAGCCCGTCCTGAAGGCGCCCCCTGGCCGGCTCTTCCACCCAGCGCAACACATCCACCGCGCGGTCGGCGGACATGCCTTCCAGCAGGGCGACGGCCTTCGGCTCCGGCAGGGCCGCCAGGATTTCACTGGCATTCTGAAACTGGGGACGATCAAACACTTCAACCGCCCATTCCAGCGGCATCCGGGCGATCATCTCCACGACATCTTCATCGCTCTTTTCGTTGAGCAACTCCACAATGTCGGCCACATGCTCATGCGCCAGCTGCGCGGCAAGGGTGCTGTTGACCGGCTCCCCCGAAAGGTCCTTGCGCATATTCTCCACCGTCATCCAACGCTCCCCCTGACCTACGGATTGCGAAGCCCGCCCGCAATCGCCGGGCAAAATAATACCTGCCCGCTCCGTAGAGCGAACCTGTGTCACATATCCCTCAGAGGGATGACAGAATTACATCATTGCTGCGCAGGCGCGCGCCTGACGACCCGTTCCAAGCGCCCATTCCACATTTCCGAACAGACACCAGAGCCGAAAATCCGCAACACCTGCCATAGGCGCATATGCCTGGCACACGCCCCGCGCTGTCAATGGTAAAGCAAGCTGCAAGGGTCAGGATATCCACCCTTGCGCACAAGCTATGCCTCAAGCGTGCCCTGAAAGGCACAGTGCAGCACATGGCCTATCCTTGCGCCATCTCTCAATACACGTCCGATTGATGCAGTTTCAGCCTGTGCGCCGCAAGATGGACAGGGCTCAAGCTCCCCTTATATCCTTGACGACAATCAGAATTGGCCTCCGGATCACGAAGATCGGCAGATCAGCGACTGTGACCGGTCTCACAATAACAACAACGGGGCACCATCACATGAACACAGCAATCGCCATTCTCGGTGGGGTCGGATTGTTCCTGCTGGGCATGACGGTCATGACCGATGGCCTGAAGGCGCTGGCCGGCTCGGCCTTGCGCACCGTGCTGGGCAAGGCCGCGGCAACGCCCCTTTCCGGCGCGTTCTGGGGCGCTGGCGTGACGCTGCTCGTGCAATCCTCCAGCGCCGTCACCATGACAACGATTGGCCTTGTCAGCGCGGGCCTTCTCACATTTCCACAAGGGCTGGGGCTGGTCTTTGGCGCCAATGTCGGCACCACGGGCACAGGCTGGCTGATCGCGCTCATCGGCGTGCGCGTCTCTCTTTCCACCTATGCCCTGCCGCTCATTTTCATTGGAGCGCTCACACGGCTACTGGGCAGCGGGCGCACCGCGGCCGCCGGCGGCGCGCTGGCCGGCTTTGCCCTGGTGCTCTATGGCCTCACCACTTTGCAGCAAGGCATGGGCGGGCTGGCCGACAGCCTGCAACCCTCTGATCTGCCTGCGGTTCTGGGTACGGAAGGTGTGGGCTGGCTCAGGGGGCTTGGCGGGCTGTTCAGCCTCATCGGCATTGGCCTGGCCATGACAGCGGTGATGCAATCTTCCACCGCAGCCATCGCCGTCACGATCTCGGCCTTTTATGCCGGCGCCATCAGCGTCGAACAGGGCGCGGCACTCATTATTGGCCAGAATATCGGCACGGCAACCAGTTCCGCCCTCGCCGCCATTGGCGCCAGCACCACCGCCAAGCGGCTGGCGCTGGCCTATATTCTGTTCAAGGCCATTGCGGCCACCATCGCCATTCTGGCCTTTCCCTTTACGGCGGCCCTGCTGAAAAGTCTCTCCACCGTGGCGGAGGGCACGACACTGCTGGCGGCCTATCACACCGCCTATAACGTCATCGGCGTCTGCATTCTTTTGCCGGCGACGGCATGGTTCACCCGCGTGGTGGAACGCCTTCTTCCCTCCAGGGAATCTCCGCTTGAGCGTGCACTGGACCCCAGCGCCCTGACCAGCCCGGTCATCGCGGTGGAAGCCGCCCGGCGCGTGGTGGCGCAGGTGCTGCACACCACAACGACGGAATTGTCCTGGGCTCTGCGAAACACCTCCGGGCACTTCGCCCCGCGAAGCGCTGAAACAGCGACGGCAACTCTCACCAAGGTGCGCGACTTCCTGTCAGATCTGGACGAATCCCCGGAGACAGATGCCGAGCGGGCGCGCCTGACAAGCACACTGCATGCGCTGGATCACACCTTTCGTTTCGTAGACATTCTGGCCACGGGAATGGGGCCACAACTGCTGGATGAGGAGCAACGCGCACTGTGCCTGACCGTGCTGAACAGTGCTGCCACCATCAGCCATGACATCTCCAGGGAAAGCGCGCTCAGCGTTCAGGCCACGCCTATTGGCTGGGCCATCGCCCCGGATCAGGCAGCTTCTCTCCGCACGATGGAAAAGGCCACACACTCTCTTGGCAATGTGCAGAAAACCTATCGCACCACCATGCTGGCGGCCGTCACGCCCGGCCAGCTGACGGCAGCCGAGTCTTTCGCACGGGTCGAGGCGGCACGGCATCTCGACCGGCTCACCTATCATGCCTGGCGCGCGACCTCCCATCTTCTGGGGCACAGCACAGCGACAGATCAGGGCAATATCTGAAGGGGCGGCGGGCCCACCGCCTCCTCGCACACAAGACGCCATGCAGGCGCGCATCGCAATGCCCCTGCATGGCCTGAAGATGGCCTGAAGGCCGAAACGCCCTCTCAGATCTCGGCGGGACGGAACTCGCCGCTTTCGTCCATCACTTCGAGCCGGCCTGTCGCCACGCCGAAATAAGAGCCATGAACCTTCAGATCCCCGGCAGCAACACGCTCGGCCACCCAGGGGAAGGTCATGAGATTCTCCACGGACAATTGCACGCAGCTCAATTCGCAGAAACGCTGACGATCCGCCTGCGGCAAATCCATATCCATGGCCTTGCGGCGCGCCGGTTCGGCAATGGACATCCATTCCACCACGAAATCCTGCGCCTCGGGCGGTGCGCCCTCCAGCAAAGCGTGAACACCGCCGCATTTGGCGTGGCCCATCACCACAATATGTTTCACCTTCAGCACCCGCACCGCAAATTCAATAGCGGCGGATGTACCGTGATATTGCTCATCCGGCATATAAGGCGGCACCAGATTGGCCACGTTCCGCACGATGAACATTTCACCGGGCCCGGCATTGAAAATCATCTGCGGGTCCACGCGGCTGTCCGAACAGGCGATGACCAGGGTTTCCGGCCTTTGTCCGCGCGCAGCCAGTTGCTCAAACACCTGTTTGCGCTCGGGCCAGGCAATTTCCCGAAACCTCTTGTAGCCTGAAATCAGCTTGTCCACGCCAGTTGCTCCCTTCCGGTTTGGGCACGCGCACGCAAAGAACGCCTTGCACGCCACGTCAAGACACTTCGTACCCGGCTCGCCATTTTTTGAAGTGGCCGCTCCGCGACAACACCCGTTCTGCCGCGTTCCCGCTCATCTCTTGCCCTTCTCTCGCCCCTGATCCGGGGGATATGAGGTGCAAGAAAATGGCGGACAGATTCGAATGTCGTGGCAAGTGGAAAGAATTCTTCAACCTTGCCATGGGGTAAAGTGAAAGATGCGCTGGCCTGCCCTGTTCGTGCCGCATGGAGCGGTACCCTGCGAAACGCAGGCAGGAATCGACAGGGCACAGTGACAAACGGTTGCCATGCCAGTTACGGGTCAGCCGCAGAAGGGGAGAGGCAGGATGCGCACAGTGCGGACATGGGTCAGCCGGCAGACGGGAACCATCGCCATTCTGGGCGGCCTCGCCCTTGCCGCCGGAATTGGCCTTCTGGCCAGCGCCCCCGCCAGCGCCCAGGCTGAAAAGACCCCCATCCGCATCGGCATTCTCGAACCGCCCGCCGGGGCGCAGGGAGACGCCACCGCACTGAAAGACGTGATGCTGATGCTGATTGATGAGCAGAACCGCAAGGGCGGCCTGCTCAGCCGCAAGCTGGAGCCGGTCATCATCTCTGCGGGAGCTGATCCTCAGGCGCGCAAGGCCGCCGCCCGCGAATTGCTGACCCGCGCCAAGGTGGCTGTGGTGTTCGGCGCCTCACTGGATGAAACCCGTAAAGGGCTGGTGCCCCTCTTCACCGAACTGAACGGCATTCTCTTCGATCCCGCCCCCGGCGCAGGCAAGCCACCCGCCCGCAATGTGTTCCACACCGGGGCCGCGCCCAACCAGCTGGCGATCCCCGCCGTGGATTATCTGGCCGAGGAGCGGAACGTGAAGCGCTGGGTGCTGGCCGGCACCAATGGCGCATGGTCACGGGCCATCACACATATTCTGGAAGCCTATCTGCATGCACGGGGCGTGAAAGCTCAAGATATCATGATCGTGAATGTGCCGGATGGGCACGCCGACTGGTCCCGCATTGTGGCCGACATGCGCGCTTTCGATGAAGCCGCAGCCGGACCGGACGCCCCCCAGCCGGGCGAAGCACGGGATGCTGCGGTCATCTCCACCATCATCGGCACCGCCAATAACGGCTTTTATAAAACCCTGGCCGCACAGGGCGTAACTGCGGCGCAATTGCCTGTCCTCAGCCTCACGCTGGGGAATGCAGACCGGACCCGGCTGGACCTTGAACAGATGCAGGGCCAGCTTGCGGCACGCAATTACGTCATGTCCGTCTCCACCCCGGATAACAAGGTGTTTCTCCAGCGCTGGCGGGCTTTCACCAAAGATCCTGAGCGGCGGGCCAGCGATGGGGTGGAGGCGCATTATATCGGCTTTAACATGTGGGTGAAGGCCGTGGCCAAGGCCGGCACCACCCAGGCAGACAAGGTGATTGAGACCCTGCCCGGCATTCGTCAGCTCAATCTGACAGGCGGCATCTCTGAAATGCAGCCCAACCACCACATTTCACGCCCGGTTTTCATCGGCGAAATTGGCGGGAAGGGCACCTTGCGGGTGACCTGGAAAACGCCCGGCCTGGTCCCCGGCGTCTCATGGGATCAATATCTCAAAGGTTCAGACACGCTGTCGAGTGACTGGGACCGTTATAATTGCGAAGACTATGACAACACCGCACAACATTGCGTAGATCCGGCGCCTGAAGCACAAGGCGCGCCCCAAGGTGCACCCCAAGGCACCACCCAAGCAGCCCCCTCTGCCGCGCCCCGCACTCTGTCTTCACCGGCCAGCCAGCCCGACGCGGCAAAGCCGCTGTCGCCTGTACAAAAAGCCGGAACCATCCCGGAACAAGCTCCGGGCACGCCCCCCACTCCAGCCACAACGCCCGCAGCCCAAAAACACTGAAAGCCGCGTCCAGCTTCCCGCCACCCTCCTCACATCAGACCAACGGACTGTGGGAGATCCCCATCCATTTTTCGGCGTGACTTGAGAAGCGCCGGAGAATATTGCCTTTTGAGCGCAATTTTCAGACAGAAGCCGAAAGCCCCGTGCGGGCCAGAGACAACGCGACCGCAACAAAGGGGCTGGCACCATGGAAATGTCGCAACTGCTGCATGTGTTCTACATCATCGCCATTGTGGCGGAAGGCATGACAGCAGCTCTGGCAGCAGGCCGGCGCAACATGGATTGGGTGGGTGTATATCTGCTTGGCTGCATCACGGCACTGGGCGGAGGCTCGGTGCGCGATGTGCTCCTGGGTCGTCACCCTCTCACCTGGGTGGAGCACCCCTCCTACCTGCTCATTACCGGCGGCGCGGCGCTCGCCACCATCGCCATTGCCCGCTACATGCATCATTTGCGGCGGCTGTTTCTGTTTCTGGATGCCATCGGCCTTGTGGTCTTTACCGTCATCGGCTGCACCATCGCGATGACGATGAACATGCCGGTCATCATCGTCATCGCGTCCGGCATGATTACAGGCTGTGTGGGCGGCGTGCTGCGCGACATTCTGTGTGCGGATGTGCCCTTGCTGTTCCGCGCCGAGCTTTATGCCACGGCCTCCATTGTGACCGGCGTGCTCTATGTGCTCGGAGAATGGCTCGCCCTGCCCCATGATGGGGTCATTATCGCCGCCATGCTGGTGGGCCTTGCCCTGCGTCTTCTGGCCCTGCGCTTTGGATGGGGCATGCCCAAGTTCGTTTATACAAAAGACCTGCATTGAAGCAGAAGGACGCAAGGCGCAGTTTATACCATGCGTTCTTCGGCTGAGATCAACCCGGCCACGCTGTCTTGGGCCACGGCATGCTGATGCGCCTCAGCGCACAAACCCCTCTTTCATATGCCAGCGCCAGGCATCCGCAATCATTGTCGGCAGGTCAGAGCGACGAGCCACCCAGCCCAGCTCATCCATGGCCCGAGCACTGCCGCTGACGAGACTGGCCGCATCGCCGGCCCGACGCGCCCCTTCAACCCACGGCACCGGCTGACCTGTGGCCTCCTCAGCCGCCCGGATAACCTCCCGCACAGAAAACCCGGACCCCGTTCCCAGATTGAAGATCCGGCTCTCGCCTCCATCCAGAAGCCGCTTCAGCCCTAGAATATGGGCGTCCACCAGATCACAGACATGAATATAATCACGAATGCAGGTTCCGTCCGGCGTATGATAATCCGTGCCGTAAACCGTCAGCGCAGGACGTTTTCCCGAGATGGCATCCAGAACAATCGGGATAAGATGCGTTTCAGGAACATGCTGCTCACCGATTTCCGCCTGCGGATCGGCCCCCGCGACATTGAAATATCTGAAAATGACATGGCGCAGACCATGACTGTTGTCGAAGTCGCGCAATATGTTTTCTATGGCGCGCTTGGAGCCGCCATAGGCATTGATGGGGTTTTGCGGCGTCTCTTCGTCCAGCCGCACCCCGTCATGTTCACCATAGGTCGCGCAAGTTGACGAGAAGATGAAAGCGCGGCACTCCGCCGCCTGTGCAGCTTCTATCAGGTTCAATGCAGCATTGACATTCGTGCGCCAGTATTTCTCCGGCTTCTGCATAGACTCGCCAACCAGGGAAAGAGCCGCAAAATGCATGACCGCAACCGGGCGATATGTATCGAAAGCCGCCTTCACGGCCTCAGGGTTCAGGAGATCCCCTTCGACAAGCGGTCCATACTGAACAGCCTGCGCCCACCCCGTTGACAGATTATCAAATGCAACCGGCTGGTATCCGGCGGCTTTCAGCGCCTTGCAAGCATGTGAGCCAATATATCCCGCCCCGCCTGTGACCAGAATATTCTGCATCTTCTCCCCCTCAGCAAAATGACACATGCAGGCAACCGGCATCACAAGCTTCACGCCCACAATGGGCCCGACCGTTTGGAACCTCCGCAAAGCTCAGCGGCCAGGAATCGCCTCCCACCCCTCCAGCAAGAGGGCCTGCCATTCCGGCAGCCGGCGGGAAAGCGCAAGGTCACGCCACAAGGCGGCGCGGCCCGTATGCGCCCGTTCATTGCAGGCTGCGCGGTTTGCAATCAGCTTTTCGAGCGCGGAAAACCAGGCATCCGGGTCATTCGCCACACGCACCACAGCCTCCGCCGGCAACTCCCGATAAGCCTCGACATCCGAGAGCACCGCAAGCGCACCAATAGCCATATAATCCAGTGCCTTGATGGACGATTTGGAGCGGTTGAAATCCGTATCGGCCAGCGGCGAAATGCCCGCATCCCAGACGCCCTGCCGGGCCAGCCAACTCATGAAGGCCGGATAAGTCTGGCTGGCCGGGCGCGGCACCTTCAGCCGTCTTACACCGACAGGCAAGGTGGCCCGTGTCGTAATACCAATCAGGTCAATCTGGATTTTATCCCTGAAAACATCATGCAGACGCTTCAGGGCTGGCAGCACGATTTCCATATCGGCATCATGGGTTGCCGTGCCCATATAAAGCAGCCGGAAGGGCGCACCAGGCGACCGCACCCGTGAAGATGGTGTGCCTGAAACATCTGGCATGCCCAGCAAGCGCTCATCAATACCATTGCGGATAACATGCACCTGCGAATGGTAAGCCTGCATGACGTTCTGAAGAGAGGGAGTCGAGACCGTGACAGCATGCGCCTGCGCCAGAACCATATGAATCTGTTCTGCCTTGCGCATCAAACTGTCATGCTCAGGATGATCTGACGGAATGCCAAGCAAATTATCGTCGATATCGTAGAAGAGCTTCATGTCCTGCGTCCGGGCGTGCTCCACAAGAGCCACGACATCTGCCGGGTCCTGTGCAACATGACGCTGGCAGACCAGAATATCCGCCTGATAATCGAGAGCCGATTGCGGCGTCGCAACCGTCAGGCTGATTTTCCCCTGTTCAGCAAGGCGCTCCAGCGGCAACAAGGTGCGGATATAGCCACAGGGGGACCACTGCCCTCCTCCTATCTGGTCCGGCACCAGCACAATGCTGGGCCGCGTCTTGCCACGCAGATCCCGCACCGCCGGCAGATGCGCGGGCACCTCCGGTGCGGCCCGTTGTGCCGCCAACTGCTCCTGCACAGGGGCCAGATAGAGCTCTGGATAAAAGGCTTCCACGGCGGGACGCGGCAGAGGTTCCGGCACAACCGCCTTACTCAGCATGACTTCACGGACCTGCCTGAAAGCATAAATCCATGTCACCGCGCTCTCGGAGGGAGAAACCAGAATACTTCTCGGATGCTGGGCCAGACGCTCAGGGAAAGCTCCAAGATTGCTGGCGATAATGGGCAGACCCGTTTCGATAGCCGCAGTCAGGGTATAGCTGTATGTTTCCGGGCAAATGGCCGGAAACCAGATAATGTGGGGAGCTTTCTGGCGGATCAGCGCCTTCAGATCCCGCTCCTGGTAAGGTCCGGTTTCGGAATATCTGCTCCCCTCCGGCGCCTCCAGGGCCGGCTCGCTCGCCCCGATCAGGATAAATTCAAAAGGCTGCCCAATCGCCGCCTGAACGGCATTGCGCACTGCGGCAATCCCCTTGTGCGCCACAAGGGTTCCCAGAATGGCAATGCGCAGCGGCGCGCCGGCCTCCAGAGGCTCCACCCTCGTGGGCCAGTTCCGGTCAGTCACAGCCTGGTGGGGCACCACCACCATGTTGCCGGGAATGCCCATGCGCTGGAGGCGCACCATCACATCCCGACTGGGACACAAAATCCGCTCGGCCTCCTCGAACATCCAGCGCAAGCGCAGACGCCAGCTGACAATATCCTTCGCGCCATGCACCGGGCTGCTGGCAATACAGGCATTACAGGACGCCGCACCCGGCTCACCGCAATAATGGCCTGAAAGAGACGAGATCAGATTGATCTGCGGACAGACCGGATAATAATCATGAATAGTCAGATCGAAGGGCAACCCGATCTTCCGCACCAGATCATGCAGGAGATCATCAAACCCGAGCTGGTGGTGAATATGGAGACGCTGCACCCCGCATGAGCGCAGAAATGCCACCATCGCATCCAGGCGACGCTGTGCAAAACGCAGATTGGCAAGCCCCGGCAGCCCCGGAAAAGACAAGTCGCAGCCCCATTCATTGGGCCGCAGGATGAGGCACTCCGCCTGCCCCTTCAAAGTGGCGAGGAGATCCTGAACATGCCGCTCGGTTCCTCCCCCCAGACCATGTGTCACAAACAGGATCACCGGCAAACCACTCTGGCGCAACAACATGGCCGAAGCCGCAAAGCGCGCTGGCGCCGCCGGGTCTGCCTGCACATGCCGGCTGACAAGACGCGGATAATCTGGATAGCGTTGATGCAGAACGTCCCGCGCCATATCACGCGAGGGCGAATTCCGCCCGAAACTGACCTCCCCTTCATGAAACACATAGGTGTCGCAGGCCAGCCGATGCTCCCACTTCAAAGTGCGGGCGCGCATGCAGAACTCGTTTTCCTCCCCATAGCCGCGCCCAAAGGCCTCGGCATCGAACAGGCCCACCTCATCCAGACAATCGCGCCGGATATACATGCAGAAGCCCACAGCCGTGGGCAAGGCAACCGAACGGCCGGCATTGGCGCGGGAAAAAGCCTGATCCAGCTGTTCCAGATCACAGCCGTCCGGCAATGGGCCGCCCCCTCCCGAAGGATAACTGCAAATGGTGGCGTTGTTGGAAAAGGGGGTCACAGTGCCCACCCTCTCACCCGCCCAGGCATGGGCAGCGAGCCGGCGCAACCACCCGCGCGGCACCCGTGTGTCGCTGTTCAGCAGAACCACATCATGTGACCCCGCCTCTTCCATGCCCCGGTTCACGCTTCGCACGAACCCCAGATTGACCCTGTTGCGCAACAGGTGGATCGCGCCATCAGCCGCCTGCATGTCAAGCCAGCTCGACACCTCCGGCTCAGGCGAGCAATCATCAATGACAATAATCCGGCCGGCCGGGCGGTCAGGGTCCTCAAGAACGCTCCTGAGACAGCGCCGGGTTTCATCCAGCCCCTTATAAACCGGCAAAACAATATCCACGACCAGCTTTTCGGGCAGCTCCAACGCTCCTCCCGAAGCCGGCAGATAATCTGCAACATTGAAGGGCGGACGGGTGAGGAAGCCGCGCCGCATTCCCACCTGCATATGATAAACGAGCGGGTTGGGCTCGGCCTCAATATGCTGGGAGACATACCAGGCAGCATCAAAATCGGGATGGGGATCCCGCCCCTCTTCCGCGCCATGCTTCAGATAATGAATGATGGATGGCAGCCCGGCTTCAGAGACATCCGCATATCTGTCAAGATACCATGATGGCAGAAAGAACGCGTTTGGCGCCAAACCTTCTTGTATACCGTGACGAATAAAATGCTTGAAGGGATCATGATTGGCACGAATGACATGCGGATAGTGTACGCCGTACCATTCGGGATCAAAAATTTGGCGAATAACCTCAACCATGTCGTCAGACAACATGGGGTGACGCAATTTCTTCTTCCGCGAACCAGGAACCAAGGTGCGGAACAGGCTAGAGATGTGGCGACCAACAATCTGTTTCATCTCTGCCTTGCACAACCCTCAAAATGACCCGCCACGGATGCCCCCTCACGGAGCTGGAATCAACTGCGAGCTCATCTTAATAACAATATATATTTTCCGAACGTTCACATTTTTATAACAACCCCCAAAGCAACCGTCGGTTTTACTTGAAATAGGGTACAACCTTGAGTTGGTATCGCCCGTCTCACACAACACGAAAACTAGCCACAACTTGATTGCAACTTGCACCACCCCCATAGGGCCCTTGATGCCAGACGCACGCCTATTGATGAAACCGAGGCTCAGGACCCATTGATTTGGTATTTCACAGCTGGTTCAGGCCCTGTGGGGAGATGGGCTTTGGGCAGGCCGCATTGGCTGACGGACGGGCAGACCAACCTGCTCCGCCGTATCCTCCCCCCCCCCGAAACACAAACATGGCGTCAAGCCTGGTTCGGCCGGACGAAAGAATGAACTCGATGACCGGGAAGAGGAGGCGATATTCAGTGGATTTCAAGGCAAAGACAGCTCTGGAACCGCTCCGCGCGGAGCGGGCGGTCGCGCAGTTAGCCGTCAAGCACAGAGCCACCAGACCGTGATTAACGCCTGGAAAAAGCAGACCGTAGCGGGAATAGCCACGGCGTTCTCCGGCAGGCAGAAGTCGCCGACGTCGCCCGCGAAATCAGATTGACCAACTCCATGCCTTCGAAACCGATTCCGAAGCTCGAGCCGGGATTGGCTGGCGGGTCACTAACTTTGATCGAACAAGGCCCCACTCAGCTCTCGGCGACAGAACGCCGGGGGGGAGGTCCATACGCTCTGCGACGACATCAACATGGCGGCGCATCCGCAGCAGAACCAAGCTTAGAGAAGCCGCCAATCTGTCCGAAAAATAGAGACATCTCACTACTCAGATTCATTGGAGAGGTTGATAAACCTTCCAGCCCATGCCAAAGGCACTGCTGCGCTGCAATGGGATCATTCGAATGACTATCCACCCCTCGTCTGTTTATCACTTCGCGGACGTGGAACTCGCCATAACTAGGGCGTCAGCACGTCCGGACTTGTTTTCTGACAAGAACTTCCGCGAGTCCCTGTTTTCGCTGATTGACAGCAAGATGCCAGCCTCCGACGGCATCCTCTCTCTAGATATTTTTGACACTCTCCTACTGCGTGACTCATCCTCTGAGTTAACTCGTTTTGTAGAGATTGGCGGATACATGGCCGATATTGTGGATGGCCATAAGCTCGATTTCAGTGGCGCGCCCCGCGCACCAACCAAGCGCAGCATCGACGCGTTTCTGGCGCGCCATCTCGGCACCAAAGTGACATATAGGGCAAGAGACCGTGTGCGCGGTGCCGCCGAAGGCTCTCTAACCGAAATCCATTCGATCGCCAGCCGCATCTTATCCGGAACAGACAAGTATCAAGATGATTTCATCGCGGCGGAACTATCCTATGAGGCTACACGACTTTCCGTCAATCAGCTCCTTCTAGAATATATAGATCTGCATAACAAGCGCGGCGGAAGAACGATTTTGATTACCGATATGTACATGCACGCCGAACATGTACGTTCACTTCTTAGATTATTAAACGTCGACCTAAATCAGTTTGATCTTATAATATCAAGCGCAGATACTATAGTCTCCAAAAATTCTGGGGGCATTTTTTGTCTTGCTGAAGAACAGGCTGGCGCAGCCCGTGATCGCTACTTGCATATTGGCGATAATATCAAGGGGGACTTCCAAAGCCCTATTCAGCATGGCTGGAAAGCGATTCACCTGCCCATCCCAAGGCAGGAGGCTCTGAAGCGACGCGCCGACCATGTTTCGACCGCCGAGATGCTCAAGGCGCAGTTTTTCATCGACACAGACATCGCACTTCCGCGCGTGGATAAGTGAGCGACAGGGTTATCATGGAGCATTCTTTCGAACCGTCCAGCCGCATGAACGCCTCTGACAAGATGGTCAAAATGATCGGTCGCGATTTGCTTGGACCGGTGGTCCATCGCTGGCTTCTGGGCCTTCACCAGCACATCTCCTACTTTGATGATGGTCAAACGAGCTTCCTCTTCTGCGCCCGGGCGGGTGTGCGCATCCAAAAACTCTACGAGATTTTCCTCCGAAATTTCTCTTCTGGCGAACCTCTTCGTGGGAATATGCTTTGGGCCTCTAGGCTATCGACAGCCAAGGGTACATTTACTCGCGCCAGTGCGCCTGCCTCCCGCTTGATTGCATCCGAGTATACAAACCAACCCATACAAAACCTGATCTGCGGCGTTTTCCGGCACCACCCGGAAATACTTTCCAACATCGACTTGAATCGACCAGAATACTTAGCACATGGAAAGGTCTTTCCAGGGTGGATCCAAGCGGGCACGCCTGCCGCAGTTGCCATGCGCGACTATTTCCAGACCTGTAGCAAGGATTTTGATCAGTATATTTCCGGGCTGATCGGAAGCAACCGACGCGCCGTAATCATCGATAGTGGCTGGCGCGGAACCATTCAAACACAACTCGCCACTGCTTTTCCTGAAATCATATGGAATGGCCTGTATTTCGGGCGTTACAATCCTCCGCAGGACAGCAACATTGCGGAGCGTTCCATAGGCATATTGTTTGAGGGCGAAACCTACGTCCCGTCGAAGCCTGAGACATCCTTTGCGCGTCATCGTCACATCATAGAGACCCTTCTGGAGCCGAATGGCCCCTCGATCGAAGAGATTCCAGATGGTGAGTATGCTGCTTTGGCGGCAGCACAGATTGAAAAAAACCTCAACGAGGTTCCCGACGAGCAAGATGATGCGCTCTACCTTCATGTCATCGATTATCTTGAGGGCGAAGGCAAAACGGCTTCCGTGTCAGATATTTTCGCGCGCCACCAAGAGGCCATGCGAGAACTCTCACGCATCATCATCACACCGCGCCGCGAAGAGGCATTGTCACTCCTCTGCAAGGACAGGTCTGCGGATTTCGGCAAGGAACTTACCCTTCCTGTGCTGCTGGAACCAGGCGAAGGCGCAGAGGCTGATGAACGCATTAAGCAGTCGCTTTGGCCTGAAGGTCAGATTGCTCTTGAGTATGAGGGCGGATATGCGAAGGATCTGCAACTCCGCATCTCTGGTGGCGCGGACGCCCTGTCCTATTTTGATCCAAATACAGATGGCGCCGGGCGACAGGAAGAAACCCCAAGCGTAGCGATCATAACACGGACCAAAAACAGACCCCTGTTATTGCGCCGCGCAGCCGAAAGCGTAGCCCAGCAGACCTACCAGAATTTTATCTGGGTCATCGTCAATGATGGGGGCGATGAGACACCTGTTATTCAAGTGATTAATGAGTGTCGTGTTGACCGACGCAAGATTATGCTGGTCAGCAACAATAAAAGCCTCGGCATGGAGGCTGCCTCCAATGCGGGAATTCGCAACAGCAAGTCAGATTTGGTCGTAATCCATGATGATGACGATAGTTGGGAACCGCAGTTTCTTGCAGAAACGGCTGGTTTTCTCGCGAGCAAGCGTGGAGAGCGATACGGCGGCGTCATTTCAGGCACGACTTATGTATCTGAGGAAATCAGAGGCAACACTGTAACGATCTATGAGCGCAAGCCGTATATGAGTTGGGTCCGCAATGTCCAGCTGTCAGAAATGTCTGCCGGCAACATGTTTGCGCCTATTTCCTTTGTGTTTCGGCGCACTATATGGGAGGATATTAACGGCTATAATGAAAGCCTCCCTGTTTTGGGGGACTGGTTCTTTAATATGGAGTTTTTGCTACGGGCCGATATTGGTGTGATTGACCAGCCATTGGCCAACTACCATCATCGTGATCGTGGTGAGAGCAGCGCTTATGCAAACTCCGTCATTGGAGGCAGATCCAAGCATGAGGAATATGCCGCGATCGCCCGGAATGAGTTTGTGCGCAAGAATATGGAGCGCTTTCCGAGTTCGGTTGCCGCAGTGCTCGCCTACTTTGCCTGCGACTTTCGCTCGCAGATGCGCGAGATATCTACGCGGCTGCAACGTGTCGAGGTCGAGGGACACAGCTCCGTTCCTGCAAGAGTCGTCAGCAAGGACAACACGGCTGATAAATACTGGGCGGTTCTACATATCAACCAGAATTTGATGCGCGAACACCTCCTAACAGGCCGCGCAAATCAGCTAAACCCCCTGATATCATGGGAAGATCTGGAGCACTTCCTGCGGATAAACAGGAATATTCATGTTCCAATCCCACCGGACTTCGACGAAATAGCCTATCTGCAACTGAACCCGGATGTTGCAGCGACAGTTGGCTCGCCGGAGTTCCTGTCCGGGTACCGTCATTATTTGATGCATGGCTGTGCGGAAGGACGGGAGAGGCCGCCGAAAATCGGACAGTGACGCAAGCTAGGATCTGCCATCCAGGCTCAGGGCTCATTGATAAGAGCCCGAAGGCTACGGTTGCTGCGATGCAGATAGTGGAGAAGAAGGCGTGTGCGCATCGGTCGTAGCGTGTCGCGATGCGCCACCGTCCTTCAGCTTGGCGAACAGGTTCTCCACCTGGTGGCGCTGACGATAGGGCGTGCGGTCATAGGGGTAAGGTTGCCTGCGACTTTTCGATGAGGGAATGCATGGCATGATACCCTCAGCTTCAAGATCTTTCCTGAACCAGGCGCTGTCATAGCCCTTGTCGGCGATGAGAACCCTGACCCGTGGAAGGGCCTGGAACAGGATGCGCGCGCCCTTGTCGTCACTCATCTGGCCTTCGGTCAAAAGCATGACGACAGGACGCACCTCTCTCAATAACCGCTTCTGGGCAACCCGCGCTTCGCGCGCCTCTTGCCGGCCGATATCGGGGTACGGACCGAGGACGAGGGTTTCCTCCTTTCCCTCGATCTCATAACGCAGCCGCCATATTTTCCCGCCCGCAGGCGTCACCGCCAGGAACAATCCACCGCCATCAGTGAGTCTGTAGAGCCTGTCAGCCGGCTTGGCCTTACGGATTTGGGTATCTGTGAGCGGCATCAACCATCCTCCACAATGTGCCCGGTTGATGCCCGGAAATACGTGAGCTTAAATGAGCACGAACGGAACAAAGTGAGAACGATAACGGCGCGAAAATCCAGCGTTTTCAACGCTTTTGAGAAGTAATGTTTGTGTATGAGAAAGGCAGATGGCGGAGGGGATGGGGCTCAAATCCAACCTT
The DNA here is from genome assembly GCF_052492075.1 of Haloleucobacter albus. NCBI lineage: Bacteria > Pseudomonadati > Pseudomonadota > Alphaproteobacteria > Hyphomicrobiales > Xanthobacteraceae > Haloleucobacter > Haloleucobacter albus. The sequence continues at coordinate 489,316 of NZ_JBQWAS010000028.1, forward strand.
CTCCACCCAGAAACCCAACAATTGCTACCCAACCGTGACGCCAAACAGCGCTCCCACCGCTGCTGTCGCAGCCATTGCGAGAGCGCCCCAGAGGGTGACCCTCGCGGCGCCCCTAACGACACCGGCGCCGCCGGCGGAGGCGCCCAGGCCGCCGAGAACCGCGAGGCCGACGATCGTCAATGCCGCCACGAACAGCGCGATCGACGTTTGGGGCGCCAATAGGACGACGATCAGCGGAACGACCGCCCCCACGGCGAATGTAAGAGCCGAGACCAGCGCCGCCTGGATCGGGCGTGCCGTCACGGTCTCTGAGATGCCGAGTTCGTCGCGGGCATGCGATCCGAGCGCGTCGCGTTCGGTCAGCTGGTGGGCAACCTTTTCCGCCAGGTCGCGATCCAGCCCTCGGTCTACGTAGATCCGGGTGAGCTCCTCGAGTTCCGCCTCAGGCGTTTCCGCCAGCTCGCGGGTCTCGCGGGCAAGATCGGCTTGTTCCGCATCAGTCTGGGAACTGACCGAGACGTATTCTCCTGCCGCCATGGACATCGCACCGGCCACGAGGCCAGCCAACCCCGCGATCAGGACCTCAGGCTTTCCGGATCCTGCCGCGGCGACGCCGACCACGAGGCTCGCGGTCGAGACGAGCCCATCGTTGGCGCCGAGAACGGCGGCCCGCAGCCAGCCGATGCGATGCACCATGTGGATTTCGGAATGCGAGAGGCGGCTCATGGCGTGGCTCCTTGCGTGATGTCATCCTGCGCGGAGGAGACAGCCTTTGGTTTCGGAGTGGTGGGTTCGTGGGGCGCGATGCGCAGCGCGCGGAGGGCGTTCAGGATCACTGCAACGTCGATGACCTCCTGCAGGAGCGCCCCCTGCACCGGAGTGAGATAGCCGAAAGCCGCCGCGATCATGCCCATGACCGACAGGCCGATCCCGGCGACAACGCTTTCGACAGCGATGCGGCGCGCGCCGCGCGCGATCTCGATCCCCGGCCCGAGCCGGTCGATACGGTCGACAAGCAGCACGACGTCCGCCGCCTCCGCCGATGCTGCGGCCCCGCGTGCGCCCATCGCGACACCCACATCGGCCGCAGCGAGAGCCGGCGCGTCGTTGACGCCGTCGCCCACCATCATGACCGGCCCGTGCTTGCGCTCGGAGAGAACCAGCAGCACCTTCTGGTCGGGCGTGAGCCCGGCGCGCAGCCCGTCGAGGCCAAGCCCCTCGGTCACGCGCTCAGCCACGTCCGCGCGGTCGCCGGTGGCGAGCAGGATGCGAACGATCCCCTCCCGCCGCAGCCCGTGGAGCATCACGCCCGCGCCCTCGCGCAGGGGATCGGACATGACCAGATGCCCCGCCATGTGACCGTCGACCGCCACAGCGACGAGGACCGAACCGGCGGCAATGGCGGAATGATCGCCCGGCTGGCGCCCCACGCGCGAGGCCACGAAGCCGTCGCCACCGACGATCACCTTGCGACCCTCGACATGGCCCACGACGCCTTCGCCCGGAATTTCTGCGACATCTGACGGAACGGGCAGCGTGAAGCCCCGTGCCTTTGCGGCGACGACGATGGCTTGCGCCACGGGATGCTTGGACGCCTGATCGAGCGCAGCAGCCAGACGCAGGATATCGCCCTCGGCCATGCCGTCATGGCTGTCGATCGAGACGATCTGCGGCCGACCGTCCGTCAGCGTGCCGGTCTTGTCGAGGATCAGCGTTCGGATACGCGCCATCGTCTCGAGCGGTCCCGCGCCCTTAATCAGCACCCCGAAATGCGCCGCGCGGGACAGGCCCGCGACTAGTGCGACCGGCACGGCGAGGATCAACGGACAGGGCGTGGCGACGACCAGCACGGCAACCGCTCGGATCGGATCGCCAGTGAACCACCAGGCCGCGAATGCGATGCTGACCGTGACCGCGAGAAACCCCAGTGACCAGCGGTCCGCCAGCCGAGACATCGGCGCCTTCGACGCCTGCGCCTCCTCCACCAGCCTGACGATCCCGGCATAGGTGCTGTCCTTCGCTTCGCGTATCGCCATCAGGTCGAAGGCCTCGCCTGCGTTGGTGGAGCCGCTCATGGCGTCGGCACCGAGCGCGAGTCGCACCGGAAGGGATTCGCCGGTCAGCGCCGAGGTATCGACGAAGGCCGTCTCCGAGGCCACCGTGCCGTCCACCGGCACCACGTCGCCCAGCCGGATCAGCAGGCGATCGCCGGGCGCGATGTCATCGAGCGGGACCTCCTCCAGCCCGCCATTGCGGTGCCGGGTCGCCGTTCGGGGCACGCGGGAGAGAAGGTCATGCATCTCGCGCCGGGCGCGGCCTTCGGCGAAGGCTTCGAGGAAGGTGCCGCCTGAGTACATGATCGCGACGACCGACGCGGCGAGGGTCTCGCCGAAGACGAGCGCCGCCGACATCGACAGCGCCGCGACGATATCGAGGCCCACCTCGCCGGAGCGCAGGCTGCGAAGGATCTCGACCACGAGCGCGGCGAGCGCGGGAACGACGCCGGCGATCCAGATCAGGTTCGCAGCGTTGGGTCGGCCGGAAAAGTAGAACGCAAGTCCCGCAATCAGGCCGGTCGCGGCAATGAGCAGGATAGCGGTCTTGAAGCGGTCAGTCCGTGTCGTCTCCATGCGGCCTATCTCTCCTCTGCAGGGGTAATCGCCGCTGGCTCTTCGGAAAAAAGTCGTCCGACTCCCACGCCCCTCACGCTCCCGCAATCTTCGCGCAGGAGGAACAGGGCGTCGAGCCCTTCTTTTCTTGCGAGTTCGGCTCCTTTCTCGAGACCGAGCACCATGAGCGCCGTCGCCCAGGCATCGGCCTCGGCACAGCTGCGGGCAACGACGGTGACGGAGGCCGGCGATGCGATCAGCGGCGCACCGCGCCTCGGGTCCATTGTGTGCGACAGGCGGCGTCCCTGAACCTCGACCCAGTGGCGATAATCGCCGGAGGTGGCGACGGCGGCATCCTGCAGCGCGAGGATCGAATGCGGCGTCCGGCGTTCCGCGTCCGGCGCCTCGACCGCAATACTCCAGGCCTCGCCGTCAGGCCGGAGACCCATCGCGCGCATCTCGCCATCGATCCCGACGAGGGCGTCGGCGATCCCGTGATCGCGCAGGGTTTCGACCAGACGGTCCACGCCGTAGCCCTTGGCTATGCCGTTCAGATCCAGCGCTATGGGAGCGATCTTGCAGATGCGGTCGCCTTCGAACTCCAGAGCCTGATCCGCCGGGCGGCGCGGGGCTTTCATCGCGGCGCGGATGCCCTCGGGCGCGGCCGCCTTCGGCCCGAAACCCCAAGCCGTCACTGCGTCACCCATGCCGATGTCGAACGCGCCTCCGGATATGCGCCCGATCTTTAGGCCGAGGCGCAGTACCTCGGCGAGCCGCGCGGGAAGCGCGATCCATTCGCCCACCAGCGCCGCGTTGAGCCGCATCAGGTCGCTGTCGGGCTTCCAGGTCGACATCTGTCCGTCCACTTCGTCCACGGCCGCCTGTAGCGCCGTGCGGATCGGCGCCGGGTCGAGAGCGGGCCCTGCGAAGAACAGCGCCGACCAGCGCGTGCCCATGGTCGGCCCGTTCAGGGCGATCCGCGCGCTCTCAGTAGACATCTTCGACATACCGTCCCTCCGCCTTCAGTACCGCCGGTGTCAGCCCGGTCGGTGCGAGGATCTCGGCCAGCGCATCGGCCACGCCGGCCGCCATGTCGCGCCCGCCGCACACCATCACGCGCGCGCCGTTGCGGATGAGCTCTGCGACCTGAGTGGCCTCGCACCGCAGCGCGTCCTGCACGTAGTGGGGACGCGCCCCGCGTGAGACTGACGTGACAAGGCGGCTCAAACGCCCCTCGTCCTGCCATGTCGCCAGCTCCTCGCCGTAGAAGAAGTCGCTGTCGGGATGGCGCATGCCGAAGAACAGGTGGACGGGCCTACGGCGTGCGTTGCCGCGGACAATGCCCGCGAGCGGCCCGACGCCGGTCCCTGCGCCGATCAGGATCAGCGGCGCACGGCTCCGGCCCGGACGGAAACCGGGGTTGGGGCGCAGGAAAGCGCTCACCGTCTCGCCCGGCTCCAGCGCCGTGAGCTGGCCCGAGCAGAGGCCGCCTGGGTGCCTCTTGACCACGATTTCGATGAAGCCGTCGCGGCGCCCAGAGGCGAGCGAATAGAGCCGCGGGACGGACCCGCCTTCGGGCAGAATGCCGATCAGGTCTCCCGCTTGGAACCGTGCGAACCCGCCCCCGAGCAGCCGTTGCCAGAGCGAGACGCGGGGAAGCGCGAAGCGGAGGATCGCCGTCGGGGCCTGCACCTCGGCGCCGTAGTCGCGGCGCGAGACAAGGGTCAGCGTCTCGCTGGTGGGCAGGACGGGCTGGTGCGACAATTCCAGTGCAATGCCGAGCACGTCTCCAAGCGCACGACCCCAGCGGGCGAAATCCTGCGGCGATTGCCGGTCGATGGTGTCGAGAGCCAGCAGTTCGGGCCAGCCCTTCGCCTGCGCCGCTGCCGCGACGTCCCTGGCGAAGGCGCAATAGGCCGGAAAGCTCCGGTCGCCGAAGCCGAGTACCGCGAGAGGGATGTTCGGCGCGCGGTCGGAAGCGTTCAGCCGGTCGAGAAAGCCTTTCGCCGACGCGGACGCCGCCCCGTCGCCATAGGTCGCGGCGAGCAGGATGATCCGCTGGGCGCTAGTGTAGCGCTCCGGCGTGAAGGCCGACATCGGGCCGACATGGACGCTCTGCCCGGCTTCTGTCAGTGCGGCCTGCAAGGTCGCGGCGAAGCCCCAGGTGCTGCCGCCCTCGCTGCCGACGAGCAGGATCGTCTCGGCGCGACCGGCGGGCTGATTGCCCCGGATGCGCGGCCGACCGCGTCGCCCGGCGAGCCAGACCAGGACGCCGGTCGCGCCCATCGCGGGCACGCCGAGCGCCATGAGCCCGAGCACGAGGCCGAGCGTCGCCGCGCCCTGTCCGGTGTGCAGCATGTAGATCGTTTCCGAGACGCGTTCCCACCCCGTGAGGTCGGCCCAGGCCAGCAACGCCCCGTCGCCCTGATCGAGGTATCCGGTTCCCCGGTCCGTCTTGAGCGTGAACACGTCCGTCGCATCGCCGGGATAGGGAAAGCTCAGCTCGCGCAGTTCGGCGACGGGCGTCTGCTGCAGCGTGGGCATCCGGTCCAGCGCGAACCCCGTCTCTCCACTGACTTCGGTCGGGGCGGCCGCTATGGCGCCTCCATCCGGCAGGAGATCGAAGGTAGACGCAGTCATCCAGAGGGCGGTCGTGGAGGACAGAACAAGGCCGACGACGGCGATCCGGGCGATCTCGACGTGCAGCCTGCCCGCGAGCGGACCACGCAAGCGCGCGAACCAGTGCCGCCAGCCGCCCGCCCGCCGCACGACAAGCGCGGCGCCGGAGAGCGAGAGGACGAGCATGGCGGCAGCCCCTGCAGCCATTGCGATGCGGCCGCCATCCCCGAGGAACAGCGACCGGTGCAGGTTGGTGAGCCAGCGTTCGGCCTGGTTCGGGTCGGCCGAGGCCACGCCTTCACCCGTCGCCGGGTCGATCACGGCGGCGCCCGGCGCGCCCTGATCGAACCAGTAGGCGGTGATCCGGCCCGAGGGCGCGCGCCGGATCTGCTCGACGCCCGGATAGACGGCCTGGATGCGGTCCGCGAGAGCGGCGACGGTCAGTCCGGCTTCCGCCTGCGGCGCGGCGATGCGCTCGGCCGCAGGGAAGACCGACAGAGCCGCGCCGCTCAGGCTCAGGATGGTGACGAGCGCGAGGGCCAGAAGACCCGGCCAGCGATGGAGTGCACGGATCATGGCCCCGCTCCTCACATGTCGTAGGCGAAGCTGGCGATGTACCGGCGCCCGGTCACCGGCGTGCCCGCGCCATCGGTCGTGAGCGGGACGGCCACCTCGTTCGGGCTGTCGCGCATGTCCTCGACGGCCGCGTCGATGTGGAGCGTGTAGCCCGCGTCGAACAGCGCGTCGGCGAGGTCGAGCGTGATCTCGAGCGTGCGGCCCGCGCCGACGCTGGCGCCGGTGATGCCGTTTACCTGCGCGGTGTCGCCGCCGGTGGCGCGGTACCAGTCGCTCAGGTGCTCGTAGTACTTGGATTTGCCGCCGGCCATCCACAAGCTGCCGACATAGGCGCCGGAGGTGTCGGTGACGTAGAGCGCGAGATAGGCCCCGTCGCCGCCGTAATTGTTGAGGGTCGTGGTCAGGGTCACCGGCCGCGCCATGGCGAGGCCAGGAAGCGTCAGCGCCGTGGTCAGCGCGAGCGTTGCGAGAAGCGATTTCATCGTGATGATCCTAGTTCGGAGGGGGCTTCGGAGCGGTTCAGTTCACCTGAACCTGCGGAGGTGCGCCGTTCCCGAAGAGACCGTTCTGCGGCGGGGCGACCGTGCCGGCGGGCGCGGGATTGCGAGCGGCACCGCTGCAATCGTCGTCGTCGTCATCGTCGTCGCAGTCGTCGTCATCGTCATCGTCGTGGCCGCGACGCGAGCCGTCCCGCCAGCGGTCGTCGTCGTCGTCATCGTCGCTTGCGAGAACGAGCGGCATGGCTTGCGATGAGTCATCGAAGAGCGCGGCAATGGGCCGAAGGACGCTATCGGCCGGGGCTTGCATCGCACTCCAGGCGGGGACGCCGATTGCGGCGGTCAGCGCCGTGGACGCGACCAGAAGTGTCAGGGTCTTTTTCATGGCAGGGTCTCCTTTCGTCTGCTGAGGACAATCTGGAGACGCGACCTGAGGGCTTCCTGACGCGGCAGCGATTCCCGCTTCAGCTTGCCGTCAGGAAGAGAGCGGCTTCGGACGGAAAAAGGCCCCGCCCGTGAGAGCGAGGCCAGGCGGGGCCGAAGGGACCGTCGGCCTTGAGTATGGGTGCCGTTAGGCGATGTCGCCGGGACCGGGTCCGCGCTTGTCGCCCGTCACCATGGCGCGCGCCAGGTTCTCGTGGTGCCGGAAGGAGGCCAGCACGACGCCGCCCACATGCAGCGCGGCCAGCAGCAGCATCAGGTTGGCAAGCGTCTCATGGACCTCCTTCAGCGGTCCCTCGACCTCGCCCCGCGCGCCATACTCCCGCTCGTCGCCGTCGTCGTCGGCCCAGGCGGGCGCCACGATGGCGGGCATGGACGGAAGCATCGCCAGACGGGCTTCGTCCTCCATGAGCCAGCCGGTGAAAGCCGTCCCCGACAGCGTGACCAGCAGCGCCACGACCATCGCCGCGCCCGCCGGGTTGTGGCCGAGGTAGCGCCGCTCGCGTCCGCGGGTCATGTCCCCGAGATAGGCCAGCGTTTCGCCGGGGCCTTTCAGGAACTGGGCGAAGCGCGCGTAGCGACTGCCGACGAGGCCCCAGACCAGCCGGAAGGCGACAAGTCCGGCGACGGTGTAGCCTGCGAACTCGTGGACAGGTTGCAGCTCGTCCGCAGTCAGCCATGCGGTCGCGAAGGCCGCGACCAGACCCCAATGGAAGACCCGGACCAGCGGATCCCAGACACGGACCTTGCTGCTCGGCCCCGTGCTCATCTCTGGCGCTTGGTGTGAGATTGCGTCAGTCATCGTCGCCTCCTTCGCGATCCCGGCGGGGGCGATCGTCGTCGTCCTCGTCCTCGTATTCGAACTCGATCACCTGGAGCGTCGCCGGATGAACGGTCACCTCGATCCGGCGCCCCTCGGCGTCGCGGCCGTCGATCTCGTAGCAGCCGTCGTCGATCTTGATCCGGCGCACCGTCCAGCCGTTTTCCTCGGCCAATCGGGCGACGGCGTCGCGCGGCTGCCAGTCGGCCATCGGCACGAAGCAGTCGTCGTCCGCCAGCGCGACTCCGGCCGGGAAGACCGCGAGAAAGCCGAGAATTGTCAATGTCTTCTTCATGGGCCAAACTCCTCGATGCGGCCATCTTGACGAAATTCATGCGCGGCGAAGCTGACGGCAGCCTGAAGGGACGCGACCACCCGCTTCAGCTTCGTGTCAGCCAGACGGATCATAGAGGGTCATCGGAAGAGGACGGGGACGAAGATGCGCATCCTGCTGATCGAGGACGACACGGTGCTTGGCGCGGCGGTGCGCGACCAGATCGCGGCCGATGGGCAGTCGGTCGATTGGGTGATGCGCCTCGATGCGGCCGGCGACGCTGTGAAATCCGCGTCCTATGACCTGATCCTGCTCGACCTGATGCTGCCGGACGGTCGCGGGATCGGCTTCCTGAAGAGCCTGCGCGCGCGCGGAGACGTGACCCCGGTCATCATCCTGACCGCACTCGACCAGGTGTCGGATCGGATCGAGGGGCTGAACGCGGGCGCCGACGACTATCTCGTGAAGCCCTTCGATCTCGCTGAGTTGTCCGCGCGGATCGGGTCTGTCGCTCGACGCTACAGCGGAAACCCTAATCCGATCGTCATCCACGGGCCGCTGGAAATCGATCTCGCCGCCCGCAGCGTTCATCGCGAGGGCAAGCCGGTGCAATTGACTGCAAGGGAATGGGCGCTGTTCGAAGCCTTCCTCGCACGTCCCGGTCAGCTGCTGTCCAAGGCACAGCTGGAGGAGAAGCTCTACCCCTTCGACGCCGACGTGGAGAGCAACACCATCGAGGTCCATGTAAGCCGCCTGCGCAAGAAGCTGGGGACGTCGGTCATCGAGACCGAGCGCGGCATGGGCTACAGGTTGGGCCGTGCATGAGATGGCCCGCGAGCCTTCAGGGCCGACTCGGCCTGTCGCTCGGCCTGGCGCTGACGGTGCTGTGGCTGCTCGCTGCGACGGTGACGGCCGTGATCGTCCGGGGCGAGCTGGACGAGGTCTTTGACAGCGCCCTGCAGGAGACTGCGGAACGCATCCTCCCGCTGGCGGTGACCGATATCGTGGGCCGCGAAGATCAGGGGATCACGCAGCGGCTCGCGCCGATCCGGGAGCATGACGAGTTCTTCACTTACCTCGTGCGGGATGCCGAGGGGCGCATTCTGCTGCAATCCCACGCGGCCGACGCGGCGGTATTCCCGCCTTGGGACGGACCCGGGTTTCGGCAAACCGCCACCCACCGGTTCTACAGCGACGCGGCGGTTCAGGACACGATCCGGATCACCGTGGCCGAGCCGCTGGCCCACCGCGCGTCGGTCGCGCGTGAGATCCAGATGGGCCTTGGCCTGCCGCTGCTCATCGTGCTGCCAATCGCGCTGGCGGCGATCATTCTTGCCGTTCGCTTCAGCCTCGATCCGCTGCGCCGGTTCCGTGCTCGGCTGGAGGCGCGCGGCGCCCGCGACCTGTCGGAGGTTCCCGCGAGCGATCTGCCGACGGAGATTGGTCCGCTGGCCGCGACACTCAACGGCCTTCTGGCCCGGCTGCGCGATGCGTTCGAGGCCGAGCGCAGCTTTGCCGCGAACGCGGCACACGAGTTGAGAACGCCGTTGGCCGGCGCAATCGCCCAGGCGCAGCGGCTGAAAACGGAGACGCACGAGCCGGCGACCGAAGCTCGTGCCACTGAGATCGAGGCGACACTCAAACGTCTGACCCGACTCTCCGAACGTCTCATGCAGCTCGCGCGGGCGGAAGGCGGGAGGCTGCGGATGGACCGGAGCGCAGACCTGAGGGCGGTCGCACGCGTCGTGGTAGACGATATCGGACGCGCGGGCGCTTCTGGTCGCATCGTCCTGAACCTTCCCGACGCAGCCGTCATGTCGGACCTTGAGCCCGACGCCTTCGCCATCTTGTGCCGAAACCTTGTGGAAAACGCTCTCCGTCACGGAGCGGAAAATTTGGCAGTCGAGGTGACGCTGACGGCGGACGGCCACCTCGTTGTCGCGAACGATGGTCCCGTGGTGCCGCGCGAGATGCTCGACCGCCTGACGGCACGCTTCGAACGGGCGAACGCAAGCACCGATGGCAGCGGACTTGGCCTTGCCATCGTCGCGGCCATCACGAACCGGATCGGAAGCTCGCTCGTTCTGAAATCGCCGCGACCTGGTGGATCTTCCGGCTTCGAGGCATCACTCATTTTGCCGACCGATAGCCCCGGGTTCGGCGCCGGGCGCGACGCGTAATCCGCGACAAGTGCCGGAGGATCAGCGCACCCGCGCCTGTTCCCGCATCACCGCGTAGTCGCTCATCATCTCCGCGATCGCCGAGCCCTCTGGCAGGAGCTCCAGCTCCTCTGCCGCGCGCGCCTGGAACTCCCTGCTGTACTCGACGACCGGCGGACACGCCCCTGGCCCGCTACCGTCAGAACCGACCGTCGCGCAGCCGCTCAGCCAGATCGTCGCGAGAACGAGGACGGCGAGCCGCCGCTTCCAGCATCCGTCTTTGGGCGTCATAGGTTTTCTCCATGGTCTCGAGCCGCTCGGTGAGTCGGCCGGCGCGCTCGCCGGAGCGGCGCAGGGAAAGCAGGAACAGAAAGATCGCCAGCGCGATGGCGCCGTAGCGCAGCGCCGCCCGCACCCACGGGCTGGCCGCGATCCCGGTGAGGAGCCCGCCGATCACCGCCGCCCCTGCTTCCAGTCATCGAGCCGAGCGTAGATGGTGACCGCGATCCCGATGAGAGCCACGGCGATTAACACCCAACGGAGCGTGTCGAGATACGGCACGAGTGGCAGGATAGCGGTCTGAGTCTCCGCCAGGACGCTCTGCGCCACCTCGACCCCGGCTGCGCCCAGCGTGGCCACACCGGCAGCTCCGCCACCTTTCATGGTGCGGCTCTCGGCCAGCGCCTCGCGCGCGGGCGGCGTCTCCGCCGCGAAGGCAGTCGCCCGGACCGGGAACCGCTCGCCCCACTGACGCGCGGGCCCGAGATCGACATGGATGAACCCCGAGCGCGGGTAGAAGCCGAAGCCGAGGAACCCGACCTCCCGCGCCGCCGCCTCGAAGGCCACCGGGTCGTGGTTCGCCATGGCAATGTCGAAGGCGGCGCCGTCGAGGTGCTTGGAGCGGGTCGCGCCGCCGACGGTGCGGTTGTGCTCGGGGCTTCGATAGGCGGAGCGGACGATCAGCGGCTTTCCCAGCCGGTCGCGCAGCGCCTGCAGCCTGTCGAGCGCGGGTTCGTTGAGCAGCAGCTTGCCGGTGCCCCGACATGCGATCTCGGCGGGGGAGAAGTTGGGCCAGCGCCAGGCGCTTTCCCGCACGTCTCGCCAATGGCGGTGGAAGGTCGTGGTCATGGGGTCCTCCAAAACAAAAAACCTGCCTCAAGGGCGGGTGCGGTTGGACTGATGAATGGTGATGGAGCGCGGCTACGGGCTGCCGCCGAAGATCTTCAGCTTGATCGCGATGCCCGCGAGCAGCGCCAGCATGACGCCGGTGGTGATCATGCGGACGGCGGTCTGCATCGCGGTGCGGCGCACGAGCCGGATGCAGTCGACAAGCGAGCGCAGATCGCGGATGTCGAGTGCGGCCTCGTCGCCGTCGAGCCCGACATCGGCGAGCGCGCGCTTGGCGCCTTCCTCGGCCGCCCGGGTCAGGATCGCCTCGAACTCGGCATCGGGCATGCGCACGAAGCCCTCGGATCGGGGTGGGTTCATCGGATCCTCCTTCCGCCGCTCAGCCGACCTTGCAGCCCCAGAAGGACGTGTGGTCGGCGGCGAAGTAGCCGTCCGCGACCCGGAAATATCCCTGCAGCTCCACGGTATCGCCCGCGGTGAGCGGCACCATGGTCTGAAGCCAGATCGCGGTGGCGAGCGAGACATGGGTGGCGGAGATTTCGCCGAGGGAGCCGCGGATTTCCGTCGTGCCGTTCAGCACGAGCCGCCCGCGCATCCTCGCCGTAGCGCTGGCGTTGATCTTGTAGAGCAGCGTCGCGCCGAAGAGGTAGGTGCCGGCGACCGGGGCGACGAAGCGGTTGTTGGCGGCATCAAACGCCCCTTGATCGTTGGTGTCGGTGTTGTTGAGGCCGATCTTCGTCCAGGTCCCCACGCCCACGTAGTTGTCGTAGTTCGTCCAGGCCTTGAACCGCGGCAGCCGGGGCTGGTCGACGATGCCGGTGGCGTTGTCGACGCTCAGCCCGTCGAAGAAGGTGCTGCCGTCGGCGGAGACCGCGAGGCGGAACCTGTCCGACCCGAAGAGGCCGACGAGGGCCTTGGTCACGAAGCCGGTCTGCAGCGTCAGGCCGAGATCGTCGCCCGACGCCTCCTTGTTCATCGTGTAGAACAGATCGCCGGTCCCACCCTCGGCCACGGTCTTCGCCGTCCAGAGCGCGGCGTTCAGCTTGGCCGAGAACGGGTTCGACGCATCCGCCGTGGTTCCAAGTCCGAGCAGCGCCATGTTCTGCAGCGCGACTGGTGTGGTCCCGATCCAGCCCGCGCCATTGTAGACGAGCAGCAGGCCCTCGTCCTCGACCCACGCGCGCCAGCCAACGCGCGGCGGAAGTCGCAGCCAGGCGCCGTCGGTCCAGAGCGCGACGTTTAGGTCCCAGCCCGCCCAGTCGCCCGTCGCGCCCGAGCCGACGATGTATCGGTCGCCGTCGGCGGGGCTCGCAGGGGGTGCTGCCAGGCCCCGATCGATAACAGAGAGCTGCACGAGCCCGTCGAGGATCCGCAGCGCCTCGTTGTGGGTGACGTGCTTCTGGGCCTGCGCCGCCAGGATGTAGGGCAGCAGGAGATGGGTCGTGGCGTCGGACATGGGATGGCCTTCAGAGTATCAGCGTGAGGGTCTTGGGCGCGCCCCGCCCCACGAGGGCGGAGAGCTGGAAGATGCGGATGTCGAGCGTGTCGCCGGGGCCGAGCGGCGCGCCCCAGTCGGCGGTCTGCTGGGCGGTGGTGTAGACCGCGCTGGTCGTGGTCGTGCTCAGCACCCGCTTCACGGCAGCGCCGTCGAGGATCTCCACCTCGTAGGCTTCCAGTTCCTCGGTGAGAGGCACCTCAAGCCCGCCCCAGCTGTCGGCCGCGAGGGCTCGGGACCGGCGTGTCCAGCGGATCGTCAGGTCGCCGGGCGCACGCGGCATGCGCCACGGCTGTTCGACATGGACGACAGAAAACGGCCGCAGCCCGACGCCCTCGGGCGCGAAGGTCTGCGCCACATAGGTCTCGTCGCTGACCGGGCGGCTTGCGGGACCGATGCGCCAGTTCCACGGAAGCCCGAGATCGGCCTCGGCAATCGGCAATGACGCCAGCGCGGTATCCAGCACGACGACCCGCGCACCTGCCGGAGCCGGGGTGCCCATGGCGCCCTCGGTGCCGCGCTGGCCGCGCAGGAGCCGGGTCAAGCGATACCGGCCGGGCGCGAGCAGGTCCGCCGCGCCTGCCTGCACGATCTCCCACTGGCCAGTGGCACTTTCCACTGCCAGCGCGTTGGCGCCGCCGAACAGCGTCAGGTCGGTCACGCTCTCCAGCGTTCCGGTCAGCAGATCGACCACCAGCGCATTGCCGAGGTCGAAGCGCGACGTCGGCCCCGCGTAAAAGTCCGAGACCAGAGCCCCGATCCGGGCGCGGCTGCCGAACGTGGTCAGCAGCTCAAAGCCATCGGTCGAGGGGCTGCGGAACACCGCCATCTCACCCGGCCAGGGAACCGCGTGCGCGGCGACCAGCGGCCGATGCGCGGGCTGGTCCTCGGTCAGCTGCGGCAGGTCCATCAGCACCGCGTCTGGCGCGCCGAACACCACGGCCCGCGTCAGCGAGGCCGCGCGGGGATCGCCGGGCGGCAGGTCGTAGGTCGCCCGGTCCTGGCACACCGCCTCGATCCCGCGCGCCTCGGCGTCGGCGATGGAGACGAGCCGCAGATCGACCAGCCGCCCGTCATGCGCCAGCCGGATCGCATCGGTCGGATCGAGCGCCAAGCGCGACGGCGGCAGACGGAACGCCGCCGTCTCGCGGCCGACCCACGCCTCCATCAGCGCGCGGCGGCAACGCCGCTCGGCTTCCTCGGGCGGCACCGCCATCGGGAAGCTCTCCGAGGCGATCCGGGTCGTGTCGACCGTGATCCGCCGCGCCTCGACGAGGGCCGCGTCGTAATCCTCGTCGGCGCGGGCGACCTGCCACTTCAGCGCCTGCGGCAGCTCCGTCTCCTGGCCGCGTGTCAGTTCCAGCACGTCGCCCTCGCGCGCGGCGACCAGATCGTCGGGCTCCAGGGTGGCGACGGAGGCCCGGCCGCGCATGATGAAGCGGATCACGCCCTCGGTCTCGACGGCATCGAAGCCGAAGTGGCGCGCCAGCGTGGTGATCGAGGCCCGAGGGCTTTCCAGCGCGCCAATGGCATAGCCCTCGACCGCGCCCCAGAGGCCGGTGACGTCGATGCGATCCTCGGGCAGACCGGCGCGCAGGCAGAGGTGCCGCACGAGGGCCGCCAGCGACACCGCGCCAAGGCGGCCGGTCAGCCAGTGGCCGAGCCGCCAGTTTGGTCCATCGGTCCAGACATCGGTCAGTTCAGGGAAGAACGGATACGGCCGCGCGTCCCAAGTCCAGGCCGCGCATTCCGGCACATGGACCATCCGGTCGCCATAGACCGAGGATACCGGGTTGTTCGCCGCGTCGTCCCACCAGAGATAGGTCGCCTCGAGATAGGCGCGCTGGATGGCGTCATCGCGCCAGCCCCGCGAGAAATGCGGCGTGAAGCTCTCGGACGACTTCGGGTCGAAGAAGACGTTCGGCTGGTTTGTCCCCCGGTCGATGGCGGGGCAGCCCAGTTCGGTGAACCAGATCGGCTTCGACTGCGGCGCCCACGCCGTCGGCGTCCCGCTCTCCACCCCGCCCGGGCGGTCGTAATGCGCGTTCGACCACCAGGCCCGCAGATCCTTGTAGCGGAAGACCCACGGCTTGCCGGCAGCGCCATCGGTGATCGGGGTCCGCACCTGCGCGGATCGGTCGGCCGCGCTGGCGTAGAACCAGTCGTAGCCTTCGCCGCCCGCGATGTTCGCCTGCAGGTAGGCCCGGTCGTAGATCGCGGGCCAGCCGTCCTGCGCGTCGAGATGCTCGAACCCGTCGCGCCAGTCGGAAAGCGGCATGTAATTGTCGATGCCGATGAAATCGATCTGCGGGTCGGCCCAGAGTGGGTCGAGGTGGAAGTAGACGTCGCCCGATCCGTCGCCCGGCTGGTGCCCGAAGTATTCCGACCAGTCAGCGGCGTATCCGATCTTGGTCCCAGACCCGAGAATTGAGCGCACATCGCCGAGGAGGTCCCGAAAGGCCTGCACCGCCGGATAGCTGCTGGCGCCCGAGCGGATCGTCGTCAGCCCCGGCATCTCGGTGCCGATCAGGAACGCATCTACCCCGCCCGCCGCCGCGCAGAGATGGGCGTAGTGCAGCACCAGGCGACGCAGGCCCCAGTCGCTGGGCGATCCGACCCAGCGAACGCTGTCGCCGGAGACCAGGAAATCGGACGGGCTGGCGTTGCCGAAGAAATCAGCCACCTGCGTTGCGGCAACAGCTGATTTGTCCACGCTCCCGGCATAACCCGCCGACGGCGAACAGGTGATCCTCCCACGCCATGGAAACACGGGCTGACCCGCCTCGGCGGCGTTGTCGGAATAGGGGTTCGGCAGCGTGTTGCCGGGCGGCACGTCCATCAGGATGAAGGGATAGAAGGTGACGCGCAGCCCGCGGGCCTTCATCTCCTGGATCGCCTGAACCACCGCGAAATCGGACGGCGTGCCGCCATAGACCGGGCGGTCCTGGTCGTCGCGGCTGACGAGGAATGCATTGGCCCGGGTCACGCCGTTGACCGACCAGCTGGCGGGCGTCGTCGATTTGGCCGATACCTCAACACCAGGCCGCACCTTGCAGGATCCCGCACGCAGATCGTCGCCGAACCAGGCCACGACGAGGCTGACGCTCTCGACCGCCGGGGCCATCGCCTGCAGCCGGTCGAGCGCTTCGACCATGTCGGTGGAGTCGGCCAGCGCATTCAGGTTCTCGGGCACCGTCGCGCCGCCATCGGTCTTGCGGATCGCCTGCGTCGCATAGGTGAACTCGCCCGAGGCCGGGATCATCGTCACCGCCTTGACCAACCCTTCGGCGGTATCGGGATCCGCGAGCGGCCGGAAGACCTCGAAGCTGAGCTGCGGCAGGCGGTTGCCATAGACGGAAAGCGCCAGTTCCTCGAAGACGACATAGGCGGTGCCGCGATAGGCGGGCGTGTTGGCGGCCCCCATCTTCGCCGAGATGAACGGGTCGGCGGTCTGGGTCTCGTTTCCGGGATACCAGCGCCAGGTGATCCCCGTCATGTCGAGCGGCTTGCCGTCGGCCCAGATGCGGCCGATGCCGGTGATCGGCCCCTCACAAAGCGCCACAGCGAAGCTGGCGTAGTACAGATACTCGGTGGTCTGGACCCGGCCACCGCCACCGCCCTTGCCGCCGCCTTGGGTGGTGGTCTTCGTCTCCTCGCGGAAGTCTGTCGCCCAGATGATGTTGCCGCCGATGCGCATGCGGCCGTAAAGACGCGGGATGATCGCCCCCTCGGTCGCGGACGTGATGCGCAGACTGTCGAGGCGCTGGCCCTCGATCTTCTGCGCGGGCGCCAGCGAGGAGACGATCCAGCTGTCGACCACCGAACCGATGCTGGAGCCGATGAAGCCGCCGATGGTCGCGGCGCTGACGCCGAGGATCGCGCCGCCGATGGAACCTCCAATGGCGGCGCCGGCCGCGCCGAGAACGAGGGTGGCCATGGGTGGGTCTCAGGTTTGCGGAAACAGGAAGGCGAAGGCGATGCGCCGCCGCCAGGGTTGCGTGAGCGGTTCCTCGATCACGCCGAGCCGCTCATAGGCATGCAGAAAGGTGTCGGGACCGGTCAGGATCCCGACATGCTTGGCGATGGCTCGGGGCTTCATCCGGAAGAGCACCAGCGCGCCGGGACCAGCCTCGGCGGGCGACACCTCGATCATCATCCGCCGCGCGCCGTCCGCCAGAACCTCGCGCGGGCCGGTCTCGCCCCAGTCGCGGCTGTAGGGCGGGATCGGGAATGGCTCTGGGCCGACGACCTCGCGCCAGATGCCCCGGGCCAGCCCGAGGCAGTCGCAACCGACGCCCCGAAGGCTGGCCTGGTCGTGGTACGGCGTGCCGAGCCAGGACCGCGCGATGGCGATGACGCGGGTGGGATCGGCGGAGGTCACAACACCGATCCCTCGTGCCCGCCATCCTTCGTGGCGTAGCGCAGCACGGCATCCTGACCGGGGATGTGCGGGAAGCCGCGGAAGTTGGCGGTGTTGGCGAACTTCGCGCCACAGGTCTCGATCCGCTTGTCGCAGCCCGCGCGGATGGTGAAGGCATCGTCTTCGGCGATCGCGCGCACCGGCGCCTCGAGCAGGGTCAGCACGGCGATGCCGTCCGCGACGTCATGGCCCAGCACCTCGGTGCGCCGCCCCGCGTTCGCGCCGCTCGTCCATTCGATGGTGCCGAAGGTGAACCAGCCGGAAGCGAACCCGCCGAGCCCCGAAGCGGTGAAGGCCCTGTCGCGCAGGAGATCGATGACGGTGCCCGTGCCCTTGTAGGCGGAATCCTCCAGGTCGACGCCGCAGCGGGCGTCCCCGAGCGCGGCATCGCAGGTCGCCTGGAAGGTCCGCCCGACTGTCTGGCCCAGCACATGCGCGAGCGAGCGGACCTCCGCGACGAAGGCGAGCCGCCCACGCCGGATCTGGCCTATCGCCCCGCGCCGCATCAGCACGCGCTGGCCGGTGTTGGTCCAGTTCACGCGCCAGACCTCGACCTCGGCGTTGTCCCAGCGGCCGTCGAGGATGTCGGTCTCGGTGATCCGGTCCGAGGTCAGCACGCCCTCGGCGTCCTGCGCATCGACCGACAGGTCCGAGCCCGACCGCACCTCGGACGCCGTGAGCCCGCTCTCGGGCTCGAAATCCGTGCCATCGAAGCTGAGCGTCCGGTCATGGTCGGTGAAGCCGAAACTCGTGCCGTCGGCGCGCGCGATCCGCCAGCACCAGGCCAGCGTCGTCGTGCCGTCGTCGAGATGGGCCTGCAGGACGGGGTCAAAGGTCTTCATCGGCGCAGTTCCAGCAACGGAATGGAGGTGATCGAGCCGAGCCGCTCGAGATCGAGCGTCACGTCGAGCACGTCGGTGTCGAAACGGACCGGCACGTCGAACTCGAAGCCCGCGGTGATCGCGAGGCCGGAGCCCGGCGCCGCGGTGAAGGTGACGACGCCGGTCGTGGTGTCGACCGACCAGCCGGAGGGCTGCTCAGCCCCGGCGAGCGCGATGCGCACACTGCCCGCCACCGGCTTGGCGATGGCGCGCGTCCAGGATTGCGCGCCCGAGGAGTAGCGCTTCACGAGTTGGAACGCGGTCGTCGCGCCGTCGCCGGTGCCGATCGCCTGGTCGGTGGGCGATGCCGTGCCCGAGGGTAGACAGGACTTGTGGTCGCCCCAGTCCTTGAAGCGGAAGCCATGGAGGCGGCCATTCCGCGCCTCGAAGAAGGCAACCACCGCCGCCAGATCGTCAGCGCGGCGGATGCCGTAGGCGACATCGTAGCGGCGGCGCGAGTTGGCCCAGCTGGCGTTGCGCTCCTCGTCCCCGGAGGCGAGCTCGACGATTTGCGTGCGCCGCTCGGGCCCGCCGCGCGCGCCCCGGCTGATGTTGTCCGGGAACCGCACCTCATGGAACGCCATCACATGCCCCTCCGCCCGAGCGAGACCGCGCGGGCGATATCCGCCGCGACCTGCGTGCGCGATTGCCGGAAGCTCTCGGCGTCGCGCGCCACGATTGTGACGTTGATCCCGCCGCCCGTGCCGTAGCCTTGCGCATCGCGGCGCGAGAGCACCCGCTCGCCCCTTTGCAGGATTGCAGGCACCTCGTCGTGCCGAAGCCCCACCGCGCCGCCCGAATGCATCCGGGGCGCGGCTGCGAAGGCCATAGCCGGGACCATGCGCGAGGGGCCGGACGATCCGACCATGCCGCCCGCGTGCAGGATGTTGGCGAAAATCCCGCCCGCGCCGCCGAGCGCGCCCGAGAGCGCGTTGGCGATGGGGCCAAGGATGAAGCGCCGCGCCGCCAGCTTCGCCAGATCGGCGATGAGTGAGGTCACCAGATCGCGGAAGTTCAGCTTGCCGGTCTTCACGAACTCACCGACCGCGTCCTCCGCCGACTGAAACGCGCTGACGAGGCTCTGGCCGATATCGCCGCCGATCTCCCGGGCCCGGCTTGCATAATCCGAGAGCGCCGCTGTCACGGCCTGCCATCCGGTCAGCGCGCGCTCCGCCCCTTCGCCAGCGGCGGTTCCGGCGTCGCGGGCAGCACTTCCGGCGCCATTGGCGGCGGCTGCGGTATCGCCGAGCCCGGCCGCCAGTGCATCCGCGGAGGTCGCAGCGTCCGTCAGCGCGGCCTCGGCCTCCGCGCCGGAGCCAGTCACGGCATCCTTCAGCGCCAGCCAAGCAGAAAGCGGCCGGGTCGCGGCATCGGTCAACATGCCAGCGGCCTCGCGATAGGCATCGGCACGCGCGCGCGCGTCATCCGCCATCGCGCCGAGACCTAGATCCGGCGGTGCGATATAGGTCCGGGCGAGCGCGGCCGAAAACGCATCGGCTGCTGCGGTGCCCGCCGCCGTCGCAGCCCCTTCGAACGGGTTGTCGATCCGGCTTAGGTCCACCGCGTCGAGCGTGCCGATCCGCACGCCGCCTTCGCCGGTGGCCCATTCCGGCAACAAGGCCAGCGCGGCGTTCAGGGTTTCGATGAAGCTGTTGATGCGGGTTACGACGCCGTTCAGCATCGCCTCCACCCCGCCGATCAGCCCGTTCGCGGCCTGGTAGGCGAAATCGCCGATGGCGCCTGGCAGGCTGCCCCAGATCGCCACCGCGCCGCCATAGGCGCCCTGGAAGATTGCGACAGTGCGGTCCCCGAACCCCACGACGCCCGCCACGGTACCGTCGAGCGCCGAAAGCGCGGCGGCCTTCAGCCCCTCCCAACCGGCCGCCATACGGGCCAGCGCGGCATCGAGCGCGAGCCCGATGCGCGACCAGACCTCGGAGGCCAGATCGGAGAGCAGCCGGAAGGCTTCGCCGACGCCACCCACCCGGGCGACGAATTGGGACAGCTGGTAGATCAGTTCGCCCACGCCGACGATCAGCGCGCCGATGCCGGTGCGGATCAGCGCCCCGCGCAGCACGACGAGTGCGGTGGCGAACCCACGGACCGAGAGCGCGGCAGCGGCCAGCCCGGCGACCCAGCGGCCCGCGAGGAAGGTCGCGAAGGTTACGGCATAGGTGGTCAGGCGGCCGATATTGTCGAAAAGGCCGCGAATGGCGATGCCGAGTGGCCCGGTGCGGCTGGCAATGGCGGCCATGGCATTGGCGACCGCCTCGAGGGCCGGGGCGGCAGCAACGGCCAGCTGGTTCGACAGCCCGCGCCAGATCAGCCCCAGCCTTGAGACGGCGTCGTTCGTCCGCTCGATCTGATCGGCATCCTGTTCGGAGACCACGACACCGAAGGCAAGCACGTCCTCCGTCGCCTGGCGCAGCGTCGCGGTGTCGATCCGTGACATCGCGATGGAGCCTTCCTCGCCGAAGAGCTGCCCGGCGACAGCTGCGCGCTCGGCGGCAGGCACGAAGTCCTCGATGGCGGCGTTGATCGCGCCGACCCGCTGATCCAGCGGCAGCGCAATCAGGTCGGTGGCGGAAAGGCCAAGCCGGTCCAGCGCATCAGCGGCAGGGCCAGTCCCGGCGGCCGCCTGGCTGAGACGGCGCGTCAGATCCTTCGTCGCCTGCTCGATGCCGGACATGGAGACGCCCGCCAGTTCGCCCGCACGCTCCAGCGTCTGGATCGAGGCGACGGTGGTGCCGAGGGACTGCGCGAGCTTGGCCTGCGCATCGACCGTCTGCAGCCCGGAGCGGATCATCGCCACGCTAGCAGCCGCGGCAGCCGCCACGGCGGCGGCCGCCGCAACCCGGACCCGGCGTGAGAAAGCCGCGAGCCGGGCGTTCGCAGCCTCCATCTCCCGGCTCAGCCTTCCGAAGCCACGCGACCCGGCCTCGCCCACGCCTTCCAGCTCGGCGCGAACCTGTCGCCCGCCCACGGCCGCGAGGCGGACGCTGACCCTCTTCTCAGCCATGGGAGTGATCCATCTGTTCGTTGAGTTTTGCGACCATCACCGCTTCGATGACGGGCAACAGTTCGGCCATGGCGAGCGGCGGCACGCCGAGCGCGTCGCCAAGGGCGAGCGCGGCGGTCAGGTCCCAGCCGACGATGGCGCCGGGCAGCACGCGCAACTGACCGCCGAGGCGGCCGACGAGGTCCCAGACCTGCCAGCCTTCATGGGTCAGCGGCCGGTTCGCGCGGCCTGGGCAGTCTTCGCACGCCGTTTGGCAGGCGTCGCAATATCGGTCGCCCCCGCCGAAGGACCATTCGGCGAGAGCGCGGAGGCGTTTTTTTCCTGTTCCAGCAGCAGACCCTTCGAGACGTAGGTCAGCTGGAAGGTCTCGAAGATCGGCCAGACATCGATCAGCGCGTCGATGGCGTCGGGGCTCGGGTCGATGGACTTGCCGTCCGCGTCCCCGATGCCCTCCCAGGCGAGCACCGCCCTGCGAGCGAGCGCCTTGGCGAAGGCGACAGCGCGCTCTTCGTCGGAGGCGTCCTCAGGCACCGCCTCGACGGCCGGATCGCTGCGGGTTGCCACCATCAGGGCGGTGGTCAGCGGGCGCAGCTGCACCCGGACGCCAGGGGCAAGGTCATGCCAGCGCGGGGCATTGGTCAGGTCGAGCGTCAGCATCAATACGTCTCCACATCGTTCACGAGGGTGGCGGTGCACATCCGGCCGACGGTGCTGTCGCGCGCGGCCTGCCAGTCGAAGGTCGCCTGCACGCCCTGCGGTCCCGAAATCTCGATCCGGGGGCGCGGCAGGTAGACGGCGTGCACGGTGAAGGTGAAGCTCTCGCCGGACGGCAGGACGTAGGCGAATTCCATCTCGCAGGCCTCGCCGTTAATCGCCTGCGTCACCAGCGTCTGGTCGGCGAAGCGCACCTCGATCCGGCCGGTCAGCGCGGCGATGGAGGGGTCCGCGCCGTCGATACGGCCGTCCGACCGGATGGTCTCGATCCGGTCGAGGTTGTTGGCATAGGTGATGTCGGCCGAGACCACGTTGCCGAGGGCCGAGCCGTTCCGCGTGATCGACCCGTTGAAGTGGCCGAACCGCTTCAACTCCAGCGCAGCCGGAGTTCCGGCGCTGGTCGTCGTTCCCACCGTCTCGCCCTGTGCCACCAGCCGCGCGGTGGCCGTAAGCAGCCCCGAGCGCTGCATTTGCCAGGTGATCTGGTCGAGCACGCAGCCGGAATACATCGCGTAGCGTGGCACCTCCGGCATGCCGGTCTCGATGGAGAGGCTCGGTAGGGTCCAGGCGCCGGACTGGAACTCGTGCGTCCAAGGGCCAGTGCCGGTCGTCGTCGGCGCGCCGAAAGCTGCCTTCAGCCAGAACCCGAAGGCCTCGGCATCGAGCGGCACGACGACATCGCCGTCGGCCGTCACCGCGTCCTTGATCGGCGCCAGCGGATCGCGGCCGTAGCCGAGAAGCTCGGAGTTCAAGAGCGGCTGCTCGGCGCCGAGCGACGTGCTGGCGAAAGGCATGCGGGTGAAGCCGCCAGCGGGCGGCGTGCCAAACGTGGTCTCGAACGCAAGCGCCATCTGCGCCCGCGCCCCTTGGGCTCGTGCCATGTCTCAACTCCTGTTGTCGATTGAATCAGCCGAGCGGGTCGGCCGTGGAATAGTGCAGCACCACCGGGAGTGAGGCGAATCAGACGACAGTCCAGTGGACTGTCGTCCCGCCGAACGCGGCCTTCAGGCTGGCCGCAGGTTCACCCAAGCGGGTCGTCAGTTGAGTAATGCAAGACGATCGAGATCACCGCCGCCTTCAGGCTGGCCGCGCCCTCGACCGGCAGATCGACGGGCCGCGGTGCTTCCGCCTCGACCCAGTCGCAGAGCCCGCCCAGCGTCCGGTCGGCGGCGAGCGCCGTGCCGATGCTGGCGGTCAGCGTGTCGAAGGCGGCATCACTGGCGGCGCCCTGAACGACCGCCTCGACTTCGGCGCGGTGTTGGTAGTGGTAGCGCAAGGGCGACAGTGTGACTTCCGGCTCCCCCGGCTCGCCGTCGCGCAGGATCAGCAAGCCCTCGGCCGGGACGCGCTCGGGCAGCACGTCCCCCCGCAGCGCGGTGGCGGGCAACGCCGAAAGCCGCGCGTGCAGCGCGGTGAGGATGGTTTCTCGGGGAGTGGGCATGTGGGGTGCGCTTCGGACCGTTATTGCAAAATTAGTGCTTCGAGGCTATATAGCTTCCAAGACATGAGGACCGTATGCCGTGGACCGTTTCGTTTTCAGAGGAGTTCGAGCCGGAGTTCGACGAACTTTCGCCCGAGGTGCAGGATGCAATCCTCGCCCGCGCCCTTCTTCTGGAGCGCGAGGGGCCATCGCTCGGTCGCCCGCATGCCGACACCCTGACCGGGTCGAAACATGCGAACATGAAGGAGTTGCGATGCAACGCCGCTGATGGCGTGTGGCGCGTCGCTTTTGCATTCGATCCCGACCGGCAGGCGATCCTGCTCGTCGGCGGGGACAAGTCAGGTGGCAGCGAGAAGCGCTTCTACAAGCAGCTGATCGCGCGGGCCGATGAGCGGTTCGACCGCCATCTCTTGAGCCGGAAAGGATGAGGACCATGGCACGGACCCTGAAGGACAAGCTGGCCGCACTCGAACCGGCCCGTCGCGCGGGCGTCGAGGCCGAGGCCGACCGCCTCCACACCGAATATCTGACGCTTCAGGAGCTTAGGAAGGCCAAGGATCTGACGCAGGTCCAACTGGCCCAAACCCTCGGCATTCAGCAGGCGACGGTCGCGAAATACGAGCGCCAGAGCGATCTGCTGCTCTCGACGCTTTCAAGCTATGTGCAGGCCATGGGGGGCAGCCTGAAGCTCATGGTCGAGTTTCCCGGCAAGGCGCCGGTGGCGCTCGAGGGTCTTGGTGAGATCGAGGAACCCCGCCGCCGCCGTTCGGCACGCGGCAATGAACAGGCCGCCGCGCGTGCCTGACTATCTCGCTTCCACCCAGTTCGCCACGATCAGCCCTGGCACACCATCCAACGCCCGGTCCGCGTCCCGTGCGAGATCCAGCCGCTTCGGCAGCTTGACCTGCGGCACCAGCAGGAAGATCGGCGCGGTGACCTTGCCGCGGCCGGTCTTCGAGCGGGATACCACCGCCTGGCCCTTCGTGTTCAGCCGTCCCTCCGCGACCAGCAGGCTCGGACCCGTCCGGCGATAGATGAACCGCAGGCGCAGCCCGCGACGGCGTTCCCATTCGCCGGGCGTGATCCGGCCGCCGCGGAGGGACTTGCCCGCCGCAGGCAGCGGGATCGCCAGCCAGAACCCGTTCTTGGAGCGGATCAGCGGTCCGGTGTCATGTGCGCCCACGATGACCGGGGCCTTCGACCAGACCAGCGCTGCGGCGTCCAGGCTTTCGCCCGACCTAGGGAAGTTCTGGCTCCGGATCGAGTTGGCGAGCCGTGTGCCGAGCCCCGCGCCGGTGATCTGCAGCCTCCACGCGGTCTTCAGCCCGTTCCCGGCCTCGCGCATGGCGGCGGTGACGGCGCGCTCCCCGGCCGCCACCTCCGCCGCCATCATCGCGACGATGTCGGGATCGATGTCGAGCTTCAGTTTCATGGCCATCACGCGGGCCTCAGATCGACGGTCCAGACCAGCCGCTCGCGGTCACGGACCGGCTCGCCCTGAATGAGGAAGGCGTCGCCGTCGATCTCGATCCTGTCGCCGGGGCGCGGGTTCGCCACCTCGGCGACGCGCAGGTCGATCCGCGTGGTCTCGGACCAGAGCCGGGCGTCCCCGAAGTCGGAGACGACATCCGCGCGCCTGGCGACGGCACGCACCAGCACGGGCGCGCCGCCGTCGGCGATGTAGACCGCATCCCGGCCGATGTTCGGATCGGCGAAGAGCGCGCTGAGCGCGGCGGCGAAGGCGCTCATCAGAAGGTCGCGTTCAGACGCACCCGGCCGATGGTGTCGCCCGCGCCGCTCGCCACCGCCTCGACAGCCACGCCGATGAGGGTGTTGTCGGTGGCGACCGTCGTGCAGCGCTTGTTGGTGTCGTCCCAATAGACCTTGGTGCCGACGGTCCAGGCCTGGGAGCCGACCTTGGTGATGTCGAAGACGCCGACGAGGGTGGCCTCGACGGGCTCGCCGAGGGCAGCGATGCCGGAGGCGACGCCGAAGATCGAGCCGACGAGCAGGCCATCGCCGGAGGCGACGGCATAGGGCGCGGTCAGGGTGATGGTGTTGCCGGGCTGGACGTAGTTTTTCATGGGGAGGATCCTCGTTGAAAGACGAAGGGCGGCCCGTCAGGACCGCCCGCGTGTCAGGGTTCAGCATGGGGTGCTGGTTACGCGCCCGGGTTCTTGTAGAGACCGCGCCAGTCGATGGCCTTGGCGCCGAAGTCGAGGCGGCACTTGATCTCGACGCCGTCGACGTCGAAGCCGTTGCGGGTCTCGATGTAGGCGCCCTGCTGGCCCTCGAGATAGGCGTACTCGATGGTGTCGATCTGGTTCGGGCTCGCGGCCAGATACCAGGCGGTCTCGCTGGCGGCGTCGAGGCGCGGCTCGCTGATCGGCGCGAGGGTGCGGATCGACTGCGGCACCACGTTGCCGCTGGACGCGGGCACGAGGTTCTGGGCGACCAGCTGCTCGGCTTTCAGTTCCAGAGAGGCGGGCACGATCAGGAAGGCCGGGCGGACGTTCAGCACCGTCTTCTTGTCGAGGCCGGTCTGCTTGGCCATCGCCGCTCGCGCCGCGCCGACGCTGCTCACATCGAGAGCCGCGCCGGTGCCCGCGAGGTTCTTGTGGGTGGTGTGGAAGAGCGCGTTGCCGTCGGCCATCGCCGGGTTGGCGGTGATGATCCCCCAGACCACGTCCGATTCCAGCTGGGCGATGGAGTTGCCGTACATCGCCGGGATCCGGGTGAAGGCGTCGAGGTCGTCGTTGATCAGCGTCTGGCGGGTGATCGCGACCACCCGGCCGTAGGTCTTGACCTTGTAGCTCTCCTTCGACTCCCCGAGCGTGCCGCGCTTGAACTCGCCGCTCTCGCCGACCTCGAGCAGCTGCGGTGCCTCGCCGAGCTGCACCCGGTGCATCGCCTTGAAGTCGGTGGCCAGCACCTGGCGGCAGAACAGCATGAAGGTGCGGGGATAGGCCTCGTAGGCCTGCCGCAGCGTCTTGTTGGTGACCGCCGAGAGGATCTCGGGGAAGTCCGAGGTCGAGTGCAGGGCGCGCGTCGCCACCTCGTCGCGCGAAAGACCCCGCGTGTTGACCCCGGCATTGCCGAGGCTTTCGCGGGCGAGTTCCAGCAGCGTCATGCCGCGGTACTGCCGGGCGGCGTCTTCCAGCTGGAACAGCGTCGGGCTGTAGCGGTGCAGCAGCGCGTTCGCCACCGCGTCCCGGCGGGTGATGCGCTCGTCCCGGCCGCCGAGCGGGACGGAGACATGGGGGAAGGTCCGGGTCTCGTCCGACTGGGCCGCGACCTGATCGAGGATCAGGCGGCGGGACTCGTCGACGCTGACGCCGCGCTTCACCAGATCCTCGGCGAAACCGCGCTCCAGGTTCAGCCGCCCGGCCAGATCGTAGATGGTCGAGACCCGGTCGCGCTCCGCCTCGCGGGCGCGGGTGGCGACCGTCTCGGTGTCGGGTGCCGCAGGGGCATCGATTTTCGGAGGCTTCGGCTGCGTCCGGGTTTCCACTGCGGCGACCTTCGGGTCGGGCGCAGCCGCATTCGGCTCGGTCATGGGGGTGTCCTCGGTTGCGACCGGCTCGGTCGGCTGGGTGGTGGCGGGGGTTGCGGCGTCGCGCGCCGGGGTCTGGGTCTTGTCCGTCATCGGGGTCGGTCCTTTCGTGCTTGAAGGGGCGTCCCGGCGGTGGAGGACGCAGTCGTGAAGGGGATGCTGGGCGCGGAAGACCGCGGCGGGGTCGGCGCCGACCGCGACGGCGGAGACCTCGAACGGGGTCCAGTCCACCGCCCGCCAGAGTTCGCGCGCGGCTTCGGGCTTCGAGACCTCGAAACGGTGGACCTGGTAGCCGATGGAGACCGCGCGGATGTGCCCGGCCTGGATGTCGCGCCAGATCGGCTCGACATCGGCACGCTCGCTGATCCGCACCAGCGCGATGCCGCGCCCGTTCTCGATCCGGGCCGAGCCCGGCACGACCGAACCGATCACCGCATCGAGCGTGTCGAGCTCGTGCACCTTCAGGAAGGGCGCGCCCGCATTCAGCCGGTCGAGCCGGACATGGGCGGGGTCGAGGCTCAGTTCCTCGTCATAGGGCTCGCCGAAGAAGGTGGCACGGCGGACGCGGGCCCCGGCCGACCAGACCACCTCGACGGTGCGGCTGTCGGCATCGGCCGTGTTCGGCGCAAGCTCCGCCGCCCGGCGCATGGCCGGCAGTTCGATCATCGTGTCCATGAGGGTCAGTCCTGTTGGTCGGCCTGCGCCGGGTCATTGTCCGCGTCGGCGGCCGGGTCGTCGGTGTCCGGTTCGTCGTCGGCAGGTTCGGACGCCGGATCGCTCGTCTGCGCGCTGCCGGTCTTGGTCACCCGCCGCGGATCGCTGTCGAGCACCAGCCCGAGCGCATCGAGCTTCGCGTTGGTCGCGGCGATCTCGGCCAGCACGGCGTCGGGGTTGCGGCCCTGCCGGGCGATCACCTCCGCCAGCGTCATGGTGCCGGACCGGATCGACAGCAGGTTCGCCATCGCGTCCTTCTGCGGATCGACAGCCTCGAACTTCGGCGGCGACCATTCGACCGGCACGGTCGGCGACGGGATCTGGCCCGCCGCCCATGCAGCCTCGGTGAACCACCGCCAGACGGGCGCGCAGAACATCGGGATGAACAGCTGCCACTGCACCGCGTCGATCTGGCGGCGGAATTCCACGAGCCCGGCCCGGATCGACGAATAATTCACCTGGCTGAGATCGCCGGTCAGCAGCTCATAGGGCACCCGGAAGCCCGCCGAGATCGTGTGCAGGCTCGCACGCTTGTATTCGCCGTAGCCGCCGGTCGCCGAGGGCTGGTTGAAGCGGATGTCCTTGCCGCCGCGGGCATAGGCGATCAGCCCCGGCTCGAACTGCTCGACCCGGTTGCCGTCGGCATCGACCACCGAGGGCGCGATGCCCTGCTGCGCCTCGTCGTCCCCGAAGACGATGGCGGTGACGCAGGCCTCGGTCTTCTTGCGGACCAGTTCGGCCACCTCGTAATCATCGAGATCGCGCAAGCTGCGGATCACCGGCGCGCCCCAGGGAACGCCGCGCGCCTGCGTGCGCTGCTTCTCGTAGACATGGGCGATCTCGGTCGCCGGGACCGGGCGGCTCTGCAGACCGTTCTGCAAGGCCCCGTAGGCGTCGCCCGGATGCTCGGCATGCAGCCAGTAGGCCCGGCGCGTGCCGACCGGGTCGAACTCGATCCCCTGCACGAGACGACCGGCGCCGATGGCGCCGGATTTCGTGGCGTCGAGAAAGTCGGCCTCCAGCACCTGCAGTTGCAGCGGCACCGGCAGACCGTCCGAGGATCGGCGCAGACGGCGGCGCACCAGGACCTCGCCCGCCTCGACCATCTCGCGGCAGATCAGCGTCTGCAGACCGTAGAAGTCGAGCTGGCCGTCGGCGTCGCACTCCGCCGTCCAGCGCTCGAAGAGCGCGTCGACCTTGCGGTCCAGCGTGTCGTCGCCACTGGCGGCGCGCGGCATGATCCCCGCGCCGATGATGTTGTTGACCAGCACCGCCACAGCCTTGGCCGCATGCGGGTTGTTGCGCACCAGATCGCGCATCCGGTCGCGCAAGAGCGCCCCGGCCACGCCGATCTCGGTGTCGGCCGAGGATCCGGGCGCACGCCAGCCCTCGGTCCGCCGGCCACGCGCGGCCCCGTCATAGCCGCGCGTCAGGGTCTCGAAGGCCTGACGCGCCATCACGCGGCGCGCGGCCATGCGCGGCGCCACCGTGGCGATGGCGTGGTCGAACCAGGTCGCCGACATCAGCGATCCCCGCGCGAGAAGCCAGCCAGCCCCGCCACCGGCAGCGGCCGTGTGGTGCCCGCGATGGCGCGCTCGATGGTGCGGATGCGGGCGAGCAGATCCTCGGCCGAGCCGTAGTCCACCGACTTGCCTTCATAGCTGACCCGGGTCGTGCCGCTGGCATAGGCCCGGCGCAGCGCCGAAAGCTCGGTTTCCGTCCAGTCGGTCATCTTCAGAACCATCCTCCGCGCCGCCCGAGCCAGTCGGAGCGGCGCTTGCCCTGCGGGGCCTGTCCCGGCCGGTTGATCTGTCCCGCGGGATCGGTGTCGGTGGGGGCGGCCCCGAGCTGATCCTCGAGGTCGCGCCATTTCTCGTCGGGCCAGCGGTCCGCGCCCGCAATCCAGGCGGCGGCGCGGGCATAGACCCGGCAGTCCAGCGCCTCGTTCCGCTCGCGCAGCTTCTGCCATTCCAGCCGGGCGAAGCCGCGCTTCGTGCGCACCGTCACCAGTTGCTCGGCCACGAACTGCTTCAGCCATTCGTTCTCGACCCAGTGCGGCAGGTGCACCGAGCCGGGCGGGAATGTTGCCCCGTCGGCCATCTCCTCATCGGTCGGGCGCGCCAGCCGCAGGAAGCGATAGGTTTCGGCCTTGAAGGTCGACACCGCCACAGTCCAGAGCCGGGCCCCGCGCCGCAGGCGTTTGCCGCCCTCGGTCGCGTCGACGAAGGTCGGCCCCGACACCGGGCTCGAGCGGTTGAACCCCTCGACGCCCTTGACCGGCGCTACCTGCGCGAACCCCTGCGCCCGCGACCAGGAATAGACCGCCGGAGCCTCGTAGCCCGTATCGACAGCAAGCCGCGCGATCCTGAGATGCGCGCCGCGTTCATGCGGCCAGGTTCGGTCAAGCAGCGCCGTCAGCTCCGACCAAGCGTCATGCCGGTCGGGCCCGCCCTCGATGACGACGTGATCGACGAGCCAGCTTTGCAGCCCGCGGCCCCAAGCCCAGACATCGACCTCGATCCGGTCCTTCTGAACGTCGGCCCCGGCCGTCAGGAACAGCCCGCCCGCAGGCACCGTGCCGGATGTCCAGCGCTCGCGCCGGTCGTAGAGCCGTTGCCAGTCGGGCGCTTCCCCGGTCTCGACCCATGTCTCGCCGAGGATCGTGTTGCGGAACGCCTTGATCGCCTCGTCCGACCCCTGTGCCGCGTCCCATGCCCGCACGATCCGCTCCCAGCTCAGCCAGCCGATCGGCGAATAGAGCGCCGAGAGGTGATACCCGACCGTCGTCGGATCGGCGGCCTTGGCGGTCGCCCGCCATTCGCCACCCTCCAGCATCGCCGTCTTGTGATGTTCCGCGATGGGCCGATCGCAGCCCTCGCAGTGATATTCCGCCGTCTCCGGGCGGCCTTTCTGCCAGCGCAGCCGGTCGAACTTCAGCCACTGCATCGCCCCGCAATGTGGGCACGGCACGTGGAACCGCCGCTGGTCGCTCGCCTCGAACTCGCGCTCGATGCGCGACAGCCCCCGGATCGTCGGCGTTGAGACCAGCAGCACCTTGCGCCGATGGGCGAAGGTCAGGGATCGCGCCTCGGCCAGCGTCACCGGATCGCCTTCCTCGTCGGCCGAGGCCGGATAGGCGTCGACCTCGTCGAGGAAGATGTAGCGCGCCGGGGTCGAGCGCAGCCCGACCGCCGAGTTCGCCCCGGTCATGATCAGGATGCCGCCCGCGAACTCCTTCGACAGCATTGTGTTGCCCGCATCGCGGGATCGCGCGGGCTTCACCCGCTCCCGCAGCTCCGGGCTTTCGTCGATCAGCGGGTCGATCCGCTGGCGCGAGTTGCGCTTGGCCAGTTCCACCGTCGGCTGGACCGCGAGCATCGGGCCCGGCGCCTGGTGGATGGCGAACCCGATCCAGTTGTTGCCCGCCTCGGTCGCGCCGACCTGTGCGGCCTTCATGAACACGATCCGCTGCGTGGGATCGCCGGGGCTCAGCCGGTCCATGATCTCGCGCATGTAGGGCGTGCGCACCGTGCGATACCGCCCCGGTTCGGCCGAGGCGCGGCCCGAGAGCATCCGGTGCCTGTCCGCCCATTCCGAGACGGTCAGGTCCGGGTCGGGCCGCAGCCCGCTGCCCCAGGCGCGCAGGATCTCGCCCGCGCCGTCGAAGTCCGTCAGGCCATCATCATCACCGAAAGTCGGGCCGGACCTCGGCGAGTTCGTCGAGGTGGGCGCGTACATGTTTCTCCAGGACCTTCTGCATCGCGGCCGGCTCCACGGTGATCGGCTGGCCCGCCGCGTCGCGGCACGAGGCCGAGAGTTCTGCCGCCATCAGCGCCGCTGCGCGCGCGGGCCAGTTCACCCACGTGTCCCGTTCCTCCCGCGCCAGCCGGAACACCAGCGCCAGCGCGCGGGCCCGCTCGATCAACTCCCCCTTCAGCTTCTGGAGCCGGATGCGCCGCTCCTGCGCCTTCAGCACCTCGTTCGCGGTCTTGGCCTGCAGAAAGGTCGTGCCGCCGCCGACGGCCGGGACCGCCAGACCCTGTTCGCGCAGCGTGTCGCCGACGGCGGCCACGGCAGCTTCGGGGACGGGCTTCAGCTTCGGCGCGGGCGGCTTGCGGGTCTTGGACGGGTCCGTCGTCTCCGCCCGTCGCGCGTCGCTGGCCGCCGCGTTGATGCTGCCGTCGGGGTAGAGGACCAGCCGCTCGGCCGTCTTCGCCTTCTGGATCGCGCCGCGCGAAAGGCCGACGCGGGCGGCATATTGGCGCTCGCTCAGCCCCTCCATGGCGCGCTCCGATTATCATTCAAAATCATGTGCTTATGTAGTTGATAAGCCTCCGCACCAGAGCGAACGTGGTTCCACGAAAACGATGCAACTCACCACGGAGCCGCCACGATGAGCCGCCTGAACCCGCAGACAACGCCCCGCCACGAGCTTCGCGCCGAGAAGACACGCCGCAACAAGGAGGCGGCTTTGAGTGCCTTCATGGGCAAGAAAGCCGAGATCGACGAAATGCTCGCCCGGTTGCAAGGCCTCAGCGACGAACACTTCAACTGCCACCCCGACGAGATCGGCTGGGCCACGGTGGGCAGCCTCGAGCACTACGCCAGCCTCCTGAAACGCATCACGGACAGCGCTTTCGGCGAAGGCGAATACGCGGAGTGAGCCCGATGACCAGCACCCTTGCAGAGCGCTACAACCGAGAGGCCAACCGCCTGATGCCACACATGGGCAGCGACCTGCAGGTCGACCCGACCATCAAAACCGCGAGCGAGATCGACGAGATCGTGTTTCGCCGCAGCGAATATCTCGGCGGCATGGCGGCCGTCCTCCTCGCCCTGATCGCACGCGACAACTGAGCGTCCGCGCGTCGGTCCCGGCCCGCCCAAGCGGCGGGCTCGCCTCGGTAGAAGCCACGCATTCCGCGCGGCCCAAACCCGGAGGCAAACATGACCAAACTCACAGACACCCAAGCCATCATTCTCAGCGCCGCATCTCAACGCGACAACCATATCGCCATGCCGCTGCCTGACAGTCTGCGGGGCGGTGCCGCCGCAAAGGTGGTCGGCGCGATGCTCGCCAAAGGCTTCCTCGAAGAGGTCGAGGCAGACATGCGCAACGGCGAACCCGTCTGGCGCGAGACCGGCGAAGGTCACGGCGTCACGCTGATCGCGACCGACGCAGGCCTTGCCGCCATTGGTATTGGGCCGGACACCTCCACCGCCCCCGAACCCACACCCAAGCCGCGCACACCGCGCGCGGGCACCAAGCAGGCGAAGCTGATCGAGATGCTCCGCGCCGAGGGCGGCGCGACCATCGACGAGATCGTCGCCGAAACGGGATGGCAAGCTCACACTGTGAGAGGTGCGATTTCCGGCGCGCTTAAGAAGAAGCTGGGCCTGACGATCACCTCCGAGAAGGTCGAGGGGCGCGGCAGGGCCTACATGATCGCAGAGGACTAACGGCGCACCACGACGGTCCCGATGCCGCCGTCCCGCATGGAGCGGCGGTGTCTCTGACCGTCGCCACGAATGCGACGAGCCGAATTTGACCTTGGTTTCGCACACGGATACTGATGGCGGGTCAAATCTACATTTGACTGGCGGCTCGATGGCTGCGCATCGAGGGAATTATGTATGGAAAATATGGCCACCGGTCAGTGCCTGTGTGGGGCTGTGAAGTTTCGTATATCGGGAGAGTTCGAGAGCTTCTTCCTGTGTCACTGTTCGCGCTGCCGAAAGGATAGCGGCTCGGCTCATTCGGCAAATCTGTTTTCGTCCACAGCGAGTGTTAGCTGGCTGTCCGGCGAGGAGTATATCAGGGTATTTCGGCTTTCCGGGTCGAGACACGTGAAGTGTTTCTGCACGAACTGCGGTTCCGCGCTGCCGTTTTCCGAAGAAGGTCAATCCCTGCTCGCAGTTCCGGCCGGGTCTCTCGATAGCCGGGTTGGCATGCGGCCCAACGCGCATATCTGCTGTGCCAGTCGCGCCGATTGGGACCACGACCTCGCGTCCGTTGAGGGGATCGACGGACTTCCAAGTTGACCGCTCCATCTGGCGCGCATCCCACAGAGCAACTAGACAACAAGGCGGCGCCAGTCCTCCTCGTCCGCATTGTCGCCGGACGGACCCATGATCGATTGATGGGAGTCGATCAAAGCTTTCGCAACTGGATCGCCTCGAAAAACCGCCGCAGGGCGAAGGACCGGGCGATGCTCACCACGGTGAAGATCGCGCCCATTTTCAGGTTCTGCGCCAGAGTCGTGTGCAGCCCGAAGATCGGGAAGATCAGGATCTGCGTAACCACAGCGACGCCGTAGCCTACCGCCACGTTGGCGACGGCTTCGACCAGCGACATGACGCGCGACTGCTTCATGCCACCACCTCATCCATCGGCCAACAGTTCAGTCGCGAGAGTTCGCAGCGCATGCGCCGCAACCAACGGGACCACGCCGTTTCCACAGAGGCGAAGCCGGTCCACCCGGTGGGCCAGCCCATCAGCGCCTCGACGAACAGCGGGTTCAAGCTCCGGCGCACGTCGGAGGTATTCGACCCAGCCATCGGCGTCACCAGGACCTGGCGGCCAAGCAGGCCGTTCACCGGCGTATTCGCCAGTGTCGTCGCCCCATCCTTGTGATCCCGCGCCGTCGGCGTCATCCACATCTGACTGGCATGGGTCAGATCGGCCGTCTTGCGATTGCCCGCGCTCGGCTTGTTGCCGTCCGTTGCCATAGGCGTCGGCCAATCCCGCGCCATCTGGTCCAGACCCTTCTCGTCGCGCCTTTCGCCACCCCGGCTGCGGAAACTGTCGATCTGCGGCGTCGGCCAGAGCGCGGCCGTCGTCGCCAGGTTCATGCCGTGCTGGCCCGCAGCCTGCGACGGCGTCGGCTTCGTCTGTCGGTTCTCGTTCGCGCTCGCCCTCGGCGTCGGCCAGAGCCGCAGCAGTTCCGTCCGGTTCCCGCCACTCGACCGGGTGCCAGAGCAGGCGCGTGGGGTCGGCCAGCTGATCTCCCTCGCGGGTGGCGAGGATGAACAGTCGCTCGCGCTTGTGCGGCGCGCCGACTTCCGCCGCCGTGAAGAGGCCTGCCGCAAGCTTGTAGCCCATGCTGACCAGTCCGCTGGCGACTTCGGGGAAGCCGAGGCGGAGATGATGGGCGACATTCTCGAGAAAGACGAAGGGTGGCTCGACCTCCCCGATGATCCGGGCAACATGCGGCCAGAGATGGCGCGGGTCGTCGGCGCCCCGGCGCTTGCCTGCGACCGAGAACGGCTGGCACGGATAGCCCGCAGTGACGATGTCCACCGCGCCACGCCAAGGGCGGCCGTCGAAGGTTCCAAGGTCGTCCCAGACAACAGCCTGATCCAGGGACGCGTCTTCCATCCGCGCCACGAGAGTGGCTGCGGCGAAGGTTTCCCGTTCGACATGGCCCACAGTTCGATATCCGGGCAAGGCGATGGTGAGTCCGAGGTCGAGACCGCCAGCGCCGGAGCAGAGGGAGAGACCGAAGAGGCATGCGTCTCCGGCTCCGGAAGCGCACTCGGAGGAAGGTAAAGCCAGGTCATGCATGTCACGCGGCGGGTTCGGTCAGGGTTTCGGGCTCGGCCGGGGCAACCCCCAGCCTCTCCGTTCTGATTTGCGCGAAGGTCCGACCGTCGCCGTCGAGGATCGCGTCGCGGCCGGTCTCGGCCTGCCAACGTTCCACCGCGACATCGACATAGGCAGGGCTGATTTCCATCGCGAAGACGCGACGGCCGTTGACCTCGCCCGCCATGATCTGCGAGCCGGAGCCAGAGAACGGCTCGTAGCAAAGGCCGCCCCGCGCCACATGCTGGCGCATCGGGATCCCGAAGGCGTCGAGCGGCTTCGGCGTCGGATGGTCGGGCCGGTCATCCTTGGCAAAGCTGGGCAGCGCCCATGTCGATGGCAGGGTTTCTTCCGCCACCTTGGGTGGGCGGTTCGGGCGACGCCAGCCCATGAAGCAAGGCTCGTGCTTCCACAGGTAGTGCGACCGGGTCAGAACCCCGCGGTCCTTCACCCAAATGATCTGCTGATGGACGAAGGCGCCGGCCTTCTCCCAGCAGGCTTCCAGCATCGCCTGGCGGCGGGAGGCGTGCCAGCAGTACCAGGCGGCATCCTCGGCGATGGCCTCGGCCACGGCGGCGGCGATGAAACCGTCGTAGAGCTCGGCCCCCTGCGAAGAGTCGTCCCAGGTCGTGCCATAGGAGGCCGACCAATCCTTGTTGCGGGTCGGATGGTTCGAGCCGTCATAGTCGACGAGATACGGCGGATCGGTGGCAAAGAGGATCGCCCGCTCGCCATTCATCAGGCGGCGCACGTCGTCGTGGCTCGTGCTGTCGCCGCACAGCAACCGATGCTCGCCGAGGATCCACAGATCGCCGGTGCGCGAGGCCGGATTCCGCGGCGGCTCGGGGATGGTCACCGGCGGCACGGAGCCCCCGGCGCCACCTTCTTCACTGTCCCCCTCCGGCACGAAGGCCAGCAGCTTGTCGAGTTCGCCGTCCGAGAAGCCGACCAGCGACAGGTCGAAATCCTCGGCCAGCAAGTCGTTCAGTTCGGCCGACAGCAGCGCCTCGTCCCAGATGCCGAGTTCCGTCAGCTTGTTGTCCGCGATCCGATAGGCCCGGCGCTGCGCCTCGGTCAGATGGCCCAGCACGATCACCGGCGCCTCAAGCAGCCCCAGTTGCGTCGCGGCCAGCACGCGCCCGTGGCCCGCGATCAGTTCGCCGTCCTCGCCGACGAGGCAGGGCACGGTCCAGCCGAACTCGGCCATGCTTGCGGCAATCTTCGCGACCTGGTCTGGCCCATGCGCCTTCGCGTTCTTCGCGTAGGGCTGCAGGCGCGACAGCGGCCACGTCTCGATCGCGTCCGGGGCGAAGCTCAGCGTCATGGTGGGCAAGGTTCCTTGGGGCGTGTGGATGCCGGTGGCTTCCGGACTCCGGATGCCGGGCCGGACTCCAAGCTGGGTCCAGCGGCCACCAGAGGTGTCCGGTCGAAAGGCCAGCGTTTATTGGTGTTTGCGAGGGGCGCGGGAGGCTCCGGCTTCCGGGTGGCTTCCCAAAAATCCGGCCCTGTCGCTGGCGATGTCCCGCGCTTCGCCCGCCAGCATACGAATATCGCCAGGAAGGAACCGGAAACTGCCGTGGGCTGGACCCCGGCCGGACCCTCGCTGGATGCCGGGGTCCAGAAGGCCCCCGTCAACGCAAAGGGGAGAGCGAGCCTTCCAGCGCACTCTCCCCATCTTGCCTTCGGAATAGCATGGATCTGTTGCAGATGTCGAAGGAAAAAGTGTTGCAACACATTGGAGTCACAGCGCATTCAGCCGCGCGGCGATCTTGGTCAGCGCCAGCTGCCAGCGCCGCCATGCTGTCGTGCGGTCGCAGCCGAGCTCGCCGCTGATCTGCTTCCACGGCACCCGGGCCGCGCGCGACCAGACCAGCTTGCGCTCCGCCTCCTCGATCCAGAGCACCCAGTCGAAGGTCTGCTCGAGCCGGGTGATCGCGGCGGCCGAGGGCCAGACCCGCATCGGCTGGGGTTCCATCGCCGCGATCTCACGGCTGGTCCGCACGATGTCGGGCCAGGTGTTGAAGTAGCCCTGCGCCTTCACCGGCGGCAGCTTGCGCAGGGTGCGGAACGCCTCCTCGAAATGGTCGGCGACGCAGTCGGCGGTCCATTCCCGATCAGCCATGACGCGCCTCCCTGTCGGAAGGGCGCGGGCCGTAGAGCTTCTCGCCGAGCTGGCGGACCAGTTCACGCTCGGGCCAGGTGAGGCGGTCGTCATCGGCGGAGACCGCGAGGACGCCCTGTTCGTGCCAGCCCTCGCGCTTGACCTGTTCGGGATCCCGGCGTCGGCCGCCGTAGCCGTGGGGATGCCATCTCATGCGACACCTCCCTTCGTCTCGATCGCCCAGAGCAGGATGGCGATGGCGTCGGCCTCGTTGTCGTCGGCCGGGCTGAAGCCGCGGGCGCGGACGGCGGCGACCATGGCGGCCTTGTCGGCGTTGCCCCTGCCAGCGGCGTGGCGTTTGATCGTGCCGACCGGAACGCCCTCGTAGGGCACGCCGCGCAGTTCCGCCCATGCGGTCAGCGTGGCCGTGAGCCCGCCGTAGATGTGGCTCGCGTCGGTGCCAGCGTGGCGGCGGACTTCCTCGAACCAGATGGCGGCGACAGGACCGGACAGCCGGTCGATCTGGGTCAGCCAGTTGGTGAAGCGCAGGTAGCGCATGCCGCCGCCGTCGAAGCGGCCGGGACGCAGCGAGACGGTGCCGCTGGTGATCAGGCCGTCATGGCCGCGGATCGCCCACCCGGTCGAGGTGCCGAGATCAAGCGCGAGGATGCAGCGGTTGCGGGGGGTGTCGAGCGGCAGCGATTCAAACCTTGCGCCGTCGCAATTCGGGATCAGAGTCGGCTGAGCCATGATGGGTCTCCTTTGCCGGTGGCCTGTGGTGGTGGAAGACGACGGCGGTCTGGTGCTTGGCGGTACGGGGCCGCCGTCGTCGGATTGGAGAGCACAAGGGAGCGTCACGGCGGCGCGCGCGGCTGGCCCGGACGTATGGGAGGAATGGCCAACCCTGTGGGGTGGCCCTCCCATACGTAGTATGGGGGTTTGACACCTAACTGTTCCGAGGTGTTCAAGTTGCTGAAATCATTGGGGAATAAGACTTCATGAAGTCTTCGGGCATGAGTTAGTGACCTAAGTCTTATTTGCCCGTAACCCGTTGATTTCGTTGAGTGCACAGTTGGCGCTGTCATATGAGTCAGGCCTCACT
This sequence comes from Haloleucobacter albus, assembly GCF_052492075.1. Lineage (NCBI taxonomy): Bacteria > Pseudomonadati > Pseudomonadota > Alphaproteobacteria > Hyphomicrobiales > Xanthobacteraceae > Haloleucobacter > Haloleucobacter albus. The sequence continues at coordinate 527,461 of NZ_JBQWAS010000028.1, forward strand.
CATATGAGTTGGGTCGTCCTCCAGCCCCTCCGGGTAGACCCAGACGGCGGGGTTTTCGACCTGCAGGCAGAGCCCGGACTGGGGGCATTTGAAGTGGCTGGGCAGGACCGGACGGGCGGTTATGGTGACCTCGCCGGTGTCCGGATCGACATGCTCATCGGGCGCGCCGAACTGCATGCCTTCCACGCAGAGGTAGCCGAACCGGGACCGGGTGACGGGGAAGCCGAACCCCGAGGGGTCGCGCAGGAACTTCACGAACCCCTTGGTCGCCAGCACGCTGAGGCGCTCACGGATCGTGTGCTTGCTGCCCAGACCGCCCCGGTTCTCGAAGGTCTCGGCGAACTGCATCGCGGTGTACAGGCGCTCGCTCGCCGCCTCATCCAGCAACATGCCGAGGATGACGTCGTGCTTGCGCAGCCGCTCGGCATCGAGTTTGGCGCCGACCTCCTTGCGCACGAGGCGCTCGTTCAGCGGGTTCAGCTCGACCCATTCGCCCTTCACCTTGTCGATCAGCTTGCCCGGCAGCGCGGGGCCGTTGCGCAGCTCGATCTCCAGCCTGCGGACGCTGCTATCCTCGTCGGGCCGGTGCATGAGCAGCCCCGAGGTGTAGAAGCCGCGCAGCGCGCTTGCGCCGGAGAGCGCGAGGAAGGGATCGTCCTTGACCTGATGCTTGCTGGCCTTGCGGGTGTGGTGGGCGAGGATGACGCCGGCGTCCGGATTGACGGCCTCGCGGAGAAGCTCCACCCGGTCCTTCAGGAAGAACATCATGGCGGTGTTGTCGTTCTCGCCGCCACCCTCAGGTCCGCCGTCGAAGAGATTGCGGATCGGGTCGATGACGATGATGTCGGGCGGCGCGTCGGGGAATGCGGCCCGGATCGCCTCGGCCGCGCGGGCGACGCCCTCCGCGTCGAGCAGCAGCTTCAGCTTCGGCGTGGCGATGAAGGTGTCGCGCGCGGCGGCGATCACGGCGGCGGGCAGCGCGATCTGCTGCATGCGCTCGCGCAGGTAGTGATACTGGATCTCGGCCTGCAGGTAGAACACGCGCAGCGGCCGGGGCGGCGTGAAGCCGAGGAACGGCACGCCCGCCGCCATGTGCACGAGCCAGGAGATCAGGAAGTCGCTCTTGCCGACCTTGGGCGCGCCGCCCAGCACCAGGAGCCCGCCCGGCGTCAGCACGCGCGGCCCGATGACGTCCTCGGGCATCGGACTGGTGTCGTCGAGCAGTGCGCCGAGGCTGAAGGTCGGCAGCGGGCTGGCCGGGGCATGGGCGTGGGCTGCGCGCAGGAGCGGCGGACCGTTGCGCTTCACATGCAGCTCCCAGAGCCGTTCGGACTCGGCCATCAGCCGATCGAGCGGCCAGGACGGGCGCAGCATGGCGGCGTTGTAGCCGCAGATCGCCTCCCAGCCCGCGAACGGGTCGAGGCGGCCCTCGTGCACCAGGCGCACGTAATGGCCGATGGCGGCGCTGGCCCCCTGAAACCGGGACCAGTCGTCGACCGCGCCCTCCCGCACCGGCGTGGTGAGCACCGCATCGATGCCGGGCTTCGTGGTCGGCGCGGCAACGTCGCTGGCGAAGCCTACGCCGGGCAGCGGCGGCATCTCGGCGACCTTCTCGGCGAAATCCGCAAGATCCACCTCGACGTCTCGATGTTCGCGGATCTGCACGAGGCGCTGGTGGCCGTGCTTGTGATAGACGGTGCCAGGCACCCGGATCGGCTGGTGGGCCGAGCGGAAATGCGTGTCGCCGCCGACCTTCACGGCGATCTCGCCGCGAAGGCGGCAGAGGGTGACCAGGTCGTCGCCCTCGGCGGGTTCGGTCAGTTTCCACCAGACGTGCAGCTTCGCCGCACCCTCGGGAGTGCGCCCACCACTTTCGATGATCAGCGTGGGCGGGCCGAGGTGGCGGGTGACATGGTCCAGCTTCGCCGGGATGTCACCCGCGTCGAGATCGACCACGATGGCCTGCATCTGCAGCACGTCGGCGGCGCGGGCCTGACCCTGTTCCTCGACAGTGCCGGGGATGACATAGACGGCGGCGCCCTCCCGGTTCGCCCACGCAGCGAAGGTCGCGAGCTTTCCCGGCGCGGTGTCGTCGGCGGGGATCCAGATGTTGTGCGGCTTGCCGTCCCGGCCCTGACCCTTGTCGACAAAGCCGCGGAGCGGGATCAGCCCCTCGCACCAGCTGAACACGGTGTCGAGGAAGACGGCGATCTGTTCGGGGTCGCAGCCGAAGGGGTTCTCGGACGGCGGCCCGTCGTTGAAGTCCATCCACGGGTTGAAGTGCAGGACGCCGTCGTCGCTCATGCCGGCAGCCCCCAGCAGCGCTCGGACCACGGGCAGAAGCGGCATTCGAAGAAGTCGGGCGTGGTGGCGACTCGCGGCAGCAACTCGCCCGCATCGGTCGCCTGAAGGATCCGCACGCCGCGGTCGGACATGCGCTGCGCGAGGTCGGCGTCGAAGGCGACCTGCTCGTGGTGCAGCTCGGCGGTGTCCTTGTTGATCGCGGTGAAGAGCGCAGGCGCGGCCGAGATGCCGGGGACCGTCGCTTCCATGTAGGCCTGGTAGAGCGCGATCTGGGCGGCGTAGACCGGCTTCGACTTCGTGACGCCGTCCTTCACGCAGGCGCGCCAGTTCTTCGCGTTCATGGTCTTGCATTCCCACAGTGCGGGAACGGCCAGACCGAAACCCTCGGGCCCAGCGGCGATGATGCCGTCGACATGGCCGCGGATGCGCCCGCCCGCGACCGAGAAGCCGGACTGGCCGCCGTCGGGCCGGTTGCCCTTGCGGGTGTAGAGGTCGAAGCCCGCGCCGCGCAGCCAGGCGACGGCGAGATCCTCGAGCGCGTGGCCGATGGCGAAGATGCGCAGCGACTGGCCGCTGAAGTCCTGGCCCTCGTCCTTCGGCGTCGCCGTGAACTCGAACTGCAGGGCGCGCTCGCAGGCATGGCCGAGACGCGAGCCGCCTAGGTAGTCGCGGGGCGGCCGCGTCGCCTGATCGGCGGTCAGCGCGCGATCGATGGCGGCGTTGACCCGGTCGGCGAAACTGGGCCGATGATTGTGGTCCAGCATCAGAACGGCACCTCCGGCGTCTGCGCCCGGGCGATGTCGGACATGGACTCGCGGAAGCCCTCGACGGCCTCCTCGATCAGTGCGCGCACCTGCGCCTCGGTCAGATCGGAAAGCGGGGTGGCCCAGCCGATCTCGTCCATCAGCAGCGCCACGCGCTTCATGGTGGTGGTGACGGCGGCGCGCTCCTCCTCGGTCAGGTCAACCATGGCGAAACGCTCCCGCGCCAAGCGCGTCCAGAAGGACTGGCAGGGCATCGAGCAGAACCAGACCGATGGCCGGGGCTGCTTCGACCGGTGCGGATCGAACCAGCCAAAACCATGGGTGGGTTGCCGGCAGACAGCACAGAGCGTTCCACGCGGATGCCAGATCCGCCGCCGGTCCTCGGCCGTGATGGGGGTGGATGTGGACATGGGTCATGCCGCCCTCCGTTCGGGAGAGGCCGCCGTGTCGATCAGCTGGCGGATGGCGCGCTTGTTGAAGCCGAAGGTCATCAGCGCGGAGGCGCGGTAGCGCGTCAGGCCGAAGTCATGGCGGCACTCCGGCGGCAGGTACTGAAGCTGCTTTTCGGTCGGCGGCTGGCGCAGCCAGGAGCGAGTCTTGAAGGCGCTCTCGTCGGTCTCGTGGGTGTTCAGCCAGTCGTCGGCCTGCGCGAGGCAGACGGTGCGCTCGCCCACGCCCAGCAGATGGGGGCGTTCGCCCTTCGCCCCGCCGATGGCGTACCAGACCCCGTCCAGCCAGAAGATGCCGCCCCAGGCCGCGAAGCCCGTGGCCATCAGCGCATCGTCCGTGCCGTAAAGGTCGACCCAGGCGAAGCTGGACCGCTTTAGCAGGTCGATCTCGGTCATCATGAAGCCCGAGAGCGGCGCGGCACCACCGCCTTCACCGGCCTCTTCGTCCTCCCGCGGGAACGCCTCGCCGCAGAGCGGGCATTCGGTGGCGGCCAGCGGGATTTCCGCCTCGCAGGCAGGACAGGTCTTGGTCGGCGCCTCGCCGGTTTCGGACTTGCCGTCGAGATCGACATCCTGTTCCAGAGTGCCGTGGATCAGGCTCGAAGTGCCAAAATCCAGCACGACACAATCGGTCTTGACGATGCCGGGGTGTTCCTCGGGGTCGACGGTGCGCAGCCCGCGCCCGACCATCTGGATCATCGTGGACTTGTAGGAGCTGGGCCGCAGCAGCACGACGCATGAGGTGGGCGGGTGGTCCCAGCCCTCGGTCAGCACCGCAACGTTGACCACGACGCGGATGGCGCCCGCCGCGTAGTCGGCGAGGATCGCCTTGCGGGTCTCGGCTGAAAGATCGCCGTGGATCAGCGCGGCGGAAACGCCCGCCGCCCTGAAGGCGTCGGTGACGTGTTCGGCATGCGCGACGGTGGAGCAGAACACCACGGTCTGCCGATCGCCCGCCTTTTCCTTCCAGTGGCGGATCACCTCGTCGGTGACAGGGGCGCGGTCCATGATGCCCGCCACCTCCGCCATGTCGAAATCCGACATGGTCTTGCGGACCGAACGCAGCTCGTCCTGCACGCCCACGTCGATGACGAAGGTGCGCGGCGGCACCAGGTGGCCCGAGGCGATCAGCTCGCCCAGCCGCACCTGGTCGGCGACATTGTCGAAGACCTCGCGCAGACCCTTCTTGTCGCCCCGGTTCGGCGTGGCGGTGACCCCGAAGATGCGGGCATCGGGATTGGCTTCGCGCACGCGGTCGATGATGCGGCGGTAGCTGTCGGCGACGGCATGGTGCGCCTCATCCACGACCAGCAGGTCGAGGCGCGGCATGTCGGCGAGGTTCGAGACCCGCGCGAGCGTCGGCACCATGGCGAAGGCGACCTGGCCGCCCCAGGACTTCTCCGTGGCGTCGATCACCGAGGTGGCGACGCCCGGCACCACGCGCTGGAACTTGGCGCGGTTCTGCGCCGTCAGCTCGTCGCGATGGGCGAGCACGCAGGCCTTCGCGCCGTCGCCGATCATCTCGCCGGTGACCGCCGAAAGCATGATGGTCTTGCCCGCGCCGGTGGGCGCCACGCCCAGCGTGTTGCCGCGGGAGGCGAGCGCAGCCACGCTGCGCTCGACGAAGGTCTTCTGGCGGGGGCGCAAGCGCATGGCCGGTCTCCCCCTTACTGCGCCCAGCTCGGCCGACCGGCGGCGCCGGGGGCGGACGCGGGCTGGCTGGGCTGGGTGGCCGTGGTGGGCTGCTGCGCAGTGTGGCCCTGCGCCTGGGCGGCGGTGAATTGCAGCGCGACCGCGCCCATCAGCGCGGCGTAGTCGCGATGGTCGGGCGTGACCGCGGCGCGGATCTCGTTCTTGTCCTCGCCGTTGGTGTCGGTGCCGATGTCGATGCGGGCGACGAACTCGACGCCGTCGAGATCGCCGAACCCGTTGATCCGGCGGCGCGCCTGCGCCTCGGGCGAGTTGTCCTTGTCGGACACGCCGCGCGCGGAGTTGAGGATGCCACGGATCAGGCCGCGCCCCATGTTGGCCCAGTCCGGGCCCTTCGGGCTGTAAAGGCCGATCAGCGACCAGACCTTGCGCCGGGCATAGGGGCCTTCGAGCACCGTGTATTCGGCGTCGAGATAGACTGCGCCGGTAGCGGCGCGGCGCGCCCAGCCGCCTGTCCAACCCTGCGAGGGGTCGTCGAAGCCGCCCGGGCGGAGCGTCAGGCGCACCTTGGCGAGCGTGCCCTTGGGGATGACGTTGGTATTGGATTGCGCGGAGTTGAAGTCGTTCCAGGGTCCGGACATTGCGCGGCTCCTTTCAGTTGGAGGATGGGACGCGCAGCGGCGTCAGAAGGGAAAAGCCACTCCGGCGACCGGATCGGGACACCGGGCGTGGCGAGAGGCGCTCAGCCATGTCCGGGCTCCTGCGCGGGCGCGGGATCGGCCGGGGTCACCGGCGGCCAGGTCAGGCGTTCGGAGGCAGGCGCCGCAGGGCGCTGGATCTTCTCCATCAGCCGTCCGAGATGCGGGGCCTCGACCCTGTCAAGACGGCCCGAGCGGTCCTTGGCCGGATAGCCCCAGGGGTTCAGCGTCTGGCAGACGAAGGCGCGCTGCGGCTGGCCGCCGGGGTCCGGGATGTCGGCCATGGTGATGACCTGATCCACGATCCCGGGCAGCTCCAGCCCGGTCTTCGAGCCGTCGATCTGCGGCTGGAAGACCTTGCGATTGAAGTCGTCGAGCCGCTCGTCAAGGATGCCCACGAACCAGACATGCTTGCCGCGCGTGTGCTGCAAGTGGGTCAGCCAGCCTATCATCTCGCGGCCATGCAGCCCGTAGGCGCCGCGGATGTCGGGTTTGCCGGTCTTCTCCGAAAAGGCCTCGGGCTGGCCGCGGCACCATTGGAAGCAGAGCCGCCCGGCGACGGTGATCGAGTCGATGAAGACGGTCTCGTATTTCCCGATCACCGCCGGATCGCCGTAGCGGCCGCAGACCTCGTCGAAATGAGCCTGGCTGTAGGGCTGGTCCTCGCGCAGCGCCGGGTTCGGCCCGCCGATGAACACCGCGAAGTCGCGGCATTCCTTCCAGGTGCGGGGTCGGAGCGTGTCGATCTCCAGCCCCTCGACCGCCAGATCCCCGGCCTCGAGGTCGAGGAAGAGCGTGGTCGAGGCATTCAGCGTCCAGAGCAGGCTGGTCTTGCCGATGCCGGACCGGCCGAAGATGACGCCCTTGATTCCCTTGCGCTGCGCGAGCCGTTCGTCGGCGCCGATGATGGGAAGGGCCATCACTGGCCCTCCTTCTTCATCACCGACGCGGCGGCGCGATCTGCGCCGATGCATCCGGCCTCGCGGGCGAGCTTGTAGAGGCGCTTCAGCGCGTCGGCGCGGCGGTAGGCGGCCGTGCTCTCGCGCTCCGCCTCCACGATCGCGAAGGCGATCTCGTCGACGGTCGCCTCGACGACTGGCAGCGGCTCGCGCGGCTCGTCACCGGCGCGCTGCGGGAAGGCGATGGTTTCGGGGAGGTCTTCGAGCGCGTAGCTCGCCTTGCGAAGACGGTTGATGTCGTTCGGTTGGTCCGGCATGGCGTTTCTCCGTGGGATGATGTGATCGAGGAGGCGCATCACGCGGCCTCGCGGACGTCGGGCGCGGGCTCGGCGACGTAGATCGCCAGCAGCGGCGTCCCGTCGGCATGGGCGCCGGCGTCCTCGATCTGGTAGTTGCGGTTGGGCTCGCAGACCTCGGTCAGCTCCCAGCGGCGATAGAGCCCCGGAAGACGCCTGAAATCCTCGAGCGACAGATCGGCAGTGCGGTTCATGCGTGTCTGCTTTCGGTTGGAGGGAAGGCGCTCGGGGCGCTCGAATGGGAAAAGCCACCGGCGGGACCGGATCGGGACATCGGTTCAGGGGATTTCCTTGAGGGCGTCGTGCAGTCGGCGCATCGCGCGCTGGTACCGCTTGCGGGCGGCGGCCTCGGTCAGACCCAGTTCCACGGCGACCTCGGCCTGGGGGAAACCCTCGACCGCCACGCGGATCACCAGCAGGGCGTCATCGCCGAGCAGCTTCCGAACGGCGTCGTTCAGCCGTGCGTACCCGGTTGCGCCGATCCCGCTGTCGCCGCTGTCCGCCACCTCGTCGGGATCGGCGCGGCTGGCGAGATGTTCGCGCGCCGTGTCGCGTTGGCGCACGCGGATCATGTCGCGCTCGACATTGCGCAGGACCGTGGCCGCGATCCAGTTGACGCGCCCGAGGTCGAGGCCGCGGACCGCCTCGGTGGTGCGCGTCAGCACGTCGGACGCGACCTCGTCGGCGGTGCCGAGCCTGCGCCAGAGCGACCGGCGCCGGATGGCGTCGAGGCCGGGCCAGAGCGCCAACAGCAGGAGAGTCAGCGCGCAGTCGGACCTGGGCCCGTCGCCCTGCGCCGCCCTGACGAGCGCAGCGAGGATCACGTTCTTCTGACCCTGATCGCCGGGCGTGCGGTGCAGCCCGTCGAGCAGAGCCGCCGGATCTCGGAACGGCGTGAGGGCAGCCTGTCCACGCCGGACAGCGTCGAAGCTGCGCTGGAAGTGAAGGTTGGAGGAGGAATGCATGAGGTGATCACGGATCTCGTGCCACGCGAAGGACATCGGACGCCTGCCTTGCGGCCAGGCGTCCGGCGCCTTCTCGTGGCCAGGTCAGGACGTCGCGCGTCTCTGCGATTTCAGGGGGTTGGGTGGATGCGCGCGTCAGCGCGTGGGTGCGGGCGCGTTGTTCAGCGTGCCGCAGCCCCGGCAGGTGGCCTGAACCGGAAAGCCCACGAGATACTCGTGCCCCCGCGCGAAGCGCAGGTGCATGCGGCCGTCCCGGCAGACGCCGAGCAGCTTGTCACAGCGCGTGCAGCGCCATTCCGAGTTGTGGGTGGTGGGCTTGGTCGTCGCGGCGCGGGACCAGCTCGTCTGGGCTGCCTGGCGCGAGGGGAAGGGAGTCGGCATGAAAAAGCTCCTCTATGTGGAGCCCTTCCAATAATCAGCGGTTTGTTAGACCGTCCCCCGTCGCATGTTAGACCGTTGTTAGACGGGTTCCTCGACCGAAGCTTCGGCTACGTCTTCGGCTGGCTGTGCTTTAACCAGAAGGCGCCAGTATCCCCGTTTCGTGCCAGCGCCAATGTAGACGTCGCGGATGCTGTCCCAAGTTTTCGGCCGGAATGCCTGCTGCGGACTGCGCGACCCAAGCCCGTCCATCAGCGGCTTGACATGGACATCGGGGCTGCCGGCCTTCTCGGCTGCGACCAGTCGTTCGAAGATCGTGATCTGATCCGCACCCGTCAGCGCGAGCGATGTCTTGCCGGGAATGTGCAACGTCGCCGATTGCGTGCCCGATCGCAGGACCTGCGGCGTCGCACCGCCCCGCGCCAGCGAACGATTGGTTCGGTAGGCGAGCTCGAGCGCATCTCGCGAGAGAAGAAGATCGTCGGCGCCCGTTGACATGCAGCCAGAAATGGGGACGACGAGGTTCGGCCCAAGGTATCCAGGACCGTCAGTGCCTGCCGACAGCACGATCCCGACACCGGCCGCGTTGCGCGCGCGCATCAGCTGATCTAGGCGCGAAATCGTCTTGAGGTCGTGAAGGCGACGGGCGAAGTAGATCGGAACATCGGCACCGTCGATCCGCATGGAGCCGAGCATCGACAGGTCCGCATCCAGCACCTGCGCCGCGAGCTTGTTCAGCATCGGCTTCAAAAGCCCAACCACGGTTTCGTGCAGCCACTCGCGGTTGATCTCGTACATCTCGAGATCCGAAGTCGGCCTCAGGCCCCCATCTTTTCCGAAGGCACCGACAACACGCGACATGCCTTCGATGCCGGATGGCTTGACCTCGGCTTCTCCCCCCAGGTCATCATCGTCGATAAGCACAATGTCTTGGCGCCCCCGCCGGTCGAGAAGACCGCCTTGGATCATGCGGTCCGGATCGAGACCGAGCTCGCGCAGATACTCGCCGCTGACATCGTCCTCGGTCCGGTCGTGAAGCATGACCAGTTGCGGGAATATCCCGCGCAGGTCGGTAGGCTCGATCTGCTTGAAGGCGCTGAGAATGCCCCAAGCGTCGAGAAGCGCGAACCCGAGGTTGCGTTCATCCGGATCCTTGTTGCTCTGGAGATTGCAGCTCTTCGAGCCGGAAATGGTGATGTTGAGCGTGCGCACCTTGCCGTCACCGATGCGATTGTAGGTGACGGCGATCCCGACGCGGCTGAAGCCGTCGGCGCGCCGGAAGATATTGTTCGGCTTCAGATAGCGGTCGGCGACCTCCTCAATGTCGTCGTCGGCCGCCACCTTCAGAAGAAGCTTCCGGCTCCATGAGCCAAGGCGGATTTCAGCCTCGAGGACGCGCGCGTCCGTGATCTCGTATCCAGAGATACGCGGCAGATCGAGCCGCAGCGAACTGCGGAAACGCGAAAGGTTGTAGCGCTTCCAAGTCAGGGGCTTCTGCGACACGTCGTGCCCCAAGGCCTCGTCAGCGAATGACCCGGCAACGCCCTGCCGCACGACCGGACTGTCCGCGCAGACCTCAATCTGTCGGATGGCGGGCGTGTAGATGAGAGTGGCCTCGTTCGGCGGGCGATAATAGATCGTGCCCCGGCGCCCGTCGTCACGATGGTCATGGACGCTCGACAGCGGCCCGCCATGGCGAACGATCAGCATGATCGACGCTGGGTGCGCGGCAGTGGCGGGCAGATCCAGCGCCTTCACCGTGCAGGCGGTTTTAAGTTGCAGAACCGACGTGATCTTCGCGGCCAGAGCCGCTTCGTCGATCGACCCCGAATTGAGGTTGACCGCTTTTTCGAGTTCCACCTCGAAGGCATCGTAAAGTTTGCCATAGTCCCTGAATTTTCGAGCGAAGTGGAAACTCTCGGCGTCCTCGAATGTCTGGCGGGCATTCAGAAATGCCCAGATGCTCTTGCAGAGCGGATCGGGTTGCCGATCGAACTCGAGCGTTTGCTCATCGTCGAGTTGTTGCTCGGTGATTGCCGTGAGCGAATCGATACCCTTGCCTTCGGCGAGTGCCAGGACGCGGCGTGATCTCTGCTCGGCGGGCCGCAACTCGTCTGCATCGAATTTCGACAGGATCTGCAACAGATTTTGCCGAAACCCGTGTGCCATTTCCTCGTCCGAGGGATCTGGAATAGCAGTGGGCAGGCCGAAATCGGGTTCGTTGTCGCCCTCTCGCACCGCGAGGACAGCCCGGACGAGGTCAATGCGGGCATCCTCGATTAGGCTATGGATGTGCGGGCCAACCGGGGATGCCTTTCGCGCCATGAAACCACCTCAACGAATACATTCTCTTGATTGATTCAACTTCCGATAATTGTGGACAAAACCGCACCCTGCAAGACCCGATGTTCTTAACCTGTTCGCATCGAGGAAGCTCGTGGCGCTGTGATGTCCCGTCTCCATCGGCCGGATGGCTTTTGATCGGTAGCAACTCTACCGAACACGGCCGATCCCCGCATGAAACGCCCCAATCCACTGCCTCCCGCCCAGATGACGCCCGCCGAACGCCGCATTGAGCTGTGTGGCCTGCTCGCCCTCGGGCTGGTCCGCCTGATGCGGCGCAATCGGGGCGAACCTTCTGACGATACTGGAGAAATTCGCCTACACTATCAGGCCGACCAATGCCGTCATGCAACCCGGAAGCCAACGGAGAAAGCATGACGACGCACGACCCCATCCCCGCCCGCCTGGCCGCGCTGAAGACCACACCGACGCCTGACCTGAAAAAGCAGTGGCGCGATCTGTTCGACAGCGAACCGCCGCCGTTCAACCGGCGCTATCTCGAAAGCCGTATCGCCTACCGCATCCAGGAACTCGCCTATGGCGGCTTGAAGCCCGAGACGATCCGGCGGCTGGAACGGCTGGGCGAGGAACTCGACGGCGGGGACAAGAAGAAGCGCGGCATGCGCCTAGACCGCGACCTACCGATCACCGGCACACGCCTCCTGCGCCAATGGCAGGGCGTCGAGCATGTCGTCACCGTCATGTCCGACGGCTTTGAATGGCAGGGGCGCCCCTACAAGTCGCTGTCCGCCATCGCGCGCGCCATCACCGGCACTCGTTGGAATGGCTGGGTATTCTTCGGCCTCAAGAACCACAGGGGGCGGGCATGACAAAGCCGCCCGAAAAAACCAAGGTCGCCCGCAAGCTGCGCTGCGCGGTCTACACTCGAAAATCCTCCGAGGAAGGCTTGGAGCAGGAGTTCAACTCGCTGCACGCCCAACGTGAGGCATGCGAAGCCTATATCGCCAGCCAGCGGTCCGAGGGCTGGGTACTGGTCCGAGATCAGTATGACGACGGAGGCATCTCCGGTGGGACGCTGGAACGCCCGGGCCTCAAGCGCCTGCTGGTCGACATCGAGGACGGGTTGGTGGATGTTGTGGTGGTCTACAAGATCGACCGTCTCAGCCGTTCGCTCGCCGATTTCGCCAAGCTGGTCGAGGTGTTCGACCGCAACGGCGTGACCTTCGTCTCGGTCACGCAGTCGTTCAACACGACGACCTCCATGGGGCGGCTGACGCTGAACATCCTGCTGTCCTTCGCCCAGTTCGAACGCGAGGTGACGGCCGAGCGCATCCGCGACAAGGTCGCCGCCAGCCGGAAGAAGGGCATGTGGATGGGCGGCGTCCCGCCCTACGGCTACCGCGTCGAGAACCGGAAGCTGGTGATTGACGACGAGCATGCCGAGCATGTCCGCTGGATCTTCGCCCGCTTCCTCGAGATCGGGTCCTGTACGGAACTGGCGCGGGAGGTCGGCGCACGCGGCATTCGGACCCCGCGCGGCAACCGGATCGACAAGAAGTACATCTATCGGATGCTCAGCAACCGCGCATACATCGGCGAAGCCGTCCACAAGGGCGACAGCTATCCCGGCGAGCATGACGCCATCATCGACCGCGAAACCTGGGACCGGGTCCACGCCATCCTGCAAGAAAGCCCCCGCAAGCGCGCCGCACGCACCCGCGCCGAGACACCGGCGCTGCTCAAGGGGCTGCTGTTCGGGCCCGATGGCGCCGCCTTCTCGCCGACGCACACCCGGAAAGGCGACAAGCTCTACCGCTACTATGTCAGCCAGACCGTGCTGAAGCACGGTGCTGGATCCTGCCCGGTGGGTCGTGTCCCCGCAGGTGAGATCGAGGCTGCCGTCATCGACCAGTTGCGCGCCGTGTTCCGCCAGCCGGAGATCGTTGCGGGGACGTGGAAGGCGGCGCGCGCCGACGCCAACGACATCACCGAGGCCCACGCCCGCGCGGCCTTGCAGCAGCTCGACCCGCTGTGGGACGAACTCTTCCCCGCCGAGCAGGCCCGCATCGTGGCGCTGCTGGTCGAGCGCATCGATATCGGAACGAACGGGCTCAACTTCCGGCTCCGGATGGACGGCCTCGGAGGGCTCGCCCGCGAGATGCTGTCTGGCAGCATCGGAGCAGCGGCATGACCCGCGCGACGGCGGTCCCTGAGACGGTCACAATCCACGTGCCATTCCGCATCGTGAAGCGCGGTGGGCGGAAGGAGATGCAGCTGCCAGAAGGCGGCACGCCCCCGGCGAGGGCCGACAGCACGCTGGTCAAGGCGCTAGCGCGAGCATTCCGCTGGAAGCGGATGCTGGAGTCGGGCGAGTTCGCCACCATCGCCGAACTGGCCGAGCGTGAGGGGATCGCGCCGTCCTACATGACACGCGTCCTGCGCCTGACACTGCTCGCGCCCGACATCGTCGAGGCGATCCTCGATGGGCGGCAGGGGCTGGATGTGACGCTCGCCCGGCTGATGGAACCGTTCCCGGCAGAGTGGGCGGATCAGACTCTGGCATTTGCAAGGACATAGCGCCATCCGGCTTGCGTCAGGTGAAGTTCGCGGCTTAGTCTGCCGCAGTAAAAGGCGGCAATGTCAGCTCGATATCGGGGCGCTCGGCAAGGTCGCCGCCGTCCGATAGTAGAGAGCGACAATGGAAGCGGCCGAGCGCACGATCAGCCAGATTTTGACCGAACAGATTCGTTACGAAATTCCCGCGTACCAACGCCCATATTCATGGGAGAAGGGTAACGTCGAGCAATTTCTCGACGATATCTGGGAAGCCTACGAAGCCCAGGATGAAGAGTATTTCATTGGGTCGCTCATCACCATCGAGCGCGAAAAGGGCCGACTTTATGACGTGGTGGATGGCCAACAGCGACTGACGACACTGAACCTGATCCTCGCACGGCTTCGGGACCACATCGAGGATCCAGAGGTCAGGGCAGATCTTGGAAAGCGCGTACTGCCAAAAAATCCCTATACCGGCGAGGAAGAAACTCCGCGCCTGACGTTGCGCCAACGCGACCAGAGCTTCTTCCGTCGTCATGTTCTTGCCGGCCAGGCCATCCCAGATGCGATCCGCAAGGAGATCGTCAAGGACCAGGATGCGCCAAAGCAGCGGATTGTCGAAAACCTCGAAGCCATCGACGCCTTCATCGGTCAGCACGACCAGAAGACGCTGAAGCTCTTTGCCAATTTCCTGCTCAGCAAGGTCTATGTGGTCTTCGTGACCACAGCATCCTGGCAATCTGCGTATCGTCTCTTTAACGTGTTGAACGCACGCGGCATGGCGTTGTCGAACGCCGACCTGATCAAGAACATGCTTTTCGCCCGCCTCGGCGGCAATTCGACACGAAGCGGCGAGCTGGACGAGGCGTGGCTTGAGCTGGAAGAGCAGATCGGGATCGAGCGCCTGGATCAGTTCATGGCGCATCACCGCAGTTCCATCGTCGCCACCAAGGCCCGCAGGGCGCTCCACGAGGAATTCGAGCCGCTGGTCGAAGCCGCAGTGAGCCCGTTCTCGCTTCTCGGGGAGCTGAACACCTCTGCCCGGAACTACCTGCGCATCCTGCGAAATGATTTCGAGACACCCGCCGCACGCCGCGCCGTCAGGTCATTGCAGCGCGTGGCATTCGAGGAATGGATTCCGCCGCTGCTTGCCTTTCTCAACCGGCCGGAGCCTGCGCTGATCGCGAACGAGAACCCGGCGCCTGCCTTGACCGAGGATGAGTTCATCGACCTGCTCGAGCGGATCACCTATCAGAACTGGATCAGGCGCCTTGCGTTCACCGCGCGCCTTACTGTGTATTTCCAGCTGATAACGGCAATCCGGGCCGGCAAGTCGGCCGACGACATCCGGGCAATTTTCCTCAGCAACGCGAACGATGACGAGTTCCGCTCGCTGATTGACGGGGAGGTCTATGGTCGGCCCTTCGCTCAGGCGGTTCTGCTGCGCCTCGAGGAGGCGGACCAGGATGAATCGGTCACCAAGGATTTCGGCGGCAAGATCACCATCGAGCACGTCCTGCCGCAGGCGCTGAAGGATGATTACTGGCGCGAACGTTTCACCGATGACGATCATCGCCTTTGGCTGCATCGCCTTGGCAATTTGGCGCTGCTGGCCGGGATCAAGAATTACAAGGCAAAGTTCTATTCGTTCGATCGCAAGAAGGAAGTTTTCTCCAGAAAGAACGACAAGGTCTCGTTCGACACCACCAAGCCAATCCTAGCGGCAGACGAATGGACGAAGGATCAGCTGGCCTCGCGCCAGATCGACCTTGTCGGCCGCGCCGTAAGGGTCTGGTCGTTGGCCTCTCCGGCCGCCTCCGCCACCACTGGCCAGCCCCTTGTGGCTGAATCGGCATAGGTGGGTTTCGGGGTGCACCGGTGAACGAGGCCGATACCTGCCGCAAACTTGTCGTCCCGAAGCTGCAGGAAGCAGGCTGGGACGACCGGCCGCATGCCATCAATGAGCAGCGGACGTTCACCGATGGCCGGATCGTCTTCGTCGGCGGCCGGGCCCGCAGGGGCAAGCAGAAGCGCGCGGACTATGTTCTGCGCTACAACCCCGACTTCCCGATTGCCGTGGTAGAGGCCAAGGCCAGATACCGCCATGCCGCAGATGGCTTGCAGCAGGCCAAGGATTATGCCGAGATTCTTGGGCTCAAATTTGCCTACGCCACCAATGGCGCCGAGATTGTGGAATTCGACTACACGACCGGTATCGAGCGTATGCTGGACGCGTTCCCGAGCCCGGATGAGCTGTGGGCGCGCCAGCGCGCGGCAGAGGGACTAAACGACCCGCTCACAGCCGAGCGGTTGCTGACCCCGAGCTTTCCGGATCGCGCGAAGCCGTTGCGGTACTATCAGGAAATCGCGGTCAATCGTGCCGTCCAGGCAGTACTGCAGGGGCGGAAACGGATCCTGCTCACGCTCTGCACCGGGGCAGGCAAGACTGCCGTCGCCTTCCAGATCAGCTGGAAGCTGTGGTCGGCGCGCTGGAACGGCAAGGGCGTGAACCGCACACCAAAAGTTCTGTTCCTGGCCGACCGCAATGTCCTCGTCGACGATCCGATGGCCAAGGATTTCAGCCCCTTCGGCGACGCGCGCCACAAGATCGCCGGTGGCATCGCGGTCAAGAGCCGCGACATGTATTTCGCGATCTACCAGTCGATTGCGCGCGACGAGAACCGGCCCGGACTGTATCGGGAATATCCCCGCGACTTCTTCGACCTGATCATCGTGGATGAATGCCACCGCGGCAGCGCGCGCGACGACAGCAATTGGCGCGAGATCCTCGAATGGTTCGAGCCGGCCACCCAGATCGGCATGACCGCGACGCCCCGGCGCGAGGAGAATGTCGATACCTACACCTATTTCGGCGATCCCCTCTACGAATACAGCCTGGCGCAGGGGATCGCGGATGGCTTCCTTGCGCCTTACCGCGTGCATCGGGTGATCACGGACTATGACGCCGCAGGCTGGCGGCCAAGCCGGGGCGAGTTGGACCGATACGGCCGAGAAGTCCCCGACAATGAATACCAGACCCGTGACTTCGAGCGCGTCGTCGCCTTGCGCGCCCGGACCCGCGCCATCGCCCGCCATCTCGCCGACTTCATGGCCGAGACCGACCGTATGGCCAAGACCATCGTATTCTGCGTGGATCAGGAGCACGCGCTGGAGATGCGTCAGGCGCTGGCGGAACTGAATGCCGACCTCGTGCGCGACAACCCGGACTATGTCTGCCGCGTCACCGCCGACGAAGGCGACATCGGCCGGGGTCACCTCTCCAAGTTCCAGGATGTGGAGACCGACACCCCGGTCATCCTGACCACATCGCAGCTGCTGACCACCGGCGTCGATGCGCCTACCTGCAAGAATGTGGTTCTGGCGCGCACCGTGGGCTCGATGCCCGAGTTTAAGCAGATCATCGGCCGCGGCACCCGGCTGCGCCCGGACTACGGCAAGCTTGCCTTCAACATCATCGACTATACTGGCACGGCGACGCGCATGTTCGCCGACCCCGCCTTCGATGGCGAGCCGGTCCGCGAGGCCGAATCCGTCATCAACGAAGACGGCGAAACCATCGAGGAACACGAGGCTGAGGATGTGGCGCCCGAGCCGGGCGACATCCCCGAGGGACCAGAGGCGCCTCTGGGCGACCCCGAGCCGGAACCGGGGCCGCGGAAGTTTTATGTCGATGGCGGCGAGGTCTCTGTCGTCCGTCATCTCGTCTATGAACTCGATGCCGAGGGCAAGAAGCTCGCCTGCCGCCAGCTGACCGACTACACCGGCGACAAGGTCCGCACCCTCTATCCCAATGCTTCCGAGCTGCGCTCCGACTGGCTCGACCCTGAGCGCCGTGCCGAAATCGTCGAGCAACTCGAGGAAAAGGGCATCGACCTCGACACCCTGTCCGAGGCCGTGGGCAAGCCCGAGGCCGATCCTTTCGACCTCCTGTGTCATTTGGCCTACAACACCCCCCTGCGCACAAGGCGCGAGCGAGCCGACCGCCTGCTGCGCGAACAGGACGCCTTCCTAGCCCGTTTCGGCCCGGATGCCCGCAAGGTTCTCGACGCTGTTCTTGAAAAATACGCCGAACATGGCAGCGCGCAGTTCAAGCTGCCCGATATTCTCGAAGTCCCGCCTTTCAATGAATGGGGCAACGTCATAGAAATCGCCAGACGCTTCGGCGGGGGAAAGGAGCTTCGCAGCGCCGTCACCGAGCTGCAGCGATTGCTCTATACCGCCTGACTTGAAGGACTTCCCCAATGGCCAAACCCGCCCGCAAGAAGGCTGCGCCCAAGCAACTGACCACCGCCCAGCGTCTCGACAGCATCATCAAGTCCGCCCGCAAGATCATGCGCAAGGACAAGGGGCTGAACGGTGATCTCGATCGCCTGCCGATGCTGACCTGGATCATGTTCCTGAAATTCCTCGACGACATGGAGCGGATCGAGGAGGAACGCGCCGAACTGGCCGGCACGGATTATCGCCCGATCATCGAAGCCCCTTACCGCTGGCGCGACTGGGCGGCCCAGGCGGACGGCATCACCGGCCCCGACCTTCTGGCCTTCCTGACCGCGGAAAAGGCCGAACGCCCCGACGGCACCAGGGGCGCCGGGCTGTTCGCCTATCTGCGCGCGCTGCGCGGAGACAACGGCCGCCGAGAACGCCGCGACGTGATCGCCACCGTCTTTCAGGGTTTCACCAACCGCATGGAAAGCGGCTACTTGCTGCGCGACGTGGTGAACCTGATCGACGGCATCCATTTCGATTCCTCCGAGGAGGTTCACACCCTCGGCCGCCTTTACGAGACCCTGCTGCGCGAAATGCGCGATGCCGCCGGCGACTCGGGCGAGTTCTACACTCCGCGCCCCGTCGTGCGCTTCATGGTTGCTGTCACCGATCCGCAGCTTGGCGAGACCATCCTCGACCCGGCCTGCGGCACCGCCGGCTTCCTGACCGAATCCTTCCTGCATCTCGAACGGCAGGCTGACACCGTCGAAAAACGCCGCATCCTGCAAGACCGCAGCGTCATGGGCGGCGAGGCCAAGTCGCTACCCTTCCTGCTGGCGCAGCTGAACCTGCTTCTGCACGGGATGCACGCGCCCAAGATCGACCCGGGCAATGCCCTGCGCTTTCGCCTGAATGAAATCGGCGAGGCCGAGCGCGTGAACGTCATCCTCACCAACCCGCCCTTCGGCGGCGAGGAAGAGGCCGGGATCCTCACCAACTTCCCCGAGGACCGGCGTACCGCCGAAACCGCGCTGCTGTTCCTGCAACTCATCATGCGGCGCCTGAAGCGCGCAGGACGCGGCCGCGCCGCCGTTGTCGTGCCCCACGGCACGCTGTTCGGCGACGGCATCGGCGCGCGCATCAAGGCTGACCTGTTGCAGCAGTTCAACCTGCACACCGTCGTGCGCCTCTGCGAGGGCGTCTTCGCCCCCTATACCGACATCCCGGCCAACCTGATCTTCTTCGATACCACCGGCCCCACCCGCGACATCTGGTATTACGAGATGCCCCGCCCTGAGGGGCGCAAAAAATACTCCAAGACCGCTCCCATGGCTTGGGAGGAGTTCGCGCCCTGCCTTGACTGGTGGCAGGACCGGCAAGAGAGCGACCGCGCCTGGAAGGTGGATGGGCCGTCCCTGATCCAGCGCGACGCCGATGGCCGCGTCATCGCCTGTAACCTCGACCTCAAGAACCCCCATGCGCTTGAGGCAGAGGACCACCGCCAGCCTCTTGAGATCGTCGAGGCAATCACCGCCCGCGAGCGTGAGATCATCGCGATCATGGACGACATCCGTGCTGAACTGGCGGAGGGGCTGTGATGGTGCAGACGATCCGGGTTGGGGACTTTCTTAGCCGATCAGAGGAATGGGTCGAAACCCGACCGGATGAGCGATACAAGCAGATCACCGCCCGTCTTTGGGGCAAGGGCCTCACATTGCGGGGCGAGGCCCTCGGATCAGAGATCGCGGCAAGTCGCCAGATCAGGGCGCGGGCGGGGCAGTTCCTGTTATCGCGGATCGACGCTCGGCACGGGGCATATGGCATCGTGCCCGCCGAGCTCGACGGCGCCCTCGTGAGCAACGATTTTCCGTGCTTCGACATTGACGCGACAGCAATACTGCCGGGTTATTTCCTTTGGTATTCGAGCACTGACGCTTTCATCGACCTGTGCCGCCGTTCCAGCGAGGGTTCCACAAACCGGGTTCGCCTGAAAGAGCCCGCGTTTCTCGATATGCGCATTCCCCTCCCACCCCTAGCCGAGCAGCAGCGCATCGTGGCGCGGCTGGATCGGGTAGCGGGGCTGGTCAGGGTGCGGGCAGAGGCCGCTGCCGCGATGGAGGCCGACCTGCAGGCGATGCTGGCTAAGGCTTTCGCCCGCTGCATCGACGCCGCCCCCCGCCGCCCCATGGCCGAAGTCGCCCCCCTGATCCGCCGCCCGGTCGAGATCGAGCCGGACGGCGCCTATCCCGAACTCGGCGTCCGCTCCTTCGGCCGCGGCACCTTCCACAAGCCGGTGCTGCCGGGTTCAGAGGTTGGCACAAAGAAGCTGTTCGAGATCGCACCCGGCGATCTGCTGTTCAACATAGTGTTCGCATGGGAAGGTGCCGTCGCCATCGCGCAACCCGCTGATACTGGCCGCGTTGGCTCGCATCGCTTCCTGACCTGCGTGCCCGAACCCGCGACAGCAACCGCAGACTTTCTGCTGTTCTATTTCCAGACGCCAGAGGGGCTGCAGCGCCTTGGCGAAGCCTCACCCGGCGGGGCAGGCCGCAACCGGACCCTAGGTCTGAAGAAACTTGAAACCATCGAAGTCCCTCTGCCGCCGCTTGAAACCCAACGCTGGTTCGACCGCCTTCAGGCCAAGGCTCGCCAAATCCGCGACATCCGCGCCGCATCGGCCCGCGACACCGACGCCCTGATCCCCGCGCTTCTGCATCAGGTCTTCGGCGCCGGGGACAGGGCCGCATGACCGGCGGCGGTGACCAGCCCGATCTGCTGTCTGACCTGACCGATCTGGACTTCGCCCGCCATCTGCTGGCCGAGATGCACGACGACCTGCACGGCAAGGTCTCGCGCTATCGCATGCTGACCGATTTCAGCCGCGATCTCGGGCCGAACGGAACGATGATCTTCGGCGGCCAGGCCGCCCACTTTGCCTGGATCGAGGCACGCTCGTCCTTCGTCCACGGCAACTTCGCCGCCACAATCCTGCTGTGCCAGGGGCTGGTCGAGCATCTACTGGCGGCCTGGTTGCACGGCGGCCTTCTGATTGACGACATCCCCAACCGGATCTCCTTTCGTGAAACCCTGCGCCGCTGCCGCGAGCGGGACGTGATCTCCGATCTGGACGTGACCGACCTGCAAAGGCTGATGGGCCTGCGCAACCCGCTGTCCCATTTCCGGCACGTCGATGATGCCGGCAATCTCGACCGCCGCTCGCTCGACACCGGCCAGCAGGCCGCCGACGTCGTTCGCCACGACGCCATCTTCGCCATCGGCCTCGCCGTCAGAATGCTAGCCAAGCCCGCTTTCCGCCTTGGACCGACCGCCTGAGCCCGGCGCCCCGCCTCGATTATGGTTCGACCCCGGTTCCATCCCGCAAACGCCCCTCTCGTCGAAGTGCTCAGCCTGACCCTGAAATAAACAATCCCTGCCAATGGCTTGCAGAACTTTACCAAATCCGCGCAGTCAACAGGTCCGGAGAATATCGACCCGGAGAGAACGCTTCCGGGCCGCTTGGCGCCGCCGCCGGTGCTCAGCCCCTCCCGCATAACCCTCGAAAACAACGGAAAAATCCGGCCGCAGCCGGATCGGGAGAACGCTTTCGCGGGGGTAAGTGGCGGAGAGAGAGGGATTCGAACCCTCGATACGGTTGCCCGTATACACGCGTTCCAGGCGTGCGCCTTCAACCACTCGGCCACCTCTCCATCCATATGCGGGAAGACACCCGCATCGTTGGGGCTGGTTGCTCCTTAAAGCAACTGTGGCACCGGTTGAGTGTGCCGCTCCAACGTGGAGCCGGACTATACATTCCCCTCACGCTGACGCAAGATGGTTTTTTGCTGCGGCGAAATTTCTTTTCTACCTGTGCATGACTCGATCCAAAAATGGCAAAAATCCTGTTTTTGCCGGGGGCTGGCGGTAGCGCCGGGTTCTGGTGCCCTGTCGCTGAAAGGCTGGCGGAAAGGCAGAATCATCCAGCACTCTCCGCGTCTGCTGTCTTTCTCTCCTGGCCCGGCCTTGGGGCCGAACCTACAGAACCGCAGATACAAGGGCTGGATGATCTGGTCAGCCGCACCTGTGCACATATGGATAAACCGGTGGATCTGGTTGCGCAGTCCATGGGTGGACTGGTGGCGCTGAAAGCTGCCCTGAAGCGACCTCATCTTGTGCGGCGCATGGTGCTGGTCGCAACTTCTGGCGGCGTGCCGGCGGCCGATCTGGGTGGGGCGGATTGGCGGTCAGATTATTATACCGCCTTCCCCCATGCCGCCCGCTGGATTGGGGAGGCACATGAAGACATCTCCCCTCAACTGGGCAAGATCACCATGCCTGTCCTGCTGTTATGGGGCAATGCCGATCCCATCAGCCCGCCGGCCATCGGTCAGCGCCTGCAACATCTGCTGCCGAATGCCCGACTGCACGTCATTTCCGGGGGTGACCATGATCTGGCCCAAACCCATGCCGGGCCTGTCGCCGCGCTGATTGGCGCGCATCTGGCAGACGCCGGCTGGCAAGCCAGCATTGACCTTCAAGAGGCAATGGAAGGCTAGCCCACCCCAACTGACGCCGCCTTTACCGGCACCTGCGGGCTCATCTGCGCCTCGCCGGCTTTCATGGTCCTGATGATGGCGGGCAAAATACTCTGTCGCATGGCATGGCCATAGAACAGGGCGAAATGTCCGGCCCCCTGCACCAGCAAATGTTGGTGCAACCTGCGGGGAATATTCGGGCACAGGCCATGAGCTGCTTCTGTCTGGCTGGGGCCGGAAATATCATCTTCCGCCCCCTCCACGGTCAGCAATGCCGTATGGCGCAGATATTGTGGCCGCACCCGGTGGCCGGAAATTTCCAGCAGCCCCTGAGCCAGAGCATTGGCACGAAACAGAATTTCAACATTACTGATGAAGAACTCCGCAGGCACATCCATCAGGGTCCAGCACAAACGGGCCAGCGGGTAGCGCCACGGATCATCGCCATCATCAAAGGCCAGCTGGAAGGGCAGCCGCCCGCCACTCACGGCCTGCCGCCAGAGATAGAAGGCGAATGTATCGGTCTGTCGCCAGCCGGGAAACACCTGCCGGCCCGCACCGGGGAACCGTGGCGGAACCGTCTCCACCACCTTTTTCTCCAGGCTTTCCGCCGCCCGTGTCTGCAACAGCCGCCACAGGCGTGTGGGATTGCGCGATGAATCAATGGGGCCACCCATCAGCGTCAGGCTCAGGGGGGCCACATCCATCTCAGCCAGAATGGAAGCCCCTGCAAGCGCAGGCACGCCCCCCTGGCAAACCCCCACCACATGAAGCGGCGCCTCAGCCGGCGCGCGGGCCGCCATGGCCCGTATCATCTGGGTGGTTTCAATGCAGTTGGCCGCGAAATCAAACGCACCGGCAGAAAGCGGCACATAGCGGGCATTGGGCCATTCGGTAATGCCCACCTCCTCCGCCACGCCAAGCAGGGCCACCACCAGATCCCGCAGCAGGAAGGGATAGCCGCCCGCCATCGGGGCCACCACCAGAATGCGCCGCCGCACCGGCGCGCCTGTCCGCGTGAAAATGCGCAACTGGCCGAAAGGAAGCGTGGCCACCACTTGCGTGCGCACCGCGATCAACCCGCGTTCCGTGCGAATGCGATTGATGCCGAACGGCCGGAAAGCTGCTTCATTCAGGTGCCAGTCGGCACCGGGGGGGCCCATGGTCAGGGGGCGCAGTTCGTCGAGCCACATGGTGAGAGTCTCAGCCCCATTTTACATTCAGGCAAGGCCCTGTGGTTGCATTGCAGTTCTAACGCACCTCTATCTTGTTATCCTACCCCTTTCTTGCGGCAGTGGAATGGCGGCCGGTACATTTCCCGCATGCACCCCATATGCGATGAGGTGCACAACCAGAATCCAGACGGCGGAACATCGCGACGCCGAAAGGCCGCGCGGTTCGCACAAGCGGGCAAAAGGGGAGCAAGATGCCGACATCATCCAGCCAGAACAGCCATGCCACCTCACGGCGGCCGGCCTCTCACAGCCAGCCTGCGGCCCGCTGGGAGTTCTGGATCGACCGGGGCGGCACCTTCACTGATATTGTCGGGCGCGCACCGGATGGCCGGCTGCTGCCGCTGAAGCTGCTCTCGGAAAACCCTGAAGCCTACAAGGATGCCGCTGTTCAGGGCATCCGCACCCTGCTCGGCCTGCCTGCCGGTGCGCCGGTGCCAGAATATCAGGTTTCAGCGGTGAAGATGGGCACCACCGTTTCCACCAATGCGCTGCTGGAGCGCAAGGGCGAGCCGACCCTGCTCATCACCACACGCGGTTTCCGCGATGCCCTGCGCATCGGCTATCAGGCGCGGCCGGATCTGTTCGCGAAGAAGATCGTGCTGCCGGACATGCTGTTTGCCCGTGTGCTGGAGGTGGAAGAGCGTGTGCGCGCGGATGGCGCGGTGGAGAATGTGCCGGATATGGAGGCGGTGCGCGCCGGCTTGCAGCAGGCGTGGGATGATGGCCTGCGCGCTGTGGCAGTGCTGTTCATGCACGGCTATCGCTATCCGGCCCATGAAGCTGCCGTGGCGCAGTTGGCGCGAGAAATGGGCTTTCCGCAAGTCTCCGTCTCCCATGAGGTCTCGCCCCTCATCAAGCTGGTGGGGCGGGGCGACACCACGGTGGCCGATGCCTATCTCTCCCCCATATTGCGGCGCTATGTGCGGCAGGTGGCCGATGAACTGGCCGGCGATGCTGCAAATGCGGAAGATGTGGCCGAACCCATACGTCTCATGTTCATGATGTCATCGGGCGGGTTGACGGCGGCGGATCTGTTTCAGGGCAAGGACGCGCTGCTTTCCGGCCCGGCCGGTGGCGTGGTGGGCGCGGCGGAAACCGGGGCGCTGGCAGGTTTTTCACGCATTATCGGCTTCGATATGGGCGGCACCTCCACGGATGTCTGCCATTATGATGGCGAGCTGGAAACGGCCTTTGATACCGAGGTTGCGGGCGTGCGCATTCGCGCGCCAATGATGCGCATTCATACGGTGGCGGCCGGCGGGGGCTCGCTGCTTACTTATGATGGCGTACGCCTGCGCGTGGGGCCGGACAGTGCGGGCGCAAACCCCGGCCCGGCCTGTTACCGGCGCGGCGGCCCGCTGGCGGTGACAGACGCCAATGTGATGCTGGGCAAGCTGCTGCCCGCCTATTTTCCGCAGATTTTCGGCCCCGGCCAGAATGCGCCTCTGGATGCTGAAGCCGTGCGCACGAAATTCGCGGATCTGGCAAAAAAGATGGGTGGCACGCGCACACCGGAAGAGATCGCGGATGGCTTCATCACCATTGCGGTGGAGAATATGGCCAATGCCATCAAGAAAATATCCGTACAGAAGGGCCATGATGTCACCCGCTATGCGCTGAATTGCTTTGGCGGAGCAGGCGGGCAACATGCCTGTCTTGTCGCCGATGCGTTGGGCATGACAACAGTGCTTGTTCATCCGCTCTCCGGCCTGCTCTCGGCCTATGGCATGGGGCTGGCACAAGTGAGGGCGCAGCGTAGCGGCTCACTGGGAGAAGACCTCACCCCCGCACTGGTGCCGTCACTGGAAGAGATGCACGCCCGCCTTGCCGACGAAACGCTGGACGAGTTGGAAGGTCAGGGCGTCAGCACGCGGGAGGCCACCACAGAGGCACGCCTTCATTTGCGCTATGCCGGCACGGATACGGCGCTTCCCGTGCCTCTCGCCACACCGGAAGAGATGCGGGCGGATTTCGAGGCCCGTCACAAGGCGCAGTTCGGTTTCATCTCGCCGGAAAAAGCGCTGGTGGCAGAAGCCATGTCTGTCACCTCATCCGGTGGCGGCGCGGGCGTGGACGAGCCTGAACAACCTCTGAACGAGGGCGCTCCTGCAACAACCGAAACCACACATTTCTTCTCACGCGGGGCATGGCATGACGCACCCGTGGTGCTGCGCGCAGCCTTCCGCCCCGGCATGCGCATGCCCGGCCCGGCCATCATCATCGAACCAAACCAGACCATCATCGTGGAAGAGGGCTGGCATGCCGAGGTGAATGCGCGCGACCACCTCATCCTCTCGCGCACCACGCCCCTGGTTCGCGCAGAGGCTGTCGGCACCCATGCCGATCCGGTGATGCTCGAGGTGTTCAACAACCTGTTCATGTCCATCGCCGAGCAGATGGGCGTCACACTCCAGAACACGGCCAGCTCCGTCAACATCAAGGAACGTCTGGATTTTTCCTGCGCGGTCTTCTCGGCGCAAGGCGCGCTGGTGGCCAATGCCCCGCACATGCCTGTGCATCTGGGCTCAATGGATCGCTCGGTGGAAACCGTGCTGCGTGAGAATGCGGGGCGCATCCGCCCCGGAGACGTGTTTGCACTGAACGCCCCCTATAATGGCGGCACCCATCTGCCGGATATCACGGTCGTCACGCCGGTGTTCGAGGATGATGCCCAGCCGGATGGCGGACGGCTGCTGTTCTGGGTGGCGGCGCGCGGGCACCATGCCGATGTGGGCGGCGTCGCCCCCGGCTCCATGAGCCCGAACGCCACCACCATCGAGGAGGAAGGCGTCTATATCGACAATTTTCACCTCGTCGAGGCAGGACGCTTCCGGGAGGCGGAGGTGCTGGCCCTGCTCACCGGGGCAACATATCCCGCCCGCAACCCGGCGCAGAATATCGCAGATCTGAAAGCCCAGATCGCGGCGAACGAGAAGGGCGTGCAGGAGCTGCGCAAAGCCATCGCCACCTTCGGGCTGGATGTGGTGGAAGCCTATATGGGCCATGTACAGGACCATGCCGCCGAGGCCGTGCGCCGGGTGCTGGACCGGCTGGAGGATTGCGCCTTCACCTGTGAGACCGACAAGGGTGCGCGCATTGCCGTGAAGATCTCGGTGGACCGGGAAAAGCGCGAGGCGGTGGTGGATTTCACCGGCACTTCCCCTCAGCAGCCGGACAATTTCAACGCCCCCGCCCCGGTCACACGCGCCGCCGTGCTCTATGTCTTCCGGGTGATGGTGGAAGACGACATCCCCATGAATGCCGGCTGTCTGCGCCCCATTCGCATCGTGGTACCGGAAGGCTCCATGCTTGCGCCGGTCTATCCGGCCGCCGTGGTGGCAGGCAATGTGGAAACTTCACAGATGGTGACTGATTGCCTGTTTGGCGCACTGAAGGCGCTGGGTTCCTCGCAAGGCTCCATGAACAATCTCACCTTCGGCAACGCCACCTATCAATATTATGAGACGCTGTGCTCCGGCTCGCCCGCCGGACCCGGCTTTGATGGTACGGATGGCGTGCATGTGCACATGACCAATTCGCGCCTGACCGACCCGGAGGTGCTGGAAACACGCTTTCCCGTGGTGCTGGAGGATTTTCATATCCGCCAGGGTTCGGGCGGGCGCGGGCAATGGCAGGCGGGCGGCGGCACCTACCGGCGCATCCGCTTTCTGGAAGAGATGGAATGCGCGCTGCTCTCCTCCCATCGCAAGGTACGGCCCTTCGGCCTTCTGGGTGGGGAGGACGGACAGGCCGGCGAAGGCTTTGTGCGGCGGGCCGATGGCACGCTGGAGGTGCTGGCCGGCTGTGACCAGAAGCATCTTGCGCCGGGTGAGGCGGTCATCATCATCACCCCGACTGGAGGCGGCTATGGCGCTGCCACCCTGCGGCGCGATCCGGCCTGAGGCCGGCTCATCAACATAGGGCGCTCTCCCGGCCAGACGAGCCGGAAGAGCACCCGGATTCAGGACTGGGCCTCCACGGCGGGCTCCTCAACTGGCTCAGCGGCGGGCACCTTTGCTGAGAAGCGGCTGGCGGCGGCCACGCACAAGGCCACCCCCAGCGTCGTCATCAACATTTCCGGGCGCACCTCCTCATGCAGCAGCAAGGCAGCCAGCGCGAGGCCGAAGAAGGGCTGAAGCAGCTGCAACTGCCCCACCGCCGCAATGCCACCCTGCGCCAGACCGCGATACCAAAACACGCAACCAATCAGCATGCTGAACAACGCGACATAACCCAGCCCGACCCAGGCGCGCGCCGGCACTGCGGCAAAGTCCCCCGGCATGGTGAACAAAGACAGCGGCACCATGACAGGCAGCGCCACCACCAGCGCCCAGCAGATAACCTGCCAGCCACCCAGATGCCGCGCCAGCCGTCCCCCCTCTGCATAGCTGAGACCGCAGGTGACGATGGCCAGAAGCATCATCACATTCGCCATGGGGGCCGCTGTCAGCCCCTGCGCGGCGGCGTAGGCCACCACCAGTGCACTGCCGAAGCCGGAAAAGAGCCAGAAGGCTGGGCGCGGACGCTCACCACCGCGCAGCACGCCGAATAGAGCCGTCACCAGCGGCAGCAGGCCGATAAACACCAGGGATTGCGCTGAGGATATCTCCTGCAAGGCCAGGCCCGTGAAGAGCGGAAACCCCACAACCAGCCCGGACACAACCACCACCAGCGACAGAATATCCCGTCTGCGCGGCAGGGGCTGGCGCATCACCACCAGCATGGCGATGCTCAGAAGGGCGGCGATGACGGCCCGCACCCCGGTGAGAAAGAAGGGGTCCAGCCCGCTTACCCCCACCCGTGTGGCCGGCAGCGAGCCGGAAAAGATGACCATTCCAATGAAACCATTGAGCCAGCCCCTGGCTGTCCTGTTCATGATGAGATGCGCCTTTCCGCTCTTCTGATGGACGCATCCTCTGCCCGTGCAGCTCGACTGGCCAGAGACAGTGCAGTACAATTGGTAAAAACTGTTATGGCCACTGGAGCAGTACGGATGGCGCGAAACCCGGCGCAAACTTCAGGCGGAACACGCATTGATGCAGTCATGGATGCCGTGCGCGCCCGCATTCATGCACGTCAGTTCCCCTCCGGTGCACGCCTGCCTTCGGTGCGGGCGCAGGCCAGGGCAATGGGCGTTTCCGTCTCCACCATTGTGGAGGCTTATGAAAGACTGGCCGCTGAAGGGCTGATCCGCGCCCGTCCTGGCTCCGGCTTCTATGTCTGCGGCCCGGCCGCCCCGCTGGCGCTAGCGCAGATGGAGCCGCAACTGGAGCGGGAGGTGGACCCGTTATGGATCTCCCGTCACGCACTGGATGTGGGGCCGGAGGTTCTCAGGCCCGGTTGCGGGTGGCTGCCGGCCTCATGGATGCACGAGGCCGGAATACGTCGCGCCCTGCGCCAACTGGCCCGCGCCAATGCGCCGGCACTGGCAGATTATGCGCCCCCGCTGGGCCTGCCCGCTCTGCGGCAGGTGCTGGCGCGGCGCATGGCCGGCAATGGCATCGAAGCCGCCCCGGAGCAGATCCTGCTCACCGATTCCAGCACACAGGCCATTGATCTGATCTGCCGTTTCCTTCTGGAGCCGGGCGATACGGTGCTGGTGGATGATCCCTGCTATTTCAATTTCCACGCCTTGCTGAAAGCCCACCGGGTGCAGGCCATTGGCGTGCCCTATACGCCCCACGGCCCGGATATCGCCGCCTTCGAGGCTGCGGCACTGGCCCATGCACCACGCCTCTACATCACCAATGCCGCCATCCATAACCCAACCGGGGCGACACTTTCCCCCGTGACGGCGCATCGCCTGCTGCAACTGGCGGAACGGGCCGATATCGCCATTGTGGAAGATGACATCTATGCCGATTTCGAGCACAGCCCCTCTCCGCGCCTCGCGGCCTTTGACGGGCTCGCGCGCGTGCTGCATATCGGCAGCTTTTCCAAGACCTTATCGGCCGCTGCACGGTGCGGCTACATTGCCGCCCGGCCGGAATGGGTGGAAAGTCTGGTGGATCTGAAGATCGCGACCAGTTTCGGAGGCAGCCAGCTTGCCGCAGAACTGACGCTGGTGGCGCTGACGGATAGCGGCTATCGCAAACATATGGAGCAGGTGCGCCTGCGGCTGGCCTCCGCCATGACACAGGTGGTGAAACAACTCGCCCCGCTTGGCATCACCCCATGGCTGGAGCCTCAGGCTGGCATGTTCCTGTGGGCTCGCCTGCCCGAAGGCATGGATGCCGCCCATCTCGCCCGCACCTGCCTGAAGGAGGATGTGGTGCTGGCACCCGGCAACGCCTTCAGCCAGGCTGGCACAGCCAGCGGCTTCCTGCGCTTCAATGTGGCCCAGAGCCAGGATGAGCGCATCTTCCGGGTGCTGGCGCGAGCCATGGAGCCGTACGGATCAGCCCCGCCCTCCTGAACGCAAAACGCCCCGGCGCAGACCACGCCAGGGCGTTGTTTCAAATGAGAAGATCAGGTTCAGCGCCGCATCTTCTGCAACAAGGCCATATTCGGATAACCATCCGGCAGCAGCCCGGAACGGGCCTGGAAATCCTGAATGGCCGCGCGGGACTTGGAGCCCAGAATGCCATCCACCGGGCCGATATCATAACCCATGCGGGTCAGGCGGTTCTGAATTTCCACGCGCTCGGCACGGGAGAGACCCCGCTCTTCCTTCGGCCAGCTCTGAGCAAACCCGCCATAGCCCCGCAACCTGTCCGACAGATGACCGATGGCCAGCGCATAGGCATCTGCCGGATTATATTTCAGGATGGCGTCGAAATTGCCGAGCATCAGGAAGGCCGGCCCATTCGCGCCGGAGGGCAGCAGCAGATAGGCTTGATCGTTCGGGCGCGGAAAACGCGAACCGCTGGGACGGGTGATGCCAAGAGAGGCCCACTGCGCCAGAGACTGCTTGAACTTGCGATTGGCATAGCGGTAATCGAAGCCCGGCGGCAGCTTCACCTCATAGCCCCACGTCTTGCCATATTTCCAGCCATCCAGCTTCAGATTATTGGCGGTGGAGGCGATGATGTCTGGAATGGAGTTCACCACATCACGCTTGCCATCCCCGTCAAAATCCACGGCGAAGCGGTGGAAGGAGGTGGGCATGAACTGCGTGGGCCCGAAAGCGCCGGCCCATGAGCCCTTCAAATCCTTGTAAGGCACATCGCCGCGATCCAGAATCTGCAAGGTGGCGATGAATTCGGTGCGGAAATACTCCTGCCGGCGACCAATACAGGCCAGGGTGGCGGTGGATTCCAGCACATTGCGGCTACCAATGCCGGAGGGGTGGCCATAGGAGGATTCAATGCCCCAGATGGCCGCCACGGCATAACGGTCCACGCCATAGGCGCGCTCGGCCGCATCAAACACATTCTTGTATTTGGCGAGAATTTCCCGGCCCTTCTTCACCCGGTAATTGCTCACCAGCATCTCGACATAATCGCCGATGGGCTTGGAAAACTCCGGCTGGCTGTCCAGATACTTCATGATCTTCATATCGGGCTGAAGATTGCGCGTATAGCGCTCGAAGGTCTGGCGGGAGACACCCCTGGCCTGCGCCATGGGCCACAGCGAGGCGATGCAGCGTGGAAAATTCGCTTCGGCCTGCGCCAGGGCATGGGGCGCCATGAGCGGATGGCTGGAATGGGTGGAAAGTGAGCCTGTCGTCTGCGCCTGGGCATGAGCCGGCGCAATGAAGGCGGTCGCCGCGAGCGCCAGCGTGGCACACCATGCGCCCCGAAGCCACGCGCCTGTGGAAATCGTCTTCGCCATCTGCCTGAGCCCTTGTCCCTGTCCTGCCTGAAGGCGGCGCAAACTGCACCCCGCCTCGTCCTTCGCCTATTCAGCCTGCATATGATTGCCTCACGGTTAACGCAGCGCGATGATGTGCCGGTTACAAGACGCATGAAGGGCCCTGAGGGCAGGCGGGAAAAGGAATCTTTGCAGCCCACGACCGGGCCGGTTAAACCGGCACAAGCGCTGCTGGCCCTGCCGCAGCGCTGCTCGATACGGGTCAGCCCCAACAGGGCCAGTATGTCTGTGTTCAGAATTCAGGACGAGCTTTTTCATGCGCAAACCTATTCGCAAGGCAATCCTTCCCGTGGCGGGCCTCGGCACGCGCTTCCTGCCCGCAACCAAGGCGGTGCCAAAGGAAATGCTGCCGGTGGTGGACCGGCCCGTGGTGCAGCATGTGGTGGATGAGGCCCTGGCCGCCGGTATTGAACACATCGTATTCGTCACCGGGCGCAACAAGGCGGTGATCGAGGATCATTTCGACCGCCAGTTCGAGCTGGAGCGTACCCTTCAGGAGCGCGGCAAGCAGAAGCTGCTGGAAGAGCTGGGAGATGACACCCCCAAGCCCGGCACCACCTCCTTCACCCGTCAGCAATTGCCCCTGGGCCTGGGCCATGCGGTGTGGTGCGCGCGCGATATCATCGCGGATGAACCCTTCGCCCTGCTGCTGCCGGATATGCTGCATTTCACGCCAGAGGGACAGGGCTGCCTCTCCGATATGGTGGAAGCCTATGAAGAGACGGGCGGCAATGTCGTCTCCGTCTATGAGGTGCCGGACGATCAGGTGCACCAGTATGGCATTGTCGGTGTCGAGCCCCGGCCCGGCAAGGCACAGGCCATCACCTCCATGGTGGAAAAGCCCCGGCGCGAGGATGCCCCCTCCAACCTCGCCATTTCCGGGCGCTACATTCTCCAGCCCACCATTTTTGATCTGCTGGCCCGTCAGGACCCCGGTGCGGGCGGCGAAATTCAGCTGACGGACGCCATGCTGAAGCTGAATGAGCGCGAGCGCTTCTTCTCCGTCACCTTTGAAGGCCGTGTCTATGATTGCGGCTCGAAGATCGGCTTCCTCATGGCCAATGCGGCCTACGCGCTTTCGCGCCCCGATATCGAGCCGCAATATCGCACAGAGCTGGCCGCCCTGCTCGCCCAGGACTGATCCGGCCGGCCGTGTTTTTGCCGAAGTCGGCGTGCATGCAGGGCAGGAACCATCCGTCCTGCATGCACGCCATGGATGCAATTGCGGCGGGTGATGCTTCCGGGGGGAGGAACAACATCATGTGGCGGCGGCTGTTTCTGCATCTTGGCGCATGGGCGCTGGTGGCCGGGCTGGTCACAGGCTCGCCGCGCCCCGCTGCCGCCCATCCCCATGTGTGGGTGGTGATGCGTTCCGAACTGGTCTATGCGCCCAACGGCACGCTGACCGGCATCCGCCAGAGCTGGACCTTCGATGAAGCCTTCAGCGCCTTCGCCCTTCAGGGCCTCGCCAAACAGGCTGATGGTACCTATGGCGATGACGTACTCAAACCTCTTGCGGAGCTGAACATCTCATCTCTCAAGGAGTTCGAGTATTTCGTCACCGCCAAGACGGCGACCTCGAAAATTCCATTGAAAGATCCGGTCAATTACTATCTGACTTATGCCGACGATGCTCTGACCCTGCACTTCACCCTGCCCCTGACGCGGCCCCTTTCCGCGCACGGCATGGTTTCCATCGACATTTACGACCCGACCTATTTCATCGCCTTTGAATTTTCTCCCACACGCCCCGTGAAGCTGCTGGATGCGCCGGCCGGATGCG
This sequence comes from Haloleucobacter albus, assembly GCF_052492075.1. NCBI lineage: Bacteria > Pseudomonadati > Pseudomonadota > Alphaproteobacteria > Hyphomicrobiales > Xanthobacteraceae > Haloleucobacter > Haloleucobacter albus. The sequence goes on from NZ_JBQWAS010000028.1 coordinate 560,376, forward strand.
CGGAAAAGGTCATGTCTCCGGCCAAGCAGCAGACGACACAGCTTTCCGAAGCCTTTTTTGAAAACCTCACACAGGCCAGCAGCTTCAGCATGCAGATGGCGGACAAGATCGTGGTGAAATGCCCGTGAGTATACAGCCCCGTCCGGATGCGCGCCGCATGGCAGGTTTTCGCCTCAGAAACTGGAACATCATACTGGCGCTGGGGGCGCTGCTGGCCGGAAGCTTGCTGGCGGCGCTGTTGCTGTTTCCCGATTTTGCCTTTGCCCAGGCTCTGGGGCAGATGGTGAACCAGCAGGGCGGCGGCCCGCGCCCCACCCCTTTCGGCATGGGCGCCGGGCCGGAACCGGCAGGCGGCATTGGCGGCTATATCCTGGCCCAGCAGGCACAATTCTACCGTTCACTTGTGCAGGCCGTGCGTGCCGCCAAGGCTGATGGCAACGCCACCTGGATGCTGGCCGCCCTCTCCTTCGCCTATGGTGTGTTCCATGCCGCAGGCCCCGGCCATGGCAAGGCTGTGATTTCCTCTTATCTGCTGGCCGATGGCGGCACCTTGCGCCGTGGGGCCGCGCTGTCTCTCGCCGCCGGCATGGTGCAGGCGCTCGTCGCCATTTTGTTTGTGGGCCTGCTGGCCGCCATTCTGGGCGCGACCGCCGCCTCCATGGCGCAGGCCATGAATGTGATTGAGATCGCAGCCTATGGCGGCATCGCCCTGTTTGGTCTCTGGCTCAGCTTCTCCAAGGGCCGGGCGCTGCTACGCGCCCTGCGTGGCGTGCCGGACCACGAGCATGGCAATGATTGCGGCTGCGGTGACGTCCATATGCCAGATCCCGCGCTGATCCGCGATGGTGGCTGGAAGCGCGCCACTATCGCCGTAGTTTCGGCTGGCGCGCGCCCCTGCTCGGGCGCCATTCTGGTGCTGACATTCGCCCTCGCTCAGGGAGTATTCATCTCCGGCATTCTGGCGGTGATTGCCATGGGGCTGGGCACGGCTCTCACGGTGACGGGCATTGCCGCGCTGGCCGTTTATGGCAAACGCATTGCGGTGCGCCTCGCCGGCCAAAATGGACGCACCGCACAGGTGCTGATGCGCGCCGTTGAGCTGCTGGCTGCGGTTCTCGTGATGCTGTTCGGCCTTGGCCTGCTCACCGGCTATCTGGAAAGCGAACGGCTGCTGCCCGGTTGAGGGCGCGGCCACATGCCGGTATGCTGCCCCGGCCTTGCTGGCTGTTCATGCCCATGGGGCATGACCCATGGACCATAATGATGATATCTCACGGTAATCTGTCTGGGGATGAGGGTACGGAACGGCTCATGTTCATCAAGCGTCACTGTCTCGGTTTTCTGGCCGCTCTGTTTCTGGCCGTCATGGGGCCTGCGGTTGCGGCCCATGCGCAACAGGTCGTGGTGATCGTGAATGGCGATCCCATCACCACCTATGATGTCTCCCAGCGCCAGCGCCTGAGCCAGATGCTTGATCGCAAGAGCCTGTCGCAGAAGCAGGCTCTTGAAGAGGTTATCAATGAACGCCTGAAGCTTCAGCAGGCCCGTAACCTCAATGAGGGGATCGACCAGGAAGATCTAGACAAGATGTTCGAGAATGTGGCCTCCCGCTCCGGGCGCACAGCCGACCAGCTGGCGGCCATGCTCAAGCAATCAGGGCTGGACCCGCGCCTGTTCAAGAACAAGCTGGCCGCTGATTATGTGTGGAACCAATATGTGCGGGCGCGCGTCGGCAATGTGACCATTCGTGACGCGGATGTGGCCGCCGCCCTGCAAAAGCGCGGACAGACGGAAAATACCGCTACGGAATATATTCTGCGCCCCATCATTCTCATCGGCAAGGGCCGCATGGGTGATGCCAGGCGCCTGCGCTCCCGCTTCAAGAGTTGCGAGGCCGGCATTCCCATGGCCATGGCCATGAAGGAAGTGGTGGTGCGCCCACAAGCCCTGCGCCTGTCTTCCGACATGCCGAAGGAATTGCAGAAAATTCTGGACAAGACCCCGGAAGGTGGCCTGACCCCGCCGGAAACAACCCAGATTGGCGTGGAAACCTTCGCCATTTGCGAGAAACGCCAGATCCGCGGTGAAAGCTCTGCCAAGCGGGAAGTCAAGGATGAGCTGAGCGAAGCTCAGTTCAAGAAGGCTTCGGACAATCTGCTTTCCGGGCTGCGCAAAAGCGCGCTGATCCAGTACCGCTGATGAGCGCGCGGAAAAAATCACCGCTCGTCCTCACCTTGGGCGAACCTGCCGGCGTGGGGCCGGAACTGGTTATTCGCGCCTGGCAGGCGCGGGCTGGAGAAAATGGAGGGCCGGCAGATTTGCCGGCCTTTCTCGTGGTTGGAGATCCAGCACTTCTGGCCCGGCGCGCCGCGCAACTGGGTGTTTCGCTCCCCCTGGCACCCTGCACGCCGGAAGACGCCACCGACCTGTTTTCTGATGCCCTGCCCATTCTGCCCGCCGGCCCCAAAGCCACGGCGGAGCCGGGCACGCCGGATGCCAGCAGCGCCGCCTGTGTGCTCGCCGGGCTGGAAAAGGGCGTGGAACTGGTGAAGGCCCGCCGCGCAGCGGCCCTCGTCACCAATCCGCTGGCCAAATCCGTGATGTATGAAGCGGGCTTCCGCTTTCCCGGCCATACTGAATATCTGGCCGCCTGCGCCGGGGGGCCAGAGGGTCTTGCCCCCCGGCCGGTCATGATGATCTGGTCGCCGCTTCTGGCCGTGGTGCCCGCCACCATCCATGTGCCCTATCGCGACGTGCCGCAGCTTCTCACGGTGGATCTGCTGGTTGAAACCGGGCGCATCATCGCCCAAGACATGGCCTGTCGCTTCGGGCTGGCGCATCCGCGCCTCGCCTTTGCCGGGCTCAACCCCCATGCGGGGGAGAATGGCACGCTGGGCCGGGAGGATGAGGAGGTCGTCCGCCCCGCCATCGCGGCCTTGCGAGAGGCCGGCATTGATGCGCGCGGCCCGCTCTCTGCCGATACGCTATTCCATCCCGAAGCGCGGGAAAATTATGATGTGGTTGTGGGCATGTATCACGATCAGGTGCTGATTCCGGCCAAAACCCTGGCCTTCCATGACGGAGTGAATGTGACGCTCGGCCTGCCCTTCATCCGCACTTCGCCAGACCATGGCACCGCTTTCGATCTCGCCGGCACGGGCCGCGCCAATCCGGCCAGCCTCATCGCGGCCCTGCGTCTCGCCCGCCGGCTGGCGGATGAAGAGGCACACCACCAGCCGGCCCAGCCCGCAGGAAAGCCCGCGGGAGAGGCTTCATGAGCGCGCTGGATGATCTGCCCCCCCTGCGGGATGTGATCCGCGAGCATGGCCTTTCGGCGCAAAAGAGCCTGGGCCAGAATTTTCTGCTGGATTTGAACCTCACCGGCCGCATTGCCCGCGCCTCCGGCCCGCTGGAAGGCGCAACTGTGATCGAGGTCGGCCCCGGCCCCGGCGGCCTCACCCGCGCCCTGCTGGCGCTGGGGGCAAAACGCGTGATCGCCATTGAACGCGACCGGCGCTGCATGGATGCACTGGCCGATATTGCCGCCCATTATCCCGGCCGCCTTGATGTGATTGAAGGTGATGCGCTGAAGGTGGATGTGCGCCCCATGCTGGGCAATGAACCGGCGCGCGTGGTGGCCAACCTGCCCTATAATGTCGCCACGCTTCTGCTGGTGGGCTGGCTCTCCACGGACCCGTGGCCCCCATGGTTCAGTTCGCTCACCCTCATGTTCCAGAAGGAAGTGGCCGAGCGCATTGTGGCCCCGGCGGGCAGCAAGGCTTATGGCCGCCTGGCGGTGCTGGCGGGCTGGCGCACACAAGCCCGCATCGCGTTTGATGTCGCCCCCTCGGCCTTTGTGCCACCTCCGAAGGTCACGTCTTCCGTGGTGCATCTGGTGCCGCGGGCTGACCCGGCGCCGTGCACTCTGGCTCATCTTGAAAAGGTGACAGAAGCGGCCTTCGGCCAGCGCCGCAAGATGCTGCGCCAGAGCCTGAAATCTCTCGGCACGGCCCCATTGCCGCTGCTGGAACAGGCCGGCCTTGCCGAAACGGCCCGCGCGGAGGAAATCGACATTCCCGGTTTTGTCGCGCTGGCCAATGCCTATGGCGCGACCCGCAACAGCTGACTGAAACGGGCCGGCTCCAAGACCGGCCCGCCCTTCTCAGGTTTCGATCAGCCGCACCTTGCCGACGCTGCGTTTGTCGAGGGAGACGATCTCGAAGCGCAGCCCCTCCGCCTCGAAGGTTTCTCCTTCCACGGGCAGATGCCCCAGCCAGGTAAGGATATAGCCGCCCAGCGTGGAATAGCGGTTGGCATCATCCACCAGATCATGGCCGATAATGCCGCTGAGCTGGCGCACATCCACAAAGCCATCCACCAGCCAGGAGCCATCCTCCTGCCGGTCGAGCACGGCGGCCTCCTCGTCAAAATCAGGGAACTCGCCGGCAATCGCCTCCAGAATATCGGTGGGCGTTGCAATCCCCTCCAGCGAGCCATGCTCATCCACGATCATGGCCATCTGCACGGGAGAGCGGCGCAACTGCTCCATCACCTTCAGCACATCCGTCGTCTCATGCACGATGACCGGCTGACGGGAGACCTTGGCCCAGTCAATCGCCTTGCCGTCAATCATGAGATTGAGCAGTTCCTTGGTGATAGCCACGCCGACGAACTCATCCACCTGCTCACGCGCAAGGATGACGCGGCTGTGGCTCAGATCCCGGATTTCGGCCATCAACACTTCCGGGCTCTCGTTCAGATCCAGCCATTCCACCTCATTCCGCGGCGACATGATGGAGCTGACGGGCCGCTCCCCCAGATCCAGCACCCCGCGGATCATTTCCTTTTCCTTGGGGTTGAACAGATCGCCCTGGGCAGCCTGTTCGGCGATGACATCAACAGTTTCACCCAGCGGCTCATGGCCCACGCGCCCGCCCAGCATCCGCAGAACGGCTTCGGAGGTACGCTCACGCAGATCGCCCGTGGTGATGTATTTCTCGCGGTTGTGCCGGCCCAACTGGTTGGCCGCCTCGATCAGCACCGAGAAACCGATGGCCGCATAGAGATAGCCCTTCGGAATATGGAACCCAAAACCTTCCACCACCAGCGAGAAGCCGATCATCAGCAGGAAGCCGAGGCACAGTATGATGACGGTGGGGTGGCGAGAGACAAATGTCATCAATGGCTTGGAAGCCATCATCATGATGGCCATGGCCACGCAGACCGCGACAATCATGACCCACAGGTGGTTCACCATGCCCACGGCGGTAATCACGCTGTCCAACGAGAAGACCGCATCGAGAACGACGATCTGCACCACCACCTGCCAGAAGACGGCGTGCACCACCCGCCCTTCCTGCGGCTTTTGAGCACCCTCCAGGCGCTCATGCAGCTCCATCGTACCCTTGGCCAGCAGGAAGATGCCGCCAACGATGAGAATGAGATCTCGCCCGGAGAAATCAAAACTTGCCACCGTGAACAACGGCTTTGTGAGCGTGACGATCCACGAAATGGAAAACAGCAGCAGAATGCGCATGACGAGCGCGCAGCCCAGGCCAATGATGCGGGCCCGGTTGCGCTGCTCCGGCGGCAGCTTGTCAGCCAGAATGGCGATGAAGACGAGATTGTCGATACCCAGAACCACCTCGAGCACCACAAGGGTTACGAGGCCGATCCATATGTTCGGATCTGCAAGAAGCTCCATCTTCAACGCCTATCAAGAGAGATCCAACCAGCACAAAAAGCCCCGGAGAGAATCCGAGGCGCATTCTGGTGTTGTGCAAGTCAAGATATGAGGAAGTGGCCGCTCCCGCACCGGGGAGTCCGGCCTGGATCGGTATCGACTATCGCCTGTACTGTCGCCTTCGCCCGGCATGGTCGCAGGTCTTTTCCCACAGCAGTCTGATACTGAACAAGGCTTGCCTAGCACAGTTTCAAGCCGTGGGAAATGACGACCTGCATTTTTCATGGGCAGAAATGGCCTTGAAACCGGCAGATCAGGTGGACTGGAAAACCTTCAGGTCAAATTCTGCGAGCATGGAAAGCATATGATCGAAAAGATCAGCCTGAATGGCTTCATAAGCCTTCCACTCCGTGGTGCTGGTGAAGCAATAAAGCTGGAAGGGCAAACCATAGGGGCCCGGCTCCAGATGTCGCACCATTGATGTCATGTCCTTGTGGAGCATGGGGTGGGCATTCAGATAGGCTTCCATATAAGCGCGCAAGAGGCTGAGATTGGTCACCCGGCTCTTGTTTTCAGAGATGTCCGCCGGCGTATCCGCACCTCCCGCCGGGTGGGCAGCCCCGGCCTGGCTGCGGTTGAGGCAGGCGCTGAGGCTCGGCATGTGCGAGAATTTTTCCAGCTCGTCCGCACTCAGAAAACGCACCGTGCTCTGGTCGATCGGGATGGAACGACAGATCCGTCGCCCACCGGATTCCGTCATGCCGCGCCAGTTCTTGAACGGGTCGGAAGCCAGCTTGCGCACCGGAAAATTGGTATAGGTATTATCCCAGTTCCGCACCGTGACCGAGTAAAGAGACACCTCCACAACGCTGCCATTGGCGTTCATGGAGGGCATTTCGATCCAGTCTCCCACCCGCACAATATCGGTTGAGGACAATTCAACCGAAGCGACGAGAGACAAAAGCGTATCCTGAAATACCAGAATCAGAACGGCCGTCAGCGCTCCCAGCCCGGACATCAGGATCAACGGCGAGCGATTGATGATTTCGGCAATCATCAGAATGGCCGCAATGGCATACACCACGATGGCGGCGACCTGCACATATCCGGTCACAGAACGCCCCGAATCGCTGTGCCGGCGTTGCCACAGACGGCCCGCCAATTGCAGCCCGGCGACAATCGCCATCGCCACCGCCAGCGTGATGCAGGCCATGGCCACATGCCGCACAACAGAGGCGACCGTCCCATTCAGTCCGGGCACGGCCTCAATCCAGCTGGCGATCACCATGGCCGGCACGGCCATGGACAGGCGCTTGATGACCCCGGCCTGCACAATATCCCGAACGCGCACGAACTTTGCGTGGTCGATGAGCCGGCGCGCCATTATCACCAGCATGAACTTGACAGAATAATGAACAACAAGCGCCGCCAGGATCAGCGCAACAAGCCACAGGCCGGTGGCCAAACCCGGATAATTTTCCAGAATCCGCTCAATATCCGCCATTGCACGTTCCCGTTACTTTCCACCAGCGCGATCTACGCTTGCCCATTGAAGGCGTCAGAGACAAGACACCACCTGCCCAAAGACCCTTTTTCATGCCCAGAAGCTGTCGACAACCCCTTTCAAGGGCGGATCACCCCAGCGCATCCCCCAGACCCGGCCGGGCCACGGGCACCCACAGCACATCTTCAATGCGGCGCGCACCACTGGCCAGCAGCACCAGCCGGTCCAGCCCCAATGCACAGCCGCTGGCCTCTGGCATTTCGGCAAGGGCGGCAAGAAAATCATCATCCAGAGGGTAGCGCTCACCATAAAGGCGGGCCTTCTCATCCATCTCCAGCATGAAGCGCCGACGCTGTTCGGCCGGGTCCGTCAGTTCACCAAAAGCATTGGCCAGCTCCAGCCCGCAGGCATAAAGCTCGAACCGCTCGGCAAAACGCGGATCAGCCGGTTTCGGGCGGGCGAGCGCCGCCTCGCTCACTGGATATTCGCACAGCACGGTGGGCCGCCCCACACCCAGATGCGGCTCCACATGCGCCACCAGCACCTTGGAGAAGATATCCGCCCAGCCATCATCTTCCGCAATATGCACGCCCGTAGCCGCAGCGGCCTGCGCAAAGGGGGAGACAAGCGGGCCATTGTCTGCACCCGGCTCGGGCAGAAACCGCTCCAGATCCAGCCCGGCATGGCGCTGGAAAGCATCAACCAGCGTCAACCGCTCCGGTTCGGCGAAAGGGTCGCATCCTTGTCCACGAAACAGGAACCGCTCCATGCCGCCAGTGCGCGCCGCAAGGGCCAGAAGCGCGGCGCAATCCTCCATCAGCTGCTCATAGGGCGCGCCGGCGCGGTACCATTCCAGCATGGTGAATTCGGGATGGTGCGAGGCGCTGCGCTCGCGATTGCGAAACACCCGCGCCAGCTCGAAGATACGCTCTTCACCGGCAGCCAGCAGTTTCTTGGCGGCAAATTCCGGGGAGGTGCGCAAATAAAGTGTATCACGCACGCCATCCGGCCCGATCAGATCCGTGGCGAAGGCATGCAGATGGGCCTCATTGCCGGGTGAGCGCTGGAGCACCGGCGTCTCCACCTCAAGGAAATCCTCCCCGGTGAACCAGCCCCGAACCGCCGCCGTGATACGCCCGCGCGCCAGCAGAAAGGGGCGACGATCCTGATGCACCGTGCGCGCCCACCAAGGACTCGCAGCCAGCGACTGACGGGAACCAGATACCTTTTTCACGAGAAGACGTCCTTGCGGCGGGCAATTGGCGTGCCAAAGGCCGCCGCAAGGGTGGCGCTTGGCGCGAAGATGGTTATGGTGCGCGCCGATATCTCTACATTATAGCGGCCCGCCGCCGCAAAAGTTCAAGGAAGACGCGACGTGGTCAAGGTTATCGCCAGCTCCCTGCGCAAAGGCAATGTGGTCGAGATCGACGACAAGCTCTATGTCATCATCACCGCCGACAATATCCACCCCGGCAAGGGCACCCCGGTGACCCAGCTCGACATGCGCCGCATCTCGGATGGTGTGAAGATCTCCGAGCGCTACCGCACCACTGAGCAGGTGGAGCGCGCCTTCGTGGAAGACCGCCCGCACACCTATCTGTACGAGGATTCCGACGGCTACACCTTCATGAACCCGGAGACCTATGACCAGCTCATCGTCTCCAAGGATGTGATGGGCGATCAGGCTGTCTATCTCCAGGAAGGCATGGAGTGCATTCTCTCCACCCATAACGGCAACCCCATCGCCGTGGAACTGCCGCAGCGCGTGGTTCTGGAAATCACCGAGACCGAACCGACCGTGAAGGGCCAGACGGCCTCTTCCTCCTACAAGCCGGCCATTCTTTCCAATGGCGTGCGCACCTCCGTGCCGCCCCATGTCGCCACCGGCACCCGCGTTGTCGTCATGACCTCGGACGGTTCCTATGTGGAGCGTGCGAAGGACTGATCCGTCAAGGCGCGCCTCTTCCGGCGCATCAGGCATGATCGGCAAGACAAAAGCCCGGGCTGCGCCCGGGCTTTTTTCATGGGGCCGGCCGCTCCCCTTCCCCAACGGGAATAAAACGGAAGCACAAGATGACATCATCCCCGAACATCAAAGCTGAATGCTGCAATATGAAGAATTTGCGAAAAAGTTTGCAGTACAACAAATTACCATGATACCACTTTTTAGAAATTACAAATTAAATCTTTCAAGTTGTGCTTGCACACAAGCCACCCCGAAGCGTATCACCCCAATGGTCATTTGAGCGCCCGGCCCGCGCATTGTGCGGCCCATTGCCATGCGGGCGCATTATGGGGCGGTCATGAATAGCTTCTTTTTTCGATCTTCCATTTCTGAAACAGCCCATCATTCCCGGCCGGTGGCCCTGCGCCTTCTCGGCAGCGCCAGCCTGTGCACACTGGGCCTTGCTCTCGCCATGGGTGTGGCCAGCCCGGCCCATGCCGCAGATCTGACCCAAGCCAACCAGCCGGCGGGCTTTACCCCCAGCCTGGCCCTGCCCCCCTCCCTCACCAGCCTGCTGGAGCAGGAAACCCTGACAGGAGACTGGGGCGGCCTGCGCACCAAACTGGAAGAGGACCATGGCATCACCATCGGCCTCACCCAGACCATGGATATTCTGGGCAATGTCTCGGGCGGCATCCGGCAGGGTTCAACCTATGATGGCGTATTCAAGCCGGAAGTGACGATTGATCTGGAGAAGTTCATCGGCTGGCAGGGTGGCACCTTCTATGCTGCCGGCTATGTCATCCAGGGCCACGGCCTCTCCACCTACTATATTGGCAACCTGCTCACCGTGACCTCGGTGGAAGCCACGGCGGAAGTCCGCCTCGGCGAGATCTGGCTGGAGCAGAGCCTGTTTGATGATGTTCTCAAGATCAAGGCCGGCCAGATTCTCGCGGATGAAAATTTCGTCATCAGCGAAACCGCCGGCCTGTTCGTCAACTCCACCTTTGGCTTTCCGGGCAGCTTCGGCACCGATCTGCCGGATGGCGGCCCGGCCTACCCCATGGCCGTACCCGGCGTGCAGGTTTCCTTCCAGCCGAACGACGCCTGGCTGTTGCAGGCCGCCATTTTCAACGGTAACCCCAATGGACCCGGTGCCAACACAAATGGCATGACCTTCCCCATTGGCGATGGCGCCTTCTTCATTGCCGAAGCCGCCTATACCTACATGCCGGAAGGCGGCAGCGAATTCCAGTCCAGCACCTACAAGGTCGGTGGCTGGTACAATTCCGAGAAATTCGACAGCCTCGGCACCTCTGCCAATGGCCTGCCGCTCGGCACCGGCCCCGCTGCGGCTGACCCGCTGCAATATACCGGCGATTATGCGCTCTACGCCGTCATCGACCAGGCCCTCTGGCAGGAGCCCGGCACGGACGATCAAGGCCTGCGCGGCTTTGCGCGCTTCACCATCAGCCCCCAGCAGAACCGCAATCTGATCGACTGGTACATGGATGTCGGCCTGGCCTATACCGGCCTTCTGCCGGGCCGCGATGCGGATGTCTTCGGCGTGGGCTTCGCCTATGCCAATATCAGCCCCACCCTGGCGGGCAATGTGCGCCTCAACAATCTTCTGAACGGCACGTTCGAGCCAGTGCCGGATTATGAAGCCGTGCTGGAAGTCACCTATCAGGCCGCTGTCGCCCCCTGGCTCTCTGTGCAGCCCTTCTTCCAGTATGTGTTCCACCCCGGCGGAAATGCTGTGAACCCCCACAGCATTGTCGGCGCCGCAATTGAAGATGCGGCCGTGGTCGGCACCCGCATCGAGATGACGTTCTGAGATCTTTCAAGGCTCAAACAAAAGGCCCTGCCGGGCTTGAACCGGCAGGGCCTTTTTCTTTACAGGATTGAACGTTCCCTATTCCGCTGATGAACGCTGGTACACATCCTCGAAGCGGATGATATCATCTTCTCCCAGATAGGGGCCGGACTGCACCTCAATGACATTCAGCTCCACCTTGCCGGGGTTCTCCAGCCTGTGAACGCTGCCCAGCGGCAAGAAGACGGATTCATTCTCCCGCAGTAGAATCTGCTCGTCATCGCGGGTGACAAGAGCGGTACCATTCACCACCACCCAATGTTCGGCGCGGTGATAATGCTTCTGCAAGGAGAGCTTCTCCCCCGGCTTCACCGTGATACGCTTCACCTGAAAGCGATCCCCATTATGGATGGACTGGTAAAAGCCCCATGGCCGATGCACACGCACCGTCTGTGTCGCGGCGGCGTGACCATCCACCTTGAGCCGCTCCACCAGCTTCTTCACCTCCTGATCGCGACCGCGCTTTGTCACCATCACCACATCGGGCGTGGCCACAACCACCAGATCTTCCACGCCAATGGCGGTGACAAGCTGGCCTTCGCCGCGCAGATAGCAGCCGGAAACATCCTCGGCCACCACATCACCCACCAGCGCATTGCCGGCCGCATCCTTCGTGGTGATCTCGTGCAGGGAGGACCAGGAGCCCACATCCGTCCAGCCGCAATCCACCGGCACCACCATGGCGCGCGCGGTATGTTCCATCACGGCATAATCCACCGAGATGGAAGGCTGCGTGCAGAAGGGCTCCGCCGCCAGCCGCATGAAATCCATATCCTGCGCCGCATGACGGACAGACTGCCGACAGGCGGCCAGAATCTCCGGTTGCAGACGGCCCAATTCTTCCAGAAAGGCGGAAACCGGCAAAAGAAACATGCCGCTGTTCCAGAAATAGCCGCCTTCTTCCAGCCAGCCGCGAGCGGTGGCCTCATCCGGCTTTTCCACGAATCGCGCCACGGGGAAAACCCCCGCGCGCCCTTCCGCCTCCGCTTTGATGTAACCATAACCCGTGGCCGGATAGGTCGGCTGAATGCCGAACAGAACAAACTGCCCCTCCCGCGCGGCCTGGGCGCCACGGGCCACGGCGGCGTCGAAAGCCGCCACATCCTGAATATTGTGATCCGCCGGCATCACCAGAATCAGGGCATCCGGGTTGCGCGCCGCAGCCAGAAGCGAGGCGATGGTGACAGCCGCCGCCGTGTTGCGCCCTTCCGGCTCCAGCACGATGGACGCATCTTCAACCCCCAGCGCATGCAATTGTTCGCCAATGACGAAACGATGCTCGACATTGGCGATGACGACCGGCGCGCCATAGATGCTGCGATCCGCACAGCGGCAGGCGGTTTCCTGCAACATGGTGCGCTCTGAAACCAATGGCAGGAGCTGCTTTGGATATGCCTCCCGCGAGAGCGGCCACAGACGCGAACCCGTGCCCCCGGACAGAATAACGGGAATAATCCGCTTATCCGCAGCCTCGGAACGCGCGAGGCTGGCCCCCGCAAGACCATGTGCCATGATGGATGCCTTCTGCATATTTTAGTCAGATCACTGGAGGGCGCCGGAATGTGCTTCCGCGTCCGTTTTCCGAAGGTCCGCCATGGGCGGAGCCATGCCACGCGCCACGCAGGCCTGCACTGATTCTGCTCCACAACCCAAGATGACAGCGCGCTTCGGAAAATTGCAGCAGCGTCAGCATCTTCTCGCTGATGGCCTCAGGAGAAAGGGCGCGCAGCACATGGGCGCGCGCACGCTGGCCAATCACCTGCGCGAGAGCCTGATCCTCCACCACATGGCGCATGGAAGCCGCAGCGCTGGCCAGATCCGGCTCGGCCCAGCTTTGTCCCTGCCAGCCAAAATACTCATCCTTGCGCAGCGGCACCGGCTTCCAGTCCACAAGCAGGCTGTTGGCGGCGCTGGTGAAATCCATATTTCCTGAGTAAGCGGTGCAGATCACCGGCAGGCCGGCCATCATCGCTTCGGCGATGTTCAGACCGAATCCCTCCGAGCGATGCAGCGAAATAAAACAATCCGCTGCATCAAACAGATGACGCATGTCCTGCGGGCTGAGGACGGATGAGATGATCCGAATACGCGGGCAGCCGGCGGCGGCGGCGCGCACTTGGGCCTCGTGCTCAGGATACTGGCACCCGCTGTGATATTTCAGCACCAGATTCGGCCCGGCAGGCCCATCACCAAAGGCCGCGCGAAACGCCGCGATCACCCCCAGCGGGTTCTTGCGATACAGGCCGGAGGCAAAATCAAACACGCTCAGAAAGGTGAACACATCCCCTTCCAGCCCCAGCACCTGCCGGGCCTGAGCACGGGGCGTATGCGCCCAGTCTTCCATGACATGCGGCAGCACGCTCACGCGTTTGCCGGCGGCAGAAGGCTGATTTGCGGCCCTGCCCCGCCCGTGCCCCGCCCGGACATTATCATCTCGAAACGCACGGGCGGCGAAGGAGGAACATGTCCACACCTCGTCCACAAGGTTGAAGGCAGGTCGCCAGTCATCTGGAATATATGGCAACTCCCACGCCCAATAGCCGATCACATACGTGTCGCGCATCAGATCGGACGGGAAGAAGATATTGCCGGCCAGCAATTCCGGCGGGTTCAGCACCACAATATTGCGGATAGCCCGCCTGTTCAGCGAATCGACAGGGAAATCCACGCCATCCCGCCCCGGCAGAGGCATGGCGTGGCATTGCACATGCGCCGCCATGTGGCGGGCCCGCAATTGCGGTGCCATCTTCTGCAACAGGCGGGCATAGCCGCGCGCAGACGAACCAATACCGATCTGTGAATGCAGGAGCCCCCACAAAGCGAGGGCATTTCGATCTAGAGGGGCGCGCCGCAACGGCCTGTACACAGACGGCACAGGCCGCTCGCGCGGAATGCGCGGCCCCAGTCCCAGACGTCTGAACATCGCCATGTGCCGCCCTCGTCAGACCACTTCCGGCTGTCGCTTGGGTTGCAACCGACACCGGCCTCAAGCCGCGCATCTTCAGGTTGTTATTCACCACGAGCACGATCTGAGATAATCATTATCCGCCTTTTATGGTGATCCGCGCGGCTCTACAACCTATGAGCTGCTGTACCGCGAATTGCAATTTTTCGCTGTACAGCCCCGAGGGGGTAGTGTATCTGCTGTACATGTCCCGATGCACTCTGGGCTCCTTCGCTGAAGGCCCGGTGCGAAGGGGCGACAGACATCGCCATTCGCGCCTGTTTCGGGGGGCACCCGGACGCGCATCGAGTTCATCAAGAGGTTCAAGATGGCACTTTCTCCTGCTCAGCAGATTTCCCAGCTTTATGTGGGCTACTTTGACCGCGCTCCCGATCCGGAAGGTCTGAACTACTGGATTGGCCGGCTGACTTCTGCTGAAGATCCGATGACGATCCAGCAGATCGCGCAGAGCTTCTCCGAGCAGCCCGAAGCTCTCCAGACCTATCCCTTCCTCCAGTATCCGAACCTGCTGGAAGGCGACACCAAGCAGTTCATCACCGAAATCTACCAGAACATGTTCAACCGCGACCCGGACGCGGAAGGCCTTGCTTACTGGACCAATCAGCTCACCTCTGGCGCCGTGCCGGTGGGTGACTTCATCGCGGCTGTGGCCGGTGGTGCGCAGAACTCTGCCGCGGGTCAGGATCTGACCACGCTGACCAACAAGACCGATGTTGGCCTCTCCTATGCCAGCGCCGTGGCTCAGGCCGGCGTGGAATGGAACGTGGAAAGCGCCCATCTCGCCGTGACCGGCGTCAACGACACCCAGGCTTCCGTGATTGCTGCCGAAGCTGGCATCGTTGTGTTCGTCGAAACCGGCTACTGGCCGGGCAC